>CAJPNK010000008.1 GCA_905372095.1 Candidatus Saccharimonadota bacterium | reverse complement strand
GGAGGAAACACCTGTTCTCATTCCGAACACAGAAGTTAAGCTCCTCAGCGGCGATAATACTGCGCAAGTGGGAATCTAGCACGGTGCCGAGTTATATAAAAACCATCCGAAAGGGTGGTTTTTATTTTTGGCTGACGTTAGTGCCGCTGTCTGTTAGCGGCAAAACTACAGATTGTCCCGATGGCGCTTAGGAGGTTTTTATGAGACGGGTAAGCTCCCAGATCGCTGCTGCGTGTCGTGATAGCTCAATAAACAAAATAACGCTCTTTCGAGAGCGTTATTTTTATATTCTCGGATCTCGCAGAAAACGAGAATTGTATTTGTGGTGAACCTCGTAGTTTTGAAGGTTCAAACAGGTGCATATCTATAATATCGCACCAGACGAATAAACGCAATGGTTTTTATACCATAATTTCATAATTTGTAACCATTGACATTTTGTCTCGTTTGTGCTAATATAAAAGAGTACATATAACGTATGTGAGATAAAGCGAGGGTTTACCTGTCTCTTACAGAGGTAGGCGAGCCCTTTTAATATTGCCCGGAGCGGGCGGGAGACAACAATATGGCAGGAACAAAAGTTGGCGGCAAGAAAGCGGCTCAAAAAAATCTAGCCAAAGACCCAAATTTTTATGCAAAAATTGGCCGTAAAGGCGGCCAAAACGGGCACACGGGCGGTTTTGCAGCTAACCCGGCGCTTGCGCGAATTGCTGGGGCCAAAGGCGGCCGTATCAGCCGGCGCGGCAAAGCAAAAGCAGCGATGACTCAGGACGATGTTACATTAGCTGCCTAATCGCAGTTCTGTTGACCGCGACCACAAAAATAAAAGCATCTCAATCCAAGAGACGCTTTTATTTTATTTGAGATAACGTCGCAGTTGGCAGTGCTTAGCTTGATTGACGCGCCAAGAACCACCGCAGGTCAGGCAGGAATATTTGTTCGGGCCGGTCTGCAAGCCGGTTGACTGGCAATGCGGGCATTGCGAACGGGTATGCAGCCAGTCGCGGTAGGTGTCAATATCGTCTTCAATTAATTCGCTATCAATTGCTACTGAAAATTTAGCTGCGGTTTCTAGTGCTTTTTGCCAAGCGGCGCGTTCCATAGCGATTAATTCAATGTCGCGTGAATAGCCAGAATGATTGAGCAGAGCATGCCCGTATTCGTGGAGCAAGCGCTGGCAGGCATGAGGGTCGTTAGGGTTATAAGTAATAGCACAAGCGGTATAATTCCAACGAAATATCTCACCCGGTACTAGGGTGAGATGCTCGAGATGCGGCTGGCGGGCGGCGTCAGCGCTTATTTTTTGCGAGAGCCAAGTAATCTTTGCCATAGTAATAGCATCCGTAGACAACCGCTTCCTCGGGATGGCGCGCTTGAATAATCTTTGGACATGGAATGTGCGGCGGCAGATGCGAAGTTAAAATATCGCGCAAGTAATCGCCGTACCGTTCAAAATAAGTACCGACGCTACCGCCAATGATGATAATGTCAGGCTGAATTATCGGGATGACGGCCAGAAAGCCGCGCGAAATGCGATCAGCGATTTTCTTCCAGGTGCGTTTGCTGGTGATGTCGCGAGCAAATTTGTGATAAGCGTCGACAATGGCCCGTCCAGAGGCAAAGCTTTCCCACGAGTGGATCTTGCCGCCATATTCGACGAGCGCGCGGCCAGCTTCGCTGTAGCGCATGCCCGGGTCAATGTAGCCGTTAGTGCAAACGCCAGTACCGATGCCAGTACTAACTGTGACATAAAGCGAACAGTTAGGGATTGTTCGTAAAAGCCGCGTTTCGGCGAGCCCAGCTAGGTTGGCATCGTTTTCGATGAGCACCGGCACGCCTGGCAGCAGGTCTCGCAGCAGGCGGGAAGCGTGAAAATCTGCCCAGCCGAGGTTTTGGCACCATACAGCAGTGCCATTCTTGATAATACCAGGTAGAGCGATAACTATAACATCGACTTTTTTGTCTGAATAGCGTTCGCGGACTACGCGTTTTAGTTCAGCGACATAAGCTTTTGGCTCCTTGGGAGTGGGAAATTTAAGCGGTTTGCCCATGTGCCCGTTATCGGCAAAAGAGGTGACGAGCGTCTTTGTCCCGCCAGTATCGATTGTTACTATCATGAATCTATCGTATCACAGACGATAGTATAGCGTATAGTTGATATTATTGCAGAAAAGGTGTATAATATAGAAAAGTAAGGTAATTATGAGAGGATAACGATAAAGTGGCACATCGTAGCGAGAAAGGTTCAGTGATTGGTTTTGTGCTGGTGGGGACGGCGCTAGCAGCGGCGTTTGTTGGCGGCGTGTACATGGTGCGCCATTCGGGCGAATTGAGTTCGACAGATACGCAGCAAACGGCGCAAACGTCTCAATCTGAAACTGCCAAAAATGACCAAAAGACTCAAAACGAGCAAGGCAGTAACACTGCGCCAGCGCCAAAAAAAGATGCAAACCAGAGCAATGCTGAAGCTAATAAGCCTAAGGAAGACGAGAAGAAAAAAGACTCGCTTGCTGATACATTGAAAAAGCAAGAAGACAAGAACAAAAGTAACAACAGCTCGGATCCAGCACAGAAGTCGAACGCTGGCGCGGCCAGCCAGAGCGATCAAAAAAGCGCGTCGGACACATCGAGCGCCTCTGCTAGCAGCAATTCTAACAATTCGACTCCGGCTTCCAATTCCAACTCCAATTCCAGCGCTTCTAGCACTGTTTCTGGCGGCTCTAATAACTCGGCAACAGGTTCGTCTGCTGCTATTAACAACAAGCTGCCGAAAACTGGCCATGAAGCCAGCAGCTTGCCAAAGACTGGCCCGGTTGACGATGTGCTGGCAGTTGTAGCTGGCGCCGGCTTGCTGGGGCTGGGGGTTGCTTACGTCAAATCGCGCCGTCTCATCTAGACATTAGAGGTCGGATAAGGTATACTGGTAAGTGGCTGAGTGCGCATTGTTTTGTGTTGCTCGAGAAATATTAAATTTAAGAAAGGAGAATTGGCAGAGTTTACCCGAACCCTGGGTATCTGCTGATGACGTATTTATGGCAAAGGCCACGATTACGATGGACGACCTCTTGGCGGGCGACAATGCGAAACAGCTAGTTGCTGGCGAGATGGTGACTGGGCACGTTTTAAGCGTGCGAAAACACGAAGTATTAGTAGATTTGGGCGCGCAAGGAATTGGTTACGTACCGCGCCGCGAGGTCGGTTTCGGCCGCCAATTGAATGTCGGCGACGAAGTGTCGGCAAGCGTGATTGATTCAGAACTTGATAACGGCTACAGCCTGCTGAGTTTGCGCAAGGCAGCCAAAGACCGCGGCTGGGAAGAAATTCAAGCTCACTTTGATGCTGCTGAAATTGTCGAGATTACGCCGTACGACGCGAACCGCGGCGGACTGCTGGTCGAGTACGAGGGTGTACGCGGCTTCTTGCCGGTATCGCAGCTGAGCGCCGAGCATTATCCGCGCGTTGGCAGTGCCGACAAGGACGAAATTCTCGCCCGCTTGAATGCATTGGTCAGCCGGCCGATGAAAGTGCGTATTTTGGACTGCGACCGCAAGACTAACAAATTGATTTTCTCCGAGAAAGAGGCTATCAAAGACGGCTTGGCAGCACGTTTTGCTACGCTGAAAGTTGGCGATACGGTTAAAGGCGTAGTGACGGGTGTAGTAGATTTCGGCGCGTTTGTTAATGTTGATGGTATCGAAGGGTTGATTCACATTTCAGAAATCAGCTGGGAGCGTGTTGGTAATCCGAATGATTACGTCAAAGTCGGCCAGTCGGTTGAAGCTAAAATTATCTCGATTGACAAAGACCGTTTGAGCTTGAGTGTCAAGCAGCTGACCAAAGATCCGTGGCTCGACGAGGTTGAGAAACTCGAAAAAGGCCAAAAAGTTGAAGGTACAGTCACGCGGATTACGCCGTTTGGCGCCTTTGTCCAGATTAGCCCGGCTGTCGAGGCGTTGGTGCATATCTCGGAGCTTGGCAGCGGCAACGATGTTGATCCCGAGAAGGTCTTCACCTTGAACGAGCGCAAAGAATTCGTAATTCTCGACATTGACCGCGAAGGCCGCAAAATTAGTCTGAGTTTGGGCGGCAAGAAAAAGAAAACCAAGTAACAGCCCGCGCATCTAGCGGATAATTGTCCCGATAAGCTGCGGGTAGAAAGGAGAAATATGAGCCAGCCAGAGAAAGTTCTGATGATTGCCGATTCTATTACCGTTGGAGAATTGGCCGAGGCTCTGAATCTGCCAGTAACGCAGCTTGTCGGTGAATTGTTCAAAAACGGTATCGTGGCGACAATCAATCAGCGGATTGATTTCGAGACGGCGCAAATTATCGTCGAGGAGCTGAAAATTGCCGTACAGTTGAAGCGAAAAGAAGTTAATTCTGCGCCAGTGCAACATTTGCACAAGCCGTCTGCCAAGGCATCGCTGCGGCCGCCGATTGTAGCAGTGATGGGGCATGTCGACCACGGTAAAACTACGCTGCTAGATACGATTCTCGGCATGAAAACCGTAGCTAGCGAAGCGGGTGGCATTACCCAGCATATCAGCGCTTATCAGACCAAGCGCGGCGATCGCATAATCACCTTGCTAGATACGCCAGGACACGAGGCTTTTGCGGCGCTGCGCCAGCACGGCGCGGTTTTGACCGACGTAGTGGTGATTGTGGTGGCTGCCGACGACGGCGTGATGCCGCAAACGGTCGAAGCGATTAAATTTGCCCGCAATGCTAATGCTAAAATCGTCGTGGCTATCAACAAAATTGATAAAGAGGGTGCCAATATCGACCGCGTTAAAGCTCAATTAGCCAGCGAATACCAGCTGAATCCAGAGGAATGGGGCGGCGACACGATTATGGTGCCGATTAGCGCTAAAACTGGCGAAAATATCGATAAATTGCTAGATATGGTGCTGCTAGTGGCTGATATGGAGGAGCTGAAAGCCGATACTGACGTTCCGGCTGAGGGTTTGGTCATCGAGGCGCACATGGAAAAGGGCCGCGGTTCGGTGGTCAATCTGCTAGTCGAGCAAGGCCAGCTGAAACCGAGTCATTTTCTAGTTGCCGGCACATCATACGGTAAGGTGCGGACACTGGCTAATTTCCGCGGCGAGGCGCTAAAATTAGCTGGTCCGTCAACGCCAGTGACAGTCACTGGATTCAAGGAATTGCCGCAGTTTGGCGATGTCTTCACTGTGGTGAAGAATGAGAAGACTGCTCGCGCCCAGGTAGAGCAGGCTAAAATTGAAGCAGAAAGGCAAGCTGCCAGCACCAACGTCACTGGTGCCGATTTGCTGAAAATGATGACGCAAAAGCACGACAGCGAAGAGTTCGACGTCATCGTCAAGGCTGACGTGCAGGGTTCGCTAGCCTCGGTGATGGATAGCTTGCGGCTGGTTGATACTGGCGGCGCGATTGACCTGCGAATTATTGGCAGCGGTGTCGGCAATATCAACGAGAGCGACGTGCGTTTGGCAGATAGTTCGGATGCTATTATTTACGGATTCAATGTCGAAATACCGCCAGCAGTCAAGCGCTTGGCGAGCCGCGATCACGTGCGGGTGCGTACTTACAAAGTGATTTACGAACTGCTAGACGATGCCCGCAAAAATATGGAAGCTTTGCTGTCGCCAGAGGTGGTCGAGACGGAGGTCGGCGTATTAGAAGTCAAAGGCGTCTTCCGGACGATGCGCGACGAGGTAATTTGTGGCGGTGAAGTAATCAGCGGCAAAGTAGCGCCGAATTTGCTAGTGCGCGTCAAGCGCGGCGGCGAGCAGCTTGCCGAGGTAGAGGTCGCTAACGTCCAGCGCCAGCAGCAGGAAGCCAAAGAAGTATTCGAAGGCGAGATGTGCGGTCTGAGTCTGCGGACACAGAAGAAACTGCAGCTGGCTATCGGTGACACGCTGGAGTTCTTTACCCGCGAATTGATCAGGC
>CAJPNK010000007.1 GCA_905372095.1 Candidatus Saccharimonadota bacterium | reverse complement strand
CTCCTGTAGCCAGGAACAAATAGGTAAACCACTCGATTTTCTTCTCCATCTGCACGACATCTAGCAATCTCCAATCAGCAAAAGTCCAGCCGGTTTCTTCTCTCAATTCGCGCTGTGCCGCTGCTAATACCGACTCGTCGCTAGGATCAACCCGGCCGACTGGCAAATGGTTCTTGCGGACAATCCCACCCGGTTGCTTTTCGTCGATTACTAGCACATTGCCAGCCTCATCAAGCGCAATGACCATCACAGTATCTGGACGGCGCAGCATTTCAAAAGTTTTTACGCTACCATCAGGCATCTTTTGCAGCCATTGATGTACTCCATAAATCTTACCTCTAAAAACACAATCTGCTTCCCGAGGAATCAGACGAGCACCTTTCGGCAAAACGCGTTCGGTCATTACACTATGCCATCAACTTTTTCATCAAAATGTCATAGCCGTCAGTCACCTCATCTTGACGGCTGATACCCAGTTCCGCCATAATGCGCCACAGATCATCGGTTATCGCGGCAGGATCGGCATTCTCGTCAGCTAATCGCTCTAGTTCCATGAAGTCGCCCAGGCCTTCCACCGAGTCGATACATACTTCTATATCATTCAGTTTGCCAGTCTGGCGAGTCTTTGATAAGTCCGAAAACGGCACGAAACCTAACTCCTTAACTATAGCAATCATAACGTCTGGATCGCCAACCTCTGTTTCGCGCTCAATGCTATCCAACTGCCCAGTGACTGATCGTTTTAGAGTAAATAACGTCCGCTTGGTCTCATTTTCACCCTGTCCATGCGTTTCGGTACGCACCCGCAGCCAAGGCGCCGTGTTACCATCGCCGCCAGCTTCTCCCGGCAGACCAAATACTTGATCGCGTTGATGCACTGGCTCGCCGAGAGCAACGCCCTTACCCGCCAGCACAGCCAGCAGCCCTTCTTTATCTTGCAACCTAACTTTTATCTCAATTTCTCTCATATATAAATGATATCACATTTAGGACACGTCCACTGGACCGATAATATCCGTATTACCAAAGTAAAAATCGGTTAAGACCTGCCGCCATGGCGTGCTGGTTGCCGCAGCATATATCATTTTGCCAATATCGCCATGGCAAGCCAACAACACCGTTTGATCTGGGTGTTGATGCGCCATGAAATCAAGCACCCGCTGGCCGCGAGCCAATAACTCAGGAAAAGTCTCAGCGCCGTCAGGATGCAAAAAATAGGTCACGTTTTCTGCTTTGATGATGTCCGGCGCACAAATTTCCTCAATATCAGCGGCCGGCTTACCAGTCATAATGCCAAAATCACGCTCGATTAAATCATCGTGAACTATCGGCTCGGCAAGGCCCAGCGCTGTCGCTACAATCGCTGCCGTCTCGAAAGCTCGATCAAGCGGCGATGCGTACACCGCGTCAAAAACCAGTTCCCTATCCTTGATGTGACGCGCCAATTGCCGCGCTTGCTGGCGTCCCAAATCAGTCAGCGGCAGGTCGCGATGGCCGTTCAAAATCCCGCGCACATTGTCTTCATTCTGGCCGTGGCGAGCGATATAGATAGTAGTCATAAGCTTTAGTATATCATCTCTGTCAGGCGGCAAGAAACCTCATAGAAACCCTATTTACCACTAAAACTCCTTGTTATCAAACCATCGATACGTCCCGCGAATGACGCTCCAGCCAATCAGCAATCGCATCAATATCGAGATGATTGGTCGCGACGCGGACGGCGAAATTTTCTAGTTCAACAGCCGACGCAGTCATTCTCCAGCCATTTCTCGTCAAAAAGATGCCAGCAATCGTCACCGCTGTGCGCTTATTGCCATCGGTAAAGATATGATCTGCTATACAATTACGCAAATAAACCGCCGCCTTTTCGTGAACTGACACATATTGCTCCTCGCCAAAAACAACTGTTTGCGGCGCAGCCGCCAGCGACTTTAGCCCCAGTTCATCGCGTACGCCATGCGAGCCGCCAAAATCCTCAATTATCCAAAAGTGCAACTCTAGAATTTCGTCAATCTCCAGATAGCGAATCATCGGTCTGCCAAGTTTTTCAGCGTTTCGCCATACTGCTTTTTGAAATCATCATAATCCTGGCGAAGCGACGGCTTATTTGTCTGCTTAATCGGCTTTACCTGCTCAACCGTTAATCGCACCTCGTCACCATCGCGAATCCCCAGCGCCCGCAAATCCCGCGCCGGCAGCGTCACGCCGCGGCTTGAACCAATCTTGATAACTTTTTGAATTGTAGTGATTGTCATGCAGATATTATAACAAAATTATAATTTTATTGCAATATTAGCGAAACCAAATCAATATTTACCGCACGATTTCGCTATGCAGTTCCTGCCATTTCATATGCGCGCTATACGCTCGAGCTGGCGCGTCAACCTCGCTCTTCTGAAGCAATAATTCCTCAGGATTAATAAACATTATTTCATCACCCTCTTCGCCTGGTATAAAATCAAAGTTCTCCGGCCAGACGCAACAATAAAAACAGATTTGATTTGCATCAAGCCGCTCAATATACATCTGTTCTGATGCGTCAAACAGTTGATAGCGCAAATTGCCCTTATAGCCGACTTCTTCGTACAACTCGCGTTTCAGCGATGATTCAAAATCCTCATCATAATCCATGCCTCCGCCCGGCAAATCCCAATAAGTCCGATTAATTTCCTTAACGACCAAAATCTGCCCAGCATCGTTATAGATGAGAGCTTTGAGCGAAATTCGGTAGAGGTAATCGTGGCGAGTCACTCCGGCTGAATCTTGCGTTACGAGATGCCCGTTGGTGAGTTTTGTCATAGAGACAATTATAACACTTTCAGCCTAAACCCAGCATAAGTACCGTCCTGTCTATACGCTTCCTCGCCAAGGAACGCCGGAATAGCCTGCAGCTCATCGTTATAAACAAAGTTTTCAAGACTAGTTACGCTCTTTTCTTCCTCAGGTAAAATCTTCCCCGTCATCTTATAAAAAGTTCGCTCTTGGTCAACTGTCTCCTCGTCCAAATATCTTGCTATGTCGGCGCATATTTGCTCATACAAATCATCGTTCAAATGCGAATTTGGAACTTCATAAGCCGCGAAATTCGACACCACCGTCGTGATATCATTAAGCGGCTTAACCACCAGAATGTCCTTTACGGCGCTAGAGTTGATAAACCTCCGCACTACTTCATTATCTTTATCTGCCGTTATCAAAATATTTGGCTGCTCGGCAGTGGTCGTATGAAAATCCAATACCAACTCCGGCTTCAGTAACCGAATCCGCTCCTCAATAATCTTCGCACGCCGACCCTCATAAGTGTCCAGACCAAGTCCGTAGCTCCTATTTAGATCCGATTCAGTATAGCGCACATTCTTTGCGTAAGCGCGCGGATTAGCCATGATGAACTCCATATTTTCCAACAGTTTAGACCGTTTGGCGAGCATATACGCCAGCAGATTTGGGCCTAATAATTCGTTGCCGTGGGTGGAAATTATTGCCAGTATTCTCATCATATACAGATGAGATCACCTGCCTCTTCTTGAGGATACAGGAACACGTTGAAATATACTGCCATAGTCTTCTGTCAAATCATGGACGTCCAGTCCGATAGCCTCTGCAACAGTCTCTATCCTTAAAGCAGCATACTGAGCAGGATTAATTTCCCCAACAACTCCATCTTTTTGTAACTTTCTAACGACAACTACATCAACTGGCCTGAAATCACCGCCAATAGTAAAGCCCGTACCAAAAATACCTGCTATATTAGCAGCATACCGAGCCGCAATCATATCAGGATGTTTTTCTCTCGCTCTACGCATACTCCTAGCCTGCATTTCAATCTCTTCAGCAAAATACTTACGTGCAACCTCCAAATTGTCGGGTGTGATTTGATTAGGATCATGATTAGCAAACCATTCTTTTACGAAATCTTGGCGCTCTTTCCAATCCTGAGGCATAATAATAGATTCTTTATCTTCTTCGCCACCAGTAAACGCTTGATTAACATCCTCTCGCGCCTGATCAGCGGCTGCTTTCTGCTGTCTTGATGATTCGTTTCTTTCAGCATCAATATTATGACGGCGTACAGTACTGCCAATAAATTCGTGCAATCTAGCTGCATTATTCATATTTATCGTTTCTCGCCTGATATTAGCAAACAATTCCGCTATATATCCGCTTCTACTCTCACCCACATACTTACTATCTGCCCGCCGTGGAGGTGACGTTAAATCACTCATAATAATTGATAAATCATTATCCGACGGATGTATATTACATGAATACTCATCCTCTAAGTCCTCATCGTTATAGCCTTCACTAGTAAGTGACTTGTAATCGCTTAGAATACCCATCCGCTTGATAGTTTCACACCAGTTAGAATACTCTTTTCTTTTACCAGGCACGCCTTTTACCTTATCTTTTTGAGCGGATGCCTCTTCGTAAACATAACCACCCGGCATAAGATCTTCCGGATCAACAGACTTTATCTCCTCGTCGTAAGCTGTAAGTGCGTCTGTATACCGTTCCACCGCACTATAGGCATCAACTATAATCCTTTCCTGAGGCGTAAGCACTGTTTGTTCTTTTTGCTCTTTCAGAAAATCAACATAAGCAGCTAGCGTTCTAACACCTAGATCGTCATCTGTATCAAAATCGTCATCACTCCAACCGTCCGCATACAAAGATCTTTTATATGATTCAAGTATACTGGACATTACTGATACCGCGCTCGCTTCTTGATCCTGTTCGTGCGTATCCGACCCTGTTTCATAACTTGATTGTTTATTCATAAGCTTTATATTATCAAATATCTGTTAATTTGTCAAGTGTAGCCCTATATTCTTGCACTCTATCAAATATGTCAATAATCTCTTAGCCGCGGACGGGGACGAACCCAAGTCGAGATGCTGTATGTATTATATTAGCACGCGTCAAAAAGTTGATAGCGCAAACCGCCCTTGTAACCGTCGCTAGTAGCTAGAACTAAAGCACAGGCTAATATCCCAACTCAACTAGCTTCTCATCTACCCTCTTGCAAGTTGCTAGAACAATTTCGGACAAACCTTTAATAGAATATACGACAGATCCTGCAATCTGTAGCTGGTATTTATCATTAAGTTTATACAATAGCTGATTTTTTTCCTCATGAGAACTATAATCAACGTGAACGCCTCCTAATTTATTAGCAATAAATTTAATAACATCCTTAACGGTCATAGTTATTACTTCGCCATCCAAAAGCCGAACATCTATAACTGGAAGCTTAAGAAAATCGTCCCTATTATATACCCTTGAACTATTTTCAGGTATCGCATCACCCCCAACTACTGCATGAACATATCCCCCCGACGGTAAGTCTCGTATGTGAGAGTCTGCTTGTATTTGAGCCTTAAATTTAACTACTCCTCTTCCACGCTTTCTTGTGCGAAAATCTGGAATATTACGTGCAAGCTCACCAAAAAGACCACACTCATCAGTCAAAAGTAGTAATCGTAAGATACTTGAGCACTCTATAAGAGATGATTTCGTAGGATTGGTTAAATGTCTTTCCAATTCCTGAATCTTAAACCGAAATAACTCAACTAAGCTCTCCCTATTCCTTGCTTCCATGGTCGCCCCTAAATCCTAGACTAGCCTTGACACACCTACTCGCTTTTGCTCCGTCGTATCCCGCTCACGCACGGTGACAGTGTCGTCCTCCAGCGTCTGGAAGTCGATGACCACGCAGTGCGGCGTGCCGATTTCGTCTTGGCGGCGGTAGCGCTTGCCGATGTTGCCGTTGTCATCCCACATCACCCGGCCAGGGTTGGCTTTGGCGAGCTGAGCGTAGACTTCACGGGCTTTTTCCACCAATTCTGGCTTGTTTTTCAGCAGTGGCGAAACAGCAAATCTAACTGGCGCCAAGTGCTCTGGTAGCGCCAAGTACACCCGCTTTTCACCGTTTTGCTCGTCCTCACGGTACGCGCCCGACAATACCGCCATCAGCGCCCGCTCCACACCAAACGACGGTTCGATGACGTGCGGAACAAATTTTGTGTTCGTTCCCTTGATGGTGTATTCCATACTCTTGCCGCTGGCGCGCTGGATGTTCATCAGGTCAAAATCGGTCCGATACGCGATACCCATCAACTCCTCGCGACCAATCGGATAATCGTATTCGATATCGATCGTCTTTTTGCTATAGTGCGCCCGATCCTCCGCCGGCACGTCTAGCTCGTGAATGTGCTCTGGTTTCAAACCCAGTTCTGCTAAAAACGCATGCGTCGCCGCCAGTAGCTCATCAAACGCCTCTTCCCATAAATGTTTTTCACCTTTTTCGGGGCTACGTCCATCGCGATCAGGTGACATCACGAAATATTCAATCTCCATCTGCTCAAACTCGCGAGAGCGGAAGACGAAGTCGCGCGGCGCAATTTCATTGCGAAATGCCTTACCCTGCTGAGCAATACCAAACGGTAAGTTCGGGTAGAAACTATCGACAACGTTCTTGAAATTGGTGAAAATACCTTGGGCGGTTTCGGGGCGAAGATATACTGTTGTGTCCTTCTGATCAACAAAATACTTCATGACAGGGTTTTTGACAAAGTTCATATATTCATTTAATAGACTGGTCCTTAATTCAATCGAATCATTACTCTCGTCTCCTGAATCCTTATTCATAGTATCATAGGCAGATTCAGCCAATCTACAAGCTTCCGACACTAAAGATTGGCGAGCCGCATACGCCGCGGCACCAATCTGCGTTTCAAACATCATATTAAACGTTCGCGATTTACTCAGCGGATTGCCATCAGGACTTTTGATGTCTTTTTCTACAATCGCCGCATCCATCTGTTCCATGGTCATACCATCGACATCAACGCCGTTGTCTTTGAGGATATGATCGGTGCGAAAACGGCGGTGATTGACCGTATCTTCACACAGCGGATCGACAAACGTATCCACATGTCCACTGGCCTGCCAGACTTTCTGATTCATCAAAATTGCCGCATCCACGCCGTACATGTCGTCGCGCTCGTCAACAAACCGGCGCCACCACAAATTCATAATATTACGCTTCAGCTGCACGCCCAGCGGACCGTAATCCCACGTACCACTCAAGCCGCCATACACATCCGACCCCTGATAAATAAAGCCGCGGCGCTTGCACAGGCTAATAATTGCTTCCATTTTTGCTTGACTCACAAGAAGTCTCCTTTCTCCTCTCTGCGTTGGTGAGCGCGAGTATTTAACTCTTTACGTTTTAGTATAACACGCTTTGGTTTTCAGTAGTTTCGCTATAAAGCGACCAATTCAACAACTAAACTCCAGCATGTTGGCGAGTCAATAACCAGCAGCCTGGCAATATCTGCTCGACCCCGCCAATTTGCGCCACCAGACGCAACGATTTATTCGCTGCTAAGCGCAAAAACTTAATATGATCAGCGGTAAGCTCTCCTTGTTCGCTCAGTCGCAAGCCTCGTTCAATCGAATCGTACATGTAGCGCTTTTGGCGATCAAGCGGTTGGCCAGCAACATCGTTCACTAAACTCAGCTCATAACCCGTTAGCTCAGCGTAGCGCAGGTAAAACCATACCTGCACCAACTGCAAAGAAACTACATCGCCCAAGCCTGCCAGCGTCTCGCTCAGCACTTCAAACCATTCTGGAATATCGACGTCGCGGCTGGCGCGTTCAACCAGTTTGATACATTCATAACCAAATTGCAAGCGATCATAATCTTGCAAAATCTGTCGGTAAAAACGATCAAGCCGCGCCTGCGTAATCGTATACAGGCTACCTTTACCGCGGCGCAACACTACATCGCTAACCGCAAACAGCTCGATGCCGCCCGCCAAGCGGCTTTTCTCGCGCCGTACGCCGCGCGCTATAGCACTGCGTTGCCCTAGCGGTGTTAGTAATGTCAAAATGCGATCTGCTTCGCCGTAATTCGTCCGGCGCAGCACTATCGCTTTAGTACGTTCAATAGCAGTCATGCTGCCACCTCTCGCACCGCTTTGGCAATATCATCTGGATGCATTGATACTTTATCTAATAATAATCGCACGCCGTACGGCCGCAACTGCTCGAGAGTGATGTCATTTGCACTTGTTGTACACACGACAACAGGAATGCGGCCTAGGTCGTCATACGATTGCAACTCGTGCAGCAGCACTAAACCATTTGGGCCCGGCATGAATAAATCAAGAATAATCACCGCGGGTCGAAAACTATCTATCAAATCAAGCGCTTCTATGGCATTTGGAGCACTCTGTACTACCATACCGTTGTGCTCGAGACGCCGCGTAAACAGCTTCGCTAGCCACTCGTCATCATCAATTACTAGCACGCGCGTCATAATAGCCTCAACTGTGTCGACGCTGGTACATCAACATAAAAAGTTGCGCCATCGCGGTGACGGATAACGCCAATTTGTGCGCCAATCGCTAAAGCAAACTCATTAGCGATAAACATGCCCAGCCCGCTGCTACCTGGACGATTATGCAGCGGCAGCGGCTCGCGCAACCCTTGGCGCAACGCCCGCCAAGCTAGCGCTGGAATTGCCGGTCCAAAATCACGTACCCCGATCCGTACCCGCTGATTACTGTCGGTAGCCCGCACCGAGATCGCTACCGACGAATCATCAGCGCTATAGTGTAGTGCGTTATCAGCAAAGTTAGCAACGATTCGCCGCAATAAATCACGATTTGCCACCATTAGTCGCTGACGAGATTTTACCTGGGTTTTTAGAGATTTATTATGAGCATGGTACAGCGGTTGAAGTTCGCTCATCACTTCGTTGCAAAGACCAGCCGCATCAATCGCTTCTAGTGTGAATAAGGCGTTTTCTAGGCGGCGGGCTTTGGTTAAATCTGTCGTCAAGCGCAGCGCCCTTTCAGCCGTTAGTGTAATTCGCTGCGCCAAGACAGCCCGCTCAAGCGCCGTATACTCCCCTGCTTCTAGCTCAATCGCCAACTGGCGAATCAGAGCAAGCGGCGCTTTCAGCTCGTGCGCCGCCACTGTAAACGACGGTGAATCTACCCACAAACCAGCCTGCGCCTTACCCTCCTGCATACACCTAGTTTAGCATGCTGCAACAGGCTGTTCTAGCACAAGCAAAAATACTTATTCGTTGAATTTGAGAGTCTTCAGTAGTTTCTCGTAGTCAGCAGTGAAAACGTCGCCGTCAGTACGCATCGTTAGTGTACGATCGCGCATCTTCAACAGTACTGCTGTACCGTAAGTGTCCTTGTCGAAATTACCGACCAGCTTGGTGCCCGTATGCTTGCCATCGTTGTAAACGCTCGACTTCAGGTCGCCTCTTTTTATTAACGGATCGTAAGTAGACACAGATTTGTCATAAGTTTTTTGCTCAATTGTTATCCTCAGGGCAATCTTCGACTCTCTGGTAATCGGCGGGATTGTCACTGGATTCAGATAAGCCTCATAAGTCACGCCACCGCCTTTGCTGATATCGGTCGCCTGATAAGCGCTCCAAGTCTTGGGATATTCAAACGTCAAGGCGCCGTAATCTGACGGCCCGTTAAACTGCCGATTCGGCTCTTTCTCGCGCTTTTCGAAGTCGCTCTCTAGCTTCTCGCTGTTCTCTTTGACAGCTTGAGCTTTAGCCGTCTCGATTTTCTCATCGACGTTTTCTTTCTGGTCGAGATATTGCATATATGACCAAATACTAAAACCGCCGAACCCCAGCACCAACACTACCAATACCGCAATAGCGACAATACTGCCAGTGATGGCGCCTTTTTCTGTATGATGCCTGCTCTTCATGCTTACGATTATACTTTGTCGAGGCTAAATATGCAAAGGTTTAGCTTTGCGGCTGCAGCAAATAGAGATTATGCGCGCCCACGGTCTTGTGCAAAGCAAGTCCAGCCGCCTCGAAACCATAGCTCAGCAGCCAAATATCATGTCTAAGGCGGTTAGTCTCATGCTGTAAATATTGGACCATCTTGGCGATATCACGACCGTCGCCAAAAAGATAAACGACCGTCGTCTCGTCTGGCAGCGGCGTACGCCAAAAATTAGCTAGCTGCACCGACACTTTCTCGTCCTGCCGCGATAACCAACGTGAAATCAGTACTAGCAGCGGTTGTAGCTCGTAACCAATCGCCCGCGCACCGCGGCGGCTCGCTTCGCGCAGCACTACGCCGTCGCCCGAGCCAATATCCACCAACACGTCGGTTTTTTTGAGCTGGTACAGCTCATCAAAAGCTTTTTGCAAGTCGCGGCGCCGCGACGGCACGTACGGCGCGCCCGTGAAAGCCACAAAGCCAAACAGCAGCACCACGGCCGCAATGACGGCGAAAATCACGCGAATTTTTCCTTGAGGACGGTAATTTTATTGCGCAAGCCGTTCAAATCTTTTTCGATATCGCTAGCTAGTTTCTCGGCTGCTTGATAGCGCTCTATCGCCTGTTCAATGTCAAAGTCATCGCTTTCAAACCACGCCACCATCTGGCGCAGCTCTTCAATTTTTTGGTTGATAGTTTTCTCATTTTTGCTTGACATTTTTAACCTCCGCTTTGATAATTATTTTTTCTTCCTCGATACTAATAACTTCGCCTATTTCGGTCGAACCGCGCACAATCGCGTAACCGCGCGCCAGCGCCAACTGCGGATTGTACGCCGCCAAAATCCGCTGGAATTGCGTAATTTCACTTGTTAAGACGTCAGTTCTGCTATCTAGATATAGCAATGCGCGCTGCCGCAAGCTGTCAATCTCACTACTTAAATCGCCAATCGCTGACTCCGTCCGATAGGCCATGCCGTCAACCAGCGCTTTTATTTCTCGCAGCAGTTCTCGCCGGTCTGGCACAATGATTTGCGCCGCGTTACTCGGCGTAGAAGCCCGCACATCGGCAGCCAAATCCGCCAGCGTCATATCGACTTCATGGCCAATACCAACTAATGTCGGCACACGGCTGGCAGCAATCGCTCTAACCAACAATTCATCATTAAACGTATTCAAATCGTCAGCACTGCCGCCGCCGCGAATGATCACCAGCACCTCGGGCGGCGTTTGACTCTCGTTAAAACGATTAATTGCCGCAACAATTTGATCAGCCGCCGCTTCGCCCTGCACCTGAACATGCGCTACGTCAATTTGCAAACCACCCCAGCGCTCATTTACGATTTTGATAAAGTCCGCGTAACCTGCCGCCTGAGTGCTGCTTATCACGCCGATACGCGCTGGAATTTGTGGCAAAGAACGCTTGCGCTCCGTAGCAAATATTCCTTCCTTCTCGAGCTTAGCGCGCAGCAACTGGAAACTTTTGCGCAAGCTGCCTTCGCCTAGCGGACGATAATTTTGCACGGTCACGCTAAATTTGCCCCACTTCGTCACTTTGGGCTGCGCCCGCACCACTAGCTTCATGCCGTCTTCAATCGGCGTTCGCAGTTGATAAACTGGCATAAAGCAACCGACGCTCGCTTCCTCGTCTTTCAAGTCGAAAAACACCCATTTGCCCTGGTTTACTTTGAAGCTGGCGACCTCGCCCTCAATCTCAACAGCGCTGCACGAAAACTCCAACACTTGATTAATCAGCTCGACAAAACCGCTAACGCCGAATCTTGGAATCAGATTTTCGTCCATATTTCACTATTGTTAGCTGGTAAAATACATAGCCTAGCAGCAGCGCCGTCAGCAGTACAATTACCCGATAAAGTACAATCGCTGCAATCGACTGGCCACTACCTATACCTGATAAAGCCAAAACACTAACCATGATTGCCTCGTAGGCGCCCGTTCCGCCTGGCGTTACCACAATGAATCCAGCAATCGTCGCTATGCCATAAGCAATCAAAATCGACGCCGGATTGACGCTCATTCCCAACGCTTGAAAAGTAATCCAGATTGGCGCAATTTCGGTAGCGGTAAATAACATCGCCCACAAAAACGGCTTCAGCAACACGCGCTTGTCACTCTTTAGCTCGTTAAAATCGTCATGCATATCATAGAAAAACTTCTCTATCGACTTCCGCTTCAACACCACCTGCGAACGCCGCGCAAAAAATGACGCCGTACCGTTAGTTATCATCGTAATTCTCTTGGCTAATTTTTTCATCCGGTGGACGCTATTCAAAAAGTACGCGCCCAGCAGCGTCGCCATCACCAGCAAAAATACCAGCGTTGAGCTCATCAAAATTATCCAGCGGTTAACACGGCCGTCAATCGTCACCATCAAAACAGAAACTACCAAAAATACCACAATCGCCATGAACCCTACCACGTAACGCACAAATTGCGCCATCGTCGCCCGTCCGATTGGCACACCGTACTTGCCTAAGCGCCAATTAGCATACGAAATACCACTGACACCGCCGCTAGGAAAAGCATGATTAACAAAATTTAACTCTAGCGATATGCGTGCCAGAGTTGCCGGATTAATATTCTTCACGAAGCCTTTCTGACGCAAATACGAAAAAATCATCTCGCCAGTCGCCAAATATCCGGCCGCAATAATTGGCAGCATCCACACAAGCTTGCCAAGGTTAATTTTACCTAGCAAACCCCAAGCATATACCAGTTCGCTTCTAGCTAGAAAAAGTATCAAAGCAATCAACAGCAACGTGGCAATACTCAACCACAATCGAAAAGACAGTCTCCTTTTCATACAATCTAGTATACTATATTTATGCATATCACAATACTTGGCCGCCAGCCAGCACTTGGAGTAGCCGAGCTAGAACAGCTCTACGGTGCTGACAATGTCCGGTGGTTTTCGGAGCAAACAGCGCTTGTAGATTCGCCTGATTTTGACTTCGAGACCCTCGGCGGCAGCCAAAAAGCCGGCCGAGTCGTTCTCGAACTCGACCGCGGCAATTGGCTAACCGCCAGCCGCCAAATCGTTCAGCACTACGCCGCCAAATGGCGCGCCAGCGAGCATAAAATAACTCTTGGCATCAGCGCTTACGGCTTCAAAATCTCGCCGCGCGATGTCCAAAAAACCGGCTTACTGATCAAGAAAAAATTACGCGACAGCGACACTAGCTTACGCCTTATCCCGAACCCAGAAATCGCCCTTAACACCGCTACTAGCCATCACAACAAGCTTGGGCTATCGCCAACGAAAGTTGAACTGCTAGTCGTCCGAGCACCAAATAATCGCCTCATTATCGCTGAAAGCGTCGGCGCCCAAAACATCACCGCGCTGGCTGCCCGCGACCAAGCTCGCCCGCGCACCGATGCTTTCGTAGGTATGCTGCCGCCGAAATTAGCGCGGATGATGATAAATCTATCTGGCGAGACAAAACCTGGCCGCCTCTGGGACCCTTTTTGCGGCACTGGCACCGTTCTCCAAGAAGCGCGGCTCAAGGGAATAGACGTCTACGGCAGCGACCTAAGCCAAAAAATGGTTGATTATGCCACAGAAAACATGCAGTGGCTTGATAATAAATACCAAATCAACCCCCAGTGGCAGGTCTTCCAAGCTGACGCTACCGCTGTCAAACTCAACGCCGCTCAAAAATCTGAAATCACCCGCATCGTCTGCGAAGCCTACCTCGGTCAGCCCTTCTCGGCCCCGCCAAAGCCTGCCAAGCTCACCGCAGTCCGCGGTAATTGCAATCACATCATCAGCCAATTTTTAGCAAACATCCGCCCGCAAATCAATCCGAGTACAACGCTAGTCGTCGCTGCGCCCGCCTGGCGCGACCATAGCGGTAAATTTACACATTTACCGCTTATTGATCAGTTAGCAGATTTAGGCTACCGACGCCTACATCTAAACTTAGTCAGCGACGAGCAGCTACTCTACTACCGCCAGAACCAGGTAGTGGCACGAGAAATCTTACTGCTTAAACCTCTCGATGAAAGTTAAAAGCAACCCGCCCGCCAAGCCCGCGCCTGTTTCATTATTCATTCTCAGAAGCTTGACATTTCCGATAGCTTCGCGTACAATAGCATAGATTGTCTTATATTAAATTAAAGGAGTTTTATGTCACACGTTAAAGCTGGCGGTTCGAGCGATAATACCCACAAAAGTGCTGGTAGGCGCAATGGTGTCAAGCGTTTCGGCGGGCAAAAAGTCAACCAGGGCGAGGTGCTGGTTCGCCAGACTGGCAGTACCAAAGTTGCTGGTCCAGGCACTTATATCAGCCGCAACTACACTATTCACGCAGCTAAGAGCGGCACCGTAGTTTTCAAACATATCAAGAAGCCATCGTTCACTGGCAATACTCACCCGCGAACTCAAGTTTGCGTTGAATAACTGCCTATAAGCGCTAATCGCCAGCTATATACCGGCCCGCTCTCTTCCCGCGAGAATAAGCATCGTCGGTTTCTGCTTGGTTCTGCCGCGATACGGCTGCATTCATAAAGTTCCGCAACTCTGCGACACTGTCTTTCAGTGCTATTGTATGTCGCAAATAGTCATCGTTACTGACATCATTCCAACGCTGTTCAGCGATAACATTATTTTCAGCGATAACATTATTTTCAGCGATAACATTATTT
>CAJPNK010000006.1 GCA_905372095.1 Candidatus Saccharimonadota bacterium | reverse complement strand
AAATCAACTAACAAGATGATTGTCCGCAGTCGTCACGAAGCTAAGAGGAAGAGGTAGTTTATGAGTCGTTCACTCAAAAAAGGCCCATTCGTCGACGCCAAGCTTGCCAAGAAAGTAGCAAGCCTGAAAGTTGGCGACCGCACGGTTATCAAGACCTGGGCTCGCAGCAGTACGATCACGCCAGAGATGGTAGGTTTTACCTTCGCTGTACACAACGGTCGTATGCATGTACCGGTGCTTATCACCGAGAACATGGTGGGGCACAAGCTTGGCGAATTTAGCCCAACCCGCAAATTCCGCAAGCACGGTGGAAAGGATAAGAAATAATGGCCGAAGCAACAATCCACACAGTTCGCGCAATGATTAAAGGCGTCGATCAGGCGCCGCGCAAAGTCAGTCTAGTCGCCGCCTTGGTGCGCGGCCGCAGCGTTGCCGACGCCGAAGTTATCCTTGACCACACGCCGAAGCGCGCCGCTCTGGCTGTCAAGAAAGCCATCAAAAGCGCCGCTGCTAACGCCGTTGAGAATCACGGCCTAGACGCTCGCAGCCTGCAAATCACTACTCTTAGCGTTACCGCTGGTTCGCGTATGCGCCGCTACAAGCCGGCTTCGCGCGGACGCGCCTTGCCGTTCGAGAAAAAATCGAGCCACATTCTGGTCGAGGTCTCGGGCGTCGAGAAAGTTATCAAGAAACCTGCCAAGAAGACTGAAGCAAAAGCTGTTAAGCCAGCAGAAAAAGAGGAGAAGAAATAAATGGGACAGAAAGTTAACCCGTTGAGCTTCCGCCTCCAGACCAGCAAAGCTTGGAACTCGCGCTGGTTCGCCAGCAAGAAAGACTTTGCGGTTTGGCTAGCCGAAGACGGCAAGATTCGTAGCCTAATCGAGAAGAAATTCTCGTCGCGCCCGACAATCGCTAAAGTCGAAATCGAGCGTAGTGCTAATCTTGTTACCATCACCATTTACACCGCCAAAGCTGGTGTAGTGATCGGCCGCGGCGGCGCTGGTATCGCCGAGCTCAAGAAAGAAATCGAGAAAATCGTCAGCTTGCCGATTCGTATCAACGTCGAAGAGGTACGCCGGCCAGAATTAAACGCTAAGCTCGTCGCCAAAAACATTGCGCATCAGCTAGAACGCCGCGCTAACTTCCGACGTGCTGTTAAGATGGCAATTCAAAGCAGCCGCAACGCTGGCGCCAAAGGTATCCGTATCGAGGTCGCAGGACGGCTTAACGGTGCCGAGATGAGCCGCCGCGAAAAGTTCATCGAAGGTTCAGTACCACTGCATACGCTGCGCGCCGACGTTGATTTTCACGTCGCTCGCGCTCAAGGCCCGAACGGTACTGGTATCGTTGGTGTCAAAGTATGGATTTACAAAGGTGAAAGGAGCTTGAAGTAATGTTATTACCAAAAAAAGTTGCTCACCGCAAAGTCCGCATCGGCAAAAACCGCGGTAACGCTACGCGCTGCAACTATGTCGCGTTTGGCGATTATGGTCTACAAAGTCTCGACAACGAGCGTATTACCAGCCGCCAGATCGAGGCGGCCCGCCAGGCGATGACTCGCTACATCAAGCGCGGCGGTAAGATTTGGATTCGCATTTTCCCGCACACGCCAGTCACCAAAAAAGCTTTGGGCTTGAAAATGGGCGGCGGCAAAGGCAACCCTGAATACTACGTCGCCAAGGTCAAAACTGGCACGGTTATGTTCGAGATGAAAGGCGTTAGCGAAGAAATCGCCCGCGAAGCTATGCGCCTCGCCGGCCACAAATTGCCAGTCCGCGTCCGATTTGTTAAGAAGGAGGAAGCATAATGGCCGAAACCAAGAAAACCGCCAAGACCGCCAGTGTCGTCAAATCAATCGACAAACTGCGCGCTGAATTAGCCGCCAAGCGCCAGCAATTGCTCGACAGCTGCCGCAGCCACAAAGCCGGCGAGCTCGTCAATCCGCGCGCCCTCGGCCAAATTCGCAAAGAAATCGCGCGTCTACTCACCGCGATTCGTGCGCAAGAGTTAGCAGCAGAACAGGAGAATAAGTAATGGCAAAGACATTGACAGGCGTCGTGACGTCAGACGCCGCCGACAAGACGATTACCGTTACCGTGACATCTCGCGAAACGCACCCGATTTACAAGAAGCAGTACACTGTGACTCGTAAATATGCTGCGCACGACGAGAAGAATGACGCTCGCAAGGGCGATACGGTACGTATCATCGAGACTCGTCCGATTAGCCGCCGCAAGAGCTTCAAGCTCGACGAAATCGTCAAGCGCTCAGTAGGCTCAGTCGAACTCAAAAGCGACGTTAATAGCGAAGTCAACGATAAAGTCGACTACGATCACGACACCGAGGAGGAAAAATAATGATTCAGCAAGAATCTCGCCTCAAAGTCGCTGATAACAGCGGCGCTAAAGAAGTATTGTGTATCCGCGTTCTCGGCGGTACCCGCCGCCGCTACGCTCGCGTTGGCGACGTGATCGTCTGTTCAGTCAAAGACGCCAGCCCAACTGGCAACGTCAAAAAGAAGTCTGTCGTTAAGGCTGTGGTGGTTCGCACCCGCGACCAAATCCACCGCAAGGACGGCTCGACCATTTGCTTTGATGACAACGCCGTGGTGATTATCAACGATGACAAACAGCCAAAGGCTACCCGTGTCTTCGGCCCAGTACCACGCGAACTACGCGACATGGGCTACATGAAGATCGTCAGCCTGGCTCCGGAGGTACTCTAATGACTCAGCGTATTCACAAAGACGATATTGTCAAAATTATCGCTGGCGCCAACAAAGGCACCACTGGTAAAGTATTAGCCGTCTTGCCGCAGCAAAATGCAGCGCTAGTTGAAGGCGTCGGCGTCAAAACCCGCCACATCCGCCCGAACCAGCTTAATCCGCGCGGCGGTAAAAAGGATATTCAAGTACCGGTTGACTTAAGTAAACTGGCGCTCGTCGTCAACGAAAAATCTGGACAGACCAGCCGTGTCGGCTACGCAGCCAAAGACGGCGCCAAGGTCCGCGTCGCCCGCCAACTTAATAATAAGGAGATTAAATAATGGCAGAAGCTAAACAATCAGCCGTTTACACTCCTCGCCTGAAAGCCTTGTACAAAGAAACATACCTCAAGGAACTACAGGCCGAATTGAATCTCGACAATGTGAACCAGGTTCCTAGCCTCGAGAAAATCGTCGTGAGTGTCGGTACCGGCAAAAGTAAAGACGACAAGCGCATGCTTGCCGCCGTCAAAAATACCTTAACGCGTATCACTGGCCAAGCGCCAGTCGAACGCCTAGCCAAAAAGTCAATTGCTACGTTCAAGATTCGCAAAGGCATGGGCTCGCCAATCGGCGTGATGGTGACCTTGCGCGGTGTTCGCATGTACGAGTTTCTTGACCGCCTAGTCAACGTTAGCTTGCCGCGTGTTCGCGACTTTCACGGCGTCGGCAGCAAATTTGACAAAAGCGGCAACTACAACCTCGGTATCACCGACCAGTCAATCTTTCCAGAGTTGACATTTGAAGAAACTCAGCTAGTACACGGCCTGCAAGTAACGTTCGTAATCAAAAACAGTAGCAAGGAAAATTCGCGCGCATTGCTCGAGAAATTTGGCCTACCATTTGAAAAGGAGGACAAATAATGGCGAAAAAATCTATGATCGCCCGCGACAAAAAACGCTTGAAACTGATCAAGAAGTTTGCCGCTAAACGCGCCGCTCTAAAAGCTACCGACCCTGATGCTTTACAGAAATTACCGCGCAACTCTAGCCCAACCCGGCGCAAATTTCGCGATATGTCCGATGGCCGTCCGCGCGGCTATATGCGCCGCTTCGGCATGAGCCGCATTCGCTTCCGTGAAGAAGCCAGCAAAGGTAATATCCCAGGCGTCACAAAGAGTAGTTGGTAAAGGAAAGGAGAAAAAGATATGAGTTTACAATCTACTGACCCAATCGCGGATCTCCTGACCCGCATCCGCAATGCCGCACTAGTCGGTAAAACTGAAGTGCGCGTGCCTACTAGCAAGCTCAAGAAAATCGTCGCCGAGCAATTGGTCAAGAATCACTACTTGGCCGATGTCAAGCTCGATGACGGCAAGCCGCGCGGTACGCTCGTCATCACCATCAATAACAATGGCGAGAACGCAGCTTTTACCGAGCTAGCGCGCGTCTCTAAACCAGGCCGCCGCATCTACGTTTCTAGCGCCGACATTCCGAAGGTCAAGCAAGGCCGCGGCATCGTCCTAGTTAGCACTAGCAAGGGCGTCATGACTGGCGCTGAAGCTGTCAAGAATAAGCTTGGCGGCGAAGTGTTGCTAAAGGTTTACTAAACCAAATTTCTCTCAGCAGCAACAATAAAAACGCCCCCTGCACGAAGGGGTGTTTTTATTTATTAACTTCTATCTATTCTGATAGATTTTGCCAGCGCGGCGGGCCAGATGCCATTGCAACAGGGCGGCAATTACCACCACGCCAGCCACCGGGCCAATCATTGCTAAAGTCGGTATCGTGAAGTCAAAGAATCGGCGTAACAGCGGTACAGCAAAGCTAGTCGACGCTACCAGCAACGCTGCCGCTATATACAGCATTCGCGCTGTCTTGGCGCGCCGATCCAGCACCACGCCCAACATCGGCCCCACCAAAAATACCAAATATACGCCAAAAAACGTTGCTACCAACACCGTCATCGTCGATACCGTATCCTGGTCGTGCGGCTGCATAGCGCGCAGCATCAAGTACGTTATCGATACCGCCGCACCCGACACCAGCGCAATTGGCGTCACCGCGCCCAGCGTATCGCGCCAAAAATTGTGCGGGTTAATTCGATGATGCGACCGCGGCGGGAAGAGAGTCCACATAATCGTCGGCATCGTCACCAAGAAAATATTCAAAAAAGTAATGTGGCGCGGCGCATACGGGTGTATCACGCCCAGCACTAGCGTTACCGCCAGCAGCACCAAACCGTAAATAATTTTGTGGAAGAACAGCGTCGCTATTACCTCGATTGCTTGCATAATTTGATTCCCCAAACGCATACCCAGCGGCAATGAATTAAACGAATTATTAAGCAAAATAATATCCGCTACCCGCCGGCTAGCTGGCGCCCCGGCATACATAGCTACGCCAAGGTCGGCTTTCTTGAGCGCTAGAGCGTCATTGACACCATCGCCAACCATGCCAGTAAATTGATGGTTTTGCTGCGAGAAGTGGGCGATTAGATGTTCCTTTTGTTCTGGTAAAACGCGCGCAAAAATCGTATGCTGTTCGGCAGCTGCAGCAAATGCCGGCTCGTCAAGCTCTGCCAGCTCGGCGCCAGTAATTGCCGTGTCGGGATTGTTAATTCCAGCAGAGCGCGCCACATACTGAACCGTCCGCGGATTATCGCCGCTGATAACGCGAATGTTTACGCCCTGGCGCTGCAAAAACGCTACCGTATCGACGACGCCATCGCGCAGCAAATTACGCAGCAAAATTACCGCCAACGGCCGGCCGCTGCCTGGCTTTAGAGACTTCAGCGGCGTATCGTTATCGTCAAACTCCGCCAGCAACAATACGCGCAGACCATCGTCAGTCCACTTCTCAATCTGTTGCTGCTCGGCTGTCGATAGCGGCGCCATCCGCGCCACATATTCCGGCGCGCCCATGATAAGCGTCCGGACTCGACCATCGACTCGCGCTCTAACGCCAGCAAATTTACGCGCCGAAGAAAACGCTAATATATCATCTACGGTATATTCATAAGGTAAATCAAGCGCAGTGATAATTGCTTGTCCGGTAGCATTACCGCCGCTAGTCTCGTGCGCCACCATTGCCGCCAGCTGCTTGACTGGCTCATCATTACCACCAAAAGGCTCGACGCACTCCAAGGTAATCTCGTCGCTGGTCAGGGTGCCCGTTTTGTCAGTACATAATATATTAAGCAGCGCCATTGCCTCAATCGCCGACAATTTTTGCGGCAGGACCTTGGCCTGAGCCAATTTTAGCGAGCCAAACGCCAGCAGCAGCGAGCTAGCCAGCAGCAACCCCTCTGGCACGATGGTAATAGCACTGGTGATAATCGTCTTGAGAATCCGCACCGACTCGAAGCCAGCAATACGGTAGCGCGCGAAAACCAGAAGCGACAACACAATCGCGCAATATGTCAAGAAAGTAATCGCGTTCTGAATCGCTTGCTGCAGCGGCGTCAAGCGCGGCGTATACTGCTTAAGTGTAGCACTGATTGCACCCGCTTTGGTGGCATCGCCGACTGCCGTTACTCGCACTCGCGCACTACCCGCTATCACCGTGGTTGCCGCGTAGACTTCATCATGTTTCTTCTTGTCAATTGAGGCTGATTCGCCAGTCAGCATGCTCTCGTTGACCTCTAATCCGCGCGCCGATAGAACCACGCCGTCCGATGGCAGTTCATCGCCAGCCTCGAGCAGAATCTCATCTCCAACCTGCAAGACATCGTACATCACTTCTGCAACTTCATCGCCGCGGACTAATCGTGCTCGCGGCGCGCTCATTAACTCCAGTTGTTTGAGAGCATACTTGGCGCGAACTTCCTGAACAACACCAATCACTGTATTGACAGCAATCACTACCGATATAAACCAAGCATCGCGCCGCTCGCCAGCGTACAATAATGCTAGTGCCAGCAAAAAAATCGCAATGACAATTGGCGACATCAAATTACGGCGAATAATATCTAAATAATCCCGCATTTAACTCGTTCGGAGCCTCCGATAGACAAACTTCGCCGCTGGCCGCCAGCCAGAGCTTGCATCATGATCAGCGCAATAAATGGTGCCGTTTTTGACTTCCTCAACCAAGAAAAGCGCCGGACAATACGGCACCAGAGTTCGATAGAAACGCAAGTCGTCCTGGCTGATATCGCGTCGGCCTGGATATACCTTAACAAACATATCGCGCGCAATTTCCTCGAAATATTGCGGCTGGCCTTTCGGCGGAAAAAATATCTCGGGCCGCACACCCATACGCACCGCCATCTTGCGAATATCGCCCAGCGTCAGCTGCGACGAGCCTTCAATGTAGCAGTATAACTGCTTCTTGGCCGAGAGAAAAAAAGTTGCCGAAGCAGCTTGTCCGCAATCAATCCGCCGCGCCACCACCGTGCTCACCTCTAAGGACACACCAAAGCGGTCTTTGGCTATTTGCTCGATTGCAGCATCGTCAAAGAAATCATTATTCACAATCAAATTATACCATAAAACATTAGGGCATTTACCGAGCTTTGCGCTACAATGAGATAGATGGAAAAGTTCAAAACTCGCTACAATAAGCTTAATTCTGCTCAAAAACAAGCCGTCGACACCATTGACGGCCCGCTATTGGTTGTCGCCGGCCCTGGTACTGGCAAGACCGAGCTACTCAGCATGCGCGCTGCCAATATTCTGCGCGCCACCGACACGCTGCCCGAAAATATTCTCTGCCTGACTTTTACCGATAGCGGCGCTAACGCTATGCGGGCGCGTCTAGCATCAATCATTGGTACCGATGCTTACAAAGTAGCAATCCAAACTTTTCACAGTTTCGGCACCGAAATAATCAATCATCACAGCGAATATTTTTATCGCGGCGCTGATTTTTCGCCAGCCGACGAAGTGGCCACTTACTCGATTCTAACTGATATTTTCGAGGAGCTCGACTACAATAATCCGCTGGCCAGCAAAATGAACGGCGACTTCACGCATCTGCGCGACGCAGCGCAAGTAATCAGCGAGTTAAAGCAGGCCGGCCTATCTAGCAGCGAGCTGCTGCAAATCATTGATAGCAACGAAAAGCTGCTTGACGCTGTTGAGCCAGAGCTCGCAGCTATTTTTGCTAATCGCATCAGCAAAACCACTATCGCCTTACTGCCGCCAATCGCCAACAAAATCGCCGAATTGCCAGCGCCGCAATTGCCGCCAGCTATTGCGCCGCTAGCTGACGCTTTGGCATTAAGTATGGCGCGCGCCTTCGACGAAGCAGTCGCTAGCGGCAAGACAACGCCGATCACCGCTTGGCGCAACACCTGGCTCGAAAAGGACGCTCGCGGCGAGTTTGTCTTCAGAGACCGCAAACGCCACGCGAAATTACGCGCTGTCGCGCCGATTTATGATCAATATCTCGCCGAAATGCGCCAAGCCGAGCTATTCGACTACGACGACATGATTCTCAATGTCGTGCAAGCTATCGAGCAGCACCCCGATCTGCGCTTCAACCTGCAGGAGCGCTATCAATATATCATGGTCGATGAATTTCAGGACACTAACCTGGCGCAGCTACGCATTCTCGTTAATTTGACCGACACGCCGCACGGCGATGCGCCAAACATCATGGTGGTAGGCGACGATGATCAAGCAATCTACAGCTTCCAAGGCGCCGATGTCGGCAACATTCATCGTTTCCACAAGCGCTACCCAGATCACGCCAGCGTCGTTTTGACCGACAACTACCGCTCGTCGCAAACCATTCTCGACCGCGCCCGTGAAATTATTACTCAGGCTAGCGGCCGCCTAGAAACCTCTATGGATATAAATAAGCAGTTACAGGCGCACACTAACGACGCTAACAGCCAAGTTACACTATCCGCGCTGCCAAGCCGCCAGGAGGAGTTCGCTTGGATCGCCGAATCAATCCAAGAAAATATCACAAAAGGTATAAAACCATCAGAAATTGCCGTCATCGCTCGGCGCCACAGTGATTTGATTGCACTGCTACCGTATCTGAACCGCGCCAATATTGCCGTTAATTATGAGCGTCGCGACAATGTCCTTGACGACGAGCGCATCCAGCTGCTAGAGCTAATGACGCGCGTTTGCGTCGATATTGCAGCAGGCGAGCACGACGAAGCCAACAGCCTGCTGCCCGAGCTGATAGCTCAGCCAATGTTCGGCTTTGACAGCGAAGCTATCTGGCGGCTAAGTTTACAAGCCTACCGCAACCGCACCAACTGGCTTGAAGCGATGCTGGCGTCGCCGACTTTTCAACCGCTAGCCAAGTGGCTGCTCGACCGCGCAAAGGCTAGCCTGACCGAGCCGCTCGAAACTTTCCTAGATACGCTCATCGGCGTGCCGCAAAACTACACAGCCAACGACGACACCGACGACGATAATGATGATAGCGACGCCGCGCGCAAACCAACCAAACCGCACCGCAACGCCTTCACTTCGCCATTCTACCAATATTATTTTAACAGCGATATTCTTGGCAGTTCACTCGATACTTACCTAACTGCCTTGGAAGCGCTGCAAACCTTGCGCAGTAAATTGCGCGAGGGCGCGCCAGACAGCACACTGCTAGCCAGCGACTTCTTGACGCTAATCGACACCTACCGCCAGCTTAATATTCCCGTCGTTAGCATCCGGCGCGCCAGCGAAACTGCTCAAAATGCTATCAACCTAATGAGCGCCCACAAATCCAAAGGCCTAGAGTTCGACACCGTCTATGTCATCAACTCAATCGATTCGATGTGGGGCGAACGCGTGCGCAGCCGCAGCCGCTTGATTGGCTATCCAGAGAACTTGGCTATCTCGCCAAACGCCGATAGCTATGACGAACGCATTCGTCTGTACTTCGTGGCCATGACCCGCGCCAAACGCCAACTTTACCTGAGCTATGCCCGCAGCGACGACACCGCCAAAGACACACTCAAAGCTAGTTTTCTGGCTGGCACCAGTCTGCAAGAAATCGACCGCCAGCCGAATAATGCCGCCACGCTCGCCACCCAAAGCGAAATCGCCTGGCACGACCGCTTAACTGCGCCGATTAGCCGCACCATGAAAGAGCTGCTCGCGCCAACTCTCGAAAATTACAAGCTATCTATCACGCACCTCAATAACTTTATCGACGTTACGCGCGGCGGGCCGCAGAACTTTTTGCTAAATAATTTGCTGCGCTTCCCGCAGGCCAAAAGCGCTAATGCCATTTACGGCACTCTGATTCACGCCGTTCTGCAGCACGCGCACAGCCATTTGGCGGCCAGCGGCACTCGCAAACCAATCGAGGATATTACCGGCGAATTTATCCGCCTACTACACCAGCAAAATTTAAGCGACGCTGATCTGGCATTGTATAGCAAGCGCGGCATCGAAGCGCTCGAAGCCTTTCTGGGCGCCAAATACGACACCTTTAAGCCATCGCAAAAACCCGAGCTTAGTTTTGCCGGGCAGGGCGTCGTTCTCGGCCAAGCCCGCCTGACCGGTTCGCTCGACCTAGTTGATGTCGACAATCAAACCATCACCGTCACCGATTACAAAACTGGCAAACCATCAACTTCATGGACTGGCAAATCAGACTATGAAAAAATCAAGCTCCACAAATACCGCCAGCAGCTGATGTTCTACGAGCTGCTCTGCGCCAATTCGCGCGATTACGCGAAATATGATTTCGGCGGCGCTGTACTGCAGTTTGTCGAACCAGACTCCCGCGGCGACATCTACCAGCTTGACGACCGCTTTAGCCGCGACGAGCTAGCCGATTTTCAACGCCTAATCGCCGCTGTTTGGCACTGTATCACCTCCTTAGAATTGCCAGACACCAGCCATTACGAGGCGAATTACCGGGGAGTTTTACAGTTCGAAGAAGACTTGCTAGCGGGCAAATATCCGGCTTGCAAACAGCCAAAAACAGGCGATGAATAAGCTTAATTTCTGCCAAGTTAATAGTTTTATACCACAATCTTGACAAATTTTCTTGACATTGTTTTCTATTATTGATATATATATATTAGCTTTTGTCCAATGGGGCGAACTTTTGATTCGGTGAAAAGCCGGATCTAGGTGGCGCTCCTGCACGGAAGCGTTACCAAAAAGAAAGTTCGCTCTTTTTTTGCCTCAAACTGGGGCGGAAAGGGGGTGAAAATCATCGCCAAATGCACGAGATGCCAGGGCAGCGGGAACTGCCCTGGTTGTAACGGAACTGGGCGAGTCTGGGACTTGTTTTCTCAACTCGTCTGCGGCACTTGTCAGGGTAGTGGAAACTGCCCCAGGTGCAAAGGACGCGGGTGATAACGCCCGCGTTAAGTGACGGTTCGGGGCGTGCACCCCGAGAACCGCTGACACTCAAGCCGGCAAAGGGCGTCCGTCCGCCCCTGGTCTGATTTCACCAGCCGGTAGTCCGGAAAAGAATCGTAGGGTGTGCGCCCTGGAGGGCGGTCGGGTCTCCAAACCCAACGGCTTATGGGTTCGATCCCCATCACACTCGCTAGGGGTATGTGTCGCGCTGTGGGAGGCGCGGACACATAGACGGCTATACTTGGGGAACATTGCGCGAGCAGTGCGTGTAGCGCGTCCGGGAGCACAATGGGGTGCTCCCGCCCCCTCATCTTCCCGGGAGAGTCCCGGGATAAACTCCCCCAGCAGGGGGAGAAAGGAGGTGCCTATGCGACCTCCGCCCCGCGGCCTAGCAACGTTCTCCTCTAGCCGCGGGGCACAAACTTCTGGGCTCGCGAGATTCACTCGTGGCAGTTTTTCTCACCGTTGAGATTAACTCCGAGCAGAACCGCTTGAACCCGCCGCCCCTCACTGTCAATGACGCCAGTGAGGGGTTTTTCCTTTTTGTGATAAAATAACAGAGATGACATCATTTTGGGACAATCTACCGCAGCCGTTTTTCATCTTGGCGCCGATGGAAGCCGTCACTGACGTGGTGTTTCGCCATGTCGTGAAAAAGGCTGCCGCGCCCGATGTCTTTTTCACAGAGTTTGCCAACGCCACTGGCTGGGTGCATGCTGGCGATAAAGCCATCGCTGGGCGGCTCATCAAAACCGACGACGAACATCCATTAGTCGCCCAAATCTGGGGCGGCGAGCCGGGCGATATGGAGCAATTTGCTGCCCATTGCGCCAAGCTCGGCTTTGACGGTATCGACATCAATATGGGTTGTCCCGCCAAATCCGCCATCAAGAGCGGGGGAGCGACACTGATCCGCCGACCCGACGTAGCGGTTGCCGCCATCGCCGCCGCCAAAACTGCAGGACTGCCAGTCAGCGTCAAAACACGGCTCGGCTATACTTATATCGACGAGTGGCACGAATGGCTTAGTATCTTACTCGCGCAAAACCTCGCCAACCTAACCATCCACCTCCGCACCAAAAAAGAAATGAGCAAAGTCCCAGCGCACTACGAGCTCATCGACGACATCATCAAACTACGCGATGAAATCGCTCCGCAAACTCTACTAACCATCAACGGCGATATCCGCGACCGTGCCCATGGCGAGGAACTATTTAGAGCCCACCCAGGTCTAAACGGCATCATGATCGGACGGGGAGTTTTTAGCGATCCGTTTTGCTTTCGAGCGTCTCGAGTGGTATCTCAGAAAAAATTTGGGCAACTTTACGTGGGCCCCGAATTATTTTCTGACGATACCCGAGAGACAAACAGAAAGAGTACTCCAACCGAGGAAACGAAAATCCCCGTCGTCGATCATAAACAAGAACTAATTAAACTCCTCAACTACCACCTCGACCTCTTTGACCGCTACCAGCCAACCCTCGGCCGCCCTTTCGAAACCCTCAAACGCTTCTTCAAAATCTACATCCGCGACTTCGACGGTGCCAAGGAACTGCGCGAACAATTAATGAACACCAAAAACACCGACGAAGTCCGCCAGCTCATCAATTCTAATTAACTAACAACTTTTATAGCACATTGCAAAGAATTGCAGATCGCTTACCGAGCATTCGCGACAGTCCAACAGCGGCAATTATATATTGCAAAAGTTGACTCGATTGAAAAGTTATTTTACAATACTAAAATGGCTAGTTTAAGGAGACCAGAGATTGGGCGACAGGCGCAAAGAATAGGGCGAAACGCCGAGCTTAGAGTTACCGCAGAATTAAGAGAAGCTGGATGGGCAACAAAAAGCAACGCCAAGCTTGACTATGCAAAAAAGACAGATATACAAGCAACTTGCTTAGCAGGAGAAGAATGGGACATACAAGTGTCAATAAAGCAAAAATCTCCAGGGGAGCAAGGACGTCTAAAAAAGAGGGGCGTGATCCCAGTATCAATTGCCGACCTTGATACAACAAAACAAACTGCCCCCGAATTTCTATGCAGCCAGTGTCCAATCGAAACTTGCAGTTTCAGAAGAATATCAACGGACTTAGGATCGACGGCCATTACGCTAATGCAAGCACACAAAGCTTAGAGCCAACGCCTGCCGATTACTGGACCGCTATTGACATATGTAGATAAATGGTGTATAATATAAAGTATAATGCATATGCTCGAAGGCGTACGAGAGAAACTACATCTTAGATCCGACGAAGAGTTAGATGAACGCACCGTTGATGACTTACATGTCGCAAATAACATAGAGATAAATACTCAAGCAGATAAACTGCCCGAGAAAGTCAATATCAACGACCCGAGACTAGTTAAGTTAGTAGCAGACTTACACGAGCTCAATATCAGCCCAGTCAAAGAGCCTATCCCTCTCGATAGGATCGGCGGCAGCAAAAAAACGTCGCGGGTAGTTGTCGATATAGATTCGCTAACACCCGGATCTGAGCCAACTGAATATAGCGTTCCCATACCGGTAGGTTTATTTGTGGCTGCGCCAGAAATTTCCGACTGGCGAAGAGGTCGCAGATCTCCAAAAAACGGTAGACGCAGCTCTAGTATTATTCGTGAGTATTCGCATCTTTCTGCAAAAACTGCTCCGCCAATTCACGGCGTCACGGTATATACGCGCGAAGACGGGTCGATTTTCGCTGTTCTATACGGCGATGGCGCACACCGTCTATGCGCAGCCAAACGCCGCGGCGACAATGACATTCTGTGTACTAAACTTAACATCATACAGATAGACTAATATAAGCCGCCATCTATAAGCTGCCATCGCGATAATACCGCCGATCACATTTACTTAGCGGAAAACGACAGCCAAAACAAACCGTGCTCAATAATATGATTTTGCATTAGCTATAATTATCGCCGGCGATGGCGGCGGCGCAAGCCAGCCACGTGCAAACGTACGCGGTGGCGATCGACCAGCTGGTGAGCCTTTTCGAGCTCAACCTGATCCTGAGCCTCATCGCGCATTTTGAGAGCGCGCTCGAGAGCGGCCTGAGTCTCGGCTTCAACGATATCGTCGCCGTGCTCGGCTTCGTCGACCAAAATCCGCACGCGCTGCTGGTTGATTTCAACCACGCCGCCGCTAATCGCGAAGTATTCCAGTTGGTCATCGCTGTCGGTTTTCTGGCGGCGGACCGCTACCGCGCCAGGCTGCGCCACTGCTACTAGCGGTTCGTGACTCGGGAAGACTGCGATTTGCCCTTCGGTAGTTGGTATCATTACCTCGTAGACTGGTTCGTCGAGCTTAACGCCAGCTAGCGTGATTAGCTGAAACTGCATCATCTCGAGCTTAGTCCTTCTTCTCGCTGAGCGGCACTGGCGACATATAGAACCAGCTTTCTGGCTTATCGTCGTATTTGCCGTCGAGAATGTCTTTAGCGTCCTTGATGGTATCTTCTAACTTGAAGTAGCTACCTGGATTGCCAGTGAACTGCTCGGCAACATGGAACGGCTGCGCCAAGAAGCGCTGCAAGCGGCGAGCCCGCGCCACGGTTTGTTTTTGGTCGTCTGATAACTCCTCCATACCGAGAATAGCGATGATATCCTGCAATTCTTTGTATTGCTGCAATACTCGCTGGACTTCACGAGCCACCGCATAATGCTTCTCGCCGACAATCTCTGGATCAAGCGAGTTGGAACTGGAATCCAACACGTCAACCGCCGGATAAATACCAATTTCCGTCAAGGCACGGTTCATCACGATAGTGGCATCCAAGTGAGCAAAAGTGGTCGCTGGTGCTGGGTCGGTCAAGTCGTCGGCTGGCACGTAGACGGCCTGGACAGAGGTGATTGAGCCTTTTTTGGTGCTAGTGATACGCTCCTGCAGGGCGCCCATTTCTTGCTGCAAGTTTGGCTGATAGCCGACCGCGCTCGGCAAGCGGCCCAATAGCGCTGATACTTCGGCGCCTGCTTGAGTAAAGCGAAAAATATTGTCGATGAATAGCAGCACGTCTTTACCTTCATCGCGGAAGGATTCGGCAATCGCTAAGCCCGATAACGCCACGCGCAAACGAGCTCCAGGCGGTTCGTTCATCTGACCGAATACTAGCGAGGTTTTGTCTAGCACGCCCGCGTCTTTCATCTCGTAATAGAGGTCGTTGCCTTCGCGAGTTCGCTCGCCGACACCCGCAAAAACCGAGTTGCCTGAGTGAAACTTAGCAATATTGTTAATCAGCTCTTGAATAAGGACCGTCTTGCCGACGCCAGCGCCAGCGAACAAGCCAGCTTTACCGCCCTTGGCTAGCGGTGCAATCAAGTCGATAACCTTGATACCAGTTTCGAGGATCTCAGTTTTGTTGGACTGTTCGGTCAACGCCGGCGGTTGGCGGTGAATCGGCGCCCGCTTGGCGCTTTTGGCAATCTCGCGGCCGTCGATCGGTTCGCCAACTACGTTGAACATGCGGCCTTGCGTATCTTCGCCAACAGGTACGCTGATCGGCGCGCCAGTCGCTGTAACAACTTGGCCGCGGTGCAATCCGTCGGTGTTTTGCAGACTAATCGTTCGTACTGTCTGTTGGTCGAGATGCTGCGCTACCTCGAGCGTAATCGTCTGCTGGCCACGCTTGACCGTCAACGCTTCGTATATTTCTGGCAACGAGCCATCATCAAACTCAACATCGACCACCACGCCCATGATTTGGATGATTTTCCCTTGGTTTTTACTCATAGTAACTCCTTTTTTTATCATTTCATCGCCTCCACGCCAGCGCTGATCTCGGTCAGTTCTTGAGTGATTGCACTCTGGCGTTCCTTATTCATTTCTAGCGTCAAGTCGGCTACTAAGTCGCTAGCGTTATCAGTGGCGTTCTTCATCGCCAGCATCCGCATGCTATGTTCGCTAGCACGCGAGTCAAGCAGAGCTTGGTACAAACGAGCGCTAATCAGCCGGTAAGCTATATCATCTATGATATATTTAGGACTTGGCTCAAACTTAGCTTCGCGGATGTCATCGCTAATTTCATCGTCGGGCACAAAACCGGCAGGGAATAAGCGAACGATATCAGCTTTCTGTGTCATACTACTAACAAAACGCGTGAAAATCACGTCGACGGCATCGACAGTACCAGCCTCGAACATGTCTTTGGCAGTGTTGAGAATAGCATGAAACTGCGCACCTGGCACGCAGTCGGGCAAATCTTCGTAGGTACCGACGATTTCAGTATCTTTGATGCGCGTTGCTGCTTGAGCAATTTTGCGGCCGATAGCGATAGTTTTGTTAGCGATACCCGATTGGTCATCTTGATGCAGTTCATGCAGATAGGTCTTGATGATATTAGCGTTATAAGCACCAGCCAACCCTTTGTCGCTTGCTGCCACAATCAGCAGGCGCGCTTTGACCGGCCGCTGCACGAACCAACGGTGATTATCGGTCGCACCTTGCTGCGCCAAGTACGCCAGCAGTTCGCGTGCTGCCGCTGTATAGGCTTGAGAGCTTTTGGTCGCCTCTTGAGCGCGGCGCATCTTGCTAGCTGCCACCATCTGCATAGCTTTGGTGATTTGCCGAGTGTTCTTGACCGAACGAATACGCGATTTAAGCTGCTGAGTCGACGGCATCTAGTTAGTCCTCAAATCCTTTAGCAACTGCTAACGCCGCGTCCTTGACAATCTTGGCGGTAGATTTGTCCTCGCCAAATTTTTTATCGCCTCGGTTTAGCGCTTTCATTTCAGCTTTGTGGTTCGTCCACAAGCGAGCCAGCAAGTCGGCCTGCGCGTCTTTAATCTTGGCGGCTGGAACTTCATCAAAATAGCCCTCGCTAACCGCAACGATGCTAACGACCTGTTCCCAGACGCTCATCGGCTGATACTGCGGCTGTTTAAGCAATTCAGTTAGGCGCTGGCCGCGTTCAATTTGCGCCTTGGTCTCGGCGTCAAGGTCGCTGCCAAACTGTGCGAAACTGGCCAATTCGCGAAATTGGCTGAGGCCAAGTTTAAGGTTGCCGCTGACGCTCTTCAGCGCTTTGGTCTGAGCCGCACCGCCGACGCGCGACACCGACAAGCCTGCGCTAATCGCCGGGCGAATACCTTGGTAGAACAGATCAGTCTCCATAAATATCTGGCCGTCGGTGATAGAAATAACATTGGTCGGAATATAAGCGGAAATATCACCAGCTTGCGTCTCGATAATTGGCAGAGCAGTCAAGCTACCAGCACCCAGTTCATCTGATAATTTAGCTGAACGCTCCAACAGGCGAGAATGCAAGTAGAACACGTCGCCCGGAAACGCCTCGCGGCCTGGCGGACGGCGCAACAGCAGCGACATCTGGCGGTAGGCGACTGCGTGCTTGGTTAAATCATCATAAATCATCAAGGCGTGCTTGCTACTATCTCGGAAATATTCACCCATGGCGGTACCGGCATATGGCGCCAGATAGAGCAGAGAAGCCGGGTCGCTCGGACTAGTCGCCACCACGATAGTCTGGTCCATCACGCCTTCGGACTTCAGGCGTTCGACCAGGCGAGCAATTTTGCTGAGCTTCTGGCCGACCGCTACGTAGATATTAACTACGCCGGTTTTCTGGCGGGCTTGGTTAATCATCGTGTCAAGCGCAATGGCGGTTTTACCAGTCTGGCGGTCGCCAATAATCAGCTCGCGCTGGCCGCGGCCGATCGGGAACATCGCATCGACGCTCATAATGCCCGTCATCAACGGCTCATGAACTGACTTGCGGCCCATTACGCCGATAGCTTCGCGCTCAACCAGACCGCGCTGCTTTGATTTGATTGCCGGACCGCCGTCAAGCGGTTCGCCCAGCGGATTAACTACGCGCCCCAACAGCTCTTCGCCGACTGGTACGCTCAGCACTTCGCCTTTTAGTTTGACTTTATCGCCAGCCGAAACACCTTGGTCGCTACCTAACAGCACCGCGCCGATTTCGTCTTCCATCAAGTTCAAAGCAAAGGCTTCAACCACGCCCTCGGCTGTTTGGATCTCCAAAACTTCGCTATAACCAGCTTCGCGCAATCCATGCACCCACGCCACGCCGTCGCCCACGCGAGTCACAATACCAACTTTTTCTAAACCTTCAGACACCTCGAGCTGGGCAATCGCCTGGCGCAGTTCGTCCGACAATTCTGTCACTGTAATATCAGCCATTCTTTTCCTTTACTTTATACCCTTGAGGGTTGTTAGTTTATGTATCACTGTGCCGTCAAACTGGCTGTCAGGCAGTTCAATCTTGAAGCCTCCGATAACGCTCGGGTCAATCTGTTCGCGAATATATAGTTTGGCGCCAGTCGGCGTAAATTGCTTAACAATTGCTTGCTTATTTTCTGGCGAGAGCGGGCGAGCAGTCGTAACCGTCGCTACAACAGCGCCGCGCGACGCTAGCGCCTCTTCAATAGCCGCCACCACTTGATTGAGATCGCGCACACGGCCAGTTTCGATCAAATAGGCTGCTAACTCTTTGATAAGACGCTTCTTATCGCCGCTTGCAAGCAATTGGCCAGCCACATACGCTGCTAATCTTCGCTGCGATATAGTACTGGCCGCCACGCTATTTGATCTCCTCTAACTGCTTTTTAATTAAACTGGTGTCCTTACTTGGATCAACTGTGTCTAGCGTAACCTTCCGGGTTGTATCGACTACTAGGTCTACCATCTGGTCGCGCAAATCTTTCTTGGCCTGGGCAACTTCTGCCCTGACGTCGTTGCGAGCCGATTCGAGAATGGAATCGGCTTGGTTCTTGGCCTTTTGTTCGGCTTCAGCAACCATTTCAGCCGCTTCATTCTTGGCAGTAGCAACAATAGTTCGCGACTCTTGCTGGGCCTTTTTCAGCATAGCAGCTGTGCGCTTTTCGCTTTCGCTTGCCGCTTTTTTGGCCTGCTCGGCAGCCTCTAAGCCTTCTTTGATAGACTCGTCACGCTTATCAAGCATAGCCAGAATAGGCGGATAAACCCATTTTTTCAGCACTAGCAGCAAGACCGCAAAAGCAACCGTTTGCAGCACGAACAACCGCCAATCAATTCCTAGTGGCCCCAATAGGCTATCGCTTCCAGCTCCAGCCGATGCAAAGTAGTGCAAGTTATTCACGCGCGCGAATCCTTACATCACTTTGCCGACAATAGCTGCCACGAAACCGATAATCGCCAGAGCGTCGATAAACGAGATACCGAGAATCATCATCGTGCGCAAATCGTTGATTTTTTCTGGGTTGCGGCCAGCAGCTTTCATCGCCGAAGCGCCAATCCAGCTACAGCCGATAGCTGCAAACGATGCAGGGACGATATAAGCTAGCGTAAATGCTATAGTTTCCATAATACTTTTTCTCCTTATGGTTTAGTTATTACCTAAATTTATTTTACTCCCTCGGCCGTTAATTTCATGCCGGAAGAAGTCGAAGAATCATCATGCGTTTGTTTTTCCTCATCACCGCCGTGATGCGCCAAACCGAGCGATATAAACACTGTCGAAAGCATAAAGAAAATATAAGCCTGAATACCGCCGATAAACAGCTCAAAAATATAAAATGGCTGCAGAACTGCAGGCATCGCAACTTGCGCTAGATAAGCAATCATAGCAATCAATATTTCGCCCGCCAGCACGTTGCCAAACAAGCGGAACGACAAACTAAGCAAGCGCGAAAACTCCGCCACAAGCTCCAGAATACCAACAAACGACATAATCGGATCGCGCAACGGATTAACGAAGTAGCGTTTCAGATTACCAACAAAACCCAGCTCGCGCGCAGCATACACCTGCGCCATCACGATAGTCACCGTCGCCAGCGCAAACGTCATATTCAAATCGGCATCCTGACCGCGGAACAGCGGCGTATGGCCGACAGTTATCGGCCCGACAATCGGTAGCAAACCGAGCCAATATTGTCCGGCTATGAAGAAAAACATCGTCATCACCAGTGGCGCCACTCGGCGAGCCCACTTTTGGTTAGGAATCACTTGTCCGACCGTCTTATACAATCCTTCTATACACCAAAGAGTTAAGCGCGTTGCGAAGTTCGATTTTTTGCGGCCAAGCACCGCTGCCCGCGTACGAAACATCAGCCACACCAGAAGCACCAATCCTAGAATGCCAACCAGATTAGCATTAGTTATTGGCAAACCGGCGATTGAAAACACTTCGTCGGCCTTAACCGATATATGGGGTAGCGCCGCGAACATCATTTCTTATTAACCTTTTTTATCTGTTGCCGCACCAAAATCACTGCGGCGGCCGCGCCTACCGCAAACCCACTGAACATCAACCACGGCTTGCTATTAAATAAACTGTCCAGCCACAGGCCAGCAAAAAACAGGCCAAGCATTGGTACATACATCCTCCACGTCACGCCAACCATAGCCAGTCCTAGCGATGTAAAAGTTTCTCGAGATACAGTATTATCAGAAGTCCGCGTCTCGGCGGTATTGTCAGCCCCACTGGTCATAGCGCTATTGTAGCAGTATGAGCCGCTATATGTAAAGTGTATAATTTAAGACATTATGCCTAGACGAAACCGCACCCCTAAACATACACCGTACCAAAACAAAAGCGCTCGCGCGCCGCAAAAGAAACGTTTCGTTAGCCGGCAAGCCGCCCTAAACGCCATCAAAGAACTGCAAAAATACCACCTCGACCTCGAGCTTGACATTTATCAATCGCCAGCTGACGGTGGGTGGTATTTGACTAGCCGTACATCTAGCGCCGATAAATAGCTTGCATACGCTAGATGTTGTGTATATAATGATTGTAATTAACGAAGGGGGATAATTATGGACGACCAGACGAGCCATCGAGACGACCAAAACAATCAAGACGATCAAGATAATCAAGTAATCATTTACAGCGCCGCGTGGTGCGCGTACTGTAAAACCGAAAAAGAATACTTAGACAAATTAGGCGTCAAGTACACCGTTCGCGACATTGACGAAGATGAGGGTGCAATGGATGAACTCCTCGCTAAAGTTGGCGACAAATCTAGCAGCATACCTGTCACCGACATCGATGGCGTAATCATTCGCGGCTTCAACCGAACCAAAATTGACGCTGCACTCAAGGAGAAAGGGCTTATTGGCTAAGCGGCCCACCTTCATCTAATTTTTGCTGAAAACAATATTGCATTTCACCCATAATCTATGCTAAAATACCAGGGTTAATAGCAAATCACACGAAAGGTGAGTAATGAGTCTGAGTCGAATCGGAAAACTGCCGGTGGTTATTCCGGCCGGTGTGACAATCACGGTTGACTCTGGTGACGTGGTCGTAAAGGGCCCGAAAGGTGAATTGACACAATTCATCACGCCAGCAGTTGAGGTGAAAGTCGAAGACGGACAAGTCACGGTTCATCCGAAGGATGAGTCCAAAACTGCTCGCGCCCAGCACGGTCTGATGCGCGCGCTGATCAACAACATGGTAATCGGCGTTACCAAGGGCTACGAGAAGCGTCTCGAAGTTAAAGGTGTAGGCTTCCGCGTATCGTCAAGCAACAACGAGCTGACGATGAGCTTAGGTTTCAGCCATGAGGTCAAATACAAAGCACCCAAAGGCGTCAACGTGAGCAACGAGAAGATGATTATCGTCGTCTCTGGCATAGACAAGCAAAAAGTCGGCCAAGCAGCCGCCGAAATCCGCGCGCTCAAGAAGCCGGAGCCATACAAGGGCAAGGGTATCGCTTACGTCGATGAACAAATTTTGCGTAAAGCAGGAAAGGCAGGTAAGAAATAATGTCTAATTCACTTTCGCACAAGCTATTGAACCGCAACTTGCGCAAGAACCGCGTTCACGCCAAAGTTAACGGTACGCCAGAGCGCCCGCGCCTCAGCGTCGTTATCAGCAATATGCATGTTAGCGCTCAGCTAATCGATGATACCGCTGGTAACACCCTAGCAGCGGCCACCACTGTCGGTAGCAAGACTAAGGGCACGATGACCGAAAAGTGCGCCTTAATCGGTACTGAAATCGCCAAAAAAGCCAAGAAAGCAAAGATTAACGCAGTTGTGTTCGACCGCAACGGCCGCCAGTACGCTGGCCGCCTGAAAGCTCTGGCCGACGCAGCTCGCAAGGAAGGATTGGAGTTCTAAAATGGCCGAAGCCAAAGAACAAACCACGCCCCGAGACGACAAACGCGCCCCGCGCAGCCGCCGTCAAGGTCGAGGCGGTCGCCGCGATGACCGGCGCAACCAGCGCGATGACGCGCCTAAAGAATTCGAAGAAGTAGTAATCAATATCGACCGCGTGGCGCGTGTCGTCAAGGGCGGCCGCCGCTTCCGTTTCAAAGCGCTAGTCGTCGTCGGTAATCGCAAGAACAAGGTCGGCGTCGGCGTAGCCAAAGGCGCTGATGTCCAGGCAGCCATCGCCAAAGCTACAGCCATCGCCAAGAAACACCTGGTTACTATCCCGGTAGTCAACGAAACCATTCCGCACGATATGGAAGTCAAGCTTAGCGGCGCTCGCGTCCTCATCAAGCCAGCAGCGCCAGGTACCGGTATTATTGCCGGCGGCGTAGTGCGCGCAGTTATCGGCGTGACTGGTATCCGCAACCTGCTATCTAAGAGCTTGGGCAGTACCAACAAAGTCAATATTGCTTACGCAACTGTCGAAGCGCTGGCTGGCTTAGTTCCGCGCGAAAAGTGGGTTGGTGCTGAGAAAAAAGCCGAAAAAGCAAAGGTAGCCGCCAAGGAGGAGAATTAATATGAAGTACAATCAGCTCCAAGTTTCGGCGAATAAAGACCGCAAGCGTGTTGGTCGCGGTATCGCTGCTGGCGGCGGCAAAACCGCTGGCCGCGGTACCAAAGGTCAAAATGCTCGCACTGGCAAAAAGCTTCGCAGCACATTCCAGGGCGGCCAGAACGGCATTGTTACCGCTATTCCAAAGGCGCGCGGCTTCAAAAGCTTGCGCATACCAGCTCAGGTGGTGTATAGCGACCGCTTGAATGATTTGAAAGGCAACGTCGACAACTTTACGCTATACGAAGCCGGCCTAATAACTACGCCGTTTCACAACGTCAAGGTGATTGCCCGCGGCGACTTGACCGCTAAGATTACTCTGCAAACGCAGGGCGCATCGCAAAGCGTGGTCGCTATGCTAGAGAAAGCCGGCGGCGCTTTTGAAAAAGCTGCCGTACCACCGCTGCCAAAATCTGCCAAGCAAGCCGAAGCAGACGACAGAGCTGCCTAGCCCAGCCGAATAAGATAGCTCGCAACAGCTCGCAATCTCACAACGAAACGCTCTCCCTGGAGGGCGTTTTGCTATTATTAGCCCAATACTGTATACTATGATAAGTTAATGAATTGTTAGTAGCTAGAGGGGCTAGATAATGAATTGGAGAATAATTTTCCGCTCACTGAAAAATAAAGATATGCAAAAGCGCTTGCTAATCGTCTTCGGGCTAATTGTAGCGTTTCGCTTCATGGCGCACGTACCAGTGCCGCTGGCTAATCCAACCGAGCTGCGCACCGTCATTCAAAGCGTTATTGGCAGCAGCGACTTTGGCGGATTTCTTAACCTCATGAGCGGCGGCGCGCTCAGCCAGATCAGTATTGTTCTGGTCGGCATGAGTCCATTCATCACTGCTAGCATCATCACGCAGCTACTCACCAAAGCAATCCCGAAGCTAGAAGAGCTGCATAACGACGGCGAATCAGGCCGCCGCAAAATCAACCAGTGGACGCGCGTCGTTACTGTGCCGCTAGCTATCGTTCAATCTATCGCTTTTGTTTACATTCTGCAGCAATCCGTCTTGGCGAATTCGTCAACCGGCACCGCTGGCACCTCGATTTGGCAGTGGGCAATTTCGGTAACCGCCATGACTGCCGGCTCAATCTTGCTGATGTGGATCGGCGAGCTGATCACCGAACAGGGAATCGGCAATGGTATTTCGCTTATCATCTTCGCTGGTATTGTTAGCCAGCTGCCAAATACTTTTGGTACGCTAATTAACTCGCTATTAAGCACCACCAAGGGCAAACTCAGCATCTTTGGCTGGTTTGATGTGCCAGTCGATCCAACAACGTTCTGGCTGCTGCTAATTCTCGGTACGGTCGGCTTGGTATTGCTATACTTCTTGGTCAAGATCAACGAAGCGCAGCGAGTCATTACCATCAATTACGCTAAGCGAGTCGCTGGCAACACTAGCTACGGCGGCGTTAAAAGTATTTTGCCGATCAAGTTGATCGCCGCTGGCGTTATTCCGGTGATTTTCGCGGTGGCCTTTCTCAGCCTACCGGCATTTGTCGGCCAAGTTATGCGCGCTATGCCTGGCGCCAACCACACTATCGCCAACAACCTAATCAAGTGGTTCCAAACGCCGACGGCAGCTAGCTTCAGCAACGGCGACTGGACGGTAGCGATTTATCCAATTTTGTACTTTGTGCTGGTTATCGCCTTCACTTATTTCTACACAGGTATCGTCTTTAACGCTAACGAAATTTCCGAAAATCTGCAAAAGCAAGGCGGCTTCATCGCCGGCATTCGGCCAGGCGCCCAAACCGAAGAATATTTAACGCGCACCGTTAACCGCTTGATTTTGTTTGGCTCAATCGCTCTTGGCATTATTGCTATTATGCCGTTCGCTATCGATTACATCTTTGCGCAACTCGGACTCAACGTTTCGAACTTGTCGATTGGCGGTACCGGACTGCTGATTGTAGTGACTGTCGGCCTCGAGACGCTGCGGCAAATCAATTCGCGCGCTCTGATGGTAACCTACGACGACTTCAGTATTGATGACCTCGACGACGGCCAAACAAAGAAAAATCGGCGCAAACTCCTGCGCCTGCGCCGAGCAGCATAATCTGCAATTTGCATTTTGAAGACACCTGCATCATAATATATCCGTATAATCCTCTCTTTCCTGAAAATAGAGAGGATTTAAAGCCCCGGTCCCGGTTGGTTGAACTATAGTTCCCGGCCGGGACTGGGCCCTATCTTTTTTGAAATTATATTTTACAAAATCGCCAAAATGCATTTACAAATGATGTAAAATCCGCTATAATGGTTAGCTGTATATCTATGGCGAGTCAAAAGGAAGTCATCAAATTGCGCGGCAAGGTAGTGGAAGCACTGCCTAATACTCAATTTGTTGTCGAACTAGAGAACAGCCTAACAATTATCGCTTATATCAGCGGCAAGATGCGCAAGCACTACATCCGCTTGGTCCCAGGCGATAACGTAGAAGTCGAGTTGAGCCCTTACGATCTCACGAAGGGCAGAATCGTCTTCCGCGCACGCGATTAATAACGCAGAGTTGCTCCTGATATCAAGCATCTCTCATTAAAAACAGGTTTTTCCTGTAGAAAGTTGTACGCTCATGAAAGTTAAACCGAGTGTCAAGAAGAGGGGTCCGGGGGATCAGTTTGTTCGCCGCAGAGGCCGTCTCTACGTTATCAACAAGAAAAACCCTAAGCACAAGCAAAGGCAGGGTTAAGCATGGCTCGAATTGCTGGGGTAGTCATCCCAAGTGACAAGCAGGTACAAATCGCCCTTACCTATATCTATGGTATTGGGCCGAAGTACTCTCGAGACATCCTTGCGGCGGCTAAAATCAAGCCGACCACTCGGGTGAAAGATCTCACCGAGGCTGAAGAGCAGAA
>CAJPNK010000005.1 GCA_905372095.1 Candidatus Saccharimonadota bacterium | reverse complement strand
GTCTGGCGGCGCGCGATGCGCGCCGCCAGGCCGAGGAGCTCCGCGAGGAGCTCATCGAGAACGGAGCGTACGCCACCGCCGAGGCGGCGCGCCACCGCGTTGAGGTGGCCGCCTGGCACCGCCGCCTCGAGGCGCTGGCCAAAGAGGCCAGAGAACACTTGGCCTCTTTGAAGAGGAACTGCTCGTACTGTTGGTACGCTCCCCACCTCGAGTGGGAGCTTAAGCGAGCTGATAGACAGCTCGCAAAGGCTCCCATTCCCATGAGAGAGCAGGTCCAACTCATCGATATCCTCCCGAAGGAGGATGTCGAGAAGTTTTACGCCGAGAACGAGGAGGTGAACACCACCACCGCCGAGGAGGAGTGATCCTCGGCAGAAGGGCTTTTAAGCCCGCCTAGAAAATAGCCCGCCAGAGCTCTAAGGCTCGGCGCGAGGCCCATCTGGCGGGCTATTTTCTTTGGTTTATTATCCTCAGCAGCCAACACTAATTTGGCATTTTTAGCAAATCGGTTTACTATTATATAAGTATGAAGAATCTGGTTATCGTCGAGTCGCCAGCCAAGGCCAAAACTATCGAGAAGTATCTCGGCAATGATTTTCATGTTTTGTCAAGCGTGGGGCATATTCGCGCTATTGCCAAAAAAACCAAAGACGGCACGCCGCCAATTGATATCCAGCACGGCTTCAAAACGACTTACGAAATCGACCCGGAAAAGAAAAAAGTAATCGCTGAATTAAAGAAAGCCGTCAAATCAGTCGGCGCGGCCAACGTCTGGCTAGCCACCGATGAAGACCGCGAAGGCGAGGCCATTGCTTGGCATCTGTGCGAAGTCCTAAAGCTTGACCCCAAAACCACCAAGCGCATTACTTTTCACGAAATTACCAAATCGGCTATCGAGGAGGCGATCAAGCATCCGCGTACCGTCGATATGAAATTAGTCGAAGCGCAGCAAGCCCGGCAGATTCTCGACCGAATTGTCGGCTTCGAACTTAGCCCGGTTGTCTGGCAGAAAGTTCCTGGCGGCAAGTCGGCCGGCCGCGTCCAAAGCCCGGCAGTACGGCTGCTAGTCGAGCGCGAGCACGAAATCGACGCCTTTGCTAGCAGCTCGCAATTCAAAGTTACTGCCATATTCGCCGCTGGCAAACAAGAACTAAAAGCCGAGCTAAAACAGCGTTTCGACAGCGAGGACGCAGCCCGAGCTTTCCTCGAATCGCTGGCTAGCGCCACTTTCACCGTTACCGATATCAGCACCAGCCCGTCAACTCGCAACCCAGCCGCGCCGTTCACCACCAGCACTCTGCAACAAGAGGCCAATAGCAAGCTAGGCATGGGCTCGCGCGCTACCATGGCCAGCGCCCAAAAACTATATCAAGAGGGCCGCATTACTTACATGCGTACTGATAGTGTCAACTTGTCGAGCCAGGCCATCGCTGCTAGCGCCGATTACATCAAACGCTTATACGGCATCGAATACTCGCATGTCCGCAAGTTCAAAACTAAATCCGCTGGCGCCCAAGAAGCTCACGAAGCAATTCGCCCAACTGATATTACTCGCGAATCAGTCAGCGGCAGCGACTATGACCAGCGCCTCTACGACCTTATCCGCCGCCGCACGCTGGCCAGCCAAATGGCGCCAGCCAAGCTAGAGAACACGACAATTACAATTAGTATTAACGACGAGGAAGAGCAAAACAGCTCAAGCAAAACCAACGACAAGCTCGTCTTTGAGGCCAAAGGTCAAGTCGTCCTCTTCGACGGCTTCCTGCGCGTCTATGGCGGTGGTAAAGATGACACAATTTTGCCAACCGTCAAATCTGGCGACCAGCTCCAACGCCACAGCGTCGAAGCCCGCCAAGTTTTCGCCCGGCCGCCAGCCCGTTATACCGAAGGTACGCTAGTCAAAAAGCTTGAAGAGCTCGGTATCGGCCGCCCAAGTACTTACGCCACCATCATGAACACCATCCAAACCCGCGGCTACGCCGAAAAAGGCGATTCCGAAGGTGTACCGCGCGATGTCATCTTATTGCAACTTATCGACAATAAGGTCGAGCGCGAAATTATCCAAGAAAAGACCGGCTCCAACAAAGGCAAGCTTGTACCGACGCCGGCCGGCGAGCTGATTAGCGGCTTTTTAACCGACCATTTCGACCGCGTCGTTGATTATGGTTTCACCGCCGACGTCGAGAAAGACTTCGACGATATTGCCGGTGACCGCTTGGCGCGCAACACCATGCTCGAGAAATTCTACGCACCATTCCATGCGCTGATTGAGCAATCCGGTAATATTGACCGCCGAACTGTCGGCGCCAACAGGGAAGTTGGCATTGATCCGAAATCTGGCAAACCAATTATTGCTCGCTTCGGCCGCTTCGGACCAATGCTGCAGCTAGGATCAAGCGACGACAAAGCCGACAAACCGCAATTCGCGCCGCTACCTAAAGGCGCCAAGATCGAAACCGTCACTCTAGAGCAAGCTTTGCACGCATTTGAGTTGCCGCGCCTAGTTGGCCAAACCGAGGATGGGCAAGATATCAAGGCTAACGTCGGCCGCTTCGGGCCATATATTCAAATCGGTAAACTCTACGTCAGTCTGAAAGATATCGACCCGCGCGAAGTCACCCAAGAGCAAGCGCGCGAACTATACGCCGCCAAGCTCAAAGCCGAGGCCGAGAAGAACATCGCCGACTTTGGCGGCGGTATCAAAGTTCTCAACGGCCGTTTCGGACCATACGTTACCGACGGCAACAAAAACGCCAAAATCCCCAAAGACACCGACCCCAAAACCATCACTCGCGACCAAGCAGTGGAATTGCTCGCTAACGCCCCGCAAAAGAGGTCGGCGCGGCGCCAAATACGGCGAAAGAAGTAAGCATGGCAATCAAGCTCCAACAAGTCCGACGTGTCCGCCGCTGGATGATGATTTTGCTGCTCGTAGTAATAGTTATCGTTGTCTTCTCGCTAAATGTTCATAGGTCGTACCGCACCGATAATCATCCACGCCTGGGCAATGTCGCTAATGTCGACGCTGATATTCCGTATTGCGCCGGCCAAGACAAGCAGAAGTTTGATTTATACACGCCGATCAACAGCTTGCTTAATACTCATACGACACCGTACCCGCTAGTTATTTATATCCACGGCGGCGGCTGGCATAAGGGTGATAAGCGCAATTCGCTGCTTGACTATTACGGTTCTAGTTTGACGGCGGCTGGTTTTGCGGTCGCCTCGGTCAACTACCGCCTAGCGCCCAAATACCATTATCCGACACAAAATAACGACGTTGCCTGCGCTATCGATACCATCGCCAAACTCGCCAGCTCTTATGACATCGACACCAACAATGTAATTCTTTTTGGCGACAGCGCTGGCGGGCTCTTGGCTAGCGATTATGTTCTGACTCGCCAAGACAGCCCGATTACTGTCCGCGGCGTGATCAGTTTTTATGGTACCACCGACCTGGTCAACCAATTACAGCGCACCAAGCGCAACCCAAATGCTTACAAATTCCTCGGCACCCGCAATGTCGATACCGCCCGCGTCGCCAGCCCGCTGTACCAACCGATTACCAAAACGCCGCCGCCGTTTTTGTTTTTCCACGGCACCAAAGACAGCATTGTGTCGATTGAGCAAGCTTACAAGTTCTACCAGCGTATCTTGGCCTACCAGCCGAGCAGCCGCTTTATTCGCGTTGCCAATGCCGGCCACGGCTTCGACGACAGTGGACGCAGCACCAAACCGACCAGCGACGAAATTCGCCGCACACTTACGCTGTTTGCCCTCAAGCATATCAACAGCGACCAGTCAGAAACTCAGGCGCAAACCACGCCAGAAAAAGTCCAGATATTATTAGACAATGATTAAGCTGTTTAATCAGCTAATTATTCACTAGTGTTTTGAATAAGCTTTGCTCAATAAACAATTATATTTTGTGATAAACTGTTAAATTAACCAGCATCGATACCGCCTTAACACCTTAAATTTTGACAAAAATAGGTATTATTGTTAGCCTAGACATTATTCTTTATTAAAAAAAGTAGCAAAAAAGTATTTACCATAAGCGTCTATATTGTGATACAATATAACTAGTTAGTATTTGATTTGACAATCTAACTACTATGTATTATAATCAGATACGAAATTACGATATCAAACTAAAATCACTCTCGAGGGGCGGGGAGTGGAGATAAAAGGATAAGGATCGCATGACCGAAACTACCGGTACACCTGCTGTGGAGACTATCAAGACAGCGATTGAGGATATTCTTAAGACTATAGACCAAGAACGCGAACGCGAAATCATCACGCGCCGTTTCGGCCTATATGAACGCCGGGAAACGCTTGAGCAAATCGGCGAACTGCTCGGCATCACTCGCGAACGTGTCCGCCAACTCGAAAAAGCCATCTTAGCCCGCCTCAAAACCGCTGCCGCCGACGGCAAAATCCCCGCCATTAACGACGCCGAGCGCCTAATTATCCGCGACCTTTCCGAAAACGGCCGCGTCGGCCGCGTCCAAGACGTCGCCAACCGCCTTTCGAAAGACAAAGCTTCCAACAATACCCGAGCTCACGTTGCCTTTATTGGCGAGCTGTCGCCGCGCTTCGTTATAATCAACGAAACCGACAATTACCACCAGGGCATCAGTATCGCCGAAAACGGTAATGAGAAGAAAATCCGCGGCGACATCGATAGCATTGTTAAAACCATCAAAAACTACGGCCAGCCAATCGACATCGAGAGCTTGCATGGCATGTTGACTTTCGAAAGTCCGTCCCAAATCCGCGGCCTGGCCAGCTTATCCAAAAAACTAGCCAATCTCAAAGACGTTTGGGGCCTGGCTAAGTGGCCGACCGTCAATCCTAAAAACATCCGCGATAAAATCTACGTCATTTTGGCAGGCAATGGCAAGCCGATGCACTTCTCCGACATTTCTAAAGCCATCAAGGAAAGCGACTTCAAGCGCAGAAACGTTACCACTCAAGCTATCCACAACGAACTTATCAAAGACAAACGTTTCGTCCTAATCGGCCGCGGTATTTACGCCCTCGACAGCTGGGGCTATAGCAAAGGCACAGTTTCAGACATCATCGCCGACATTTTGCGCAAGGCGGGCGAGCCGCTTCACCGCGACGAAATTGTCAGGCGCGTACTCAAGAGCCGCCAAGTCAAAGAAACAACTATTCTGCTCAATCTGCAAAGCAAATCGATGTTCAAGCGCGTCGCCAAAGCGACTTACACCATCGCCGAACCACAGCAATAATCTATCTGCGGATTCCGCTTAATCTTGCAAAAATAACAGAGGTATGATATAATGAAAGTATAGCTATGTCATTTATCACTTCTGTTATTGCTCTATTGTTGCAATGGTATGTCTGGGGGCCGTTGGTTATTGTGCTGTTATATCTAACTTGGCGCAATTATCGCAGTATTGATGTAATAAAGAACGTTGAGAGCGTCTTGTTAACCCTCGAAATTCCAAAGACTAACGATAAGTCTGAGCTGGCCGCCGAGCAAATGTTCGCTAGCCTCCATGGTATTTTGCGCGATGCCCGCGAGCTGAAAGCTAACAATGGCTATCAGGAGCACCTAAGCTTCGAGATTGCCTCGGTGGGCGGACGGATTCAATTCTACGTTTGGACGCCGAAATCGCTGCAAAGCTTCGTCGAAGGGCAGATTTACGCCCAATACCCGCAAGTACAAATCCATAAGGCCGAAGAAGATTATGTCGCTCACGAACGCCACCACAGCGTAGTCTATACTTCAGAAGTTACCTTAACCGACAAGGAATTTTTACCGATCAAAACCTTTCAGAGTTTTGAAGTCGACCCGCTAGCTGGCATCACCGGCACGCTCGCCAAGCTCGAAGATACCGACGAAGAAATTTGGATACAGATGCTAGTGCGCCCGGTCGCTGACAGCTGGCACAAAGAAGCCGACGCTTGGATTCAATCGGTCAAAGCAGGCGGTTTCAACCTATTCGGCACCGACGGCATAGGCAAGTGGATTGCCGGCCTATTTTCTGCTCTGTGGCAACCGCCCGAGCAAGCAGGCGCTAGCGGCGGTCCAGAATTGTCAGAACGCGACAAAACCCGCATATCTGAAGCTGAAAAAAAGGCGACCAAACTCGGCTATCAAGTCAAAGTCCGCATTGCTTACCTAGGCGAGCGCACTAGCGACGCCAAATTACGCATGCAAGGTATCATCGGTACCTTCAAGCAGTTTAATTCAACTAACCTCAACGGCTTCAAGATGTCGAATGATAGCTTCGCCAAAGAAGCACTCGCCAAGTACAAGACCCGTCTCTTTGCCGACCGCGGTTATCTGATGAATATTGAGGAAGTCGCCAGCGTTTATCATTTACCGCATACTAACGTCGAAACGCCGAACATTGTCTGGGCTAGCACCAAAACCGCCGAACCGCCGCCGAAGCTGCCAGTCCTAACTGGCGACCCAGCGCATGATGAGAATATCTCGGCCTTTGGCATGACTAATTTTCGCGGTATCAACCATCAATTCGGTATGCTGCGCTACGACCGCTCGCGCCATGTTTACATCATCGGCCAGACGGGAGCAGGGAAGAGCGGTTTGCTGGAGTTATTTGCCCTCAGCGATATTTTCCACGGGCAAGGCTATGCTATCATTGATCCGCACGGCGACTTTGCTATCAATAACATGCGCTTCATCCCAGGCTCGCGCCTGCAGGATGTTGTTTACTTTAACCCGGCCGATACGCAGTATCCGCTCGGTTTCAACCCGCTAGAGGTCACCAATCCGTCGCAAAAAACTAATATCTCATCAGAAGTTATCGGCGTGCTGAAGCGTATGTTCGGCGACTCTTGGGGGCCACGACTCGAGTATATTTTGCGTTACACCATCCTAGCGCTGCTCGATCGGCCCGAGACTACCATGCTCGATATTACTCGCATGCTTACCGACAAAAAGTTCCGCAAAGACACTCTCAGTTATTGCAAAGATACGGTAGTGCTGCAATTTTGGAACGTCGAGTTCGCCAGCTGGACTGATAAATTCCAAGCCGAGGCCATCGCGCCAGTCCTCAACAAAGTCGGCGCCTTTACCGCTAATCCAGTTATCCGCAACATTATCGGCCAACCGAAATCGACTTTTAACATTCGCCAAATTATGGATGAGGGTAAGATTCTCGTCGTCAATTTGAGCAAGGGCCTCATCGGCGAGGATAACGCTGGCATTCTCGGCTCCTTCCTGGTCACCAAAATCCAGCTAGCTGCCATGAGCCGTTCCGATATCCCTGATATCAAAGACCGCCGCCCATTCTATCTATACGTCGACGAGTTCCAAAACTTCGCTACTGATTCATTCGCCACTATCTTGTCGGAAGCACGCAAATACGGTCTTAACCTGACTGTCGCTAACCAGTACATCAGCCAGATGGAAGAAACTGTTCGCGATGCAGTCTTTGGCAACGTCGGTACCGTAATTAGCTTCCGTGTTTCTGCTGATGATAGTCCGATTCTCGCCAAGCAATTTGAACCACAGTTCGAGCCAAATGACTTACTACAGATGCACAATCGTAACTTTATCATCAACATGGTTATCAACGGCGAGAAAGCGCCGGCTTTCAGCGCCAAGACACTCAACCTACCCGTCGCCCAGGACGACAACACCGGCCGTATCATTCAGTGGACGCGCGAAAATTATAGCCGCAACCGCAGCGATATTGAAGCCGATATAGCCAATCGAATCCTACCGCCAGAAAATCTAGTCGTCAAAAAACCTGGTCCTGCCTATACGCCGCCAAAAACACCCGAACAGCGAGCCGCCGATCGCACCGCGCGCCAAGCCGCTAAGCAACCGCAAGACCAGACCCAACCAATTGCCAAACAGCCATCGGTCAAACTTGACAAGGGCGCTGTTGGTTTGCTACAAATAGACCACGGTCAAAATAATAAAGACACCTCGAAGGCCGCAAAGGATAATGACGCCGCAAAAACAAATGCAGCAGCTAAACCTGCCACCAATGAAGAAACAGAGAAAGTAGACACAGCTACTAGCGACAAGCCAAAACGCAAACGCACTCGCAGCCGCCGGCGCAAAACTCCAGCGGCAGCTACTTCCAATTCGTAATCAACTATTGCTATGCCTCTACCGTTAGAAATAGCCACCACGCCGCATGCTCATGACGCTCAAGTTGGCGAGATTATTGATCTATTATGCAAGCCCAGTATCTGCGGCCCAATTTCAGACATACTAGGCCGAGATGCTTTCATGGAAGCAGCTACCGACCTAACGCAGCGTTTATACTTGGGTGAGTGCGCCGCTGCACTGGCCAGATACATCGATGAAAGCAGCAATACCATCAAACCAGTTGGCATAATTGTATACAACCAAAGCCCGAAAGATCCTAGCCTGGCCTTCTTAGAATTAGTTGTTACGCGAGAAAAATACCGCCGCCGAAAAGTTGGTACGCGATTATTACAACTAGTCGAGACTGAAACAGCATTACACGGCGCAACGCAATTACAAACACTAGCGCCCCAGAAAATGCCAGGCCTACAGAGCCTCTTGGCAAAAAACGGCTTCTATTTCAGCTGCATGAAATAGGACGGGGGTTTGTTTTTGCGGTATAAAAAAGATATTAAGGATAAGAAGATCTAAATTGTTAGGGAACTATAACGCGCAATAAAATGGCTTAGTATCTTACGCTGGTATTAAGAAGAATAGAAGTATGCTTATACTCATTACTTATGCTTATCGCAAGCTATGCCGTCACCGTCTCTATCAAGATGCGGCGAATACCCCGGTTCGCCGCGGCGCATATGGCTATAGCCGGCAGCACGCGCTTCTTTGCAGCTACTAAAATGTAATTCTGCCGAGGGAGCGGGTGTAGGTGTTGCTGGGCGTGGGCGTGGAGGAGTTGTTGGAGCTGGTTGCGGAGCGGCAGGAATAGGGGCAACTTGGCGAGGTGCAGGCTGCGGTCGCGCTTGCTGCTGTTGCTGCCGAGCTTTAGCTGCGGCAGCCGCTGCCTCCTCTTGTTTTTTCTTCTCTTCCGCTTCTTTTTTAGCTTTTTCAGCGCGTTCTTTTTCTTCCTGCTTGGCTTTTTCTAATTTGGCAATACGCTCAGAGAATTGTCCGCGTTTATCCTCTGGTAATTTATTGACATCCGACTTGGCGCGGGAGATATTCTCATCGTTCGATTTCTGCTCGGCTTTTTTAACCGATTCCTCGGCGCGCTTGAGAACTTTTTCTAGTTCTTGTTTGTCATAATCAGCTTTCGTTTGGCGGTGAATCTTGATGATTTTATCGCCGTGACGTTTGCCATCGACGACGGATATAGAAATATCGCTGTCGCCCTCTTTTATGTCTTTGATTTCATACTTAATGTCACCAGCCGAATTTTTATGCCCGTGTATGCTAGTTTTACCGTTAGCTACCTTTACCTCGGCAAGTAAGCTGACTCCTGATATTTTAGCAGAAATTTCGCGCTTGTCGGTGTGGTAATCAAGCTTAATGTTTTCGTCCACATTGGAAATAACGATAGGAACATTGTCCTTCTCAAGGCGAGACTGTTCCATTACATTGCTGGCATGTCCTATAACAGCAAGAGTAATGACAACTCCGCCAAAGATAAGCCAGCCACGCTTATACTTCTTAGTAGAGGTCTTATTCTTGCTCTCTTTCTGTTGTATTTGTCCAAACTTTTTTATAGCCATTGTTATTTTCCTAGATATCTTTAATTAATTTAACTATCCAATCCGCTTATAAACATATCACAACATACTCCAGACAACAATATAGCTTATAGCTTCTAAACATTTAGAGCAATCGCCCTAGCAATTAAGAACCCTGAGACACCATCACTACATCTGCGAACCCCAAGATAGAGCACGACGGTAAAAACCTCATAGAAAAGATCATGCTATACTTACATTAATGGAAGTACTATTTGTCATAATCATAATTTTTGCCTTAGTAGCAATCGGAGTAAAAACAAATAATAATATCGCCAAAAAACCAAAGAGAGAATACGTATACGCTAAAAAAGCCTGCGCAATGACACAGCACGAGCTAATATTCTATAAAACCCTGCTTGAAGCAATAAGCGGCTGCGTAATCATCCCGCAAGCTCACTTAAGCATGTTTTTAGATCATAAGGTTTACGGACAGAACTGGAGCAGGGCATTTTCAAGAATCAACGGCAAATCAGTGGATTTTCTTATTTGCACCAATAATATGAAACCGCTCATAGCTATTGAACTTGACGACAACACCCATGATCGTCCTGACCGCCAAAAGCGCGACATTTTCGTTAACTCAATTATAAGCAATGCAAATATGCCCCTGCTGCGGTTTAAGGAGGATGAGTGGAATAGTGAAATCATCAAGCGAGAGGTCGCCCGCGCTCTTAAAGAATCAACTCTCGAAAAACTATAGAACAAAAAGCGAACTAATTATCCGCAGGTTTCTTAAAGTCATGCCAGAATAATTATCTAACAATTGCCAACATTTCATAGATTCATAAAACACTACCTTTAGCGATCAAAGCCCAAACCATAATCAATAACACAAATTAGCGCGCCAAAAGCCATCAACAGCTCATAGCAATAAAAACATGGAACATGGCAAATATAGATTTAGAACATAAATAAATATACCGGCAGACCCAAACAGGGCGGTAGCATAATTAATCGCCGCCGATACCTCCAAAAGTTTACAAACTACATAAATTTATCTTGAAAAAAGACGATGGAGTAATCATGTTTCGTAGATAGTTTTAACGTCGCACAATGTCCGTTTTACGTCTTATAATCTATGTTGGCGAGATGATTAATCATACGCTCGCAAACAACGGTTTTACTTGATACAAGCCGCAGCTTATTAATCTTGGTCTATAAATGGGGAGCTTTAGTCACGCTACTAGAGTCATCTTTTACTTTTATATTTATTCGCTATATAAAAATACCGCCAACCAGCAGTTATATAAATATAAGTCCACACACTCGAAAACAAACTCGAAATTTAAATTGTAGTAATTAGCACATGTTTATAGACTTAAGTTATCCACAGAAAAAATCTCAGCGCTACGAGAATAAATTTGCATTTTTTTCAAAAATATTGTCCCCTACTACTTTTCCCGCCTCGCCTGCTTTATTTGACTTTTTGTATTTTCAATATTTTAATATAGTTTTTCACCTAGCCTATTTAGCTGTTTAATGGAACAAAAGTAGAACATAGCCCACCAGTGCAGGGGCAGACTTCTATCTAAAGCCTCTTTCTCATTTATAAAAAGCACGCCTACTCACCCGCACATCAATATACTCTGCAATTATTCCTCTGTTCGTTAAATAGCGGATGGCACGCACCGCGTCTTCGACTTGGCCAGCCGCTGGGCGGTCAACTGTCATTTTAATCGAATACCCCACCCCGTCGAGGCTGACTAGCACCTGACGAGTAGTACTAGCTGGCAGAATCATTTTATTAACAGTAAAATTGTTTTCTTTGAAATGTCCCACAACCTTACCGATAAACTGTAGGAAACGGCCGCTAATTACTGAATTACCAACGCTTGCACGAATTCCAGTTTGATCCTCGACGGCGATAACTGACGTGCCAAGGATATTACGTTCAAATACTACACCTGTACTATCAACATAAGCTTTCATGTTACCAGACTGCCAATAAACCACTGGCGAGCGCAAATTAACCGAAAAATCGGCCGACCAGAGAGCACCTTTAGCTGGCGGCGACACGCTAGACACCTCTGGGCATCTACTTTGAATGGCTCGGCTAAGATTATTAGCATTGATATTTACAGCCAGCCGCTCGAGGGGATTAGCAGAGAGGTAATCTTGAATTGCTGCTGCATAATCGCGGGCGGCAGTTTGTACTTCTGAATCGTTACTAGTGCCGACAATTTGCACTTTCGGCTCGACAATAATCTGAGTAAGCAGCCACCCCAAACCAGCAATTAGCACTAATGCGCTAATCAACGCTAATCGGATAGAGCGGCGTTTGCGCTTTAGATTGTGCGCCTGCACGCGCGGTGATTGCAAGCTAGCCGATTGTTCATTAGGGCTAGGCACCGAGGAAATGAGGCTGCCAGTCAAGGTACGATTACGCCGAAATAGTGTTCCCGCACTAGGCGAGCTATCATCAACCACAGCACGGCGCCGCACAGGCTGTGCGGCGCGGCGTGATTTAGATTTTTTCGATCTCATACCAAACATGCTTGTGGTATTAATTATATCATTTTGCAGCGCTATCAGGGTTCGTTCGACGGCTATTAGCAGCATCTAGAATCATATCAGCCATATCTTTAGCAGCACCAGGGTGTGCAAACGACAAAAAAGCCTGCCCCATTCGCTGTGCTTCTGCGGGATCGTCAATAACGTTTTTTATCTCGTCGACGAGCAACTGCGGCGTTTTTTCCATTTGCATTTCGTCGATGACTTTGACAGCGCCTTTGTCTTCATACACCTTAGCATTTTTAATTTGATGACCGCCAGTCAAAAAGCCGTTCGGCACCAGAATCGTCGGTTTGGCCAGCGCTGCCAACTCGAGAATTGTAGTCGCGCCAGCTCGTGCTACCACAACATCAGCCGCACCAAGCATATCAATCATACCGTCGCTAACAAAATCGTAAACTTTAACTTGATCTGTATCCTCTGGTAACCGCCGCCGAATCTCGGCATACTGGCCAGTACCAGTTATTAAAATTACGCTAGTGAACTGTGTAAGTTCGCTAATAGTATCTGCCACAGCATTATTTAACCGCTCCGCACCCAAACCGCCGCCAGTAACCAGCACTAACGGTCTGTTACTTGGAAATCCTAGTTTTTCCTTAACCACGCGGCGCTGCTGCTTGCTATACGGCTTAAATCCCTCGCGGATCGGTACGCCGACGTAACGACTAATCGCCTTGGGGTACGGATAATACTCTAGCGGAGCGCCAGTGCCAATACGGTCAGCCCAACGTGCCAATACGCGATTAGTTAACCCTGGATGAGCGTCTGAGTCGTGAATTACCAGCGGAATGCGCAGCACATGTGCCGCCAAACCAACCGGCATGCAAACGTAGCCTCCTTTTGTGAATATCACGTCTGGACGCCAGGCGATTAGTTTCACTAGGCTCTGAACAAAACCCACGCACACCTTTAGCGCATCAACAAAATTTGGCCACACAATCGTCCGTAAGCGTAACAGCTGACGCACAACGCTAAGATTATGATAGCGGCGTAATTTACCGCTAGCAATGACATCTACGCGCACCGAGTTATCAAAGCTAGCCATAACATTGCGCGCTTGCTTGCTAAATTTGCGGTCAACCCAAAACCGCAGTTCTGCATCTGGTTGCTGTTTTTTAACTTCTCGCAACACGGCGACGACTGGAGTAACGTGACCCCCCGAGCCGCCGCCTACGGCTAATATCCGCATCTTGGCCTCCTATATCTATTGGTTTATGTGCAGTATATCGCGATAACTGGAAAACAATCCCCAAAGCTGCACCCGAAAACAGCATACTACTGCCGCCAGCACTCAAGAACGGCAGCGTTATACCTGTTAACGGCGCTAAATGAATCATTGATGCAATATTCATGAAGAAGTGCGCAAATAACCAGCCAAAAATACCCGCCACTACCAATCGCCTGGTCATATCTGGCGAGTATTCAGCAACTCGCAAAACCCGCAGCAACAAAGCTGCAAACAGCACTACTACCAATACCGTCCCGGCAAAACCAAAAATCTCGCCAATTACGGCAAAAATCGAATCGTTAATTGCCTCTGGTAAGTAGCCTGTCGATTGAATACTCTTGCCGATACCGCGGCCAGTTAACCCGCCTGTCCCCAACGCAATCATTGCGTTTTTGATATGATAATCGTTATCGTCTTGCGAAGCTGATTTACTCGCTCCGAAAAACGTCGTAATCCGTTCCAACCGGTGCGGCGCCGTTACTGCCGTGAGCCCCAAAAACAGCACGCCCACTAATGCAATTTGTATCAGAGTTTTCATTCTTATCGTACTCACCATAAATATCGACGCCGCAGCCGCCGCTATCGCCACTCCCGAGCCCATGTCTTTTTGCAACACTACGACAATAAATAACAAAAAGCCGACCAACGCCGCTGCTGGATAGACTGCTTCTTTCAAGTCGTTTATCTTACCTTCTTGGTAGCGTTTACCTAAAAACACCGCCATATACAGAGTCATTGCTAATTTTAGCAGCTCGGACGGCTGAAAATTAACTGGTCCCAAGTGAAACCAGCGATAAGCGCCTAGCGTGTTCTGCGCTATTGCATCAATATGCAGAATATTTCCAATCAAAAAAAGCAAAAACGATAAGCCAATTCCAATCATCATTAACTGAAAAATATACTTCTTGAGATAATCAAACGGTACTAATATCAACAGTACAAAACCACTAACTGCCAGGCTAATACCCATAAGCTGTTTGAAAAAGAAATACGTGCTAGAATAATCGCTGCCATAAGCACTATTCTGCAAATTAGCATACTGCGGCCCGACCGAATAAACAATTATCATTCCTACCAGCATCAACAACGCCGCACATAACACCAACCAATAATCAGGCCGGTGTTTACGCTGGATTTTGCCATCGGTAAATTGTACGTACCTGTCGCGGTGCCGAGCGCCAATCACGGAGCAATATGCCCCCCGGTCATCGCCATCGCCATCCCCACAAACGCCGCCACGCCAGCAATCACCCAAAAACGCATCGTCACTTTAGCCTCTGGCCAGCCTGATGCCTCCAGATGATGATGAATCGGCGCCGACAGAAATATCTTGCGATGGAATAATTTCTTGCTGGTCATCTGCAACAAGCTCGACCCAGCCTCGACCACGAACAATATGCCGATAATCGGCAGCAAAAACAGCGTGTTGGTCATCATCGCTACCACGCCCAAGCTCGTCCCAAAAGCAAAGCTGCCAACGTCGCCCATAAAGAACCGCGCTGGAAAGATGTTGAACCACAGATAGCTCAGCAAAGCGCCAACCACTGTGAAGCAGAACGCCGCTAACTTCAAATGGCCTTGCAGTAGCGCAATCACACCAAATGCTGAAAACGACATTACCAGCAAACCGCCCGCCAAGCCGTCCAGGCCATCGCTTATATTGACCGCGTTACCCGTCGCTACCACCGCAAACACAAACAACCCGACAATCCACGCGCCCATTTGCCAATCGCCAACGTATGGGATATGCACCGACGAGTAGCCGAGCTTACAGAAGAAAAACCAGCCCAGCACTAGCCCAACGCCGATAATCATGGCAAATTTCACCCAGCTGCGCAAGCCAGCATCCTTGCGGTTAGAGCCAAAAACATTCAAAATATCATCAATCAAACCAATCGCCGCGCCGCCAACTAACGCCGCCAATGGCAGCCAAGTTTGCGCTCGATCCAGATTAAAGGCCAGTGTCACTGCCATAATCGCCACTACGGCAATTATTCCCGCCATGGTCGGAATATGCCGCTCGATTTTCTTCTTATGTAATAAGTTAAAAATCTTGAGTTTTTCGCCAGTTACCGCTGCTGTACGCTGTGTTTTCCAGAATTTATATTTGTAAGCAAAATATGTATATACTGGCGTTAGCAGCATCGCCAGTAGAAACGCCATCAAGCTCATTAGAAAAACCGAGTTTAATTCGTTTCCAAAAGTTACAATCGACATATTACCATTATACTCCCTACCCTACTCTCTCGGGGCTAATTTTAAGTATTTTATCATCCAGTTGGATATCTCGTTGAAAATAGGCTTGGCATCCGAGCCGCCACCCATACCGCGGCCGTCTGCCGCTATCTCTACCATGATAACGTAACGCGGGATTTTACCGTATTCGCCGCCAAAACCCAAATAGGTACCAATCGTCTCGTTATCATCATACTTGCCGTTAACAATCACCTGCGAAGTACCGGTCTTGCCGCCGACTAGCCAGCGTTCCGAGTCGTCATGCGGCTTATATGTCGCATAATGAGCCTGATGCACCATTTCGCGCACTGTCTGCGACGAAGCTTCGCTGATAGCACGAGCGCTAGTCTTCGCCGCCGTAGCCGCGAACTTGCCGCCATCACCCATTGTGCCGTTAATAATTGTTGGCGCGTGATATACGCCGCCATTGACTACCGAACAAAAACCGCTCGCCACCTGCAGCATTGTCACATTCATACCCTGGCCAAACACCATATTACTGTAACGCACAGCATTACCTTCTTGCTGTGCTGGCGAAATAACTGTGCCGCCCGCCTCATTCGCTAGCTCGATACCAGTCAGCTGCCCCAGCCGGAAACGATTATAAAAGTAATCATAAATCGTATCGCGAGCGCCGCGAGTAATATAAGAACCATTTCCCAGCCGCTGCGCAATCGTTACCATACCAGTATTCAGCGACCAGTTCAGTGCCGTCTGCATAGTGATGTCGCCGTTCAAGAAGCTGTTTTTAGAAGCGTTATTGATCGTGATGTCTTCAACCTTGATTTTGCCAGTATTGTTGTAAGTACTCTGCGGCGAGATAACGCCTTTGTCGATTCCGGTCGCTACCGTGAAAGTCTTGACATCAGAGCCCGCTTCGTACGGATGCGAAATCGTATCGTTGTTAAAGACCGACACGTCAGAAGTATTGATATTCGATGGATCATACGTCGGCATATTAGCCATTGCCAGCACTTTGCCAGTACTTGGCTCCATGACGATAGCGCTTGCTCTAGTGGCTTTACTACGCTTAGCACCAGCCTCAAGCGCTGATTCGACTTGTGTCTGGATATTACGATCAATCGTCAAAACAATACTCTGGCCATTTACTGCCGGCTGGCGGACATTCTTATCGCCAATTGTCAGCGGTACATCGCGAGCATCCGTCACCGTTTTGAGCATGCCATCGCGCCCAGACAGAGTTTGGTTATTAGCTTGCTCGAAGCCATATACTCCTTTACCCTCGTGATTAACAAAACCCAAAACCTGGCTAGCCAATCGTCCTTCAGGATAGACCCGGCGCGTTCCAACTTCAAAGCCAATGCCCGCTAGCTTTTTCTTCTTGATTAGTTCAGCCTGCGTCCGCGTAATATATTTCGTCAAAATTTGGTAACGGCTAGGTTTTTTGTCAATCAGCGCCGCAAAACCGTCAACTACATTGCCGCCAGCTACGCTATTCAGCGTATCTACCACCGCCTGCTTGTCAGACACCTGTGTTGGATCTGCCCAAACTTTATAGACTGTCTCGTTCATCACCAGCGGCTTCGGGTCGCTGCCGTCCATAGCGTAAATCTCGCCGCGCTGCGCTTTGAGCGTGAACTTCTTAATCTGCTCATTATCAGCCTGTGTTACATAGTAATCATGCCGCACTACCTGCACTACGAAAAGCTGCACTACAAAAATGGCCGAGACGACCAGAACTACACCAAACAAAAAGCCAACTCTCGAGCGTCGAATAAAACGAGTTGGCGATACACTCATGATCTTAGAACTCCTATTTGCTTACATACTGAGTATCAGCCGGGGTAGCCATCCTTTGAGCAACACTGCTGTCTTTAACCGATTGCAGAGCTGTCAGGCGAGCATTCTCAACCGCCAGATCACTCTTCTGTTCGGTCAACGTCGAAATTTTATTACTGACGTCATTTGACTCATAATCATAGCCCGAAACACTCCCCGCTTGTGTTAAGTATAACAGACCTAGCAGCGTCAAGAGAAGTGCAATAATAATCGCATTAGAAATCGGGCCGAGTTTGATAGCCGATGCAAAAGCAACTGTATTGCGGTTGCGCCCATAATTACCTTGGCGCCGGCTATTAAATTGTGTAGTTCGTGAATATGACATGTGGTGGATTCGTTTTTGTTATTTATTTTGACACTCAAAAGTCAGAGGAACGTTAGGAGAAAAACGAAAATTACGCTCCTCTGCCCTATGAGTTGTGTTATTTTGCCTAAGCGGCGCGGCGCACGACAGTGATGTCATGCTGAACGTCGGCTTGGACTTGTACTTGGATGCGGCGAGTCATGCTACATCTTCCTTTCTGTTTTTATATTTTCACAGCGACACGAAGCTTAGCACTTCGCGAGCGCGGATTGTGAACATCTCTAATAGCTCCATCGACAGGATGCTTCGTAATGATACGAAGTTCCGCCTCGTAGCCGTTCTTGGCCTGTTCGGCAAAGTATTGCTTAACGATACGATCCTCCAGGCTATGAAAGCTAATTACACCGACTCGCCCGCCCTGCGACAACAGCTCGGGTAATAATGGCATAATCGCTCGTACTTGCTCAAGCTCATCGTTTACAAAAATCCGAATCGCCTGAAAAGTACGTGTCGCCGGATGCGTTCGCTGGCGCCGTCCGACATGCGCCCTCAAGATAGCCGATGCCAAATCTTCAGTTGTCGCCAGTGGTCTAGCCTTAATAATCGCAGCAGCATAACGCCGCGCAATATTTGGCCGCTCTTCGCCGTAATCGCGAATAATCCGCTCCAGCTCGCCCTGCGAATAGGTGTTAACCACCTGCTCTGCAGTTAAAGCTTGCCGCCGATCCATCCGCATATCCAGCGGACCGCTATGCGAAAATGAAAATCCTCGCTCAGCCCTATCAAGCTGTGGTGACGACACCCCCAAATCAATCAATATCATATCAAACCGCTTACCTATAGCAATCAACCGCCGGGCAGCGCTGACAAAATCAGCGTGTATTAGCTCTGCCCCTTTGCCGACAAATGCCGCTAGATTTGCTTGTGCAAATTCATCGCGGTCAACCAAAGTCATTCCGCGATAATTATGCGTTCGTTCGACAATGACGCGCGCGTGTCCGCCGTATCCAGCCGTCAGGTCGAGATAACTCTCGCCATCTTTAGGATTAAGCAGCCGCACAACGTCATTAAGTAATACTGGAACATGAAGTGGTGGATGTTCTTTAATACTCATTCCCCCATCATACCATATGGTCTGGCGAGGGACTCGAGATCACCAATCTGATAGCGAGCTGTTTGTTTTCGCATAGGTGTGTTTGTTTTAGTTTAGTCAAGTATGCTTAAAATCAAGAGCTGTCAAACAACTCATATCGTATTTAGCATACCTTTGAGAGACTTGTGTGTGAGGTGGAGTTTTTGGGAGGTGTTGTGTTAGAGGAAAGAACTTTCGACAATTTTAGCGTGGGTCGATATTCCACTGCTCACTATCAGGTTGTTGATCTCGAGGATGTCCAACTTCAAATTGTAAAAGTACCACAAACTATACGGCTACGCGCCCAAAGACAGCGTCGCCCGCGATACGTAAGCATCAGGTACGCAAACCAAGACGCCCGCCCTACCGTACATAGATTGGCTAATAGCTGCGTCAGTCATGACTACCCTACTTTCTTTTGTTATTTTACGCGGTGGTGTTTGTTTTGACTCGAGATTTCATCTCTTGCCTTGCCACTGGCTTTATCATACAACGTTTCATCATGCTTGTGCAATACCTTTTTTACTAAAAATGATAACTTCTTTACTTTTCCACAAAAACGTGGAAAACTATAGTGTTTATATAAGCAAATAGACGCTATATCTAGCGTCTATAGAGGTCAGCCATGACAGAAAACGCTGCTTATGCAAAGTATATACGCATCAGCTGGCGCGCCACCGCATCTGGATCATGCCGGATAAAACTGCGCACTGACGCAATCGGATCACTCGACTGAGCACCCGACCAAACTTTCTTTGCTAGAATGCTGGCACCGCGGAATTCGTAGTGCTGGCGTTTTAGCTCGCTGATATCATATTGAACCACATGCTCACCGTCATGAGAGTACTTATCCATCAATTCTGCCGACGGCTGATCAGTATTAAAAACAACATAATCAAGGAATTCGCTGCCCGCCAAACGCTCAATCTCGCTAGCAAAATCCACCACGCTCAAATTATCAGTCGGACCAGGCTTAGTAACCAGATTACAGACAAAGACACACTTCGTCGATGTCGCCGCTAGCGCCTCCTGAATTTCTCGAATCACCAGCGCCGGCGCTAAACTGCCGTATAGGTTACCTGGTGCAATTACCACCATATCAGCTTCCAGAATCGCCTGGACGGCCACTGGATGCGCTACTGCTTCTGGCTCTAACCATACTTTTGGCTGCTTAGCGATATCGGCATGCGCGATCTTGAATTGCCCTTTGATAGGTTCGCCCGAAGCGCTCTCGACACACAGCGTAATATCGGTTAAAGTTGTCGGAATTACCCTGCCTTGAATATTGAGTACTTGGCTAGCCAGCTGCACTGCCTCGCCAAAGCTACCGGTCATTTTCTCGAGCGCTGTCAAGAATAAATTGCCAAAGGCATGACCCTTCAAGCTGCCGTCATCAAATCGATAATTGAACAAATCACGCACCCGCGGACTATCGCTCAGTGCTACTAAGCACTGCCGCACATCGCCCGGCGGCAGCACGCCAAGTTCGTCGCGCAGCTGTCCTGTCGAGCCGCCATCATCTGCCATATTGACCAGAGCTGTCAAATCAGACACGTATTTTCTCAAACCAGACAGCAGCGTGAAACTACCCGTCCCGCCGCCGATAACTACAACCTTTGCTCCACCGTATTCTTCGCTCATTATTCCCCTTCTGGCGTGCTCGCCTCGCTATCGCCGCGCAGCTCCTTCTTGCCTTTTAATTCATACTTGATACCAGTCATATCGCTAGTCATATAGTCGTCGTTGAGCAGATTGACAAACTTCGCCGCATCCTTGGCATCCATGATAATAATCTCGCCCGTCGCATCGTCCGTCATTAGTTCCAAGCCCATCTCATCGGCTTGCTCAACAACCTGATCCTGCGTCACCAGACCGACGTCGACTTTTTGCAGCTTAGTCACTAACGATTTAGTATCGCGCACTAACGCATCGAAAGTCATGCCTTCAGGGAACTTTAACTTAAAGTTTTTCTCGATCTCAGCAATTTTTTCTTCGGCAACAGCGAACTGCTTAGCGTCGTAGCCAAACAAACGGATGAATTTCGACTCATTAAAGGCAAAGATATCACCGCCGGCAATCAACACTTGATTATCCGGCGTAATTTTCAGGCCGACATCAGCGCTAAACGGTTGAAACGAATCGCCGTTATACATCCAAGCGGTTGCGCCTTTAAGCACTTGTGACTGCGGTAAAATCTTAGCCACGAAAAACGGCTCGGCCCCCTGGCGGCTGAAACGCGCTACGATTCCCTTGACCTTCTTAAACTCATGGTCGCCTTCGCGGAACACCTCTAGCGTTTCCTCGCCGTAGCGAATCTGCTCAATCACCTCTTGCGCGTGATCTACCCGGTCCAAGGTAGTCCGCTCCAACACATTATCCTCAGCGGCGGCCGCTTCAAAGTCGCGCACTGTCATGCCAGTGGCAGCACCAGTTTGCACCTGGCTAATCATGTCGTAAAGGAATAATACCTTGAGCTGCGCCTTGAGCTCCTTGGCGTAATTAGTGGCGTAGACAGTGTAGCCCTTCGTAAATAGAAATAGGTCGATTTCGAGCTCGTCCTTATGCGCATCAGCTTGGTTCGCCCAGAGGAAAATATCAGTTGGCTCTGGCGGCTGGTCATCAGCCGGTGTTGATTGGTCATTATTCATGATATATATTCTACTACAATTATTAGGCGCTATTCTAATATTGGTTTATTTACTGTACAACATCCTCGCCAAAATGTTTTTGCAAGCGCATTTTGATCGAACCATGGTGGCGACCGAGTTTCTGGCTCATCGCAGCAATACTTTCGCCGTTAATGAACATTTGGAGCAATTCATCGTCATCAGCCTTAATCCATGGTTTATAAGCATTAGGATAAGTCTGGCGCATTTTAGCAATTTTAGCCGACCAGCTAAAATTGGCGCTGTTCGCTTTTTTGGCGGGCTTAAGTTCACCGGCCGCGCGTTTGTCGGCTTTTGGTTGTAAGTGCGCGAACTTTTTAGCATCATCTGCCGCCCGCGCACGCAGCTGCTCATCGATCATATAAGCTTCATCGCTCATCTGCAAAGCCATGCGATTAATACCCGTCAAATACAGGTTATCGATATCGCGCACCCGGCTAAGCGCCACATAGCCCATGCCCGGCACAAAGGCTTTGCGCAGATCAATTCGCGCGCTATCCAGCGTCATGCCTTGGCTTTTGTGGACAGTAATCGCCCACGCCAAACGCAGCGGAATTTGGCTAATGCTAGCTCGTTTGCGCGTACCGTCGCGCAACTCCCAAGTGTCAGGCTGCATAGTCACCGTCCGGCCATTACGAAACTCCACTACCGGATAATCCGTCGCTGGCTCGAAATCGACCACCATGCCGATACTGCCATTAGCATAGCGCCGCGCCTGATCGTTCTTGACCGCCATCACTAATGCGCCTATTTTGAGTGTCAGCACTTCTGGTGCTAGTACGCTGCGCTGCAAATTATCAACGTAGTTGTTACTACCAGTAGTGTGGCGTTGATAAAACACCTCGTCGCCCGGCAATTCAGCAAGCCTGGCTTGATTAATTCTATCGACGTCAACGTTCACGGTATGCAGCTCTGTCAGATCTGCTCCGGCTGGCGGTTGATATTCGGTCCGCTCTAACAGCTGCTCGGCGTGGCGGCGGCGCAAATCGCCAGCTCGCATCGCCGTCAAGATTTCTAGCAGCGTATCGCCGTCGCGCTGGCGAAACTGCTCGCTCAGATACAATACCGTCGGATCAAGCTCGCGCCACGCCGATGAATTCACTACGAACCCGCCCTCGCGGCTTTCTGACCGATTAACCGGTGGCAACTGAAAGAAATCGCCAGAAAGTACCACTTGGATGCCGCCGAACGGCTCGTCAACTCTCTTGCGTACTAAACGGCAAACTTCGTCAACCATGTCCAAGCGGTAATCGTGCAACATGCTAATCTCATCAATAATCAAGACATCGGTTTTTTCGATAATTTCGCGGCGAGTCTTGCTAACATGCTCGGCAAAACCATTCGGCAGGCGGTCGCTGACGCCAATCCCTGACCAGGCATGGATCGTCGCGCCGCCCAGATGCGTCGCCGCTAGCCCGGTCGTCGCCGTCACCGAGACATACTTGCCGCTAGCCTTACTCAAGTTGATGAATTGATTCAGCACGAAAGTCTTACCCGTTCCTGCCGGGCCGGTCAGCAGTGCGCTTTCGCCGCTCAATAATATTTCTAAGGCTAAATCTTGCTTCACTACCCTTATTATACAACTTAAGACGCGAGACTACTTATCCCAAGCAAAACCGTTACCAAAATGACCGTAGCGCGCTGTTGGTTCGTATTGCGGACGAGCCAGCTGCAACTTATCAATAATACCCGCTGGACTAAGGTCATAACCTGCGATTGGCTTCTCAACACCGTTAACTACCGCCGTAGCTTCAACCGGCTGGTCGTGGCCAATTGCGTACGCCAAGCGCACCAACACTTCCTGAGCTGCAAACTTTTTAAGATAATCAACTGCGACCCGCCGCGCCATATAGGCACCGCTGCGATCGACCTTAGTGGCGTCCTTGCCGCTAAACGCCCCGCCGCCTAGCGGAATCCGCGGGCCATAATTATCAACTGCTAATTTACGCCCGGTCAAGCCAGCGTCCGCCGCGAAACCGCCAATTTGCCAATCGCCTGCCGGATTTATATGCAGAGAAATGCCATCAAAATCACCTGCCACATATTTTTGCTGCGCAAACCACTGCCGCACTGCAGCCGCCAGCTCGTCGTGCGGCGCATTCTGGAAGCTGGCAACAATCGCCGCAATCTGACCGCCATAGGTCGTCACCTGCGTTTTGCCGTCATACGGCCATTTCTCATACAAAAAGCGGTTCAAAGCCCGCGCCAAAGCATATTCTAGCGGCAACAATTCTGGCGTCTCAGCACAAGCATAACCAATCATCACCCCTTGATCGCCAGCACCGCCCGCGTCCACGCCCTGAGCAATCTCTGGGCTCTGGCGTGCAATCCGCTCAATAATTTCCACGTCGTCGCCAGCCAGCCGCCGCGCAATCTGCTTGACGTCAACTAGCTCGCTCGACGATACTTCGCCGGTTAGAAACAGTGCGCCATGGCCGCCGCAAGCTTCAATCGCCACTCGGGCTTGCGGGTCTTTGGCAAGATACGCGTCCAGAATAGCGTCGCTGATTTGGTCGCAAATCTTGTCCGGATGTTTCGGCGAAACGCTCTCGGCCGTACGATATACTGCTTGATTATTAGGTTCTACAGACATAAAAACTCCTTTCTATCTGCCCCGCTACAAGGCCAAGAAAGGAGCCGCAAAGACAATATCTCTCCTGGTCAAGCAGGCTGGAATTAGCACCTTGCTGCAAAAGCAGGTTGCCGGCGAGTCATCAGGCCAGTCCCTCGTCGCACTCTGGATATTAAATTATTAACAAGTTCATTATAACACGCCCCACCCCGCCGAATCTAGATTGACAGCAAAAACAGCCAAGGCTCTCGCTATAGACGAACGCCAGCCCGCGCTTTGTTCGCCCACTCATCCGCTAACTCGTTCTGCTCGTGGCCGACGTGGCCGCGCACCCAAACCAGCTTCGGCTGTACCGATTGGTAAAGCGCGTACGCTTGCTGCACGAGATCAATATTCTTAATTTCGCCGCCTTTTTTACGCCAACCTTTAGCAGCCCAGCCTGGCGCCCACTTGGTTAACACATTGATCCAAAATTCGCTATCGCTATGAATTTCGCACGGCTCATCGCCAGCTAGCTCCATCGCTGCAATCAGCGCCATGCCCTCCATGCGAATATTTGTCGTCTGTCCGTCTTCGCTGCCCAAAGCTACCGGCTGGCCGTTTTCAATCACCGCGTAGCCGCCTGGGCCCGGATTTGGGCTAGCGCTGCCATCTGTAAAAAATACTCTCACTTCTTCCCTGCCTTCTAAATATCGCGGACTGGCCGCAGCAGCTTCAGCTCGTCTGGCATATACCACTTGTTGCCGCGATTATCTTGTTCATATTTATACTCTATCATGTGATCAGCCTGAAAATAGTCGCCCGTACCAACAATCTTGTACTGAATATACATCTTACGCACCGAATCGCTCTGCGGCATCGGCCCGCGATACAAACGCAGCTCAAAAATCTCGCCTGGCTTGAGAAATTTATTCAAGTCGCCTCGCTGTCCTAATATCTCATATTTATCAAGCTCCACGTCAAAGCTCGCGTGGTTGCGAATATGCGCCCACACCTCGAGGTACTTATTGTCGCCCGACGGATGCGCCTCGGTGCGCTCAACCTCTATCTCAGGAATCACTTTTTGCCCGTTAGCCGAGTGATATTGATCGGGCTGAGGCTTACTGTCTGACTTCCTAGTATCTGCAGCAACCCCTGAAGTGTCTTTATCGAAGTTATTTTCGTCCCTACTGCCGCGATTATCTTGCAGCGAGACCATATCATTATTATTAAGACGCGCCAAATATTCGTCATCACCATCCGGCTCGCCAAAAATTAAATCACGCAACCATCCCATACATCTATTGTACCGTATTTAGACAAAGCTACACATACGCTATATATAGTGCCGCTATATATAGCGTATGTACTGCCGTGGAAAAATCAGGGAAATCTTTGAGACACACTAGACTACTGTTATTCTACTTATGTTTGGCACTCTTGACACGCGAGTGCCAACCAATTACAATAAAATATAGAGCAAAAGCTCGCTAAATCATAAACGAAAGGAGTAATACAAATGAGTAAACTCGTTCGATTCGACCCGTTTGCCGAAATGGATGCCTTGCAGCGCCATTTCTTTAATGACGACAACTGGATGCCGCGCCAAGTGCGCTCGGTTGGCCTGCCTACCACTGATGTTTACATGAAAGATAACGCGCTAGTCGTCGAGGTTCACCTGCCGAAATTCGATGAAGACGACGTCAATATTTCTGTCGAAAACGGCAACTTGGTCATCCAAGCCCAACGGCACGAAAAAGAAGAAGACAAAGAAAAGAAATACGTCGTACGCGAGTCGAGCAGCAGCTTCTACCGCAGCGTCCAGCTGCCAGAGCGCGCTGACGCCGACGCTATCGAAGCGCACCTGGACGATGGCGTCTTGAAAGTCACCGTGCCAGTCACGCCAGCGCCAGAGCCAAAGAAAATTACCGTCAAATCACGCGGCAAGAAGAAAGAATAAACCTTTCTCAGCTTTGGCCGTCAAGAAGGCCTCGGGATTACCCGAGGCCTTTTGCTAATAACGAAATTCCGCAGTCTAGCTAGAAAGCGTCAAACTATTCCGCGTATTTTTCAACGAACCGCCGCAATATCTTGACCGGTTCGGTTACCAACTCCGATTCGCGGTACGCCGCATCGATCAGATCTTGAGCCTCCTCCGGCGCAAAATAGCCGGCATGCTTATAAATATTAATCCGCAAAGCCAAGCCATCAGCATCAAGCTCAGGATGGAATTGCGCCGCATAAACATTTTTCCCGGCGCGCAGCAATTGTATGCAGGCCGCAGAGCGCGCTAGCACCACGCTGTTCGGCGGCGCCGTATCTGTCCCCTCTTTATGTCCGACGAAGCCGCGAAAACTAGCCGGCAAGCCAGCCAGCAGCAGATCGTCCTGCGCTTCCGGCGTCAAATTTATATCCACCGCGCAAACCGGCTCGCC
>CAJPNK010000004.1 GCA_905372095.1 Candidatus Saccharimonadota bacterium | reverse complement strand
TTCAGCGATAACATTATTTTCAGCGATAACATTATTTTCAGCGATAACATTATTTAATGCAGTGAGTCTGTGTCTAATTTCGTCTACTGCGTCATTAAGTCGAGACGCTTCTACTAGTGGCAAACCGTCTATAGCTCCCTCGACAGCCCCAACAAAGCCGCTTAACATGCCTGGGACGTTCGATACCAGCCATTGCATATCGCCAGAAGATAGCGACACGTAATCCCTGCTGCGCGCCCGTATAGTATTAATCGCATTTTCTACTGTGTCTGCCATAGCTTGCAAGCGATGGTTCGTGCTGTCCGCTAATGATTTTAGGGCTTCAGAAGATTCCTTGTCGCTTCGCTCTTCATCTTCATCTTCATCTTTATTCTTATCAGGACTATCGTTTTGCTCATTTTGCTCGTCTGGCTCTTTAGTCTCATCAGAATCGCCGTCTGCGCGTTCAACCGACTCGTCTGCAGGTTCGCTGGAATCTGAACGTTCAGAATTAGATTCTGGCTCGCCAAGAGAATCGGCCGGCGGTTTACCAGTAGGATTTTCGAGCATATCAACCGCCCGAAACGCCGTACGGCCAATACCGAGAGCGAGTCTAGCTTCGGCGGCTTGGGTTTCTAAAGATGATATTGGAGCTTCCAGCTTTGCGTCTTTTCTAGCTTTCAAAGCTCGGCGCAAAGCCGCCAATGAGTCTTCTGGCTGATCGCTAGCCGCTGGAGCTTCTGGCCTTGAATGCTGATCAGCGGTTTCCTGCTGACCGCCACTCTCCGGATTTTCCAACTCCGCATACTGATCAGCAGCTTCGGCCGGACTTTCTGGTTGGCTAGCCGCCAAATCTTCCGGTTCTGAATATCGATCAGCAGTTTCCTGCAAATCTTCTAAATTTGCGCCATGTATGTTTAGTTTATTATTTGCCATGTGTATTTTTCTGTTTTAATCTTTATATACTCTTTATTATAGCAAAAAATACACGATTTGTCAATAAACTAACGCTAATCTACTCCTTTGCAGATTACAAACTAGACAGAGATCCTGAGAGGCTCTGCATAACGCGGTCTCCGCCCAAAAATAGCAGCTATTTCTAAGCCGCCATACCCAAATGATACCGCACGCGCTCGACGACATCGCCGATAACTACTTGCGATTTCACTAAATAATCGTCAACACCGAGCTGCTCGGCGCGTTCTTTGTCTTTGGGCTGGCTAAGCGCTGTTAGCATAATCACCCGGATATTGGTAGTCTCCGGCGTATTACGCAAGATGTCCAAAACGTCAAAACCGCTAATTTTCGGCATCATGACGTCCAGCAAAATCAAGTCAGGATGCTCAGAAACTGCTAACGACAGCGCGTCCTCGCCATTATTTGCTTCACAGACGTCAAAACCCTCTAGCTCAAGGCGCGACCGATATACTGATGCTAGCGCAGTATCATCCTCTACTAGCAAAATCTTACGTTTGCGTGTATCCATAGTTTATATAGTATACCAGCCTGGCGATAAGCACAAGGGCTATGACGCTAATTCTTTAGCGCGCACCATTTGCGGGTCGCGCCCAGCGTTATTATCATCCGAGCTCATCTTGACCGTCTGGTTCGGCTGGATACCTTCTTTGGTGATGTTTCTGTCTTGCGGTGTATACCAGCGGGCCACTGTCACCTTGAGGATACGATCGTCGGATAGGTTGATCACCTTTTGCACCGTACCCTTGCCAAAGGTTTTTTCACCGACCAAGATGGCTGCTTGATAATCTTTCAGCGCACCAGCCACAATCTCACTAGCACTGGCTGAGCTGCCATTGACGAGGACAATGGTTTTCTTGCCTTTAAGTGTCGGATTTCCCGAAGCTTTAACTGTCTCGGTAACCTGGCCACGGCTTTTTTCGGTAACGACCGTTTTGCCGTTATCTAGCCACAAACTCGCCACTTCTTGCGCCGCTGTCAAATAGCCGCCGCCGTTGTTACGCAAATCAACAATAACGCTTTTAACACCTTTGTCAATGAACTCTTTAGCAGCTTTGCGAGCTAGCGAACCGGTGTTGTCGTCAAAGCGCGAGATCGTCAATATACCAACGTCGTCGCTAACCGACCAACGGACGCTAGGATCGCTAATTTGGGCCCGCGTAATCGAAAAATCTAGCGATTCGCTGCCGCGGCGCATAGTTAGCTTGACGGTCGTGCCCGCTTCGCCAGTAACTTTATCAGCCACGCCGCTAGCCGTCTCGCCCGCTACTGATGTACCGTTCACAGCCACAAAGATATCGCCCGTTTTAAGGCCGGCTTTCTTGGCTGGAGAGTCATCGAGAACTCGCAGTACTGTCGGCTGCAAATTGCGCACGCCGATTTCGGCACCAATGCCAGAAACTTCGCCGTTTAGACTTTTGTTAAATTCTGCCGCTTCTTCCTTATCTAGAAATGTCGTGTAGTCGTCGCCGACCGCTTTAACCATGCCGCGAGCCGCCCCGTCAGACAGCTTATTAGCATCCAAATCACCGTCATAATTCGCCGCTAGTTGACGATAAGCTTCTTTCATCACCTCGGTATCAAGCGGCTGCTTAGCCACCTTGATGCCAAAAATCGGCGCTGCTATCTGATAGATTTCTTCGCTGCGCGTACCAGCCGCAAACGATACGATTATCGCCAAGACTAGCGATGCCAAGAAAACACCCTGTGAAACCTTCCGCTGCCGAGGCTTCCGCCCCTTATTTTCAACTCCCTGTTCGTTTGCCATAATCATAATTATAGCGCACTCTGGCTGAGTACGCTATAATTTACCGCTTATTATCTTGATCTCGCTAGAAATATATATAAGTTAGCCCAGCACTTGAACGTGTGTAGTAGTGATAGCGGCCCCAGCCTAAACCGTCGATATTATTGTTGTAGTCACTAACGGTAATCGTACCATCGCCATTAACTGCTTCGACATACATAGCGTGACCGTAAGCGCCAACATACTGAATAGCTACCGAGCCAGCTTTTGGCGTTGGGCCGTTTGCAATACCATAGCGAGACGTTGTGCTCGGCCACTGATTAGCGTTACCTGCCCCGCCAAAATGCGGTACGTAACGGCCAGTACTAGCTACTTTCCAGGCGGTGTAGCTGACGCATTCGCGGTTATAGAGACCCCAGTTATCAACGATCGTATCTTGCTCGGCATTAGCCCAAACCGACGGATATCCGCCACCGCTAGCCGAGCCCGTACCAATATTAGTAGAGCCTGAAGCACGGGCAGCTGCAGCCATAGCGGCAGCCTGTTGAGCGCGGACACTGCTGATTTCGCTGTTACGCTTGGCGACCAGGTTATTGTAAGCTGATTCCTCACCGCGCGTGTCCGAAACTAATTTAGCCTGTTCAGCCTCTTTGGCAGCTAGCGCGGCTTTTTGCGACTTCTGGTCGCGCAGTACGTTCTCGACTTGCTTTTTCTGCTTTTCGAGCTGCGCTTTGAGCGATTTAATCTGTTTAATCTTGGTGCTCAGATTGTCCTGCATTGACGAGCGGTATTCTTGCTTGTCAACGTAATCGCCGATGTTTTTGCTGCTAGCCAGCATCTCGAGCGGCGAGATTGAGCTATCAACGTACATATCGGCAACAATTTCGCCAAGAGCTTCTTTGTTAATCTCGATTTTCTTTTCGGTAGCAGCGATATCTTTCTCAAGCTTATCGCGCTTAGCCTGGCTAGTATTAATTTGCGCTTGGATTTCATTTTTTTGCTTGGTTAATACATCAAGCTGCGCTTGCAGCGTTGACGCCAGCGCGCCAAGCGTCGCCGCCTGCTGCTGATATGAATCAGCTTCTGATTGAAGTTTTTTGACCTGTTCGTCGTACTGGTCGGCCAACACGTTTTGCGCGAAGGCAACCGGTATACTTGCACTCATCAAAACAGCTGCTGCGACGATTGACGACTTCGCAACGTGCCGCCTTGACGAAACTGGTGTGGTGGACCTATGTTTCATACCTCTAGCGTAACAAAGCATTACCGCTTTGTCAATAAAGCTACGTCGAATAAGCACCCCCTTTCGTAAATTACTCTACAATTTGAGATAACGGCGAGTAGCCAGTGTCGAAGAAATAATCCCAATCAACGAGCCTAGCAACATCATACTTAGCAAGACCAGCAGCAAATTATTTATCAGAAAGTGCGATGTAGCTACAGCAGCAATTCCATAAGCCTGTAATTTGCCAGAAATCGTCGCGAAAACCCCTACCCCTATAGCGGTCGCTACAACCGCAGCAATACAACCATATACCATCGCTTCTACCAAAAACGGACCGCGAATAAAGCTTTTATCAGCACCGATGAGCTTCATCATCTCGATCTCGCTTTTACGGTTGAATATTGCCATTCTAATGGTATTAAAAACAATCAATGAAGATATTACGACGAAGAGTACGCTCGCTGCCAAACCGGCCCGCTGCGCAAAATCTGTCCAGCGGCCGATATTTTCGATAGCATCGCGCCGGTCGCCAGCAAACGACGGTTCGCGCTTATCATCGATAATTTTTTTGAGCGGCTTATTAGTTTTGACAAAATCGCTAAGACTGTCGGTGTCATTGATATTCTCTAGATTAACGCGAATCACTGCTGGCATTTTATTGGCAGCTTGATTGAGGGCATCTAGTATATCTTGGTCGGCTTTGTTGTCTTCGGCGCTTTGTTGGCGCGCTTTTTCCGAGGAAACGAATTCAACGCGCTCGACATTATGCAGTTTGCGCAAATCGGCAATAATCGGTTTAGCCTGCTCCTCGGTAGTACCCGTTTTGAGATAAATTGACATATCGACTTTTTTACTCAGCTCCGTTACCGAGTCTGCCAAAATATTGCGCGCCACCACCGTAGTAAAGATAATCAGCAACGTAATCGTCATCACCGCGGTAGCAGCAATGGTTAGCCAAGCATTACGAGTGAAATTATTGACGCCGTAGCGGCACATTCGCACGAAAGTCAGCCATTTGCGCTGGCGGCTGCGCCTTTGTCTAGTCAGGGCGCGCGCACCGGTATTTTTTTTATCCTCGCGGCGGCTTTTCTTTTTGGCGGCCGCTGTCTTGACTTTGTCTCGTCTCATTGCCGATAACTCCCCTGCGCTTGATCACTAGTAATCTTACCGTGGTCAACAGTGATAACGCGGCGCTTTAACCTATTGACAATCTCTACATTATGTGTTGTAAGTATAACTGTCGTGCCATACCGGTTAATCTTCTCAAGCAGGCGGACAATATCCCAACTGTGCTTCGGGTCGAGATTACCCGTTGGCTCGTCGGCGATTAGAATCTTTGGCTGGCGCACTACCGCTCGGGCAATCGCTACTCGTTGGCGTTCGCCGCCCGATAGCTGATGCGGGAACTGCTTTTCCTTACCCTTTAGACCCACTAGGTCAATCACTTTTGGTACAGTATTTTTAATTTCGCGGTTAGTCATGCCGGCAATTTCTAGCGCAAAAGCCACATTTTCGAACACTGTCCGGTTCGGTAGTAACTTAAAATCCTGAAAAACTACGCCAATTTTGCGGCGCAGCAACGGGATATGCTTGTCCTTGAGCTGGTCGTAATCAATACCGCCAACGACAATCTTGCCGCTAGTCGGCTTCTCTTCGCGTGTTAGCAGCTTGAGCAAAGTCGATTTGCCAGCGCCGCTCGTCCCAACGATGATCACGAACTCGTTCGGCTCGACATGCAGATTAATACGGTCAAGCGCCGGCTTGCTGCCCTTACCATACACCTTGGTCACTCTATCTAACAGAATCATCACTACCTATTGTAGCATAAGCTAGTTTATAGCGATAGCCAGCTACTCGGTCGCTGCTTGCTGCTCAAGATATGCTTCGATAAAACCGTCAATGTCGCCATCTAGCACGCCGCGGGCGTTATGCGTCTCGAACTTAGTACGCGTATCCTTGACTAATGTGTAGGGGTGAAGCACGTAATTACGAATCTGCGCACCCCAGCTAGCCGATTCCCCGGCGCGCAGATCAGCCAAAGTTTCGGCGCGTTGCTCAAGCTGCATTTGCGCTAAGCGGCTTTTGAGGATTTTCAGCGCGGTTTCTTTGTTTTGGAGCTGGCTGCGCTCGTTTTGGATCGCCACCACCGTGCCTGTCGGCAAGTGAGTGACGCGCACTGCGGAATCAGTCGTATTAACCCCTTGCCCACCGTTGCCACCGCTGCGATAAATATCAATTCGCAAATCTTTGTCGTCGATCTCGACCTCACCTGGTGCGTCCATTTCCGGCATAATTTCGACCAGTGCAAAACTAGTCTGCCGCAAATTATCAGCGTTAAACGGACTGAGCCGCACCAGCCGGTGCACCCCATGCTCACTACGCAATTTACCGTAGGCAAAGGCGCCGCGAATAATGTACGTCGCATTCTTGATACCAGCTTCTTCGCCTGTCGAACGCTCGACTAGCTCGGTCTGCATATCATGCTTTTCAGCCCAGCGCAGATACATTCGCTCTAACATCTCTGCCCAATCCTGCGCATCGGTACCTCCAGCGCCAGCGCTCAATTTGAGAATCGCCGCTCGATTATCGTATTCACCTGAGAACAACAAATCTTTGCGGCGCTCCTGGTATTCTGCTTCGAGAGCTGCTAACTGCTCGGTGAATTCTGTCAGCATCGAATCGTCGCCTAGATCCATCAGTTCGATTATATCCGAGACTTGCGAACGTAAAATCTGCCACGGCTCAATTTGCGAACGCAAGCTCGCCGCCTGCCGCGTCAGCATCTGCGCCCGCTCGACATTCGCCCAGACATTCGAATCGGCCAGCTGTTCATCAAGCACTGCCAATTCTTCAGCGCGAGCGTCAATATGTAAAGCCTGGCAAGCGCTAGCCACGCGAGCACGGAGATCTTCAGCTTGTTTTCGTAACGGCTGCATAGAACCTAGGCAGCAGTCTCGTCTTGATTTTGGCTGGTGTCATCTGATTTGCGGCGAGTTGATTTCTTGGTAGAAGTTGGTTCTACGGTTGTCGGCTCAGTAGCAGGTTCTGATCCAGCAGGTTCAGAAACATTAGTCTGAGCAGCAGCTGGCGCAACGCTCTGCGGCTGATTTTGCGGCTCAACCACACCCTTCCAATAGTCAATTTGGCTCAACCGACGTACCAAAAACGGATGATCGCTGAACGTCTGCGCAAAATGATTCATCGGGCGCTCAGCCGTATACTGCATCCACTGGCGCGCTACCTCGTTCATACTGTCCGACGCATCAGGTCCGACATGCACCTTGATCAGCGATTTCTTGACTAATTCGCTATCGCCCAAATACATCAAAGCTAGACGATCGGCGGTTAGCTCGGCACGGCGATGCCAGAATCCAGAAATCCAACTACCTAATACGCTGATAATTGGAATCGACAAAAACGGCATCAAATACACGTTAGCGTTGGCATGGCGGTATTTGATATGTGCCATTTCATGTACGACAATCACTTTTAGCTCATCCTTGGTCAAGTAGCGAATCGATCCAGAATGCAGCACGATAGAATATGGCCTAGCAAAACCAAAAGCATAAGCATTCATCACTGGATTCTGGGTGATGAAAATCTCGACTTGCGGCATCTCTAAATCAGCCGATACCTGGTTAGCCCAATCGCGCAACCACGCGTAAGCGCTATATTCAACCTGCAAAGCATTGCCCAGCATTTGCTGACGCATCATACGCACCATAAACATGCCAATACCCAGCAGCATACCCAATCCCATAATCATAAAAACTATCGCCAGCAATACAGCAATCACGCCATCGCTGAACGATAACTCAACGTGGTGCCCAGCATTATCTGTTGACATTTCCTGGAATGTTGTATAGATAAAATAGCTAGCCGCAAAGAAACAAAAGATAATGATAGTTATTGTCAGAACGACATTATCTTGCGCATTGCGAGCCCGCGCTACGGCAAGCTGGCCTTTGGTTTGTGCCTGCGATTGTGGCGGCTGCTGATACTGTTGGTATTGCTGGTACGGCTGTTGATCCATAAACCCTCCGATTAGATACTATCTCAAGACTCGCGCCTATTCCTGCTTATTATAGCAGCATTAACAGCAATAAGCAGCAATTTCGGCGTTTCAAATCTGCCAAAACTGCGAGCTCTGGCATTGTCGTAGATATCGTTACAGCGGTTTTGCTATACTTTTTGTATGAAGATCGGCATATTTGATACGGGAACTGGCGGCGAATTTGTAGCAAAGCGATTGAAAGAATTACTGCCGCAACATTCATATATCATGGCGATTGACCGCAAGCACGCGCCGTATGGCAATCGTTCGCCAGAAGAGATTATCGCGCTAACCAATGCCGCCATTCAGCCGCTATTATCGTACGATATCATCATTCTGGCGTGTAATACTGCCACTACTAACGCCCTTAAACAGCTGCAGCAACTTTATCCAGATGTTCGCTTTATTGGTTTTGAACCGATGATCAAATCGGCCGCTGCCTCGACCAGATCGCATCGCATTACCCTGCTAGCGACAAATGCCACCAAACAAAGCCAGCGCCTGCGCACACTCATCAGCGATTATGCTTCTGATATTCGAATTGACGCGCCAGATACTCGCGCGTGGGCGCGTATGATTGATCAAGGTTTGGCCGGCGATATTGCGCTGGACGAGGTGTTGGCCAGTGTTGCCGGCGGCAGCGATGTTATTATTCTGGGCTGCACGCATTATCTGGCACTTGAGAAGCGATTGCAAAGCCTTTTTCCGCATTGCCGCATTCTCGAGCCCACCGCAAGCATCGCCAAGCAGATCAGCGATTTCGCTGTTTAGTTAACTGCTACGCCATCTAGCTTCTGCTAGCAAGACTGAAGTTTGCTTTATATTATCGTACGAGACGGAGGTTTGCCGCGATTAGAGCTTTTCTACCGCCGCCACAAACTGATCGCCGCGATCCGAGTAACTTTTGAACATATCAAAGCTGGCGGCCGCCGGGCTGAGAATCACCGCGTCGCCAGGCTGCGCTAGACCCGCTGCCGCTTCGACGACCATTGGCATTGGCGCCATTTCCAGCTGCATAACTTGGCAAGAAACCTTATTTTTATGCAAGATTTCAGCGAGTTTGCCGGCGTTAACGCCGTTGACAATCACCGCCCGCATCTGCTGGCGAGCGATTTCTTGCGCTAATTTTTCGTAGTCCGCACCTTTGTCGGAGCCGCCCAAAATCAAAAGTTTTGGCTCCGTGAAAGCTTTTAGCGCGGCGATAGCGCTGCCCGGCGTGGTCGAAATGCTATCGTCGTAATATTTCACGCCGTTTTTCTCGGCAACGAATTTTAGGCGATGCGGCAATCCTGTAAAACTCTCTAATCCAGCCGCGTACTGCTCATCAGTCACGGTGATTGGCAGTTTCGTCACCGCGCTCATCGCCGCACAGGCATTCTCTAGATTATGTGCACCCGGCAAACGCAAATGACTGGTGCTACAAATCTGACGATTCTGCACGCAAAAGTAGCCGTCCTGAACATAAACTTGATCATCGTCGGGAATAGCGTAGCGCTGCGCAAAACTCAGCGTATCGCCATGATCGTCACCTGTATCTAGCAGTTTATCAAGCAGCACGGCAGCCACTTCCCGCGAATATTTATTCGTTGGGTGATATAAACAAACATCGCCAAGACGCTGATGGCGGCGAATATTTTTCTTAGCATTGAGGTAGTCGGCGAAGTCCGCGTGAACGTTCAAATGATCCGGCTCGATCATTAGCACCACCGCAATATGCGGCGATTTTTTTAGATCCCACAGCTGAAAACTAGACAATTCGTAAACGACAATGTCGGTTTTTTTAATATTCGGCAAGACATCCAGCGCCGGCACGCCAATATTGCCGACCAAATGCACCGTTTGCTCGGCTTGCTGCAAGATCGAGGCAATCAGGCTGCATGTCGTCCCCTTGCCCTTGGTCCCTGTCACGCCGATAATCGGCGCCGGACACTTGTCAAAAAACTCGTTGGTCGCCGACCAAATTTTACCGTTAGTTTTTATATTACGCGGTGGCAAACTGGCCGTTCGCACCACCAAATCAGCGTCGTCTAGCTGTTCACTGAAGACATTTTTGCCAGAAATCAGCTTCACGCCATCCGGAATCGCCGGCAGTTTATCCGCCAGACGCTCGTCAGTCACCACAAACTCCGCGCCGGGAAATTTCTGCTGGAAATATACCAGATTTGATATACCTTCTATGCCGTAACCAGCGATAATAATCTTCATAACGACTATTATAGCACGCGCCTAACCCGCTAAAATACCGATATTTCACGCGTTGATTTGACAACAAAATCATTTATTGATATATATTAATCTTTTGCGCCGACCCGCGAGAGATAGAACGTTTCCGTTTATCATAGGAAGGAGGGCTGCTATGTGGTAGCTCCTTACAGCGGTGGTTTGTACCATCGTTGGATTCTTTCTCGCAATCTGTGTCGCCACTGTTACGTCTAACGAGAACGACGGGTTCGCCAGATTTGCAAGCATCACGGCCTTCGTCGTGATTGTGCTCTACACGTTTGCAAACCTCGCCGTTTACGGTTGTTCTTTGCCGCACACCGAAAGGCAAAGAACTGCAACCTTCGCAGAGGCTGCAGCGCATTACGGCCTCGACAGCGAGACTCCGTACCCGCTATCTGTGGGCGATAAGTCTGTCTCGCTATCAGGAAACATGACAGTGAACGGCGGACTATTCCACGTAAGTGGACAAGCACAATTCCAGGGAGGTACTTCCCTACTAGTTGACTTCCGTCGCAACGACGGAACCAGCGAAATCCTCGAGATCCCGCTGGCTAACATTGAGTTCACCGTAATTTCTGATAGTGAAGCGTCAACCATGACGCTCAATCTCGATAACTCCTCGTGGTCCGCCACAGGCTACCAGGTGAACGAGAAATTTGATCGCGACTGCCACGCCTCATTTCGATTTGGATGGTGGCCTGCGAAGTGCACCACAAGCTTACAAAGCTTCGTTATCACCCCCTCGGTAAATGAGGGTTTGGCGGGAGTCCTTCAGAAGGTTCTCGCCAACGGTAACGCTGGTAAGTTCGTAGAGATGAGAGTCCACAAATCCGATTACGATCGGATCGTCGGCACAACCGACAGCACAATGGAGACCCAGACGGAAACACCAACTCCGTCGCCCACCCAGAATTGAGAGTAAAATGCTCCGCTGGGTCGGCGGCGGAGCATTTTACTTTTGATTGAAATTATTCTAAAACAGCTTTTCTAGCTTATCATTTAGCCGCGTCAGTGATTTCTGGTCGCTAGCGCTGACGCCAGCCAGCACCCAGGTGTTAGCGCCGATGAATTCGCGCGCCGTCGCGATCATCCGTTCGCGAGTGATGTTGCGGATTGCTTCGGGCACGCGCTCATAATCCTTGACAAAACCATCGCCGAAATAACGCCCGCTATAGAAATTGCTAATCTGCGCGACTGTCTGCGCCCCCATCTGGTGGCGACCTAGCGCGTAGGACTGCGCCGCCAACAATTCTTCTTCGCTAATTTTCCCATCAAGCACCGCTCGCACTTCGCCGGCGATAATGTCGAAAAGCCGGTCAGCGGTCTCGACATTGACCTGCCCGCCAAAATCCCAGCTACTATCATAAAAACCGGCGCTAGCTTCACTAAACATGCCATAAGCCAAACCCTTTTTGCGAGCGGCACCGAAGATACGCGAGTGCATCGTTCCGGTCAAGATATGATTCAAGCACGACATTGCCTCTAGTTCAGCGTCATTGATTTCGCGTGGCAGCGACATGCTCCAACCAAAGGTCAGATTAGTCGCTTCCTTGCGCTTGATAAGGGTAGGAGCGGCCTTTTTCAAAACATCGCGCGGTACTGTGAAACGTTCGCCGCGCGACAACTCCCAGCCCTCAAGCATACTTTTAATCTGCTCGCGCCGGCCGTCGAGCTTGCCCGCAATCACAAAGCGCATATTATCCGAGGTGTGAGTTTTTTGGTGGTGACGCTGAATATCCTCAAGCGTGATATTATCAATCGTTCGCAAACGCTGCCAAAACGTATAAACGTCCTCGCCCAGCAGCTGCTGAACTTTCGGCCAAAGCACGCGGCCGTGATTGTTCAAATACCCCGTTAGTTCGCTGCGGACATTGCCCTTTTCAGCCTCTAGCGATTCTTGCTGAAAGCGCGGCTGGCAAATCGCCACTTGCTGCAATTCTAAAATCCGATCCCATTCAAAATCAGCGCAGTCAGCCACATACACCATTGACAAGTCGCTTGTCCATGCATTATGGTACGCGCCATTTTTGGTGAATTCTGCTTCGTAAGCATGCTCGCTCGAGAACTTAGCATTAGCGCCAAACGACATATGCTCCATCACATGAGCGGTTTCATAAATATTTTTGCGTCCAACATAGCGGTTGCCAGCGCGAAATTGAAACTGGAAGCTCATCACCGTCGCGCCAGGCACGTCAATAAGCAGCCCACGCGAACCATTGTCGAGCCGTACTTCTGTTACTGTGTGTTTCATCTAGCGGCTCTTTTTTCGATTCTGGCGCTTGGCCTTTTTCTTTTTGCGGGCAACGTTGCGCCTATGATTAGTTTCGGCGGTCGAGGCGGCTCTTTTTATTGAACCGCCGAAATCGTGATCGCGATTCTCTTCGCCGCCAGTGATTTCGTTGACTCCATGCTCGACCGAAGTCTCGGCAAGCTTCGTCAATTCCGTTTGGTGGTCATCGTCAATTGATTCGCGGCTAATAGCGTCAGTGGCGCGCACATGATAAATAGCACGCAAAACTTCCTCGCGCAGTGTCGCTTGCAAGCTATCAAACAGCTTCTGCGACTCGCTGCGGTATTCAACCAGCGGGTCGCGCTGGCCGACGCTGCGCCAGTGAATGCCTTCGCGCAAATGCTGCATGTTTTCGAGATGCTGCATCCATAGCGTATCAAGTACTTGCAGATAAACTTCGCGCTCAACCCCGCGGATTAGATCGTCGCCAAGCTCTCTTTCTTTGGCTGTATACATTTTTTGTGCGGCAGCTAATGCTTTATCGCGGCGCTGACTATCTTTTTTGATCGCGCCAATTTTTTCAATTTCGTCGACCTCCAGCGGGATAATCTCTGCGAATTCTTCGACAAATTTTGGATTGTTCTTGGCTGGCACCTCTGTTAATTTATTAACCATCGCTCGCAGCAAACGCTGAATTTCTGGTTTGATATTATCGCCTTCAAGGATTTTGCGGCGCACCGTGTAAACAACTTTGCGATGTCGATTAATAACATTATCGTACTGAACAACATTTTTGCGCGTATCAAAGTTATAGCCTTCGACTCGCTTCTGCGCTGCCTCCAATGTCTTGCTGACGGCACGATTCTGGATCGCTGTCTCCTCATCGACACCTAAGCGTTCCAGCACGTTAGCAATCCGCTCGCCCTGAAAGATACGCATCAAATCGTCCTCAGTCGAAACGTAAAATTGAGTGTCACCTGGGTCTCCCTGCCGGCCGCCGCGGCCGCGCAGCTGATTATCAATTCGGCGCGATTCGTGGCGCTCTGAACCAATAACCACTAGACCGCCCAGCTCTTTGACGCCCGGCCCAAGTTTGATGTCGGTGCCGCGCCCAGCAATATTGGTGGCTAGCGTAATCGCGCCCTTTTCGCCAGCATGCGAGATAATCTCTGCCTCGCGCTCGTTGTTCTTGGCATTTAGGATTTCGTACTTAATACCTTCGCTATCCAAATATTTGGCAATCATTTCGTTTTTAGCGATTGAACCGGAGCCAACCAACACCGGACGGCCTTCATCGTGATACTCTTTGATCGCTTGAGCTACCGCTTTCAGCTTGCCTTTCTCGGTCTTGTAGATTAAGTCCTGATGGTCCTGGCGAGTAATCGGTTTGTTCGGCGGCACCACCACTACGTCAAGCGAATAAATTTGTTGAAACTCTTCAGCCTCAGTGAAAGCAGTACCGGTCATGCCGCTAAGTTTCTTGTACAAACGGAAGTAATTCTGGAAAGAAATTGTCGCCAGCGTCATGCTTTCCTGCAGCACTGGTACGCCTTCTTTGGCTTCAATCGCCTGGTGCAAGCCTTCGCTATAACGGTTGCCTTGCTTGAGCCGACCAGTGTGCTCGTCAACGATTATCACCTCGCCGTCATTCGTCACCACGTAATCCTTGTCACGCTTGAATAATGTCTGAGCCCGCAAGGCTTGATCCATGTGGTAGACGCTTCGCACATACTCTGGCGTGTATAAGTTTTTTATACCCAGCATTTTTTGAACCTTCTCGACGCCTTCGTCAGTAAGAGCAACCTGCTTGCGCTTCTCTTCCAAGGTATAATCTTCTGGCGTCAACTTCGCCGCAATCTTGGCAAATTGATAATAGCTATCAGGATTTTCAGCGGCCGGCGCACTAATAATTAGCGGCGTCCGCGCCTCATCGATTAAAATCGAGTCCACCTCATCGACAATCGCAAAATTCAAATCGCGCTGGCGCACCAGCTCGATATCGTTAACCATGTTGTCGCGCAAATAATCAAAGCCGAATTCATTATTAGTACCATAGGTAATATCTGCCTGGTAAGCTTCTTTACGGGTGCACGGACGAAGCTTCTTCATGCGCGGATCAGTATGCGCCTCGTTGTTATAATTTTCGTCGTATAAGAATGAAGTCTCATTGATGATCACGCCGGTCGATAAACCTAACGCATTATAAATTTGCCCCATCCAGCCAGCATCGCGCTGCGCTAGATAATCATTGACAGTCACAACATGTACGCCTTTACCTTCGAGCGCATTCAAGTAGGCTGCTAACGTCGACATCAAAGTTTTACCCTCGCCAGTCTTCAACTCGGCCACGCTACCCTCATGCAACACCATCGAACCAATCAGCTGCACATCGTAATGGCGCTCGCCGATTGTCCGATCAGCCATCTCGCGTACCACCGCAAAAGCGTCTGGCAAAATCGTATCAAGTGTCACAGATTTCTTCTGCAAACGCTTGCGCAAAACATCGGTTTGGCCAGCCAATTCCTCGTCAGATAATTTCTTGTACTTCGGGCCAAGTGCATTAATTTCGTCGACTTTCTTTTGTAAACGCCGCAAAATCCGCTTCTGCGGGTCACCAAAAACCTTCGTCAGCACCTTCTGTTGTGTTATCGCCATAACGTCAAATTTCCCTCACTTTCAGGTATTTTCCAAAAACTCCCCTAATTATAACTGTTTTTGGGGAGTTTTGGAAGAGGCTGCTACTAAATCACTACTGCGTTTCGCGGTCAAAACCGCGTTTGAACCGCGCCAGTATATCGCGCCGGCCGACGTGAGCTAACAAATTTTGCTTATACTTGCGAAGCTGCCCGGCTAGCTTGCGCTCGACGATGTCAGTTGCCGCCATAACGTTCATTGTCGAATCTTTGGCTTTGATAACCTGATCCGGCACGTTAATAATCACTTCGACTTCATATTTGTTGCCGTTATCGCGATTGACTTCCTCGATTTTCACCGAAGCGCTCATAGTTTTACGAGCATGCCGCGTCACTAAGCGATCTAATCTGCCGATTTTCTTGCTAATATACTTTCTCGTCGGTTCATCCAAAACGTAGCCGCCTACGCCAGTTATATCAATATCTGCAATCACTTTGACCCCTTTCGTTAAACCGATAATGTATTTTAATTATAGCATTTAGCCATGGTGAGCGCTACCAATCGCCTCAGTAATATTCTGAAAGCCATCGCGATCGAGCAACTTAACCAGGCCTTCGTTAATTTCGCCGACAACCTGCGGCCCCTCAAACATTAGCGCCGTCACCATAGCCACCAGACTCGCACCAGCACAAATCTTCTCGTAAGCATCCTCGGCAGTAAACACGCCGCCGACACCGATAATCACAAAACGATCGCGGTATTTGGCATAAGTTTTGAAAATTAAGCCAGTAGTAAGCTCCCGCGCCGGCTGGCCGCTGAGATTTCCCCTGATCTCGTTATCCAGCAATTTTGAATTACGCAGCGCTGAGCGGTCCTTGACTAGATTACCAATCGTTAAGCCAGCAATCTCATGCCGATCAATTACTGCTAGCAGCTTCATAAATTCCGGCCACTTTTTGTCTGTCGGCATCTTAACGAAAATTGGCCGTGTTAAACGCAAGTCATCTACCGCCGTCAATAATTTATCCAGCCGCGCTGGCGTCGTAAACGGCTCGCCACCATAAGTATTCGGACAGCTAATATTGATTTCGTACAACGGCGCGCAACCAGCTGCCTCTAGCTGGCGCAAACTTTGGCAATAGTCGGCAATCGCTTCGCTATCGCTAACATTTTCGGGGTTATTGGTTTTAGCAACTGACACACTCAACGGGAAATCGCGCCACAGCCGCCGCGGATACCTCTTAATCCGTTGTATATTGCGAGCGACTCCGTTATTTGCCAAGCCGACGTTAACTACAATCGATTTCTCGCTCGGTAAGCGGCGAAACCACGGCCGCGGATTACCAGCACAAACCTGTGCAGTAGTCGAACCGCCAATTTCGAAACCTAAGCCAATCCGTTTAGCTATTGGCGGCAAGTCGAAGTTCTTGTCCAGCCCAGCTGACATTCCTAGCGGATTCTTGAATTTTAGGCCTAAAATCTCCTGCTCTAGCCGCGAATTGCGATAATTCCACACCCGCAAAATATTCTCGCCGCGCACTCGGTGCAGTGCTCGCGCCGCTTTAATCATGCCCTCATGCGCTTTGTCTGGGTGTTGTCGAAAAAGCAACGGTTTAGCAAGTTCCTGATAACCGCTGCGCGACGCGCGGCGCACTAATCGCTTCATCACAACTCCTCGCGACTACCCAGATATGGCTGCAGCACCTCTGGCACGCGCAGCTTACCGTCATCGGTCTGGTAATTCTCGATGATTGCTACTAGCGAGCGCGCCAAGCTCACCGCTGTACCGTTAAGCGTGTGAAGTACCTGCAGCGAGCCGTCGCTGCGGCGCACGCGAATATTGAGATTACGCGCCTGAAAATCAGTACAATTCGAGCAGCTAGTCAACTCGCGATACTGGTTATCGACTGGCGACCAGTACTCGATATCATATTTTTTGGCTGCTGGCGCACCGAGGTCGCCAGCCGCGATATTCACCACATGGTACGGCACGCCTAAGTTTTGCCAAATTTCTTCCTCAATCGACAAGATTTTTTCGTGCATTTGGACTGATTGTTCTGGCGTACAAAAGATATACATTTCCAGCTTATTGAACTGGTGTACGCGGAATAGTCCGCGACTAAACTTGCCAGCTGCACCCGCTTCTTTGCGGTAGCAAGGGCTATAGCCAGCATAGAGCAGCGGCAGATTTTTCTCGTCGATTATTTCGTCAGCATGAAAGCCAGTCAGCGGCGCCTCGGCCGTACCAATTAGCATGACATCTTCGCCGTCGATGAAATACTCATTGCTTTCTTTGTCGCTCTTCGGAGCAAAACCGGAACCGCGCGCCACCCGGCCCGACACCATATGCGGCACCGTCATCGGAGTAAATCCTTTAGAAATCAACAGGTTCAGCGCATACTGATAGATCGCGTTCTCTAGCAGCATCAAATCGCCCTTGATGTAGTAGAATTTCGTGCCAGCCACCTTGGCACCGCGCTCAAAGTCAAGCCAATCGCGGCCAGCTGCAAAAGCTAAATGATCCTCGGCAGATTGGCCCTTATCACCCCACGTTTTAATCTCCACGCTATCTGCTTCACCGCCAAGCGGCACGTCATCAAGCGTTATATTAGGCACCGCGTCCATCTGCGCTTGAAAATCTGCTTCGATATCGCGCAAATCGCTCTCTAGTTTCGCTAGCTCTTCTTTCAAGGCCCTGCCCTGCTCAATCAGCTCTGGCGCTGGTTTACCGCCCTTCATCTGGCCAGCGATCTCGTTCCGCCGCGTTCGCAGTTCATCGACCTGCTGCTGTAAACGCCGTCGCCGCTCATCAGTGTCTAGCAAACGAGCAATCGATACGTCATTGTAGCCTTTATTTTTTGCCGATTCCTGAACGCGATCGGCGTGTTCTCGAATATAGCGAATATCTAGCATAGCATTAGTATATCATCTCGCGATACCGTACGCCAACGAATCTATTAATCGTACCAGACCAACTTATTTCGCTGTAAATTACTCTGTTCGCAGCGCCTCAATCGGATCAAGTTTCGCCGCCTTGCGGCTCGGCAACCAGCCAGCTACAATTGCCACCAACATCAGAGACAACACTACAACGACAGCGTCTAGCGGCTGGAAGATCAGCAAATCGTGCTTGCCTAGACCCAACGCCTTAGAAATCGCCGGATTCGCTAGCGTACCAATACCCCAAGCACCTAGCACACCGATCATACCGCCCAAAAAGCCAACCCAAGCTGCTTCGTAGCGGAACAACCGCCCGATATCACGTTTTGACGCACCCAAAGCTTTCATCAGACCAATCTGCTGCGTCCGCTCGAGCACCGAAATATACATAGTGTTAATAATCCCGAACACACTCACCACCAAAGCCAAAATACCAAAACCCATCACAATAGTTTGCAAAATATTTACGAAAGTAAAAATCATGCTCTGTACATCTTTCGAAGTCATCGACGAATAGCCAGCGTCCTTCAAGCTGTCGCGAACTTCCTCGGGAGTTTTACCACCCGTGGCTGTCGCATTAGCAAAAATATACTTTTGATAAGCATCAGTTCCGGCAGTACTGAAGTCCGTTAATTCCTTAGCATCGCTCGAATCAATATACAGATTTGGCCGACTAGCCATCTGGTCTGGCGATTTCTTGACAACCGCTACAATTTTGAATTGCTTATTTAGCGTCTTACCGCCAAGAAGCTCCTTGACGCCTTCTTCGCCCTTATCGATGTACGCTTTCTGAATTGTCTCAGTATCAGCCTGTTGCGGCTGCTGGTTAACTGTAATTGTTAACATCGAACCAACCATTTCTGACGCCGTTTTGCCCAGTTTCTCAGTGTAGCTCTCTGGTATAATTGCCTCTCCTGGCGCCAGCTTTGTTCCCGACTTAATCTCGCGGCCAGCTGCAGATTCTAGCTGCAAAGTATTGTCGCGCATCATAACTTGGGCTACATATTTCTTATCATTCTTCACGCTAAATGCTACATATTTTGGCCGCAGCTGATAGTTCGGCTCAACATTTTTAAGATCTTTGCGCTGGCGCAATTTTTCAATATCACTCTGAGTAAGCGTATCGTACTCTTGGCCGTAATACGACGCCGCATTAGGATTATATTCAGTTAATTCGCTTCTACCGCCTACCGCTGATCCAGCAGTAGTAACCCGCTTGTCCTTAGAAATGATTAAGCCGTTTGGATCAATATTACTGTTAATAATCCGGTCGACATATTGCCTAGCACCCTCCCCTACCATCAGGCTAGCCATAATCGCGAAGCCGCCGACAGCAATAGCCACGCTTGTCAAAATTGTCCGCATTTTGGCGCGGCGCAAATTACGGCCGGCTCTAGCCACGATATCGGTAGTTTTCATTATTTTTCCTCCTCTGTAAGCTTGCTAGTCGACTTATTTTTAGCAGCCGATTTCTCGGCAGCAGAATCCGATTCAATTTTGCCATCTTTGATATGAATCACCCGCTGGCATTTTTGCGCTAAATCTTCATCGTGAGTCACGATAATTAGCGTAGCGTTGTTTTCTTTACAATAATTAAATAACAAATCCTCGATTACCTTTGAGGTCGCCGAATCGAGGTTGCCCGTCGGCTCGTCGGCAAATAGAATCTGCGGCCGGCCAACAATCGCTCGAGCAATCGCCAGGCGCTGCTTTTGCCCGCCTGAAAGGTCTTTGGCGCGCGACTTAATCTTATTGCCCAAATCAACCGCTTCCAGAGCTTCAATGATCCGTTTCTTGCGGCCGATTCTCGCCACGCCCGCCGTCTCTAACGCCAAACTGACATTATCGTAACAGCTCTCGCCGCCCTCAACGAAGAAACTCTGGAAGATAAAACCCATCTTCTGCGCCCGAAATTTGTCGGTGGCCCGCGGCTTCAGCCGCAAAATGTCTTCGCCGTCAATTAACACCCTGCCCTTTTGCGGCTTGTCTAGCCCAGAAATCGCATGCATCAGCGTCGATTTACCACTACCGGACTTACCTAAAATAGCCACGCTCGAGCCCTCTTCAATATTCAAGCTAACATCATCCAGCGCCGTAAAAGCATTCTTCTTTTTGCCATATATTTTAGTAATGTTTTTGACTTCTATCATTCAGCTTTCCTCCTTATATCGCCGTTATTACGCCAGTCGTTAGCAATAATATAATTATCACACCCAAACCGATGCGGTACCGAATAAATAACGAAAAGTCATTGCCGGCGACAAATTTCAGCAGCCAAGCAATCGACCAATAGCCAACCGCAAAAGCCACCGCTGTCGCCAAAATTGTCGATACCCAGCCGACGCCGCCGCCAATGTATTTGTAAGCGGTCATCGCCTCTAGCAAACCTGCCGCCACCAAGGCTGGAATACCCAAAAAGAAGCTTAATTTCGTCACCGTTACCCGATCAAAACCGCGGAATAGTCCCACTGAAATCGTTGCTCCTGAGCGCGACACGCCTGGAATCAGCGCTAAGCACTGCCCCAAACCAATAGCCAGCGTATCCCGCCAAGTTGTCTGCCGCTCGCCGCGCCGCACAGCGCTGCATTTGTCGGCTAGCCACATCACCAGGCTCCAACCAATCAGCGCAAAGGCCACAAACCATAAACTGCGCAACACTGTCTCGACCTCATTTTTGAGAGCATAACCGATAGCCGCAATCGGCAGCGATCCAATAATAATTGCCCAGCCGTATTTGTAGTCAAACTGCCGCCGCGCCCGCTTCCACCACAAACCGCGCCACCAAGCGCTTAGCACCCGCCAAATATCATCTCGGAAATAAATTATCGCTGCAGCGATAGCGCCAATTTGAATAATAGCCGTAAAAGCCGTCAAACTCGGGTCGTTGATCCGCATACCCATCAATTTCTCGACAATCGTCAAATGCCCGGTCGACGACACTGGCAAAAACTCCGTTACTCCCTCGACAATACCCAATATAATAGCCTGCCACCATTCCATAATATTTAATAGTATAGCATCTGCAGCCGCCTCGGCAAAAATCTCAGCTATTTTTGCCCTTTTTATACTAAAAATATTGACATAAGCGTGATTTTTTGCTATAAGTTATATAGAAAGTCAGACAAAAATAAAAAAGGAATAAAAAATGCGCACGAGATCATTCGAGGTAAATGCAGGCGGAAGCCCAGGCTCGACAGATTCAGAGCTACCGCCACTACCAGAAGACCAAGCCAGAGAGCTTGAGGAAGACTTGGATGCCTTTGCTGGCGGCACCGAATTTGACGAGTCGCTCAGACCTAATCGCGAGTCTGGCGATAGCACCGATCCTGAATCTGGCCAAGAAAGCGGTGCCGAGTACGGAGACGTCAAACCTGGCCGAGAAAGCGCTGAAAACGCCGCCGAAGTGCAGGCTAACGAGACACTGCGCACCGATCAAGAGCTTCTAGGTAGACACTATCCAGTTCGGCAATTAGTCGAAAAAGCTAGTAATGCACGCAAGGGGGTTATTGAGTACGCGCAAGCGAGCGTGGCGAACATGAAAGATACACCAAGACTCTTAGCAAGACATCTAGCATGCAGATTTGCTGAAAGCTCGTATAACCGCCGCAAGAAGAAGGCTGAGGCGGTTGCTCATCTTAGTCCCAAAAACCCGCTTAGGAGGTTACGCGAGAAAAGATTATATAAAGCTGAGCGCCGATTTAATAGAAGCAAAACTAGATACGAGAGTCACAGAAAACAGATAGTTGGACGTCTGGATGACGTCAAAAACAATATGGAATCACGCCGTAAAGAAGCTATTGCCAAGTTAGCCATGCGCCGAAATGAGGCCCTCACCCGCAGAGCTCTTCGTCGTGAGTTTCGCCAGCAAGGTGCTAGCCATTTAGAAGCTGCAAGAGCAACCAAAGAACACATCAATTCTATACCAGAAGATCAACGCCGCCGCATCGCTAGCGCCCTTCTGAACGCCGTCGAAGCCAACAAAAACTCGCAAGAGGCTAGCTGGCAAGCGCGATACGCCGAGCGAGCTTCTGCTGACGCGCAAAATCGAGTTGAATCAATTGGCGGACAGCTTCAGCAGACCAGAACCGAGCTAAATAGTATGCGCCAGCAAGCTGGAGAAATCGCCAACATGGAGTCAGACCTGGTTTCGGTCAGAGAGAATGCAGCTAAGCTTCAAGAAAAAGCCGACTCGCTATCCGATGATAGCGCCAACAAATTTGCAGCAATGTACGAAGCCGTCAAGGCTCAGCAACAACAAGAAAATATGGAGAAAGCAATCGCCGACTACAATAAGCGTCTAGCTGAGCTGCAGCGACAGGAGACGCAACTTGCGCAGTCGCTGATTCAAGCTCAAAAAGACGTCGAAAATACCGGTAAAGCCCTTGAAGCCAGCGTGCAAAACGAGATTGCTGCAAAGAAGAAAGCCAAAGCAACCCAGCAAGCTAGAGACCGTAGCGTCGAAAATACCTTTGTCTAAACTTAAAACAGAAAAAGAAAGGATAACATCATGCCAATTTTAAGCCGTAGTCTCCTCGCAGATTTAGGAATCAATCTATCAGACGAAGATTTCCAATCGCTTGCCGACCATTTTGAATCGACACTAGAAGAACGCGTCATCAACGAAATCGTCCTCGAGCTATCGCCAGAGCAAGCCGAAGAACTATCGCACATGCAAGAAGCCAGCGACGAGACTATCGTCGATTGGGTACGCGCCAATGTGCCAGACTTTGCAGATATTGTGTCTGATGAAATCGATATCTTGCTCGGCGAGCTAGCTGAGGATAGCGAGAAAATGGCCGCCTAAGCCAAGATACCGATAGTATCGACAACTCAAAAGCTATAACTTCATTTCTGGATAAATCGCCCGCGTCGTCTCGTCAATCTCGCTTCTTAGCTGCGGGAACGGCACGCCCTCGCGGGCAGTTACACCTTCAAAAATCCAAAATACCCGCTCAGAATAACCCCAACCGCACGCTGGCGGCATACCGTATTCCAACATCTCGACATAATCGATATCTAGCATCATCGCCTCGTCATCGCCCGCATCACGCATCTGTTGCTGCTCAACAAAACGATTCAGCTGATCAATCGGGTCATTCAGCTCAGAAAAACCATTTCCTAGCTCTGACCCGGCAATAATCGGCTGGAAACGCTCCACCGTCTGTGGATTTTCAGGGTTGGTCTTAGACAGTGGACTAATAAACTTTGGCGTATTCACCAACCACACCGGCCCAGCCACATCTTTACGGATATTCTTCCACAATTTATCGATACTGCGCGGAATGGAATCGGTCTTCTCCACTTCCAAGTCATGTTCTTTCAACTTGGCAGCTACCTCGTCAATCGTTGTATTATATACATCAATTCCATAGTGTTTGTTGATCACCTCAGCGTAATTCCAAACTTCCCACTCGCCGCTCATATCCACCGTGAACCGGCCCAGCTGGAACTGCAGCGTGCCAAACGTTTCCTGCAATACATATTTATACATATCCTCCATGAAGCGCATACCAGCTCGCCAATCCCAATACGCAGCGTACCACTCCATGGCGATATGCTCTGGCAAATGCTCATCAGAATAGTTCTCATTGCGAAAACGCGGCCCGAGGTCATACACCTTCTCAAACCCAGCACCAATCAACCGCTTCAGCGGTAACTCGTGAGAAATACGCAAGTAAAACTGCTGGTCGTCCAGCGCGTCCATATGCGTCACAAATGGATTAGCGTCAGCGCCGCCAGTCGTATGCTCCAACACTGGCACATTCACCTCCGTAAAGCCGTGCTGGTTCAGATAATCACGCGTCGCCTGCCAGAACTTGCTGCGACGAACAAACCGCTGGCGCACTTCAGGATTAACGTTCATATCGACATAGCGGCGACGGAAGCGTTCTTCTTTGTTTTCCAATTTCTCTGGCATCGGCCTGAGCGACTTGGTTAGTAGTCGCAGCTCATGCACGCCAACCGACTTTTCGCCAGTCTGCGTTGTCGTCATCACTCCGCGCGCCTCGACAAAATCACCCGTATCCAAAAGCTTCAGCTGTTTCATGCCCAGCATGCCGCGGCTAGCATCCAACTCCGCTACATCATCGCGCTGCAAATATAGCTGCACCTCACCAGACTGATCGCGCAGTTTGATGAACGCCAGCCTACCAAAACTGCGGATTGAAGCGATGCGACCTGCCACAACCACTTCCCGGCCCGCCAGCTCATCATAATGCGCTAAAACCTCACCGCAACCATGCGTCCGCTCCGACCGCGCTGGATACGGATCAACGCCTAGTTCACGCAGGGTTTCTAATTTTCGTAACCGTTCATTTCGATAATCTTGCAGTGTAGCCATAATTATTTATTATAACACACCCCTGTTAGTAGCTACGAAATTGCTTTGATTACGTAGATAGTCTCGCCTTTGGGTGTGTTAATAGCGGCGGTATCGCCCACTACCTTATCAATTAGCGCCACGCCCAGCGGCGATTCGTCGCTAATTTTGCCATTCAGCGGATCGGCTTCAACCGGGCCAACAACCGTATATTCAAATATTTTACCGCCAGATTCAAGCGTCACTCGACTGCCCAAACTAACTTTGTGAGTGGTACCGCCCTTGATATCCTCGGCGTTCTGCAAAATATCCTCAATCTCGGCAATACGCGTCTCGACTAGGCCTTGCTCTTCGCGCGCCTGATCATACTCGGCATTTTCGCTCAGATCGCCATAACCGCGTGCTTCAGCGATTTTCTCGGCAATCTCGCCGCGGCGACCCTTCAAGGCAGCTAGCTCTTCTTCAAGCTCTTTTCTTCCATCCTCGGTGATCTGATATGCTTTTTTCATGAGTTTTACTCCTTTCGTTATACCGCCCGAAACTTCCTCTGTCTAGAGAAACCCCCAGCCCTCCAATACAAAATACTCAGATTAGTTCAGTGTAGCAAGCAACTCATCTGCCGTCAAGAGCCGTTGCTCGCCAGTCTGGCGCGTTGACACCTCCCATTTACCATCATCAAGCAAGCGATCGCTGACCGTCACCCGATACGGAATGCCCAGCAGTTCGGCATCAGCAAATTTAACCCCTGGACGCTCGTCGCGATCGTCATAGATAGTTTCGATTCCGGCAGATTGCAACTTCTGATAGAGTTCGTCAGCCGTAGCGCGCGACTGGCTGCCAATTTGTACCAGATACACTTTAGCGGGTGCAATATTTTCCGGCCAAACCAGCCCCTTGTCATCAGCAAATTTCTCAACAATCACGCCCATCACCCGGGTGATACCGATACCGTAGCTGCCCATGTAAGCGTACTGCTCTACACCCTCAGCGTCAGTAAATACCAAGCGCATTTCCTCGGACTTTTGCGTACCGAAGTTAAAGATATTGCCAACCTCGGCAGTTTTGACCCGTTCTAGCTCGCTGCGGTCAATATCCAGCTCCTTGACAGCGTCATCCAAAACTTCCTCGTTCACGGCAATATTTTTGCCGCGGTGCAGATAAATATAATCCTCGCCAGCGTCACAAATCGTCTGAAATTCGTGGCTAAATTTAGTGAAAGCTCCGCCCGAGGCAAACGTTACATATGTTTCATCACCGATACCAAAGCGGTCATAGCAGCGCTTATAAGCCTCAATCGCGGCGTTATAATACTTATCCAAGTCTTCTTTGCTGGCATGCACCGAGTACATATCTTTCATAACGAACTCGCGGCCGCGCATAATACCGCTTTTGGCGCGCAGCTCGTTGCGCAGCTTGTTCTGGAATTGGTAAACGCTAATTGGCAAATCCTTATAGCTCTTCAAATAATTACGCAGTAAATCAACAATCGGCTCTTCGTGCGTCCAGCCGAAACCGACCTCAGTGCCGTCTTGCAGATGAGACTTAAACCAAACATCGACCAACTCGTCGCTCCAGCGCCCAGTCTCCTGCCATGTTTCTTTACGCTGCAGTGTGCTCATGACTAGCTCTTGACTGTCAATTTTATTCATCTCTTCGCGGACAATTTGCTTAATATTCTCAACCACTTTTAGTCCCAGTGGCAAGTATGAATAAACACCTGCCATCGTTTTATGCACGTAACCAGCACGAATCAGTAACTGGGCGTTACGCGCCACTTCGTCAGCTGGCGCCTGCTTGATAGTTCGAGTAAAATTCTTACTTAGTCTCATAATATCCTCATTTTACCGTGAATCACGCATATCAACAAATTACCAAAACGCCGCCGCAACATAAACCGCATAAAAAGCCACGCTATTCTTGATTGCGTGCAGCAAAAAGCCAGACCAAATCGATCCAGTATATTCGCGCAACGTACAAAGCACCAAACTCAGCGCAAACGTATCAATACCAACGTTCCATTGCCCGTGCGCTACCCCAAAAAGCAAACTGACAAAAAACACGCCAGCTGCTGCTGGCAGCTTCGCCGAACGCAGCTTGCCATACAGTATACCGCGAAAAATCACCTCCTCGCATAATGGCACCACTATCACCAGCACCACAAAAGCTATCGCTAGATCTAACGAAAACAGCCTGTCTGACACCCCAACATCCTGAGCTTGGTTTGGGTTAAACCCTGGTATAATGGCTTGCGCAACAAATGATAAGCTCACTGTCAAAGCGATGTAAGCCACCGCGCCAACGATTGCCATACCGATATCGCGCCACTCAATCAACCGCTGCACGCCAGCCTGTTTGGCTGATATTGCTTTTTTGATACGCCAAGCTACCGTGCAAACGGCGGCAATTGTCAAGACATGAACAAAACATTGCAAAATTAGATTAACCACTGATACATTAGCTTGCGCCAACCAACCCGTCCGCAATAGCAATCGCCCAACGCCAGCTACCACATAAGCAGCCGCTACCATCGATACTGCCACCAGCAGCGTCCAGCCAATCCATGACAGTACCTGCCGCCGGGAAAAACGAAGCTTTTTTAAATTACCCACCCGCCAGCGTTTCATTTGAATAGTTTCCCGACGTCAGAAATCGTTACTAGTATTATCAGTGTTATCAAAATCAAGAATCCGGTACCGTGAATTTTCTCCTCGGTATCTTTGCGGAGCGGTTTCTTTATTAAGCGGAACAAAGCCGTCACAAACCACCGCCCGCCATCAAGCGCTGGAATCGGTAATATATTCATCACTGCCAGCGACAAAGCGATTAACCCAGCAATCATCAAGACATAGCGGCCGCCAGCCTCGCCAGCCGCCGGAAACAACATGCCAAATATCGTCACTGGTCCGCCGACACTATTGCCAACTGTTGCTAATTTTTGATTAGCCTGCTGCTGCGCCTGGTCGTTCGGCACGATTTTCATAGCCAGTCCCGTCAAACCGTCATAGACAACTTGCCCAAGCCCTTGAATAGTTATCCCGGTCAATTGAGTAGTCAGTCCTACGCCGACAATTGGCGCCGACCAAGTCGAATGCATCAAGACCTCTTGAGATAAACTGGCGCCCAGATAACCGCGCTTGTCATCATTGCTAGACCGCAGCACTACAGACAGAACCCCCTCCTGGCCGTTTCGCGAGTAGCGAATCTTGACTGTTTTGCCTTTGTCGCGAGCTAATCTCTTGGTCAGCTCATCTGGAGTTTTAATCTTATCGCCATCAACCGACAGAATATCGTCGCCAGTTTTTAATCCGCTTTTTTGCGCTGGCAAGTCGTTCTCGACACCGGCTATCTTGACTTCTTTACCTGAAGTTGTCGTGTCGCTAGCCACGGTGAATTGATTAGCGACAAGCGGCGGCATACCCCACCACGCCAAAATCGTAAATATCAACACCGCACTCAGCCAGTTCACTGCTACGCCAGCCAGCAAGATCTGTGTTTTTTGCCAAAATGTCGCTGCGCCGTAGTCGCCAGGCTGCTTATCATCGTCGTGCTCGCCTTGTAACTTAACGAAACCGCCTAGCGGCAGCCAGTTAATACTGTAATCGACATTTTTGCCCAAAAAGCTTTTCTTGACCTTCTTCTTATAAGCTACCGGCGGGAAGCCAATACCAAACTCCTCAACACGCACGCCGTAACGCCGCGCCACCAAAGCATGGCCTAACTCGTGCGTCACCACCAAAATAGTCAACACAATTATACCGACAATGATACCAAAAAATAAACTCATTTCACCCTCCAAACCGCCGCGAACGTTTCGCGTACTCATTTAGTATAGCGGTTATGTCGCGTTTTGTCATATCTGGCCACGATTTTTTAACAAAAATTAGCTCGCTATAAGCACTGCGCCACAGCATAAAATTGCTTAGCCGCTGTTCGCCGCTGGTGCGCACTATTAAGTCGCATGGCGGCACATCTGGCGTATACAAAAATTGCTCAAAGATTTGCGCTGTTACTTTTTTATGTGTTGAAAGCGTTTTGCGCAAGGTGTTGACTGCATCTATAATTTCCTGGTGCCCGCCATAATTAAATGACAAAATTGCCGTGCCGTGCGTCAAATCTTTGGTGGCCGCTTCGGCCTCGTCAATCGCTTTTTTGACTCGGCGGCTGAGACGCACACGCGTCCCTGCCACCCTTAGCCGTATACCGTGTTCAACGAAAATATGTAAATCGCGCGTCAACATTTGCACCACCAAGTTCATCAGATGCTTAATCTCCGGGCCGCTACGATGCCAGTTCTCGGTACTAAAAATATACGCGCTAACATACGGCACGCCGCGATCGATAGTGTCGATGATAATTTCGCGCAACTTTTCATAACCAGCGCTATGCCCTTCTTGCGCTGATAGACCCTGAGCTTTTGCCCAGCGGCGATTGCCGTCGACAATGAAGCCGACGTGTACTGGCAATACTTTCTCGCTCATTAGATGGTTAGAATATCCTTTTCTTTGTCCTTGAAAGCGGCCTCTAGCTTGTCTTGGAATTCATTCATCAAGCGATCAAATTCTTTTTCGATCATTTTGAGATCGTCCTCGCTCAGTTCTTTAGCTTCCTTCATTTTTTTGGCATCCTTGATACCGTCTTGGCGAATATTACGCAAAGCGATTCGCGCTTCTTCTAGCTTTTCTGAAGCTTGGCGAACCAGCTGCTTGCGGCGCTCCTCAGTCAAGGCTGGCACTGGTACGCGCACCACCCGGCCGTCATCGCTCGGATTAAAACCAAGGCCCTGATCATTGCGAATCGCCGCCGCGATATTTTGCAAATTACTCGGATCAAAGGGTGTCACCAGCAACATTTGCGCCTCGGGAGCCGTCACATTAGCCACTTGATTGAGCGGCATATTAGCACCGTAAGCTTCAACCATCACGCCCGCTAGCATACCTGGATGCGCCCGGCCAGTGCGAATCTTGCGCAGCTCCTCGCCAAAGTGCTCAAATGCGCCTGTCATTTTTGCTTCATATTCATCTGTACTAAACATATACTCTCCTTTACTCTATTGTAACATCAAACGCTAATTTATCTGCGCTACTCCTAGCAAACTAGCCCGCCGGTCAAATCCCCGGCGCAAGCGATACGCTTGGCGAAAATCCGGCGAGCCATCGACTTCTTGATAGGCATTCTCATCGAAAATCAGCCACACATCTAGCGGATAGTGCGGCCGTTCGGCTACCCGCGGCATCACTGTATGATACAAGCGAAAAAACGCATCAGTCGTATGGTATGGCATATACGGCACGAATGCTCGCCCCAAAACTTCTGGCTCGCTGCCATCTTGGTTTAGCGGCAAGCCGCCGGTCTCGCGAATCCGTTTAATAAACGCCGCCCGCCCTATCTCGTTGGTAAATTTGCGCGATTGCAGCCCGCAAACAATAATCTCTTGGTACATGAAACGATGCAAAAACACTATATCCACATAGCGCGAAATCTCGTAAGTCTTGGTGCGATTCGGCCCCATGCCAACGAAAGGATTGTCGGCAAAATCATATCTATAAGCTGGGATATCAATATGAATAATCCCGCCTGTATCTTCGCTTAGCTGGTCTCGCAAAGCAATCAGCTGATCGTCAAGATCCTTGCTATCAATCCGCTCGTGGTCTTGAAAAACTTCGCTTTCTGGCCGCAAGTCAATATCATCCAGCTCGCTCGCACGCTCGCGCTCGCCGCCGCTTGGTTTTTCGCGGTTGCTATAAAAGTCAAAACTACCAGATTCAAAATTCCGCATCTACATTCCGCCGTTGATTGCTCATGCTTTTATCATACCAAAATAACCGCCATATTTCAGCGGTTATATTGGTTGTATAAGACGTAGGCTTATTCGCCGCCAAGCTCGATACGCTTGAATTGGCTAACACGCACATTCTCGCCGCGCAGTGCTACTTGCTCTTTGATCAGCTCGCCAACAGTTTTGCTATCGTCAAGTACGAAGGCTTGCTCGGATAGGACTTGTTCGGCAAAATACTTGTTGAGTTGTCCTTCGACAATTTGCTCGCGCATATTCTCTGGCTTATCTTGCAAACTGTCGCTTGCCAAAAACTCCTGCTTTTTCGCTTCGTAAACGTCGCTCGGAATATCCTCGACCGTTGCGTACTTTGGTGCCATCGCTGCGATCTGCATAGCAATTTGGTGCGCAAACTCCTTAAATTCTGGCAAGCGCGCCACGAAATCAGTTTCGCAGTTGACCTCGACAACCACGCCGATACGGCCCGAGTGCACGTAGCTCTCAATCAAACCTTCGCGCGTCTCGCGGTCGCCTTTTTTCTCGGCCTTGGTCAGACCTTTCTTACGCAGTGCCTCGAGAGCTTTATCGAAGTCGCCCTCGGCTTCAACTAGCGCTTTTTTGGCATCGGTCAGACCAATACCGCTTAATTCTTTCAGCTTTTTAATGTCTTCAATTGATACGCCCATCCTATTTCTCCTCTTTTTTAGTCTTGCCTTCGTTCACCGCTGCTACAAAGTAGTCTAGCAGCAATTGCAACCCTTTAATCGCGTCGTCGTTGCCTGGGATTGGATATTCAACTTTGCTCGGGTCGGCATTAGTATCAGCGATTGCCACCACTGGGATTCCGAGATTTTCTGCTTCAGCGATTGCATTTTTATCAACCAGCATATCGAGCACGATTAAAGCGCCAGGCTTACCATTCAATTCTTTGATACCGCCATATTTGAAGTTCAAACTATCGATTTCTTCTTGGTAGCGCTGAACCTCTAACTTATTGTAGCGCTTCTCGAGATCGCCGTTGTCCATGCGGCGCTCGAGGTCGCGCAGCTTCTTGATCTGCGCATTAGTAGTAGTGACATTGGTTAGCATACCGCCAATCCAGCGATTCACCACAAACGGCTGGCCAGCCGACTCGGCAGCCGCTTTGACGATATCTTTGGCCTGCTTTTTGGTACCAACAAACAAAACTTTTTTGCCGCTCGCGACCGTCTTGGTAATAAACGGTAAGGCTTTGTCTAGCGCCTCCACTGTCTTCGCTAAATCAATAATATGGCTATCCTGGCGTTTTGAGTGAATATACGGCGCCATCTTCGGGTGCCAGCGGCTAGTTTTGTGTCCAAAATGAACACCAGCTTCAAACAAAGCTTTCATGTCTACTGCTACAGACATCAGTTTACTCCTTTTCCTCGCCCGCTGCTTTTGGAGCTGCAACAGGCTGTGTCGTTAAAATTATTTCAAACGTAGTGTATCATCATTATCTATTTTTTTCAACAGCAAAAGGATTTCTCGAAGGCCTATTTGTACCAGACACCAGCGCCAGAGACCCTGCTAATTGTTCTAGAGAATCGCAATTAGAACAATAGGCAAATTGGCTAGAACCAACTTCGGAAGAAAATAATAAATAGGTTTCCCTCTTGTTATCGTTATCTTTACTGCCGATTAGTTCACTTACGACAGAGACACTATCTCCTTTAGCAACAATCAGCCACCCTTTCCTATCGCCATCCTCTTCGCGGACAACACCAACCATGCGGTGATTCACTCCATCGCCATCATCGCCTTCTTCTACATTAGTTCTTATAGCTAAACCTGTTTCTTCATTTTCAAAAAATGATTCACCAGGCTGCAGACTAGCAACATAGCCTTTTATCTCTTTTATTCTTTCTTTGATCAATTCTGGGTCGCACTTATCGGTATCTGGTGATAAGCCAAGAAACATTTCTGTCATGTCTCGCCTCCTAATGTCATATTAACATTTTCCCTTGACACTAGCGAACCCGCCACGCTAGTTACTAAGATATTCTTCGTTCTCTTCCAAAATACCTTCTCTAGCCAGCTAGCAATTCTATTATAACCAGGAATTTTCATTTCAATAAGTAAGTCCTCTATAGCGCGGTTCAAAGGTACCTTTGACCTCAAATTAGCCTCCCCGTCTTGTACGTTTATATACGCATCTTCTGGCGGAGCATATACGGCTAAACCTTTGTCCAAACAAGAGAGACATTCCGCCAGGCTTGCTTCTCCGCCAAAACGCCGAGCGCCAGAACACGACATCAGATTGATATTTCGCAAACCATCATCGCCTGCTTTTATCATATTGATGAGCAAAGTAATAGGGTTCTGCCTTAATACACTAGTATCTCTTGGCAGAGTATAACCAGAGGCTAATAACAATCCATTAGCACTGCCATGGCCAGCGATAGTCAACCGGTCGATAGTATCAATGCCCATATTCTGCAACGTCGCAACTCTATCCTGAGTATCGTTAGCAGAACCTACTTCGATGGGTATAATATCCGAAGACTCTGTACGTCTGAAATTTTTAAAGGCGCCATTATGATCGCCCGATTTGCCAATTAGAACAACCGACCACGACTTTTCTTCACCCTTACCATTCACCAAATCAACCATGCTATCTAACGTTTGCAACGACCAGCGAGAAAAAATTGCTATCCCAAGTTTATCATGCAGTTTAAGTACATTATCGCGGCCCAAATGCTCCACAACTCTTATATACTCCATATACTCTGTTTGACCTTCTTCCGTCATATAGACTTCCCCTATATTAATCGTCCCATATTGTCCTATATATCTACCGTATTCATCTATGATAGATTTAGCCGATTCGTCATCGCCAAGCAGTACTCTATTACACATTTCATACCGCCATATCATCCGTTCGTAATCGCTATTTCCAAAATGAATGTCTTTCTTATCTACGATACGACCACCGCTATCATGAAACTCCTCTCTAGCAGCCTGGGCGCAACGATACACTGTACCATTACCCGATTCAAGCATCCATTTTACATACTCGCTACAGACATCCGGATACTCAAGCAAATCGTCTGGCCAATCGACTAATGGTACGTCGGCAATTTCTTCAACTAGCTTAATAGCTTTACTTATAGCGGAACGCTCTTCTCGCGACCGTTCGTCTCTAGCTAGGCAGACATTCCTAATGGTTCTATCAAGATATCCTTTATATTTTACCTTCAATTCTGCCAGGTCGCCTTTGCGCATTTCATCTATATCATCGCACAACCTTCTGAAGAAGTCGCGACGTCTACTATACTCGTCGTCCTCAGTGCTTACAGCTTCTATTTCTAGCGGCGTTTGTGCAGGGTAATATTCAGGTGTTTTGTCATTTGTCATTTGTCATTTTTGTTTCTGTTACGTATCCATCGTAATTATACACTATTTTTGCTAATATTCACCTTTTTTGTTATGCTTAACATCATGAAAGAACGCTTTCGCAAGATTTCGTCGCGCGCCTCAACGCTGGCAGGGTCGGCTGGCGTGTTTATCCTAGCAGCCGCTTCAATAGCTGTTTGGTTTATCACCGGACCAATTTTCAATTTCTCTGATACCTGGCAGCTAGTCATTAACACTGGTACGACGATTGTCACTTTTTTGATGGTGTTCTTGATCCAAAATACTCAAAACCGTGATAGTCGTGCTATTCAGCTTAAGCTTGATGAACTGATCCGCTCCACCAAGGGCGCTCGCATGCGCTACGTTGGATTAGAAGACTTCAGCGACGAAGATTTAGCTGACATTGAGGAAGAAATTCGCGCCATTACCCAGCTGCCGGCCTCGCAGCGCGCACTGCGCAAACTTCACGACAAAATCAGCAGCGAAAAGGAACGTCGTAGCAACGAGAGACATCGTAAACTGCATCTTTGACAACTATACAGTTTTTTGCTAGAATACTACAGTTATGAAAAGCAGTATTCACCCACAGGACTATCGCCTGGTCGTATTTAGCGACGAACAAGCAGGCTTCGCGTTCTTGACTCGCTCAACAGCGCAATCTACCGAAACAATCAAGTGGAAAGACGGTCAAACTTACCCGTTGGTCAAAGTCCACATTTCGAGTAAATCACATCCATTCTTCACTGGCGAAGAAAAGATTATCGATACCGAAGGCCGCGTTGACCGCTTCAAGGCCCGCCAAGCCGCCGCGAAGGCCCGCCGCGAAGCTCTCGTCAACAAAGCAAAAAAGGCTAACGCCGCCGCTGCCGCCAAAGCTCAGCAAGCTGCCGATGACAAAACCAGCGACAACAACGCCAAACCAGCCAAAACCTCCAAAAAAGCTAAGAAACAGGTCAACAAGAAAAACTAGACGCCATCAATCGCATAATAAAACATCACTGCTATCTGTCAGCGATGTTTTATTTTTCTTGCCTGATCCACAAAAACACCTTTACATCTGACCTATCTGCCACCCTTAACCCTAATATGTACCCCACCAACATCTAAAATCTAGCGGCGATATTATACCTTAAAACTCTTATTCCGCCAATATATGCTATAATTTTATAAGCTATGGCAAAGATTTCTCTCGATTTAGACGCTTTGAAAGCCGAACGCGCTCGCCTCGGCGATTTTCTGGCGCAACCTGATGCCTACAATTCACCGGATTTTACTGCCAACAACAAACGTTTCGCCGAGCTAGAAACCATTATCACTACCGCTAGTGAACGCGATACTATCGAGAAACAGCTAGCGGAGGCAAAAAATCTAGCCCAGAGCAACGATGAATTAGCCGAATTAGCCAAAGCAGAGATTCCCGAGGACGAAGCTAAAATCGCCGAACTCGACGATAAGTTATTCATATTACTAACACCTAAAGACCCGAACGACGAGAAAAATATTATCATGGAAATCCGCGCTGGTGCTGGCGGCGACGAAGCATCATTGTTCGCGGCAGAATTATACCGCATGTACTTGCGCTGGTGCGAAGCCAACGGCTATAAAACCGAGCTAATTAGCGAGTCCGCTAACGATTCTGGCGGCTACAAAGAAGTCATTTTCATGGTCAAGGGCGACGCGCCATATGCCAAGTTGAAATTTGAGGGCGGCGTCCACCGCGTCCAACGCGTCCCAGTCACTGAAAGCCAAGGCCGTATTCATACCAGCACTGCTACTGTCGCCGTCTTACCCGAAGCCGAAGAAACTGATGTTGAAATCAACCCGAACGACCTGCGCGTCGATATTTACCGCTCCAGCGGCCACGGCGGCCAGAGCGTCAACACCACCGACTCGGCGGTACGGATCACTCACCTGCCAACTGGCATAATGGTTACCAACCAAGACGAGAAGTCACAAATCAAGAATCGCGAAAAAGCCATGAGCGTGCTGCGTTCGCGGCTGCTGCAGATGAAAATTGACGAAGAAAACGCCAAATTAAGCGCTGAACGGCGTTCGCTAGTCGGCACTGGCGACCGCTCTGAAAAAATCCGCACCTATAACTTCCCGCAAGATCGTATCACCGACCACCGCATTCACTACAACCGCAGCAATATCCCCGCGGCAATGAACGGGGATATTGACGATTTGATTGAACAGCTGCAAGCCTACGAACGAGAGTTAAAAGCGCAAAACGCCGACCAGCAATAACCTATCGCCCGTCTCACCCCTGATCATATTAATTTAGTTTGACCGCTACAAACTTGCATTTTATACTATTCGTATGAATATATCGGCATGGCTCGATCGCGCAATCAAACAATTACGAGAAATTGGCGTCGATTCTGCCAGACTAGATACAGAACTTATCTTGGCTAATACGCTGCGGAAAAATCGCACCTACCTGCACGCTCATCCCGAAAACGACATCGACCCGCGGCGTGTTGATATTGCTAATGCTCGGCTGCGTCTGCGATTAGAACACGTACCGCTTGCTTATATTTTAGGTTACCGCGATTTTTACGGCCGAAGATTTACAGTGTCGCCGCAAGTTTTAGTACCTCGTCCAGAATCAGAAGCCATCATAGAACTGCTAAAAGAACTTGGTGTTTCTGGCAAGCTGCTAGATATCGGTACTGGCAGCGGCTGCTTGGGCATCACCGCAAAATTAGAGATCCCGAAACTTAACGTAATTTTATCCGATATTAGCCAACCAGCTTTACGCGTCGCCCGTCAAAATGCTGAAAAATTTCAAGCCGACGTCGCTCTGATAAAAAGTAATTTGTTGCGCGCCGTACCCGGCAAATTCGATATAATTATCGCTAATTTGCCATATGTCGACCGTTCGTGGCAGCGCTCGCCCGAGACTAATCATGAGCCAGCATTAGCACTCTTCGCCAAAGACGAGGGTTTGGCGCTAATCTACCAGTTAATAGACCAGCTGCCAGCACACCTAAGTACCGGCGCCCTAGTGTTTTTAGAAGCCGACCCGCGGCAGCACGGCGCAATAATAGCCTACGCTGGTTCGCGCCAGCTGCGGCATAAACTAACACGCGGCTTTATCGTCGTACTGCAAGCATAATTTGCCTATTCTCGATAGGCCGCTAGCGTCGCTTTGATATTTATCGTTTTACCGCTGCGCATCACCGTCAAATCAATAGTATCGCCCGGCTGATACTGCCCGAGAACGCTTGATAAATTACCTCGCGCGCCCAATTCAGTACTATTGACCTTGGTAATTATATCCTTGTCTTGAATACCGGCTTTAGCGGCCGGGCTGTTAGCGGTAACACCAATGTCCTCGCTGCGGCCGCCAGTCACGTACGCGCCATATTTTGATGGCAAACTATAATGCTTGGCTATTTCCGGCGTGATATCCGTGTAATTGACGCCCAGATACGCTCGCTGCACGCCTTTGCCAGCCAAAACTTGCTGGATTGTACCTTTTGCTGCGTTAATCGGGATCGAAAAGCCAATTCCTTCAGCATTCGAAGCTACCGCTGTATTAATACCGATAACCTGCCCGCTGTAGTTAATTAACGGCCCGCCAGAATTGCCAGAATTAATAGCCGTATCGGTTTGCAGCATATCAGTCAGAGATTCCCGCGAGTTACCGCTGCTATCGCTCGCCGAGACCGCCCGGCCCTTACCAGAAATAATACCTTTAGAAACGGTGTTCTGATACTGTCCTAGCGCATTACCGATAGCAATAACGTTCTGCCCGACTCGGGCTGTCGACGAGTCGCCTAGAGCTGCTGGTGTTAAATTATTAACGTCTTTGATCTTTAAGTAAGCCAAATCATTCAACGGATCGGTACCAACTAGCGATACCGCGTCGTAAGTCGACCCGTCCGAGGCCACAATCGTAACCGACTGCGCGCCTTCTACAACATGCTTATTAGTAAGAACGAAGCCGTCTTTACTGAGAATAATACCCGTACCGGCCGCCTGCACCTGGCGGGAACCGCCAAATAGCGATTGCGACTTAGTATTGGTGACTATCGACACCACGCTTGGCGAAACTTTGTCAATAATATCAGAAACAGAAGCTTCCTTACTATCAGCCGCCAGATTACCGTCAACGAAAGTATTCAGAGAATTGCGGCCTCCTCGCATTAGCAGCGTACAAGTTATGCCGCCAGCCGCCAAAATAATCGCCGCAATCACGATAGAGATCGCTAGCCAAACCGTCTTCTTCTGGCAAGGTTTAGTAACCGCAACAACCCGAGGCGGCAGCGGCTGCGAGTCTGACGATCGCGGCGTAGCATTTTCCTGCTTATTATTCATCAGAAACCTCCTCTATTCGATAATTTGATCATATCCATTATACTTACTATGCGCATATAGTCTTAAAGAATCCTTAAAAATCTGCTTAACGCCCTACAAAGCATCGCTGCCGCTCAAAACCGCAAAGATATACGCCACAACCATCGTCATTGCCGTTAATAATATCGGCATTGCAATATCAGCGAAGCGAACTTCGCCGTGTTTATGATAGCTGCGCGCTGTCCGCTCGGCCACGAAACCCATCAATACTGCAAATATAGCGAATTGCGATACCTTGATAGCAGCTAAACCAGGAACAGTATAAGCAATCATCCAATAATACGAAATCCAGCCGAGTTCAGCGCACACTGTTGCTGCTGCTATCGCGTAAAGATTAGTACTGATTCCCTCATAACGGCTAGCTACATGCCGCGCTGACGCATAAGTAATCACCCAAACAACTGCTACGAAATAAAACGAATCCCATGAATAAGCTGTCAACGACAGTGCCACTAGCCCCAAGAACAGCGCAGCACCAGCCTGAATAACCGCGTACGTGTATTTTGAGCGCTGCTTGATAAATAGCAGCCAGACAATATGCAACGCTGTTAGCCCCAGCTGAAGTATCATGTACCCGCCCGACAGCCAAATTAACAGCGCAAAACTAACGCCAACTATAATATCCACCAAATTAGACAAAACATTAGCCGCCCAAAAACGCGGCCTTACCGACAAAATCCGCCATTTGCCAAGCGCCACCAGCAGCAAAGCAAAAATTGGCGAATTAGTTACATAAATAGTTCCAAACACTGCCAGCGCCAGCAAAATATTAAGCGATGCATAAGCCAGCGAGCTTGCCTTAGAGCTATACTTATGCTTTTTTGTTGAACTCATACCGCTTAATTATACCACCTTAGTATTGTTTCTATAACCCGCCTACTCGCCGGCATTCGGCTTGACTGCTATGATAATAACGTAGTCTACCTCTGCATTATATTTGACGCCTGGCACGCTCTGTACCGCTTCTGGGGCAGCGCTGTAAAGCGACTGCAGTTTTACAGACGTAGCTGTCTTGGCGCGCGTTGAGACTTTATATATCTTGTTGCTAGAATATGAGCCGTTTTGCGGCGCATTACCGACAGTACTAACCGTCATACCAAGCTCAGTTAATTTATCGGCTTGTTTTTGCGCCACGCCTGATACGCCAGTAGCATTAAGGACGACAACGTTAGCATTTTCTTTATTGATATCTGTCGCATAGAGGTTTTTCTTGACGAAAGCCCGCAGCTGGCTGTAGTCATACGTTCCGGCCGTCGGTACCACCGAACTAGCGCCGCCGTACGTGCCAGTTGTCAAGATAGCCGGCTCGGCATCAATTAAGCTGACGCTTTTAATATTATCGCTTTTGATGTCGTGTACTAGCTCGACCAGCGTACGTACTTCGCTCTTTTCGAAATTAGTTCGTAAATTCTTGCCAATCGCGTCGATAATACCAGAAATTTTAGTAAAATCTGCCAGCGTGCCAGCGCTTAAAGCCTTATCGCGAATAGCAACCATAATCTTTTGCTGATTTTTTTCGCGGTCGAAATTAGACTGTTCGAAACCGTACGTTGGCGCTCGGTCGCCGCGCGCCATCGCCAAATACAGCGCGTGCTCGGCATCTAATTCTACTTCGCCGTTCGGATAGCTAATATAGTGGCCGCGCGGACAACGCTGAGACTTCTCGGCAGACGTCGTACCGCACTTCCAATCAAAATTACTATCCATCACGCCATTCGGATTGCGGCTGTCAATGGTAATCTTGATACCGCCAAGCGCCCCCACCAAATCACGCATCACGCTATAATTCAGGTGAACCGAATATTGCACATCAATACCAAATATATTACCAACAAAAGCTCTAGTTGCCGTCTGACGCTCTTCCTCAGCGCTGTCGCTCGACCAATTATCGTTGACGCAGTTAAAATAAGCGTTAATCTTACCAGAATAACCCGCTTGGCAACTCTTACCATATTTGACGTATAAGTCTCGAGGCACGCTAATCATATAAGCATTCTTTTTATTCTGATCAACGCTAAGTATCATCATCGAGTCGGTCAGATATCCAGCCTCGTGGCCAGCGTCGTCCTCTGAAGTGCCAAGTATCAAAATATTACTGCGACCATGAGCATCTTGCTTGAGCGGTTTCTTCTGTACGAAACCGAATATATCGCCCTTAAAAACAGCATTGCCTGCCATCAAAGCCCGTACCCCCAGGAAGATACCAATACCAAGTACAATAACAGTTATTGCGATCGCTGTACGCTTGGCGATTTTTTTCCAATCGCGCTTTTTCCGACCATTTTTTGGCGAGCCCTTGCCATAATGTTTGGATGGAGATAAATCAAGATTATTACTAATCTCGCGCAAAGACTCATCGATATCGCTGCGAACACCTCTATTTGGCGCCGAAGTAATCGGCCGCGGCGGCAATTGCTGCTGGCGCCGTACAGACACAGTATGTCCCATATCGCCGAAATTAACCGCTGGTTTTTTCTGGCTATCAACAGGCGCTCTGCGCGCAGGAGTATTTCGCGGTACAAAACCGTCTATCGCTCGCTTCACCATATCTATGTACTATAAAGGATTTTAGCTAAAAAATAAATATCGCGCTTATTGTTTCGTTGGTTTTTACAGCGTATAATACGTGTAATGGAAGCCAGCTATCTCACCCGCCATCCACGTCTTCGAGATTTTCTAAGTTTTAGCGGATTTGTTATTGCAGTGCTAATTGGCACTTTGCTATTAAATGCTTACGTTTTTCGCAGTTTTTCCGTCTCTGGACACAGCATGGATAATACTCTCGCCGACGGCGACCGATTAATCATTAATCGAATACCTGTAACCATGGCGCAGATACAAAATAAACCGTATTTGCCAGAACGCGGAAAGATTGTTGTTTTTGTTAATCCCGTCTATAGGCCTGGAGCACCCGATCGCTATATCATCAAACGCGTAATTGCCTTCCCTGGCGAACGCGTCGTTGTCAAGGACGGCGTGCTAACAGTTTACAATAATAAATATCCCGAAGGCTTTCATCCGGACGACAGCACGCGCAAAAACAACGTCGGTCCAAAATCGCCAACTAGCCACAGCGGCGAATGGACAGTGCCAGAAGGCTCTATTTTCGTAGCGGGCGATAATCGAGTCGGCGACAACTCATTCGACTCGCGTAGCGGACTGGGCTTCATTCCAACTTATGATATTGTCGGACCAGTGGCTCTGAGAATCTTTCCACTAGGCAATATAGACTCGTTTTGAGTTTAAAATTAAGATTACAAGCTAGCAGCCTAAAAATTCAATTTGTAATTTTTACAACGTTGGATTAGTGTAATTAGGCGGTTATTCACCCAGCAGCTTGGCAATTCGCTCGAAATCTGCTTGATCTTTGAATGAAATAATAATCTGTCCGGCACCTTTTCGAGTCTCTTTGACAGCAACTGGCGTTCCGAAACGCTTAGCAAAAGATTCCTCTCTGCGAATAAATCTCGAGCTACGAACTACTTTTCTGCCCTTAGTCGATGCTGTACCGTGCAGTTTCTTATAATTCGAGACATAGCGCTCAATCGTCCGCGCGCTCCATTGTTCTTTTATAATTCTCGGGACAACCCGCAAAATTTCTTCTTCTGGCAAGCTCGTCAGCGACCTCGCTTGACCTTCGCTTAATTCGCCGCGCGCTACTATATCGCGCACCGCCCCCGGCAAGCGCAACAGGCGCATTGTGTTAGCAATTGCCGCCGATGTCTTACCAACACGCTTGCCAATATCATCTAAAGTCAGATTAAATTGATCGCGCAATTTCAAATACGCTGTCGCTGTCTCTAGCGGATTAAGGTCGCGGCGCTGGATATTCTCGATCAGCGACAGTTCTAACCGATGCTGGCCCGATAGCGTCCGCACCAGCGCTGGAATCCGATCAAGCTTCGCCAGCTTAGAAGCCCGGAAACGGCGTTCGCCAGCCACAATCATATAGCCGTCGCCATGCGGCCGCACCACTACTGGCTGCAATACGCCATGCTCTTTGATCGATTTACTCAATTCAACCAACGCATCGTCGTCAAATTCGCGGCGCGGCTGATCTGGATCGGGCATAATCGACGCTAATTTAATATAGCGCAAATCGCTAACGCGTTCATCTTGCTCGGCCGTCGGATCAAATGATTCGTCTAGCAGCTCTGTCGGAATAAGCGAGTCAAAACCTCGCCCTAGGCCCTTTTTAGCCGGCACGCTCAATCACCTCCTTGGCTAGCGCTTTATAAGCGCGAGCGCCTTTACTAAACCTATCATACGCGCCAATTGGCAAGCCGTGGCTCGGTGCCTCAGCCAAGCGGACATTGCGCGGAATCTTCGTTTTGAACACTTTAGCTGGAAAATGCTTAGAAATTTCGTCTAACACTTGCGTTGATAGCGACGTGCGGTTATCAACCATTGTCGGCAACACACCTACCAAATCAAGCGTTGGATTGAGATTTTTGCGCACTAGTTTCATCGTTTCCAGCAACTGGCCTAGGCCCTCTAGCGCATAAAATTCTGCCTGCACCGGCAGTAAAACATATTGAGCGGCAATTAACGCATTAACTGTCAACAAGCTCAAACTCGGCGGGCAATCAATGATAATGTAATCGTACTCTATGGTGCAAGCCTTGATAGCATATTTCAGACGGCTGAAACGATAATCAGTCTGGGCTAGCTCTACTTCGGTATTAGCTAAGGTTGGCACAGCAGGCACCAACGATAGGTTATCAAACTCGGTTGGGACTGTTACTTCTACTAATTTTTTACGGCCGAGAATAGCATCGGCAATAGTTACTTCTAAGCTCTGCTTATCAATACCTAAGCCGCTAGTTGCATTGCCCTGCGGATCGAAATCAATCAATAGAGTCCGCTTGCCCATCTTTGCCAGATAGTAAGCCAGATTGATTGACGTTGTTGTCTTGCCAACGCCGCCTTTCTGATTGGTAACCGTTATGATAGATGCCACTGTTTATCTGCCCTCTCTGCTTACGTTTAATTATACCACAAACATCTAGTAAATATGAAATTGCCCCGCTTCAGAGAACAGGGCAATTTATCAAGTTTGTATCTACTATTTAATCGACGTAATCTCGATACGGCTATATTTTTGACGATGGCCGTTTTCTTTGTGAACGCGTTTTTTAGCTTTGTAGCGAATGACGCGGATTTTATCGCCTTTGACTTCCGCCTCAACGACTTTCGCTTTTACCACTGCGCCTTTCACGGTCGGCGTACCAACTTTTGTTTTATCACCATCAATCACTAAAAGTGCGTCGAGAGTGAGTTCTTTTGTGCCTTCAGGGAGGAGATCCACCAAGAGGGACTCTTTTTCGCTGACAATGTATTGCTTGCCAGAGATCTTTACGACTGCTTTCATTTCGTTCCTTAATAATTAGTTTTCAATCTGTACTATTGTACCAGAGGTACGATGGTAAATCAAGGTTCGCAGGCAGTTTGGTTCACTCCTACTTGAGGAATGTTAAGTTAAGGTTCTATTGCTGCGTACCGTAGCGTTTAGTATATAGCGCACTCTTTGCGCCTTCAAACGGCGATTTACGGTCTGATTCTGTCATACCATCTCGCGGCTTAGACATAGTTGGTCCTTCCACAATAAGACCTGCTACCGGATATTGACCCACAATCCACCTCTTTCCAAATACAATATCAGGCATTACCTCACCTTGAGGTTTTTCTAACGCTGAACCTTTTTCGTTTTCCTTGCCTTCAGGTAGGATCAAGCCGTCGCCAATAGCGAAAGTTTCAACATCACCTGTTTCTGGATCTTTAGTAATTAGTATAGACGCCTGACCGTCGCCTTCGTATGTGTCGCGGATATATTTATCATGCACCTTAGGATCGATCGAAAATGAAATGCCATCGCCGGTACGACCATCATAAATGATACCCGTAGCACCATCAGCAAAATATACATCCTCACTACGATTATTTACTCTTTCTGGCGGTATTCCTCTTTCTGGTTGCCCCATAGAACGTTCGCTTGCCATTACCCATGATCCCTTTCTTTTTACGGCATTGCTAATAGTTCCCTACTATACTCTCTTTCTCTTGATTTGTCAAGTATTTTTAACATTTTCTGTGATTTTTACAATGGACTAATTTGCCTGCAACTCGGCCATGGCGTTATTAGCACGCAGCCAGCCACTCGGTGAGCCGCATTCCATGTAGTCGCCCTTAGCCTCACCAACCGCGATAACACCGCCACCCGCAATGTACGCGTTGATAGCGTCAGTCAGCTCAAATTCGCCGCGCTGCGGATTGGCGGGCAATGTACGCGCCAGCTCGAAAATCTCTTTATTAAGAACGTAAAAACTTGAATTACTGAGATTACTTGGCGCGTCTTCCAGCTTCGGCTTTTCAATGATTCTTACAAAATTGCCCTGCTGGTCGGTTTCGATAATACCCGTCTGCGGGATGAATTCTTCATCAACAGGATTACCTAGTAGCCCAACCGATAGGCCGCGCGCTTCTACCAGCTCCGCCAGATCAGCCGCATTTGAACCGCCGTCAACACGCCAGAAAAATTGATCGCCCATCACCACAAACGCCGATTCACCTGGCTCAATAAATTCGCTGGCCAAGCCCACTGGAATGCTAGTGCCGTAACCACCCGTACCAGGCTGAGTTAAAAAATGTATTCGCACATCGCGCAGCGGCGCCACCAGAGGTAATTTATCTTGTTTACCAGCGCGCCGCAAATAATCGTTCAGCTGGATATTCGACCGATAGTAGCTTTGTACCTGAGTGCTTTGCTCGCCAACCACGAAATAAATATCCTTGACACCCGCCCGAATTATATCCTGCACGATATAATCAACCACCGGACGCGTCCCTACCGGCAGCATACACTTTTCGATTGATTTGGTAATCGGCAGCATCCGCGTGCCCCAACCGGCGACTGGAATAATAGCTTTGGTAATCATATTTCCTCCTTACATCTTCAGTTCTTTATGCGATTTCTGTAAAATATCCATCATTTCCGCATAGCGCATCTCGCCCTCGGCAATCCTGGAATAGAGATAAACGACATTATCTACCGCCCCAATATTAACCTTACTTTTTCACTTCATCGAAGAAATAATCGCGACGATAAATACCAACAGCACCAGAGCTACTCCGGAAACTGTACCAACAACCATAGCCGTTACTCCCAAGTTGCCAGATTTTGCATACGGAGCATACAGGCGCAAGTTTTCGTACCACCAATGAATGCCTTTATCATTAGCTGCATTTCCCTGCGCAGCCAAGGTGGTAAAGCCAATAACCGGACTAACAGCCGCACTAGCCAAAAGAAACAGACTTTCCCGACTATTAAAATTAAGATTTAGACGTCTGCCAGCAGCTGTAATATACAAATGATCAAAGTTAATTTTAACTTTCGTAATTTGGCTAGGATCAACATCAAGCTCAAGTCCCAGCGGCCGGTTGGTATTCTCATCAATCCGAACCAGCCGAATTCTGTTAGCTGTCGTCCATTCCAGCATACACGCCGGCGAATCATTGAATATCGTTACGCCATAACTGATAACTTTTACATAGTTAACCAAAGGCACATTATCAAGAGCACTGACCATCGATGTCGGTTGGACCGGTACTTGAGCTGGCTGCTGCACTTGCATAATTTGGTTTTGCTGCGGATTCATTTCATTATCCTTTCTAATTTCTATAGCATTGCACCAAATATATTAATTATGTTTTCTCAAGTAGATTTCCACCGGTTTACCGTCAACTTTAACGTCGTACTTTTCCATATCGTCCGCCGCCGCAGAGCCTAGCTTTACAGCCAGCGTCTCGGCCTTGATAGTATCAGCAAACATATCGACAGCTTGGGTGATTTCTGTATCGTTACTAGTAATACCAAGAACAATCCTGTCATCCACCTGCAATCCCGCCTTTTTACGCGCACTTTGGACGTGGCGAATGACTTCACGCATCAGACCCTCGCGTTTGAGTTCGGGCGTTAAGTGCTTACTAATTTCTACCCAACTCTCTGGCTTGATCACGCCCTCGGTCACATCATAATCAGCCAAGTGCTCGTCTAGACTCTCAATCCAGCGAATTTCCTTGACATTGAGCTCCTCGGCCATGATTTGTTCATAGTAGTCAGTCAGTTTTACGCCCGCATATGCCGCACGTTGCAGCGGTTGGCGAACCTTGATCGACTCCTGATGCTCGTCCTTCTTCATGCGCAGACTCAGGCCGTTGTTGATCAATTCGCGTGTCCGAGCCATGTCAGCTAGCGCCTGCTCATTCACCGCACCCGCTGCCAGCCAATCCTTCAAGTGAATCGATTCGTCATCACCCGTCAAATTGTGATACAACTCCTCAGCCAAAAACGGCGTAAATGGAGCCAAGATGTAACTCAGACGCACCAGCACATAATGTAGCGTCCGATAAGCATCGTTCTTGTCGCCATCATCTTCCGACTTCCAGAAGCGGCGGCGGCTGCGGCGCACGTACCAGTTGGACGCGTCGTCGAGGAATGGCAAAATCGGACTCAGCGCATCAGGAATATTGTAGGCATCCATGTTTTCCTCAACTTTAGCTACCAGCTCGTGCAAACGACTGATAATCCAAATATCGAGGGGGTTGGTCACGGAGCCGATCGTCGCTTCATCCTCCGAAACATCTGCACGCGCCCGAGAATTGAGGTTATCAGCATCAGGCAGATACGAGGACTGTTTGAGCGCAGCGAGTTCCGCAGTATCACCTGTGGCTGATGAGCGAGATTCCCGGTGCGCGGAAGCCGTTTCGGCGGATGATAGGGACATACAAACCGGCTTGCCACTGAGCGGGTCAATCAGCGTGCCGTCAAACTCCCAGCCATCAACTTCCGCGTACATGGTGAAGAAATCATACATATTCCAAATCATGCTGAGCTTACGCGCCACGTCACCAACGTCTTTGTCGTGCAAAGCAAAGTCTTCACCGTTCAGTAGCGGGCTACTCAGTAGCAGGAAACGTAAGGAATCAGCGCTAAACTTATCCATCAACTCGTTCGGATCGGTAAAATTGCCGAGTGACTTACTCATTTTGCGGCCGTCATTGCCCGCCACCACACCGGTGGTAATGACGTTGCTGTAGGCGTTTTTGTGTTGCGCACCTGCCTCACCAAAGGCACCAATCTCTGCTAAGGCAACATTAACGGCATGCACATAATAGAACCACGCCCGCACCTGGCCAATGTACTCAACGATGAAGTCCGCCGGATAATTCTGCTCAAACTTGGCCTGATTTTCAAACGGATAATGCAGCTGTGCGAACGGCATACTACCGCTCTCGAACCAACAGTCCAGCACCTTATCGATGCGGGTAAATGTCTCACCGTCAACTTCAAAGGTGATGTCATCCACCCACGGACGGTGGTAATCATCCAGCGCCACACCGCTCAGCTCCTTCAACTCTGCATACGAGCCAACCACCCTCACCGTGCCGCGGTCACCCTTCCACACTGGCATAGCCGTCGCCCAGAAGCGGTCGCGGCTCAGGTTCCAGTCGGGCGCTTGTTCGATATTTTTGGCAAAACGGCCGTGCTTGAGGTGAGCCGGGAACCAATTAATATGCTCGTTCTGCTCCAGCATCAGCGGCTTTTGCCCCTGAATGTCAAAGAACCAGCTGGGGATGGCCCGGTACATGATGCGCTGTTTGCTACGCGGGTTGAACGGGTATTCGTGACGAATGTACTCAATCTTCCACACCACGCCCTTTTCTTTCAGGTCTTTGGCGATGAACTTGTTATTGTCCCACACCTCGAGGCCTTTGTAATTGGTATCGGTGTAGTAGCCGTTATCATCGATGACGTGGAAGGCGCTAATGCCGTGGCGCTTGGCCAGCTCAAAGTCGTCCTCACCATAAGCCGGTGCAATGTGGACGATGCCCGTACCCGACTCGTGCGAGACAAAATCCGCTGCATAAATGGTATGGATTTTGTCATTCTCTGGCCAGGTCGAGCCGGTATCGAGCGGCTGGTATTTCTTACCCACCAATTCGCTCCCTGGGAAAGTGCGCAGCACTTCATAATCAAGCGGCCGGTGCTTTTCATCCTGCAGAGTGCGCTCCAGGGCTTCCTCGGCGATGATGAGCTTTTCGCCATCCACCAGCACCTCACAGTACGTCATCTCTGGATTGACCGCCAGCATCAGGTTGGCTGGCAATGTCCATGGCGTGGTCGTCCAGGCGAGGACAGATACAGAATCTCGAGCCTCAACAAATGCTTCAATCGCCTGCTGAGTTACAGCCGTCACGGAACGGTTTAGCAGCTCTTCTGGTGTACCTGTAGCAAACCCTGCGCCCTCGTGTAATTTGAGTTTTTCAGCGTCCACACCAGTAACAATATAGATGGAGCATGCAACATTCGTTCCATTTTCGTGCTTGACGGTCTGCAGCAATAGATTATTCGAATTTACTTCAAGCTCAAGTTCCTCCTGAAGCTCACGGCGCAGCGTCTCAATTGGCGACTCACCCTCATGGCTCGTCCCGCCAAAGAGACTCACCATACCCGGATTCGTGATGCCCGGCCTATCATCTCGCTGCTGCGTAATGAGTTTGTCATTCGTATCCACCAACAAAGCACCGACATAACTCCTCTCGCATTCGTCGAAGTCTACTGGCTTTTGAGTATCATCAACTACTTCACCGCTAATCAACTTCTTGACTCGCTTTTCGATTTCGTCGCACGCCAATTCTGCCAGCTCTCGACTTTCGGCGTGAGGGTCCTCTATCTTCCACCAAACGACGTTATCACCCTTTAGCCAATCAGGTGTCTGGTTGCGATTAGCGATATTGACAACTAGGTCGTAATCACGCAGCATATCCTTCGTCAACTGTGTCCGTTGACTAGCTCCAACTTCGATACCTTTCTCTCGCATTAAGTCAATAACCGTCAGCGGATCAAGATTCTTAGCAACGAGATGAGCATCAAAATCAGCAACTGTCGGTATCTTATCGGTAGAATACTTCTCTGCGTTAACACCAGCCGAATCGGCATTCTGTGTCTTGGTGAAGTGATTATAAAAAGCCTGCGCCATCTGCGAACGGACAACATTTGCATTGCACACAAACAAGATCTTTGAACTTTTATCTAACGTTATCTTGCGCCTCGTGTTACCACTAAGCAGCTTAAATTTCACATACACACTCGGATCAGTCACCGTCTGGTAGGCGTCGTTATCCATAGTCACTTCAGCCTTGCTGACCGGGGTAGCGAACTTCGTGTCGTACATCAGCACCTTTTCGCCTTCGTAGATTTTGCCAACCTCGTACAGCTGTTTGAATGCCCACCAGACGCTCTCCATAAAATTCTTGTCCATGGTGCGGTAGGCGCCTTTGAAATCCACCCAGCGGCCGATACGGTCAATTACCCCCTGCCACGTCTCGCTATTGGCCACCATGCTTTCGCGCGCCTTGGTAATGTATTTTTCCAGACTGATAGTTGGCAAAGGATTACCGTCCTTATCCAGCGGCGCTGGCTGGTCGCTACTCGTCACAATCTGTCGCCGATCCATAATATTCATCTGCTTTTCAACGAAATTCTCTGCTGGCAACCCATGACAGTCCCAGCCCCAGCGGCGCTCGACGCGCTTGCCTTTCATCGTCCAGTAACGCGGCACCGCATCCTTAACGATTGAGCTCAGCAGCGTACCGTGGTGCGGCACGCCAGTGATAAACGGCGGCCCATCATAAAAGACGTAGGCGTTATCCGCCGACCGCTGCGCCACTGACTTTTCAAACGTCTGGTCAATCTTCCAGCGCTGCACCCAATCTTTTTCATATTCTGCCGCCCGGCGGCGTGTTCCGTGTTTGAATTTCATACTTTTCCTCCTTATCTACCTTATATTCACTGCTTTTGCTTAAAATTATTAATCAAATTTTCCTATTCCCTGTTCATCATTCTATTAATTTCCTCATCGCTTTTACTATCTCTTCATGAACGATTCCATTGCTTAATACAGCACCGCAGGTATCCTGATCGTACCGCTGCTCCCGGCCGAAAAGATCAGTCACCTTACCGCCAGCTTCCTCGACGATGACTTTTGCTGCCGCAATGTCAACGTTTTTACCCTTCGTACCAGTGAATACTGACGCAACAAACTCGCCGCGCGCCACCAGCGCCGCAGCGTGCGTTGTACTACTAACCGTCGTTACATACACATCTTTTTCATAAGCAATATCATGAACGACCTGCATCACATCCCATTGAGCGCTCGGCCACCAATCAACATTCATCTCCACGCGGTCATCCAGACTATGCTGACTAACGTGAATCGGCTGGCTGTTCATGTACGCGCCACGACCACGTGACGCCCAGTACAGATGGTCGCTAAACGGCGCATAAATCACACCAACCTCTGGCTGACCATCAATCACTAGCGCCAGAGAAAACACCGACACAGGCAATCCCATTATAAACGAAGCAGTACCGTCAATTGGATCGCAAGCCCAAACATATTTTGAACCACGGCGCTGACTCGCCTCTTCGCCGTCAATATCGTGGGCTGGATATCGCTCAGTTACCCGCTTAATGACGAGATCGTTAATCTCCTCATCAGCAACAGTCACGATTGTATTGTTTGTTTTGAAATGGGAGTCTGGTTTTTTGCCAAAATATTTTCGCATAATATCGCCCGCCTCCAGCGCCACGCTTTTCGCAAAATCTAGCCATTCTTGATGCTGATCAGTCATGATTTGCCTCTGTTTGCAACGATTTTGTCATTAACCGTAGCTTATATACCTGCGGATTAGGCTTGCCGAAGAGAAAATCATACGTATCGCTACCGCCAACCTGCTGATAGCTGTAACCTAGTTTTTCGTATAGTCTTTTCGCTGGCTCATTTGAGATTTCAACACCCAGTCCAATCATAGAAAAGCCTTGGCGGCGGGCTTCATTTTCTGCTGCCGTGACAAGCATAGTTGCCAAGCCTTGACGTCGATAATTCTCGTCAATTTCCAGCGCATTGATTTGCGGTAAACCCGGAAAATCCTTTTCAATGATAGGGGTTTCATCGCCCCAATCATGCCGCAAGGTCACTCTGCCAACATAGCGTCCACCCGCCTCTACCGCCAACACCACCGGCTTTTTCTGTTTAGCTAGATTGCGCAGCTCCGCTTCATAATCATCAGAGATATACATCTCTTTTTTAAGGCGAGTAAATGAGCTGCTGCCGGGCGACACTACCTCAATAACAGGCGTATATTTATTAGGATTAAGCGAGCATTCGCCGTTGGTATCTTTAAGCAACTCTTGTTTGCTAGCTGGCACTAGTATTATTTCCTTTCAAAAAATCACCTCTTTTGACTTCGAGAATCCGCTGGAGGTGTTTCAAACGGACGGTACCATCTCGATTCCAAAAGAAGTGATTCTTTTAGCTCTTTCTTATGCTATTTACGCAAGCTCACGGCGGAGTCTAATATCAGCTGATAAAAGCCAATTTCTTCCCGCAGGCTTCACGGTTGATAGCCGCTCACTTCGCCGCGCTGCCACAACAGCCAGCACACGCGAAAACGCCCTACTCACATTCTACTACATAAAATTAAAATACGCTATATCTAGCGTAAGCATACTAGATATAGCGTTATCTCGAGCCAATCCAAACTAAATCATTTTACTTCCAAACCGCCCAAAACGCACTCGCCGCGCAGATAGATTGTCTTTTTGGCGGAAGATTTAGATACTGTTTTATCCTCGCTGCCGCCCAAAATGCCGTGAACTTCGTTTTTAACGATTACGTCGTCAGGCATATTGATGTTGACACCGCCGCAAAACGTAAAGACGTCGATGACCGCGCCGTCCTTAATTTTCGCTTGGCGCAAATCCAACTCCACGCCGCCAAATATAGCCGTTACCGAACCGCCAGTATAATCGCCTTTCACTCGCGACTCTTCACCGTAAAAAATCGCAATTTTTTCACTACCGCTATCAGCAGCAGCCGATTTTTTAGACCGCTTGCGGCCGCCTGAACCGACACTTACCATTAAGCCGATGGCAATCAACATCACCGGCCAAAATATTTTCCAAACGCTAATATTAATTACACCGTAAGCGCCCAAGCCAATTGACACACCGATAGTCATTAGCAGTAATCCCCACACCCGCAGCGAGGCCCTGCGAGAACTGAATATCGTCATCAGACCAGCCAAAATCAGACCGGCTGCCCAAACCGTTCCCCAAAATACGTGCCAGCTATCAAACTTGATAATCTCGAGGTTCTTTAGTAACAGAACCCCGCCGAACGCTGCAATGGTAACGCCAAAGAACGCTCTAACAAGAAAATTTTTCTTCATACCATCATTATGGCATATCAATCACAGCTAGTAAAATCATCGCTTCCGGCAACAACTTCTTCATTGCCATAACCAACCGCTAAATTATCTGAACTAGACAATCTGACTACCAAACTTCGCTAAAATCGCCATAATTATCAGCGACGCCACCGAGGCTAGCACTAACGTATCGTAGCCCTTGTCAACAAACCGTCGCAACCCGCGGTGTTCAATAATTTTGTTCAAAACATTGTGCCTGGTTAGTCCATAAAAAATCAGCAGCATACCCGCGTCCAGCGTCAAACACCACGGGCACAACGCGCCAATCTCAACATAACTCATATAAAACATCCAACCAGCAAACAGCAAGCCCGCCACCGCGCCAAGCTGCGCGCCCCACATAAACCACTTCGGGAACTTCGCGCCCGCTAGCAGCGCCACCGCAATTGTCACCATCACCGGCAGCGTCATCATACCAATAAAACTATTAGGAAAGCCAAGCGGCGCCGCCGACCAATGGTTCGCCACCGTCGAACAACTCATCGCCGCGTTCAAGTCGCAGTTCAACACGGCATGCGAATTTTTAGCGAGCGTCAGCGATTCAATCGATAATACAAACGAAGCCAACAAGCCCAAGCCGCTGCCGACCAGCATCAACAGCGCCGCCAACTGTTGGCGCTTTGACTCTTTACCTGGCAGCCGCCTGCACAACTTCTCAAACATAAAAACTTACCTCGCTAATCGTTGGCAGAGGCAGCCCGCGCCACATATTTTGCATCTGGCTATCGGCGCTCAAGGCGACAATAGTCGGATATTCAACGATATCATACGTCCGGCAAAAATCACTGCCCTCAGCCGAATCTGGGTCAATTTCCTCAATCGTATGCCCTGTCTGCCGATTAAAGTCATGCAAAAAATCTATAACTCGGCGCGCGTAATCGCTTTCCGTCCGGTACACTACGACTACCCGCATTATTCCTGCCCTTTCTGGCGGCGCTGCTCTAATATTTTGACGAAATCATCTAGCGTCTTAAATTTTTGAAACACGCTAGCAAACCGCACGTACGCCACTTCGTTGCGCTTGGCCAACTCGTCAAGCACAAACTCACCAATCAAACGAGACTCAATTTCGCTCTCACCCAAGCTATGAGCGCGATCTTCCACGGCATCAATTATTTCCTCCAGTTCAACTTCCGATTTGAAGAACTTACCAACTGAACGGCGGATAGAATTTGCTAACTTGGCCCGCTCAAACAATTCGCGAGCTCCGCTAGATTTAATAACTGCCAAATTCGGACGTTCGATTCGCTCATACGTCGTAAAACGCTTGCCATCGGGGGTTTCTCGGCGGCGGCGAATCGTAATACCGTCAGCCGATTCTCTCGACTCTAGTACGCGACTGTTGCCGATTTTAATCCCTTTCATTTAGTCCTCGTCGTTGTGCTTATTTTTTCGGCGACGCCGCAAAAAGGCTGGCGTATCGTCTTCGTCATCCTCATCAACCGAACTGCCCCATATATCTGCTGTATCCTCGCTAGCAAATTGTGCTGCTGCCGACTGATGCGATAAGTCCATATCGATGTCATCGACAGCTTCGCTAATTGATTGCGTTTGAACAGCTGGCGCTTGTTCTACTGGCGCCGTCAATTCCTCTGCCTGCTGCTGATAGTATGCATTATCAAAGCCAGTCGCGATCACGGTGATAATTAACTCGTCTTCTAATTCTGGCTTCAAGGTGGCACCGAATATAATATTAGCATCTGGGCTAACAGCGCTCGTGATGATCTCGGCAGCTTCTTGAATTTCCGCCATACTCATATCGTAACCGCCAGTAACGTTAAAGAGTACACCCTTAGCACCATCAATCGATACCTCAATCAGCGGCGATTCAATTGCTTGCTGTGCTGCTTGTGCTGCCCGGCCTTCACCACTAGCCCGGCCGATACCCATTAACGCTGATCCAGCATTACTCATGATGGCTTTGACATCGGCAAAGTCGAGATTAATCAAACCATGCTCAGTTATCAGCTCTGAAATACCCTGCACACCTTGGCGCAGTACATCATCGGCAATCTTGAAAGTCTCAAGCAGTGGTGTTCGTCGGTCAATAGTTTGCAGCAGTCGATCATTCGGGATAGAAATTAGTGTATCGACTTGCCGGCCCAACTGAGCAATCGCCCATTCAGCATTAGCCCGGCGCTTTTCACCTTCGAAGCTAAACGGCTTGGTAGCCACGCCAACAGTCAAAATACCGAGATCGCGCGCTACTTCAGCTACCACATGACCCGCTCCCGAGCCAGTTCCACCGCCAGCACCAATCGTCACAAACACCATATCGGCTCCCTCTAGCGATTCGCGAATTTCATCAATCGACTCGCGGGCTGCTGCTTCACCAACGGCTGGATCGGCACCAGCTCCCAAACCATTCGTTGTATTATGGCCCAAGTGAATTTTGACATCAGCTTTTGAATTATGCAAAGCCTGCGCGTCTGTATTCATAGCTATAAACTGGACGCCATTTAGCCCCGCGTCTTTCATACGGTTAACCGCCGAACCGCCGGCGCCGCCGACGCCAACGACTTTGATGCTTGCGAATGTTTGGATTTCGCTCGGTTTTACCTCTGGCATTACAACTCCTTACCCCTTATTCTCTGGATCTTATTTCTAGTATATCACCTATGGCCGAAACCTGTTAAATAGCGAACGGAAAAGCCCGCCTTTACTGCCCGACTTGCTAGAATCAACCGCAGCACTATGATAGCCGTCAGGATTAATATCAACCAACATTAAGCCAATTGCCGCCGCGAATTCAGGTTTATCAACATTATCGACCACGCCGCCATAACCCTTAGCTTTACCTTTACGAACAGCTACACCGAGCTGGGCTTTGGCAAATTCAACGATACCTTTCATATTAGCTGTCCCGCCCGTTAGAACAGCACCGCTCGGCAGGCGTCCGGCACGGCCAGCTTTCTTCAATTCTTTGTTAACCGCTTCAAAAATCTCTTCTAACCGCGCCTCAACAATTTCATCGATATCGGCAATATCAAATTCTAGACTCTCACCATCGTGTTTAATCGAAACTTTGCTAGATTTGTTGCGGTTAGTAGCCGATGCATGTTTTAGCTTTACTTCTCCAGCTATTTCTGGATCAATTTTCAGTCCAATCGCCAAGTCGTTCGTTATATTAATGCCGCCATACGGTACCACGCCAATATATTGCAGGTCACCCTCTTCATAGATTGCTACGCCAGTAGTCGCCCCACCGAGATCGATCACTGCCACGCCATTTTCCATCTGAGAATCGTCTAGCACAGCCTTAGCCGCTGCCATCACCGACGGTACCACGTCATTCGGCCGCACAGTAGCGCCCTCAACCGCCTTTTCGAGATTTACTACATACGGCGCCATCGCCGACACCACATTAGCGCTAATCTCAAGGCGCGTGCCCGTCATGCCTAGCGGGTTCTTAACTCCGCCCTGCCCGTCAATCGTGTAGCTAAACGGTACGACTTTCAATATTTTGCGGTTAGCTGGCACTTTGCCAGTCGTTGCAACATCTTCTATGCGATAAAGATCGTCTTCGTTAACTTCGTGGTCAGCCATACCAACGGCAATCATACCGTCAGTACGCGTACTCATAATGTGCGAGCCATTTATACTAACAGTCGCATCGTTGACTTGGTAGCCGCTCATTCGCTCAGCATCGCCCAGAGCCTTATCAATCGCCTCGGACGGTCCGTTCAAGTTCGAGACCGAACCTTTGCGCATACCACTGTTCGGGTATTCGCCAACGCCAACGATTGTCGGCGTGCCAGTCGTCGTATCTACATGCCCGACCACGCACCGAATCATCGTAGTTCCGACATCTATACCAACTGCATATCGAGATTGTTCTTGCATATAGGGATATTATAGCATAACCCGTATAGTTATTTACAACTGCGTAATAATTTCAGCGCCGTTTTCGGTAATCAAAACTGTGTGTTCAAAGTGTGCGGCCAAACTACCATCGCGCGTACGAATCGTCCAACCGTCATCTTTATCAGTAACAATTTTCTCGCCGCCCAGCGTCGCCATCGGTTCGATAGCAATCGTATCGCCCGGGTGTAACAGTACGCCAGTGTGTTTGCGGCCGTAGTTCGGCACATCTGGCGGCATATGCATTTTCAAACCGACACCGTGCCCAACTAATTCACGGATAATTCCTAATTTGCCATCTTTCAAAACTTTTTCAATCGCAGCTGCGATGTCGCCAGTACGAACATCGCCTTTAATTGCATCAATCCCGGCATACAAACTTCTCTCGGTGGTCGTTAACAGGTGTTTGACTGCGCCTTTCGGCTTATCGTCAACCACCATCGTGAAAGCGCTATCCGTCTTCATGTCTTTATAAGTAATCACCAAGTCAAAACTCACCACATCGCCCTTTTGAAAGATATAATCGCTCGCCGGGCTATGCACGATTTCGTCGTTAGTACTGATACAAATAACCCCCGGGAAGTTCACCTCATCTGTTTTGTAAGTAGCCGAAGCGCCATATTCTTTTATCTTGCCGTCAACGAACGCATCAACATCCTTTTCGCTCATACCAGCATGAATATAATCGCGAATATCTTGGAAAATCTGCGCTAATTTCTTGCCGCCATCGCGCATAGCCTGAATTTGCTCAGGAGTTTTCTCGCCAGTAATTAAACGATCCTGCATGCTTGCAGCTCCTCCATAATCCGATCGTGAACCTGCCCAACCGTACCTGTTCCGTCAAGGTGCGCAATATTCACTCCATGCTCCGTCAAATAATCAAGAACTGGATACATCTCGTGCCGATAAATCCGTAAGCGCTCATCAATTACCTCGGGCGTATCGTCGATACGGCCGCGCACCTTCAGGCGGTGCAGCAACTCAGCACGCGGCACCTCCAAGACAATCACCAACGCAACGTCCCGGCCATGCTCAGGACGATGCTCAATCAACCATTTTGCTTGTGCTAATTGCCGCGGATAACCATCTAGCACCACGCGATCGATATCTTTGGCTCGGCCTAGCGCTTCACCGATTAGCTTATTCACCTTTTCCGGATCAACCAAGCCGCCAGTCCGCATCTGCGCAAATAGCTCGGGATCGCGCGTGTCGCGCAGCAGCTGGCCCGCGCTCAACCAGCGCCAGCCATTGCGCGCTGCCAGCATTTGCCCTTGGACACTTTTACCTGCGCCAGCCGGGCCAAAAAATACAATCATGATACCTTCTTTCTGTTAATCCAACTTTTGTTTTACAATACGAGCAATCGCCGCACCATCCGCCGCATTGCCAACTTGCTTTTTAACTGCGCCAATAACCTGGCCCATTGCCTGCGGCCCAGTTACGCTAAGTTCGGCTATTTTCGCCTCGATAATCGCCACCAGCTCAGTTTCATCTAGCTGTTTCGGCAAATATGCCTGCAGAATCTCAATTTCCCGCTCTTCTGGTTCGGCCAAATCTGGACGGTTGTTATCGCGGTAGATTTTAGCCGATTCGTTGCGTTTTTTGACTTCGCGGGCAACGACTTTTTCGATTTCTTCATCGCTCAGACCTTCATCGCGCTTGCCTAGCTTAACCTCTTCATCCAGAATTGCTGCCGTCAGATTACGCAGCGTCTCGCCAACAAAACGATCGCCGCTAAGTAAAGCGGCTTTCATTTCATCTTTAATTCGCGCCTTCAGCGCCATTGGCTAGCGAACTCCCAAACGCAACTTCTGCGTCTTTTCCGCCTTGCGCATACGGCGAACAATTGCCCTGCTGCGCCGTACTGTTTTGCTAATCGGTTTTTCAAAGCGCATTGACGCTCTGGCTTTCTGCATCACGCCGCTTTGCAAAAGCCGGCGGTTAAAACGGCGAAGAACGTTTTCATTCGCCTCTTTCTCGTCTTTACGTGTAACTCGTACCATATCGTTATACATTATATCAGATGAGGAATACTTTTGCAAAGCAAAATTTTACCCGGCCAAGTATCAATCCAGCAAAATAATATGCAACAGCCGCCCCTCAACCGTCCGCACCCCCTGCCATTCATTGACAGTTGGCTGGAACCACGCCACCACCTCGTCGCCTGGCTCGCGAAAAAACTCCTCCGGCGCGTTAAACGCCAGAACTTGCAGTACTTTACCATTTTTATCGCGCAGCACTAATTTAACGTGTTGCCCGTCCGCGCCCATTCTTCGCATGCTCAAAACTGATGCCCTGGTAATTTTTAGCACTGGTTCGGGATTACCATTGCCAAATGGCTCCATTTTCGCCAGATTTGCCACCAATTCCTCATCAATTTCCGAAAAATCATCAATTTCTACATCAGCTCGCGGCAGCAAATATCGCTCTTGGTTTGTGAGTTGCAGCGAATCATAAAACTCATTCACGCGACGACGAAAATCACCAATTTTTTCAGTCTCCAGCGTCACGCCAGCCGCCGCTCCGTGTCCGCCGCCTTTGATGATAATATCGTCCGCCGCCCGCACTGCATCGGCCGCTGAAAAATCACCAAAACTGCGCGCCGAACCCGTTGCTTCCTCGCCGCGCTCGCCAATGATAAACACCGGCTTTTTATATTTCTCCACCAGTTTCGACGCCACGATGCCGATAACGCCGTGATTCCAGCCATCACTACTGACCACCAGCACCCGATCATCAGCCAACTGCTCGGCTTGTACACACGCTTCCTCAAAAATCGCATCCTGTATACTGCGCCGCTTAACATTCAACTCCTCCAGCTTTTCACTAGCCTCCAATGCCACCAGCCCATCACGCGCCACCAACATGTCTAACGCGTGCTGCGCCGTCTCCAAGCGCCCAGCCGCATTCATACGCGGCCCCAAGCCGAATCCCAGATACCTAGCATTGACCTGCTCTGGTTCAATACCCGCCACCGCCATCAACGCTTTCAGTCCTGGGCGTTGTTGTTTTTTCAACACCTCCAAACCCCAATACACATTTGCCCTATTTTCATCAGCCAACGTCACAATGTCACAAACCGTCCCCAACGCCACCAAATCCAGCAGCCACTTTTCATAGCCATCAGGTAAGCCGTCCAGTTCAGTCTGCAGTGCCTGCACCAACTTAAACGCCACGCCCGCACCACACAAATCACGAAATGGATAAGTATGTCCTGGAAATTTCGGATTCACCGCTGCCACGCTCGGCGGCGGCGTCTCGGCCACGTTATGATGATCTGTCACCACCGTATCAATCCCCAGGCTAGCGGCATACGCAATCTCTGCATGGCACAAACTGCCGGTATCCACTGTCACGATCAAATCCGCTCCCATATCGCGCACCTTGTCCACCGCACCCATGGTCATGCCATAACCCTCAACAAAACGGTTCGGAATGAAAGCATCGACGTCCTCAAAACCAAACTTACCAAAGGCATCCAGCAGCAGCGCCGTAGCGCTCAGTCCGTCAATGTCATAATCGCCGTAAATGACGATTTTTTCGCCCTGCTCCCGCGCCTGTTTCAACCGCGCCACTGCCTTTTTCATGTCTGGCAGCAAAAACGGATCATGCTTCACCGCCATATAATCTGGCTGCAAAAAAGCCTGGCGCGCTGCACGCGTCGTCAGACCGCGCGCCGTCAAAATCTGTTCAAATAAGGTCATCTACTAATCTCGGAAGTTGTACGTTTCGGCCGATTGCTATTAGCGTGCTGCTGCGACTTAATGACAATACTTTGCAATTCTTTGAAAATCGGGAATTGTTTATTAGTCGAGTAAATCCGTGTATTACCCTGCTTTTCGGCATGCAAAAAACCGACCTTTTCCAGCCGGCGCAATTCGCGCTGGATATTACCGGGGTCTTCCTTGATCAGCTTGGCCAAACCGCGGACATGCGTCCGAAAATCTGGATATTTGGCATAGACGACAACTATCTTACGACGCACCCGCGAGGTAATGAATACATCAAGCATCTAGCCAAGCCCCTTTCTTCCAGTTTAGTTTGTTCTGTTGCTTTTTATTCTACATTCTTTTCATAACCAATTCAAGACCATTTATCGCCAATTCAATATGATTTGGCTAATCTTATCAATTGATTGCTGTAGTGTTGGCACATTGTTATCTTCATAATAATGATCAACTCCCAAGAAATTCTCTTTAACGTCCAGCAAATGTAGCTCATCAGCAGTAATGTGCAGCCGATCAACCACTGCCACCGACGCCACTGGCGATGCTACGACCAACCTCAGAATCCTAATCGGCTTCAAGAAGTCTAAAGCCACTCCAACGCTAGCAGTATTAGCAAAGCCATCCGATACCAGCACCACCACGCGATCTTTCAGCATATCTTTATCGACTGTACCGCCATCGCCGATCAAGCGATTGAGACTACTATATGTTTCGCGTCTCTTCTCGGCCAAATAGCCATGAAATTCACTCGTATACTCATCAATCTCGCCTGCCGAAAATTCATCATTATATGTGAAATCGCCAGTTTGCGACACCGCTCCAAAATTCATTCCTTCGCCTGGTATCTCGATATCCTGCGATACCAACAACATCAACACGCAGTGCAGTTGCGCCGCAATTTGCTCGCCCACCACTACGCCGCCGTTGCTTAGCGCTACCACAGCGCAGTTTTCGTAGCGATATTTGGCTACCAATTGATCAGCCAAAATCTTTCCTGCTTGCGATCTACTCTCGAAATACATATGCTTATAGTAGCGTGTTAAATTGCCGTAGACAAGGTATAATTAGGCGATGCATTATTATGAAGTAGCGCCCACCAAAATCGTTAAAGCCGACGCTTGCGTATTCACTTACAGCAGCCAGCAGCCTCTGGCTATCGGCGCTGTTGTCATTATATCAATCGGTCAGCAATTGCTCAACGGTATAGTTGTAAAAAAAACAACTAAACCTGATTTTGCTACTAAAGAAATTACAACAATCCTCGATCTACCCCCGTTACCGCGTCCGTTGTTGCAAACTGCACAATGGATGAGTAATTACTACATCGCTCATCTGGCATTAGTTTTACAAACCATCTTGCCAAGCGGCCTCACCAAGAAACGCCGCACTCTAAGCTCAAACAGCACTGCAGCAACACGAAGAGATAGAACACATTTTGTACTCAACAAAGACCAGTCGGCCGCCATTGGCAGCCTGCTAAACGCCAAAAGCGGCACCGTTATTCTGCACGGCGTCACTGGCAGCGGCAAAACCGCCGTCTACATAGAATACGCCAAGAGGCTGATTGCTACTGGCAAATCTGTCATCGTAATTGTTCCAGAAATTGCTTTGACCGCCCAGCTAATCGCCGAATTTCAACACTCTTTTCCCAACCTCATCACCACCCATTCGCAACAAACCGAAGCCCAGCGCCACCACGCTTGGCTGCAAGCACTCAATGCTGCCCAGCCAAATGTCGTTATCGGTCCGCGCTCAGCCTTGTTTATGCCATTTAACAACATCGGCGCGATCATTATCGACGAAGCTCACGAACCAGCACTCAAACAAGACCAAACACCGCGCTACTCTGCATTGCGGACAGCCGCCATTCTAGCTCGATATCACCATGCTACTGTAGTACAAGGTTCAGCCACGCCGCTGGTCAGCGAATATTACCTCGCTGCCAAAACTGGCCGGCCCATCATCAATTTACCAGCCCGTGCCAACCCAAACATCATCACTCCCTCTATAAACGTTGTAGATATGACATCGAAAAACGGCTTTTTGCGCCATCGTTTTCTATCCGACTTATTATTAAATACTATCAACCAAAATCTCGAAAACAACAAACAAACGTTAATTTATCACAATCGCCGCGGCACCGCCAGCACCACTCTTTGTCAGAATTGCGGCTGGAGCGCTTTATGCCCGCGCTGCTTTATTCCAATGACTTTGCATGCCGACCGGCACGCGCTAATTTGCCACATTTGCGGATACCGCGAACGCGTGCCCACCGCCTGCCCTGATTGCGGCAGCACTGATATTGTCCACAAGGGCATCGGCACCAAGCTGATTGAGAGCGAGCTGCAAAAGCTCTTCCCGCAGGCTGCCCTCGCCCGCTTCGACGGCGACATTACCAGCAAAAATAGCCTTAATCAGCGCTATCAAGAACTCTACGACGGACATATCGATATCATCATTGGTACCCAAGTTGTCGCCAAAGGCCTCGACCTGCCCCGCCTGGCGTCTGTTGGTATTATTCAGGCTGATGCTGGTCTGGCTCTACCCGACTTTACCACTCGCGAACGCACCTTTCAGCTGTTAGCCCAAGTTATCGGCCGAGTTGGACGGAATGATCAGCCAACATCAATTATCGTTCAAACTTATCAGCCGCAAAACCCAACCATTGTCCAAGGTATCCGCCAGGATTACGCTAGCTTCTACGCCAGCGAACTAGCCGAACGCCGCCGCGGCATTTTTCCGCCGTTTGTTTATTTACTCAAACTAACTTGCATTTACAAAACCGAAGCCACCGCCATTCGCAACGCCCAAAAATTCGCCGCCAAACTCCGCAGCGAATACCCCGATACTACGTTCTTTGGGCCGGCGCCAGCCTTCTACGAGCGAGTCCGCGACACCTACCGCTGGCAAATTGTCGTCAAGTCAACTAACCGCGCTAAACTGCTCGCCATCGCCAGCCAATTACCCCGAACACACTGGCAATACGACATCGACCCGGCAAATCTGTTATAATATAAAGTTGTGAAGAAAGAAGCTATCATTACCCTGCCAAATCCGCACCTGCGCCAGAAATCGCAGCGAGTTCATGTCGTCTCCGACGAAACCCGCCAGCTCATCAAAGATATGACTGACGCCAGTATCGACTGGGAGAATTCCCGGCCGCACGAAATTAGCGCTGCCCTGGCCGCCGTGCAAATCGACCGCCTCGAGCGCGTCGTCATCGTTCGCGCCGATTTCGAAGACAAAGACAACCAAGAATTTATCCCGCTAATCAATCCAGAAATCGTCAAGTATGAAGGCGAAATCACCTACGATTACGAAGGCTGCCTCAGTGTCAAGGATTTTTACGGCAAAGTCCCCCGCTACAGCAAAATCCGCGTTAAAGCCATCAATATCGACGGCAACGAAATCCGCATCAAGGCCAACGGCTTTCTGGCACGCGTCTTGCAGCACGAAATCGACCACTGCAACGGCATCGTTTTCGTCGACCACATTCGCGACGATCATCAGGCTTTTTATCGCTTAAACGACGAGGGCGAGCTCGATCCGCTCGACTACGAAAGATATGTCAAAGACAACGCCGACCTCTGGGATTAGCCGCCAGCCGATAGTATTCTTCGGCACCGAAGACTTTAGCTTGTATAGCCTGCGCGCGCTCGTTGAAGCTGGTTTTAATATCGCGGCCGTCATCACCAAGCCGGACTCCCGCCGCGGCCGCAGCAACAAGCTTATCCAGCCTGCCGTCAAACAATTTGCTAGCCAGCACCGCATTCCAGTCTGGCAGCCAAAACGACTAAAAGATATCATAAGTGATATAAAAAATATTACGCCGCGGCCAACTGGCGTCTTGGTTAGCTACGGCAAGATTATCCCGCAAACAATCATCGACCTATTCCAGCCTGGTATCATCAACGTTCATCCGTCGCTGCTGCCAAAATACCGCGGCCCGTCGCCCATCGAATCAGCTATCGCTAACAGAGATAAAATCACCGGTGTAACCATCATGCAGTTAGAGCAAGCGATGGATGCCGGCCCGATATACCACCAAGAAACTTACCCGCTAGACTTTACTGAGACCCAGCCCGAGCTTTATCAAACCCTCGGCCAGCTCGGTGCGCAATTATTAACACAGAAGTTGCCTGACATCATAAACGGTATACTGCAACCAACACCGCAAGACAATAGCCGCGCTACCTATTGCTCGCTACTCAACAAAGACGATAGCCGTCTCGATCCGCAACAGTTAACCGCAGACCAAGCGGAAGCCAAAATTCGCGCCCACCTGATTTATCCGCGTTCGCGCCTAAAAGTCGACCAATATAACCTAATCATCACCAAAGCCCGCGCCGTCTCTACTCCAGAAACACCGCTTGACATCAAATGCACCGACGGTAATTACCTTTCAATCAGCGAGGTTATCGCCCCGAGCGGCAAAACTATCAGTGCCGACGCTTTCTTGCGCGGCTACCCGCTACAAAGATAGTCGCCAACCATCAACCGTGACAATTGTAATCGCAAGCAAGCACCTAAATCCGCAACCGCGGCCGTAGTCTATGCTCCCGCGTCGCCTAGAAGAATCATATCGCGGTTCGCGATAACTTCTTCCTTGAGAGCCTTGACTGTCTGCATCACCACCTCGCGATAGTTCGGACGATGCTGGCCCAACCACTTCAGCGACGCGTACTCTGCTAGTATCGCATTTTGCGGCACGTTGGCTGGCGCATTAGCTTTCAATTGTACATAAATCTGATCATTTTCGAAATCCGGCGCGTTAGCGTCCAGCCAGGACGTCACCCGCACCATATCGCGATCCATAAAACTCTCAAACTCTGCCAGCTGTATCTCGCTCAAACCCTCGCTAAGCTGCAAACCAACACGCAGCTCTAGCTGCTCGCGAAAGTGGTCGAGAAACAGTTTTTTCTGGTCGTCTGGCAAGCTGCCCAGACCCACCTCTTCGAGAAACTTATCGTCTAATTGAAACATTTCACCCCCTCTTGCCTATGCATTTAGTATACCGATTATAGTGCTGCTACGCAATACCGAGCTGCTCATTGACAGCGCGGCGCATATCGGCTAATTCTTCGACGTATTCATTCATGACTTCTTGCATGATTTTGCCGTAATCTGGCACAGCATAGCGCATCCACAGCGCAGACGCGTAGAAACTCATCGCATCTTCGTCAGTTTCGAACAATTCACGGATAGCCTGGTAATCCTGGCGGCTAGCATAATCGCCGTGAAACTCAGCCAGCCAGCGCCGCGTTCGGTCTGGGTTACTGTTGACGTCTTCGAATTCTAGCGCCTCCTCTTTGGAAAGCCGTACCAACAGCTGCTCGGACGCTCGCTTGTTTAGCTCCTTAGACATCTCGCGGCGATACTGTTCTTTCTTCTCTTCTGATAGCTTCTCTACATCGTAGCCAGCGGCTGCTAGCAAATTATCATCGACGTTGAACATTCATTTACCTTTCCTTTTTGTTTTACTGTTATCTCATTTTATGCTGCTAAACCGTAATTGTACTTATTCAAAATCTCCAAGACTGACTGCGTATCGCTCTTGCCGTCTATCGACAGCCATTGGGTATCACCGTAGCCATGCCACTGGATATTGTGGCCATCCCGCGCGGCAGCATCGGCTAATTCGTACAACTTAGATATAGCGTTATTTTCGCCAAACTGATCAACCGCCCAATCCCACGGATATTCCCAGTTGCTAAACGAACCTGAGTTATCAATGTTGCCAGCAGCAGCTCGTTCAAGCCTATTATTAAGCTCATCTATTCGTCGGTTTAGCTCATCAATTTTACCTTGGTACTCCCGTTCTGCAGCGGCGGCAGCAGTATCCTCTCTATGGATAAATTCGTGAACATTTCTTTTAGCACTATCCACGGCCTGGCCTACCGGCGTATGGTCGTGGAGCTGCTGGCCGACCCAGCGACCGCCGATGCCACCGACAGCACCGCCAGCGACCCTGCCGATACCTAGAGCTACCTTATGTTTGCCGATACGTTCGTCCGTCTCTTTCGAGAGCCTATCACCAGCAGCATAGCTATCCTTGCGGGAAAGCTTCAACATCTTGTCGGCCATAAACTCTTGGCTGCGCTTCTTGCCCTCGGCTTTTTCTTTTATCCTAGCAAACTTATCATCGTCCACCAGCTGGCGCGAACCATTTTGCCCGCCGAGACCCCGCCTTATAGCATCCAAACGGACGCCGCGCCTGATCATCCGGTCGCCAATTGTCGCAGCAGCCGCACCAGCAACCATAGAGATGGGCCAGGTCACGCCGAACAGCCCAGTCAGCGCGCCAACAGCTGCACCCTTGACCAAACCGTGGCCAACTCCGACAGCCGCCGCTTTCAGGCTATTTTTGGTAGATTTTTCCATACCAATCCAGCTGCCAATCTTGGCCAAAATACGGTTGCGCAGCTTGTCGCTTTCGCTCCTTAGGATTTCGTCTTTGCGTTCTTGTAATCGCTGGCCGAATATCTTGCGCTGCTCATCAAACATCTCATCAGACATTTGCTGTGCGATCTCGTCGTCTGTGCCCTGGTACTCGCCGTTCTGGCGCTTCGTTTTAACCTTTTGGCGCAAATAGGCCAATACTTCCTTTTTCAAGGCTTTACCGGCCTCATCCAGCGCCTCGCGGCGCTTTTCGCGCTTGCGATTATTGCCAGGCCCGCCGACCCAATGCATGATACTAAAGCGGAAGCCGCCGTCAGCTCTTTTGGACTCTTCCTTAGCCAAAAGCTCAGCATATGCATCAAGTTTCGCGGCGTACGGAGCGTTTCGCTCTTCTCTAATTTTTGCGAGCCGCTCCTCTAGCTCTCGTTCTTCCTGCTCTAGGGTTTTAGGCTGGCCAGCATTATGATCTGGGGTTGGAGGGGCTGGACGTCCAGGCTCTGGGCCGGTTGGGCCGCCTGGTTGCGGCGGAGCAGGAGGCGGAGTACCTGGACTACCTGGGCCGCCTGGAGTACCGCCTGGTTGCGGCGATGGTCGGGTTTGACGCGCGCCTCTAGTACTAGTTCTTGATGTTGGCTGAGGAGCCGGAGGAGGAGCACTTCTGGTCGCTGAGGTCTCCGAACCTGAAGTCATGCGTTTAACCAAATCTGCAAGCTCCAACCCTAGTCTTTTTATCTCATCTTGATCACCACCGTTAAGAGCTAAAGCCAATATCTCATTAAGTAGTTCATCTTTTCTAGCTAGCATCTGTTGCAGTCCTTCGCCTCCAGTGCCAGCATCATTGTCCGGAGTTGGAGGAGCAGTTCTAACATCCGGAGAAGCTGGAGAGCCGCCAGCATCGCCACCTGGAGTTGGAGGAGCAGTTCTAACATCCGGAGAAGCTGGAGAGCCGCCAGCATCGC
>CAJPNK010000003.1 GCA_905372095.1 Candidatus Saccharimonadota bacterium | reverse complement strand
CTAAAATCAAGCCGACCACTCGGGTGAAAGATCTCACCGAGGCTGAAGAGCAGAAGCTTCGCGACATTATCGACAAGGATTATGTCACCGAAGGCGATCTGCAGCGCCTGGTGACCAACAATATCAAACGCTTAAAGGACATCGGTTCTTACCGCGGCCTAAGGCACAAAAACGGTTTGCCGACACGCGGCCAGCGGACTCGCACCAATGCGCGAACCCGCAAAGGCAAAGCAATCGCCGTCGGCGGCACGCAGCCAAAAGCAGCAAGCAAGACTTGATAAGGAAGGACTTAAATAATGGCAGAAGCTAAATCAAAAAAGAAGCAGCGCCGATCAGTCCCGACCGGTCAGCTGCATGTCCAAGCGACATTTAACAACACGATTATTACCTTTGCCGACAGCAAAGGCAACGCGTTGACCGCCGCCAGTGCTGGCGCTTGCGGTTTCCGCGGCAGCAAAAAAGGCACCGCCTATGCCGCGCAAATTGCTGCTGAAAAGGCCGCCGAGGCTGCTAAATCAACCTATGGTTTGCGCACAGTTGACGTCTTTGTCAAAGGTGTCGGCCTAGGCCGCGACGCGGCAATCCGCGCCATAAGCAGCTTTGACATTTCAATCAACAGTATTAAAGACGTAACGGGCGTGCCGCACGGCGGTGTTCGTCCGCGAAAGGCAAGGAGAGCGTAATGGCACGAGACACTAGCCCAATCGTCAAACAGAGCCGCCGCGAAGGAGTTGCGTTGCATCCTAAAGCGCACAAAATCCTCGCGCGCAAAAGCGGTATCCCGGGCGAGCACGCTCATGGCCGCCAAGGCAAGCAGAGCATGTACTCTCAGCAGCTGCGCGAAAAGCAGAAAGTCCGGCGCATGTACGGTTTATTGGAAAAGCAATTTGCTAAGCTGATGAACGAAGCGACTCGCAAACCGGGTCTTAGCGGCGAAAATTTGCTGCGCTTCCTAGAGTTGCGTCTCGACAACGCCGTTTACCGCGCTGGTTTTGCTACTAGCCGTCGCCAGGCTCGCCAGCTGGTTAGCCACGGGCATTTCGAACTCAATGGCCGCCGCGTCGATATTCCGTCGATTCGCGTCAAGGCTGGCGACGTAATTACTGTTCGCCCGAAGAGCACCAAGTCTGGCTACTTTACGGCGATCAACGATATCTTTGGCAATACCACTCAGGCACCGCTTAGCTGGCTAAAGGGAGATATCAAAAAGCTAAAAATCGAAATTACTAGTGAACCAAAGCGCGAAGAGGCCGAAGCGGGCATCAACGAGCAGCTAATTGTTGAGTACTACTCACGTTAAAAAGGGAGGAAAGATTAAAATGTCTAAAGTTATTCACAACCCAGCGCTCGCCAAGATTATCGATAACAGCGAGAACTCAAGTACGTTTGTTATTGAGCCGCTGCACTTTAATTACGGCAACACGCTCGGCAACAGCCTGCGCCGCGTATTGCTCTCCAGCATCCGCGGCGGCGCGATTGTCGCTTTCCGAATCGAAGGTGCCACGCACGAATTCACAACTGTTCCTGGCATTCAAGAGGACGTCGTCGACATCACTTTGAACCTCAAAGGCGTTAATTTCCGCATTGCTACCGACGAGCCAGTCGAGCTGCGCCTCGAGAAAACTGGCGCCGACGTCATTACTGCTGGCGATATCGCAACCAATGCTGATGTCGAGGTGATGAATCCTGACCACGTGATTTGCCACGTTGACGACCCAAACAAGACGGTTATCATCGATCTAGTAGTTGAATCAGGTCGCGGCTACCAGCCTATCGAAGAATCTAGCGAAAAACGCCTGCATAGCGACATGATTGCGATCGACGCTATGTTCAGCCCGGTTACTCGTGTTCGCTTCAAGGTCGACCCGACTCGTATCGGTCAAGAGACTAACCTCGATAAGCTCGAGATGACCATCGAAACCGACGGTAGCCTGACACCGCGCGAAGCTTTCGAAGAAGCTGCCGCTATTCTCGTCAATCAGTACACAGCTCTGGCTGGCAGCACTACTGTCGCGTCTGCACCAGCGCTTGGCACCGAAGACGAAGACGAAGACGACGGCCTGAACGCCTCAATCGAAGACTTAGGCCTGAGTGCTCGCACCGCCAATGCCTTAGTCAATAACGAAATTCGCACCGTTCACGATTTAGTCACGCTCAACGAGCAAGACTTGCGCGAACTTAAAGGTTTCGGCAGCAAGGCGCTCGACGAAGTAAAAGATAAACTAGCAGAATTGGAGCTCTAAATGCATCGACATGGATACAAAGGGCGTAAGCTAGGCCGCCAACGCGACCAACGGCGAGCGCTCCTGAAAGGTCTAGCGACGAGCTTGGTGATGGAAGAAAGCATTGAGACGACTTTTCCCAAAGCCAAAGAGCTCGTACGTTATATCGAAAAACTAATCACCAAAGCCAAAAAAGGCAACCTAGCCAACCGCCGGGCGGTCATCGCTGGCCTGAGCACGCAAGTTGCCGCCGTCAAGCTCGTCGACCAAATCGCGCCGCAGCTAACTGGCCGCACTAGCGGGCACGTTCGCGTCGAGCGCACTCGACTGCGCGTTGGCGATGGCGCTCAAATGGCAATCGTTGAATTCGTCGACGAACTCAAACCAATGCCAAAAGCAGCAAAGGAGGCTAAGTAATGGCTGGAAAAACCTTTTCACAGAAGCCTGCCGACATTGCTCGCCGCTGGATACTGATTGACGCCCGCGACGCTAGCCTGGGCCGATTATCGACCGCGATCGCTGGCTACCTCACTGGTAAATACAAGCCAACTTACACGCCGCACGTTGACAACGGCGATTACGTTGTCGTCGTTAACGCTAGCGAACTTGTCGTGACTGGTGATAAAGAAACTGACAAAATATACTACAGCTACAGCGGTTTCCCAGGCGGTTTGAAAGAAGCTCAGCTCAAAGATCTCCGCGCCAAAAGCCCGGCAAGTATCATTGAGCGCGCCGTCAAAGGTATGCTGCCCAAGAATAAACTCGCAGCCGGCCGTATGGCTCGCCTGCGTGTATTCCCGGGTGCCGAGCACGACCACGCAGCTCAGAAACCAGAGAAAGTAGAGGTTAAGTAAATGGCTACCGACAAATACGACTACGGCTTGGGCCGGCGCAAAAGCGCTACTGCCCGCGCTCGCCTGACCGCCGGCAAAGGCGCGATCACCATCAACGGCAAGACTGCCGATGAGTACCTATCGGGCAACAAGACTTTGCTAGCCGAGATTACTGATCCGTTAGCAACCGTCAACAAGCAAAAAGAATTTGACGTCAGCGTACTAGTGCGCGGCGGCGGGCTTAGCGGCCAGGTTGACGCTATCAAGCAGGCCATCGCCAAAGCGATTACTGCTGGTGCCGCCGACTTGCGTACTCCACTCAAGAAGGCCGGCTTCATGAAGCGCGACCCGCGCGAGAAAGAGCGCAAGAAATACGGCCTGCGCAGCGCCCGCAAACGCGAGCAATATTCAAAGCGCTAAGTTTTTGCCGTTTAGAGCAGGCTCAAATACTCCGCTTGTTAGGGCGGGGTATTTGTTTTTTGCTTGAGCACCATTTGATTATTTTGCTATAAAAGTATATAGTAATACTTATTATTATAAATGCTAGGTGGGTTGCATATAGGCTACAAGCCGCTAATCCCGGAGGAGGGAATTGAAGTTTCACGGCAACAAGTTCAAAAGGCCCAGAAGTTCTAACAGGAACAAGAGAAGGAGAAAGTGTTAGCCGCCGCGAAGCGCTAATAACCTTAGGACTCACCGGCCTATTAGCGGTAACCGCAGCCTACAGCACCAGCAAGCCAGAGCTACCACACGAACAGCAAGAAGAACCGATGCCGCATAAAGATCCGAGTCATGATACGTCCCAGGGTGTTGTAACCTGCGACCAAAAAAAGGACTTATCAGAGTAGTGGATCCTGAAGAGGCACAGAGAGATTCCAAGCGATACAGCCTCCACACGGAGGATTGTTGGAAAGAAGGGACACCGAGCAACGTTGATCCACTGCCGCCAGCAGCGCCGGCCTCGCCTACCAACACGCCATCCGCTGGCAAATAATCATCACACTACAATCGAACACCTCGCTCTCACATAGCGGGGTGTTAGCTTTACTACGCTAATCTATCCATGCTACGCTTTATTTCTTGGTGTCATCATCGTTATAAGCCTTATACTGAAAATACAACGCCGCGCACACCAGCGCGATAGCCAGCGCGAATTCAAACAGATGAAGCGGCACATTTGGCGGCTGCTTAGCACTCATCGTATCCATAGATGTCTCAATTGAAATATACGAAACTAGCGCCGACGCAAACAAGAAAACGTAATATGCAATCCGACACTGAGTTTTATTCATAACGCTATTGTATACGCAGCCACCACCAGCGTCAAACAGCAATTGTCTCAATCGTCGTGCTCAATATGACAGCACAAGCGTACTCTGTTATAATTATACTATGTCTAAAGAAACAATTCTCACTGGCGTGCGTGCCAACGAAGAGCCAACGCTCGGTAATTATCTCGGTGCGTTCGTGCCAATGGTGCAAATGCAGAAAAAGTACGCAGGAGAGTACCAAATCAACATGTTTGTGCCAGATTTGCACAGTTTTACGACGCCAATCGACCATTCTGCGTTGTATGCCAACACCCTCAAAAACCTTAAATATTTCATCGCCGCTGGGCTCGACACTAGAGACGAAAATACTTTTATTTACCGCCAGAGTTTTATCCCGGCGCACAGCGAATTGACTTGGATCTTAGACTGCTTCACTAGCTTCGGCGAGATGAGCCGCATGACGCAGTTCAAAGAAAAGTCCGCCGAACACAGCGGCAACGTCAGTGTCGGGTTGTTTAATTATCCGGTGTTGATGGCTGCCGATATCTTACTCTATAATGCCCGCTATGTGCCCGTTGGCGAGGACCAATTCCAGCATCTAGAAATCACCCGCGACATCGCCATTCGCATGAATAATAAGTTCGGCGAATTATTCACCGTGCCTGACTCTACAGCCAAGCAAACTGAGTTTATCAAGCGCGACAAAGGTTTACGTATTCGCAGCTTAACCAATCCGCACAAGAAAATGAGCAAGAGCTCGGACGATCAAAAATCAAAAATTAATTTGAACGACACACCAGAACAAGCTCACAAGAAAATCATGTCGACAACAACCGATTCACTTGGCGTTATCAATTTTGACTGGGAAAATCAGCCAGGTATCACCAACTTACTACAGCTTTTGGCGATTTTAACTGATCAGCCGCAAGAAGAAGTCAATGCCAAGTGGATTGGCCAAACACAATACGGGCCGCTGAAAAAAGCCGTAGCCGAAGCAGTAGCCAGCTTTTTGAGCAACTTCCAAGCGCGCCTCAACGCCATCACCGACGATGATTTATTGAAAGTCCTCGAGCGGTCCGAGCGCGCCATGACCATCGTCGCCAACGAAACCTTGCTCCGCGTCCAAAAAGCCGTGGGACTTAGGAGATAGCGCCAACATGCACCAATCCTCGAGCAACCAACCGTCTGAACAGGGAAGCAGCGTAATCGTATGAAAATCACCGCCAATGACTTACTGGCGATTTTACGCCGCTTAAACGTAGCAAACGCAGACAACCTGCCGCGCCATATCGACCAGATCAAAAGTAGCAATCCTAGCCCAATCAACCAGCTGGTACGCTTTCGCTTTAACCGCCAGCATTATTTCGTGCTGATTGACGACACCGCCGAAGACCGCGAAAATTATATCATGGAGCAAATATTTACCGCCAAAAGCGACGCTCGCGGCGTGATTTTCGAAAACCCAACCAGCGAGTTAACCACCTATGGTTTACCATTCAAAGGTAAGGACATATATCTGTTTCAGCAAGTGAGCGACAGCCAGCGGCTGGATAGCTTGCTGGCCAAACGCTATCCAGAGACCAGCCGTTCAACCTGGCAAAAATATATCAAATCTGGCAATGTATCTGTCAACGGTACGCCAGCCAAAAGCGCCAGCCAGCTAGTCACCGAAGCCGACGAAATCGCTGTCAATCTGCCCGAAGCTACCGATTACAGCGATGAGGAGCTACCGATACTTTATTTAGACGATAACGTCATCGTCGTCAACAAACCAGCCGGCGTTCTGACTCATAGCAAGGGGGCACTGAATGACGAATTTACGGTCGCCGACTTTTTCCGCCGTTACACCACCGTCGGGCTGGAGACTAATCGCCCAGGCATCGTCCATCGGCTAGACCGCGACACCAGCGGCGTTATCATCGGGGCGCGTACTCCCGAAGCTTTTGAGTTACTCAAAAAACAATTCTCGCAACATCTCGCCAAGAAAACATACCTAGCCATCGTCGACGGCACACCGCAACCACTAACCGCTAAGATTGATATCCCGATCGGCCGCAACCCGTCGGCGCCCAGTACCTTTCGCTCCGACCCAAATGGCAAGCCAGCGCAAACTATTTACCAAACGCTCGCCGCGCACCATAATCTCAGCGCTATTAAACTTTGCCCGCAAACTGGGCGCACTCATCAACTACGCGTTCACCTGCGTCATTTACACACGCCGATTCACGGCGACCGCGTCTATGGAAAGCCCGCTGATCGCCTCTATCTGCATGCCTACAGATTAGAAATTACCACGCAACCTGATAAGCGCCAGACGTTCATCGCACCGCTGCCCAGTGAATTTACCAAACTTTTCCCGGAGCTAGATGATGAGTCTAATCTTTGAGCCGTCAACCGAGCGACAAATTCAAACGCTAGCCCGCAGTCTACCGCAAGCTTTACTTTTGACAGGCGCTGATGGCGCCGGTTTGCTAACTACAGCCAAATACTTAGCCGGCCCAGCACTCGCTGGAATTATTCAGCCCACCAACAAAGACGGACAAGCCGACGCGAACGGCGTCATTCGTATCAACCAAATCCGCGACCTGCGCCAATACACTCGCGGTGTCGCTAATAGTAAGGCAGTTTATGTTATCGACAATGCCAGTGCCATGAATCATCAGGCGCAAAATGCTTTCTTGAAATTATTAGAGGAACCAGCCCGCAACATTCATTTCATATTGACGTCGCACCAGCCGAATTTACTACTGCCGACTATCATGTCGCGCGTCGAGCGGCTTACTATCCGTCCGATTTCTGAGGAGGCCAGCCGGCTGCTCCTCGCTAAATATCGGCAACTTGACACTACAGCGATTGCTCAGATTATGTTTCTAGCAAACGGCCGGCCAGCATTAATCTCGCGCTTGGCTGCCAAACCCAGCGAGCTCGCCGATATCGGCGCCGTCATCAAAGACTCGCAAGCATTAATTGCTGGTCCGATGAATGATAAACTAACTGTTGCTGCTCGATACACCGACCGCAAAGCTACTTTAGAGCTGCTACGCTATAGCATTCTGCTCGTCCAAAATGCCGCCGCCAAAAACAACACGCCAGCTACCATCGACAAACTAGCTCGTCTCAGCGAAACCTACGAGCGCATCGCCGCCAACGGCAACATCAAGCTTCAGCTTGCCGCTTTGATCGCGTGATTATGTGCTATAATAATGCATAGTATGTTTGGATTTTTACTGGTTCTGGGACTAGGCGCCGCTGCAGTCGCGTACCGCCAGTCGCCCGAAGACATCGCAGGCGACTTACCAGCGAAATTATCATCAAAGCTTGATAAGCTCTGGGAAATCGCTCAAGAATCGCTCAAGGCGCAAAAATATCTGCGCGCCGAAAAAGCCTTGCTGACCATTCTGCGTATCGACGCCAAAAACGCCAACGCTTACAACCGTCTAGGTATTTTGTATGCCAAGCAGCATGCTTACGACGACGCAATTGAGTGCTTCGAAATTGCCCAAAGTTTAGAGCCAAGCGCCTCTAGCCTGCATAATGTCGGCTTGATTTACTACGAAACCGAAAGCTATGAAAAGGCCGCCCTGGCATTCGAGCAAGCCCTAGAGATGGAAGAGGAAGTCGCTTCGCGCCACATCGCCTACGCCAAAGTACAAGAAAAACTCGGCAATGCCAAGCTTGTCTTGCAGCACCTTGAACGCGCCGTCACCTTAGAGCCAAGCATTCAAAGTATTAACATCTTAGCCGATTCATACGATCGCAACGGCCAGAAAGAGAAGGCCGCTGCTATTCGCGACAAAATCAATCGCGCCATGTCGCGCGGGCAGCATGTCGACCGCCGCGTCAAACAGCCAGCTGGCGCCATCTCTCCGCAATAAAACACTTGCCAAGGTTACGCAAATACGCTACACTGTTAGGTGTGCTTTCGGGTCGTACCTTTCAATTTATGCCGACTTAGCTCAGCTGGCTAGAGCAGCTGTTTTGTAAACAGCAGGTCCTCGGTTCGAGTCCGAGAGTCGGCTCCATAATTCATGCCGGAGTCGTCTAGTGGCAATGACAGGAGACTGTAAATCTCCCGCTTTTTAGCTTCGTAGGTTCGAGTCCTACCTCCGGTACCATGCGTAGAATTTTAGGCTGTCCGCTACTCGCGGGCGGTTTTTTATTGACTTTATACAGTGTATATGCTATAATATATAGTATGTACGAGTTTATTAAGCAGTCGCTGAGCAGTTGGAGCCACCAAAAAGATCAGCGCCGCAAATTACAGCAAGCTTATCTAACAGTAGTTTTCATCGGGCTGGTTCTGGCTGGGTTACTGACGCTCCTAAATGTACCGCAAAGCCGCTTGGCCGCGATGATTGCTGCCGGATTCGCGGTAGTTTACTTGGTAAACGGTATCGCCTGGGCACTATTGGAAGCGTTCGTAGCGCCGAACCTGCCAAAACCCGAATCGATAACCAGCAAGAAAACCCGCCGCCAGAAGTAGCTTGCCTCGACCGCGGCAAATATGTTAGAATTAGTAGGCTTTCATGCCGCGATAGCTCAGTTGGTAGAGCGCATCCATGGTAAGGATGAGGTCTCGGGTTCAAGCCCCGATCGTGGCTCCAAGATTAGACCCCAAAATTTGACGGTGTTGCCGTCTTTTTTGTTTATTTGTCATTGTTTATCATCGGCAAAATCACCGTGATCAGCTCGTCGGTTTCTTCTTGTTTTTTCTGTTCGTCCTGGCTGCTGATATTGTGCGCGGATTCCGCGGGTTGACGTCTGCTGGCAATTGCGAGCAGGGCAAGCAGTACTAATACAATTAGTAATATTTCCATTTATACTAGTATTATATCATTTTATATTCGCGAAGTCGCCGTAAAATTTGCGTAGCGGCAGGCTTGCTTATAATAACGAGCCGATTGGTTTTATACCTAGAGGTTTGCTAGAATAAAAGTCAGAGAATTCGAAAGAATCGCTCTGTTGTAAATTCTGTTTAACTAGGCAATGATCATAAAATCCAACCTCACCCAATCAAGATCTGACTCAGGGTATTTTTGCGGCAGCGGGGTGGCATAAAAGCTGGACGCTGCGGTGCACGCCGCTGCGAAATTATGAGAGAAAGAAATGTAAGTATGTATAACCAAATTATCGCTCAGTTGAATGCACTATCCCAAGGCAACGAAACCTACGCCGCCTTTAACAAGCGTATCGTCAACACCAAGATGCCAGTCATCGGCGTGCGCGTGCCGGATTTGCGGCGGTTGGCGAGGGAATTGGCGCCTGATATGAGTGCAGCGGATATTAGCAAATTATTGTTAAAAGTACAGAACGAATCATTTGACTACGTGCTGCTATGCGGTCTGCTGATCACACACACTCGGCTCGATGATCAGACGGCGATTGATCTAGCCAAGCAATATTTGCCATGCGTTGATTCGTGGGCGCACATTGACACGTTTGTCGAGAAAAAGCGACGCTTTACTGGCGAAATATGGTGGGATTTTGCGCTGGAATGCTTGCAGAATGAAGACGAGTTCACGGTGCGCTACGGCGTGATTTCGCTGATGACTAATTTCCTAGACGAAGCACACATCGATCAGGTTTTCGCAGCGCTGCGAAACGTTAAACACGACGGTCATTACGTCAAAATGGCATTGGCCTGGCTGTATGCGACGGCGGCAGTACACTTTTTTGATCTGACGCTGGCTGAATTAGAAAACGAACATATCGACACCTGGACGCGCAACAAAGCTTACCAAAAAATGCGCGAATCGCGGCGATTTACGCCCGAGCAGCAAGCGGTTATTTCAAAGAAGAAAGGACGCAAACTTGAGTAAAAAACGGACGACAACAGCAAAACGCATTCTAATCTACGGCGATTCAAACGTCTGGGGCGCTAATTTTGCTAGCAAACGTATCCGCTACAGTGATCGCTGGGTTAACCGCCTCGGCCGAGCTTTGCGCGGTAGAGCACAGGTCACTGCCGACGGAGTTCGCGGCAGAGTTGCTGGCGATTTCCGCACCGATAAACCAGACAAAAACGGCTTACCAGCATTTACGACAGCTCTACAAAAGGCCGATAACTTCGACTTAATCATTATCGCCCTCGGCACTAACGATCTGCAACAGCGTTTCGCGCGAACACTTGAGGACATTGTTCGTAACTTATTAGAATATCGTAATCTCGCCGGCAAGACTCCAATTATCTACATTTTGCCGCCGTGTTTTGACACTAGCGACGATTCGGGGTATGAGTTCACTGAATCGTCCGAACAGCTTCGCCAAAAACTGCTGCAGCGCAAAAAAGAACTTGGCAATTATATTGAGCTGCCTAAATTACCGCTATCAGACGGCTTGCATTTTTCACCATTAGGACACTATCAAGTTTTCAAGATAGTTAGGGAAGTGCTAAAATCGTATATATAAGCTAATCTGCGCCAACAAAATTTTGGCGGCTAAAGAGAGGATGATGAAATGAATAAGCCAATCATATCGATAGACGACATCAAGCAAGCGCTCGAATTTCGCTACGCCACCAAAGCTTTCGACTCTAGCAAGAAAATCTCGCAAGAGAATATCGAATTACTCCTGGAAGCCGCCCGCCTAGCGCCAAGTTCGTACGGTTTTGAGCCGTGGAATATTATCGTCGTGCAGGAAGACGAACAGCTACGCGCCGATATCAAACGCTGCGCAGGCGCCAACGCTGCTCGTTTTGACGCCAGTCACATTTTGATATTTACTGCCAAAACCAGCGAAGGCTTGTTGCAAAAAGGCGGACATATCGACCACATACTGCACGATGTTAAGAAACAAAATTCCATCAAGGCCGCTGGCTTCAAGACTTTTTGGCGATATTGGGCTAAAAAGGATTTTGAGATACTCAATCAACCAGCAATGATTCATCAGTGGGCGGCGCGGCAGGCTTACATTGCGCTAGGCTTTGTGCTGCTGGCCGCCGCTGGGCGCAGGATTGACTCGTGCCCGATTGAAGGCTTTTCGATTAGCAAGCTCAGCCAGGTCTTGTCGCAGCACCAGCTAATAGATCCAAATCTAGAAAAGCCAGTAGTAATGTTAGCGCTAGGTTACCGTAGCCAGCGCGAGGTGCCAGCCAAAACTCGCCGCCAGCTCGACGAAATTGTGCGTTGGCGATAATGCTGCGCTTCTTTTGCGGGTATTATAAAAAACGGTAGGCGAACTTATACCAGCCGGTCCCGCTAGCTTAATATTTGCTAAAATAACATACATGGAAGACACGCGGAATGTAATCGATAAATTCAAAGGCCGGAGCGAGACAGAGATCGTGAAAGAACTGGACGCTGCAGATCATGGCTTGGTGATTGCTCTGGAGAACACCGAGCGGGATTTTAATATGGGGACGATTGTCCGCAGCGCCAATGCGTTTGGTGTGCGGCAGATTTACGTCATCGGCAGGCGGCAATGGAACAAGCGCGGCGCCATGATGACGGATAAATATTTGCACGTGCATTATATTGGCTCGACGGCGGAGTTTGTCGAACTAATGCGGGCTGAAGATAGAGAGATTATTGCTATTGATAATATCCCGGGCAGTATCAATATGTCAGAGACGGCTTTGCCAAAGCGGGCGGTGCTAGTGTTTGGACAGGAAGGGCCGGGTATTTCCGAGGAAATGGCTCAGGCGGCAGATAAAATTATTGCCATTGAACAGTTCGGCTCGACCCGCTCCATCAATGTCGGCGCAGCAGCCACCGTGGCGATGTATTGCTGGCTGCAACAACATGTTTTGAGATGAGCGACACAGCATCCAAGCCGCGCTGAAACGACTCTTGCTTGCAAATTTAGGCTAGAAAATTATGCGTCAGCGATAATAACGTATCTAGCTTGAAATTGCTGCACCAATCTGTTATACTTGATTACTGAAGTTTTACAACAACATTAAAGGGAAGTTATGGCAAAGAAGAATAACACTAAGCGCAAGACTATCGCACTCGTCAGCCAACTAAGCAACGACCGCACTTATGTTACGCGCAAAAACGCGGCAAATACACCAGGCAAATTAACTCTGCGTAAATACGACCCAAAACTGCGTAGGCATGTCAAATACGTCGAGAATACCAAAAAATCACTCGGCCGTAACGAAGTTAAACCGCGCAAAGGCTAAAATAGCAGCCTTTCTAGGCAAACCAGCGGCCCTCTAGCGAGGGCTGTTTTGCTGTACGGCGGTATCAATTACCTCGGCTAGCCACAATGCGTTCGAGACTAGCTTTTCGATTTGCACCTCGGTTGGACGCTCGTTTTCGGTATATAGATACACTGTATTGCGCTCAATTTCAATATTAATTTTGTCGAAATGCGAAACTATTACTTCGGCAGCCTGCGGCGATATAATTGACTCAATTTCTATAGCCCGAGTAGCAGCACCATAAATATTATATTTATTAAGAAAAGCCTGCAGGTAGCGCGCCGTAGCCCCCAAAATTAGCGGCTGTAGAGCACTGTACGACGATTGGTAGATAGGATCTGTCCGCTTCATACCAATGTAAATGTGCGGCAGCGGACGTTCAGTATGTAAATCGACTGTAGCGATTAGCCAATGGCAGCGTTGATTCTTATACTTGTGCGACTGGCCCTGGCGAACGCGAATAGTGTCGCGCCGCTGCAGAACTGTCGTATCGTAACCGCGAATTGTACCTATGCAAAGATAATCATCAATATGCGTGTGCGAAACCGTATGGCCGCGCACCAAGCGGTGGTCGTCGTCATGCTGATTAGCGTAACCAAAATATACCAAGCCGGCGCGATCTGCGAAGCGGCGCATTGCTTGGCGCGTAGCACGAGTCTTAGCAATATGCCGCGGCGTAAGCCGGCGAAGAGCTCTAGATGCTTTCAATTTTGTTCTCGAACTGACTCCCACCCTGTTATCCTCATCTTTTTATTGTGTCAAGAATCGTCGATATAAATTCAGCCTGGCTCCAACAAAGCGGCTCTACCGAGCATTCGCGCCCCGAAACCGGATCAATTTGCTCAGACAAAACGCCAGTCGGCCAAGCTTGGCTAGCCACCCACGAAATTATCCGCTGCGCCGAATTTTCATCGCCGCACTCCAAATAATACTGAGCTAGCCACAACGAAACGATAAACCACCAGTTACTCGGAGCGTCTGGGGCGCTGCGGTAATAGGCGTCATTCTCGTAGCGCGGCAGACCTGGCGCTTCCAGCTTGAAATGAAAGCGGTCGAGAGCTGTTTGTATGGCTTGATGCAAATCTTCTTGATTATCGTATAGGCCATAAATAAAAGCACCATAAACAGCCGACATATCAAGCGTATCATCGGGCGTGTAAGTGCCGTTTTTGTTGCGGCGCAAACCTTTACGAAAAGCTTTCTGATGAGGATCGTACAAGCGTTTTTGCGCGGACTGTTTGATATCCTCGGCGACCGTCCGCCAAGCGACAGCTCCAACCTCGTCTCGACGCTGATCAGCCAGATTAGCCGCCGCGAACAGTGCCGCTTGAACGGTCGCTGTCGTGTACGTCGTCACCATGAAATGTTCTTCCCAGAGATCATAACTTGGTTTTGGCAAGTGCGTCCGATTATCAACATAGCTGGCCAGAAAATTCGCCATCGGTACTACCATCGACGTATAGAACCGCTGCAGCAGTGTGTCGTCGCCAGTCTTACTATAAAATTGACAGAATAAGAACAGCACCGAAGCCGTCTCGTCCTCTTGAATTGGCGCCGAGACAGTGCCATCTGGGTGTACGTACGAATGCCAACTACTACCCAGAGCTCCGTCGGCACGGTATTTATGTGATAGATAACCTTTCGGACTTAACGCCCGGCGGCAAAAATCAAAGAAATTGTAGGCTTCCTCGGTATAACCCATGCGAATTAACGGCCAGAGAACATACACGCTATCACGCGGCCAGCAGTATGCGTAGGCATCGCGCTGATAATTAAGCGCCTCGCCGTCGCTGCTAGCAATAACGGCACCGCGTTTATCAATATGCGCCTTGAGGAGCATCGTACTATTGATAAACGCCTGGCGATATTCCGGCTTGATGCGCTGCACCACTTTCTTCGCCGGACGCAGCCACAGCCGCCACCATTTAGCAGTAGCTTCAAAGCGCTTATGGATCGTCTGCGAAATAATATTTTTGTGTATGTAAAGCACTTCGCGCAGGGAAGTACCAGCAGCTAGCCAATAGTTTACCCGCGCCGAACCGTGGCCGGCCAACTCTAATTTGAAGCGGATCGTCGAGTCGACGCGACCATGCTCGGCAGTCGAATTCGATAGCTCGCCATCATCAGCATCGCGATAAGTACCTTCGCGGCCCTCGCGGCCAAATACGCCAACTGCATATTGGTCAAAGAACTTACCGCCGTCAACTTGGCCCGACGCCGCAAAGACTCGGCGTCCACGGTAATGAATGACAGCGTTATCGTCTGGCAACACTTGAACGGTATCAGTGCTGCTACCAGAATCACCGATAATGAAGGCTTGATGCATAAATAACCGAACATCGCGCGTTTCAGCTCGCAGATTAACCACATGAATCGTCCGCAAAAGCACGTTAAAATCTGTATCAACCGCGTCGTCGAACTCTAACATAATGCCAATTTGTTCATTCACAGCCACGATATGGCCGATCAGCGCCTCTTGGTGATAGCTAAATTTGCATGACCAGCCATCGTCGCTCAGCCACGATACGCGGCCATCCGCCCAAACACCGACACGATGCCGAGTATTGCCGCCAATCGTATGGTTTTCTAAACCAACGTAAGGGAAATAAACATCGCTAACCTCGCCATGACGACTCAGCCCAACTTGCAGTTCGTTATTGCTAAGAATTATCGGTCGTGCCATCAATACCCCGCAATATTATGCTCATGCAATCGATAGCGCACATCGCGCAGCGCATTCATAAAATACAAGAACGCGTCGTACGGCGAATCATACGGACTAAAATACGCATGCACGTCGCCGTCATTGAAGTACTTAGTACACATGTAGTACGGATGGTCGCTGGTCGTCAACTGCCGCCAGTCAGCTATCAAGCCAAGATCGCCCGAACCAAGCACGTCATTTTCTATAGCGTAGAGATCGCGCATTGCTTCGTGCTGCATACTATTGCCTAGCCACGCTGACAAGTCGCGCTCGGTATCAGCCCAAGTAGTCGTCTGCGGGCAGTCAATCTCGTCGTGCGCTTCTAGCGCTTGACAGGCGCCGCTAATCGTGTAGAAAGTATGGTTGTAACGCCCCAGCCAACGCTCAACAAAGTCAGCAAAGAACTCGAAAATGCCTGTGTCCGCCCAAATATTTTCACCAAAAGTCTCGAAATCCATAAATAAGTTAATTATTTCGCCGTCGTGGCCCATGCTTGCGTCAACCCAATCGACATAAGTCGGGGAAGTCAGCGGATACGATTCCCAGTCGCGATTGCTAAAGCGAAAAGCGATATCATCGCTCAAACGGTAATTTTTCAATAATAATTTGACATTTTTCGTGCCAGCTGGCCGGTACATATAATTAGCGTTGCGCCAACCGAGAACCTTATCCCAGCCCTCAGCGATAATACCTTTGTAGCCTTGCTGGTCAGCCCATTCGGCTAGCTCGTTATTGTAACTCAGCTCGGTATTGCGAAAAGCGGTGATTTCGACGCCAAACAAGTCGCGAATCTTCTGGCGATGAATATCAACTTGCCGCTGAAATTCATCGCGGCTATAGAAAAACGCTAAGCTATGGTAATAAGTTTCGCCGACGATTTCGACGCGGCCAGTTGCGATAATATCGCGCAGCAAATCGATCACGTCTGGCGCCCAGCGCTCAGCCTGGTCTAACAATGTACCAGTCACCGATAGCGACACGCAAAAATCTGGATACGCAGCCAGCAATTTACGCAGCAATGTCAGCATCGGCCGGTACGACTTATCGGCAACTTTCTCAAAAATAAAGCGGTTGCTGCGATATTTATCATCGAAATTATCGAAATAATCATGCCGATCCGCGATGTCAAACACCGAATATTCGCGTACGCGCCACGGCTGATGCATGTGCAGATACAAAACCACTCCGCGTTTTTTGCTCATCATTTGGTTCCTTTCTGAGTGCGGCTATAAATTGATAAGCACTTGCTAGCGACATCATCCCAACTGATGCGAGCATACTCCGATTTGATACCGCGCTTCATATCGTTTAGCAATTGCGGCGATTTAGCCAAAGCCACTAGCTGATCAGCCAACTTATGCGTATCCCAAAAATCATAACGAAAAACCGTATCGAGAACTTCGCCAACACCAGACTGGTTAGTCACGATTAGCGCTGTATCATAATGTGCCGCCTCGAGCGCGGCCAAGCCAAACGGCTCGCTAACTGAGCTCATCACGAAGACATCCGACACGCGATAAGCGTCGCGCCACTGCTTGCCGCGGACAAAACCTGTAAAATATACTTTATCAGCAACCCCATGGTCAGCAGCAATCCGAATCAGCTCGTCGCGCTGCTCGCCGTCACCAGCTAGCAAAAAGGCAAAGCGGTCGTGCTGCTGGCAGGCCTTGGCAAAACCGCGCATCAGCTGCACCAGGCCCTTCTGCGCCGTAAAGCGCGTCACTGTCGATACCACCGTATAGCCTTCGTCCTTAAGTAATTCTAAGTACTTGTAGGTCCGCCGGTCATAGTCGTAGTTAATCAGCGAGCTAGCATCAATCGCGTTGTGTACGACCTCAATTTTGTCAGCTGGAATATGGTATTTATGAACGATAATTCCCTTAGTAATATTGCTAACAGCAATGATTCGGTCAGCCATCATTAGACCGTTATATTCAATCTCGTGAATGACAGGGTTGCCAAATTCGCTAGCACCAGCGCGGTCAAATTCCGTAGCGTGAACATGAACGATTAGCGGCGCGTCGGTTAATTGTTTGGCACGCATGCCAGCTTCCATCGTTAGCCAATCGTGGACATGGATAGCATCCGGCTTGTCAATCCGATCGACTAGCTGCTCGACATAGCCAACATACTGCTTTTGCACACCCCGCATGGTCGTCAAATCGCCAGCCGGAACATCATCGAGACTACGCGCCGTCACTGCGCCGCCGCCATAAGAATTCAACGCCTTATCGCCATGAAATGGCGGCAGCTCGGTCGCCGAGTAAATATTCAAGAAATCAATATCATCGTACTTTGCAGTGTAGGGGAGCACGAAATCAATTGACGCGCCCCGCTGAGCAAGCGCCTTAGACAAGTGATAACACGCGACACCGAGACCTCCGCTGTTGTGCGGCGGGAGTTCCCACCCTAACATTAATATCTTCATAAAAATTCTACTCGGTCATGCCGTAGCCTAACCATTCCCTTATAATTGTTCATTTAACAGTATAGCGCTTTTTTGCTTATGATTGCAACAAAAATAAGCATTTTGTGAAATTTTGTGAAAAATTATCGTGAAAACATATAGATTTTTTACAGCAAACGGTGCATGATAGTAAGCATGGATAGCGCAATATCAACTTCGGTAATTAACGATCTAAAGAGCCTGCTGGTATCGCCGAATGCTTTTCGCTCGATGCTAGTGCTAGTTTTGTCGATGATTGCTGCTTATTGGTTGAGTAAGTTTCTAGCGCGCGGCTTGATTTTCATAGCACAACGTATCGGCCGCCGCAGCGACAATGAATCAGACGAAGCGCGCGTCACTCGGTTGCGGCAAACCGAAACATACCTGAGCGTGTCTATTGCCATCATTCGCACACTAGTGGTAGTATCGGTTGGTTATATCGCTTGGCGAATCCTCAGCCCAACCGCCGCTAACTCTAGCACCTCCGGCGGGCTAGCCGCTATTGGTGCTGGTGCTATGTTTGCTTTGGTAGCCGGACAAACTATCGGTATCGTGTTGCGCGACCTGACTGCTAGCGCGATTATGATTTCAGAAAACTGGTACAAGATAGGCGATTTCGTTAAGCTCGATCCATTCACGGACTTGAGCGGCGTTGTCGAGCGCTTCACGCTGACCTCGACGCGTATTCGCGCTCTCAATGGCGAAGTCATCACCGTTCACAACCAAAACATCACTGGCGCCCGCGTCACGCCACATGGTGTACGCACGATCGCTGTTGATATTTTCGTTCGCGACAAGCGAGCCGGCGTCGCTGCTATCCGCCGAATTATCGCCGCCATTCCAAAGGGCACGATGATGCTAGCGCACCCATTGCGAATTACCAATATCGATAAATGGGGCGACGAGCGCTGGCGTATTACTGTCACCGGGCAAACTCCGCCAGGGCGCGAATGGCTAATTGATAAATTTTTCGTCGAAGCTGTTTCTAGCCTCGATGACGACAAAGAAAAATCCGAACGCTTACTGTCGCTGCCGCCAATTCCGCATGCTGCTGATGAAACCGCTAACCGCCGCTTCAAGCGTGCCGTCCGCGTCAAAAAAGATCAGCCTAAAGATATCGCCATTGATGATATCTAAAAAGTATTTCGCTATGCTATAATAGGAAAGCGTAAAGGGGCATAGTACAACGGCTAGTATAACGGTCTCCAAAACCGTAGATTGAGGTTCGATTCCTCATGCCCCTGCCACAAACCACATAAGTGCATAATTGCAGTTTTAAGTTCCATTACCTATAATAATTTTATGAATCCTAGTTCTATCTCTCATCCGCACGCTATCATGATGGTTGGCTTGCCAGGCAGCGGCAAAACATTTTTTGCGCAGCAATTTTCTGAGATGTTTAATGCGCCGTTTGTTGATTCGCAATTTATTAGCGAGCACAGCCTAGATAGCAACGCCAGCGAGGAGGTTTGTCAGCGATTTTTGGCCGAGATAGCACGCACCAAGCAAACTTTTATTTATGAAGACAGCAACTTAAGCCGCGTCCGCCGCGCCGAATTTGCGCGCTGGGCCAAAGGGCATGGTTATAAGCCGCTTATTATTTGGGTGCAGACTGATGAAGCAACTTGCCGGCGCCGTATTCAAAAAGGCCACTCGCTAGATACTATAAACTTTGATGCCGCCGTCAAGAGTTTCACCGAACCAAACGCCATCGAGAAACCAGTCGTTATTAGCGGCAAGCATACATACAAAACCCAAGCGCGTACCGTACTGGCCCGCCTCGGCGATAGTAATCGTCCTAGCCGGCCAATGACTAGCTTAGTCAGGCAGCGCCCCGAGGTTCGCCGCCGCGGCATCAGCATCCAATAATATGCCTGTCAAATTTCAAACTATCGACGATCCGGAGTTCGGCGAGATTGTTATCATGCGCCGCGCTACTCGCTACACCCGCATCAAGCTCGGCACCGACGGGCGCTTTGTCGTTACTAGCGGCCGGCTGGTACCGCTGGCGTTTATTCGCTCGTTTATTGAACGGTCGCGCGAAGACTTGCGCAAAATAGCTAAAGATTCGTCCATCGCCCAGCCGTATCGCGACGGGCAGCTCATCGGCAAAACCCATCAATTAGCTATTGTGCCGACACAGATGATCAAACAGCCGGAAATTCGTACTGTACACGACAAACTCTTAGTCAAATTACCGCCCGAATTTTCACTCGAAGATCAAGATGTTCAACAGCAAATCCGCGACGAAGCAATCAAAGTTCTGCGCCGCGATGCCAAAAAATACCTACCGCCGCTACTAGAAAAATTAGCTGGCACTCATGGTTTCGCTTACCAGCGCGTTCGCTTTAGCCACGCTGGTAGCCGATGGGGTAGCTGCAGCTCCAACGGAACGATTAGCCTCAACATTGCTTTGATGAAACTACCCGATGAATTGATTCGGTATGTATTGATTCACGAGCTTTGCCACACTCGCCATATGAACCACTCCACAGCCTTTTGGCGCGAAGTTGAACGCTACGATCCGCGCTACCGCCTCCACCGGCAGCAGCTCAAGCGCCAAACTCCAATCGTCTAAGTCTTTTCATAAATTGCCTTTGCGGTTATACTAATAATAGCTATGGGTGGCCAAGTCAAAGACTATATAAACATCGATCCGTCAACGCATCGCATGAAAATTATTCGCTGGATAGCGCTTTTAATCCCGCTGCTATTAGTGGCGTACAGTATCTTCATGCAATTCTCGCCGCTCGGTAAGCCGACGGCAGTGAATATGTACGCTTTTTATGCGGTTAATATCTGTTGGGTCATCATCGGCTTTTGGCAATTTTTCGCAGCGCCGCGGCAACCTATTGGCCATATTGCTGGGCTCATCGGTTATCATATTTTAGCGTTAACTTACGTATTAACGGTTTCTGGTTTCGATATGCCGCTAATTTATACCTGGTCGGCGCTGTTGCTAGCTAGCTCTGTTTACTTGGGTCAGACGGGCATCAATATCAGCATTGCAACTCTATTTGCTGCCGCTTCGGGCAGCGTCATTATTCATGCTAGCGACGACAAACAAGTTGTGTCTATCGTCATCCATTTTCTGGGTACGCTCATCATCAGCTACATGGTCAAGATGGTCATTTCAGCCCAGGCGATTGATCAAGCCGAACTCTTGCGCAGCCAAACCGCCGAGCGTCTGCAGCGCGATCGCATCGTTACTATCGTCAACAACCTCTCTGACGCTATTATTAGCACCGATAGAAACGGCATCATTTCGCTATACAACGCCTCGGCGCTAAACCTATTTGATACTAATACCGATCTCGCTGGCAAATGTATTGACGATTTTATTTCGATCATTGACAAGAATAAACAGCCATTCAAGTTCGCTGACAAGCTGCATTCCGCCAAAACTACGCAATACCGCGACGATCTAACTGCCAGAATATCCAACGAAAGCATTCGCCTCGGCGCAACATACTCGCCAATTCGCAGTACCAACAGTGTCAGTGACGATGGCTATGTGATCATCTTGCGCGATATCACCAAGCAAAAATCTCTCGACGACGAGCGCGACGAATTTATTTCGGTTGTCAGCCACGAGCTGCGCACTCCGATAACTATCGCCGAAGGATCGCTGAGCAATGTCTCGCTGATGATCAAGCGCCCCGATATTCCAAAAGAAAGATTAATCAATGGCATCAGCACTGCTCACGAGCAAATTATATTTTTGGCGCGAATGGTCAACGATCTTTCAACCTTGAGCCGTGCTGAACGCGGTGTCGCTGACGAGCCGGAAAACATCGACGTCCAAGCGCTAATTGATGAACTATACGCCGAATACGCACCGCAAGCCGCTGACAAATCGCTAACCTTTGATATAGATATTGCACCACAAGTCGGCCAGGTTAGCCAAAGCCGCCTCTACCTCAAAGAAATCCTGCAAAACTTCATCACCAACGCCATCCGCTACACCGAAAAGGGCGGCGTCACCATCATCGTCAAGCCCGGCGAAAACGACACCATCAATTTTGCCGTCAAAGACACTGGCATCGGCATCAGCCGCAGCGACCAAGCACACTTATACCAAAAATTCTGGCGCAGCGAAGACTATCGCACCCGCGAAACTAGCGGCACCGGCCTAGGACTTTACGTTGTCGCCAAACTGGCCCTCAAGCTCAAAACCGAGATCAAACTCAAAAGCCGTCTCAATCACGGCTCGACTTTCAGCTTTTCATTGCCCGCCGTGAAAAAAAATAAGTCTTAGTGCTTCAGGGAATACGCGAAATCGCTTGCTATTTTCGCTCGGCAGTCGTATAATTAACTTGACAGTCTGGGACATACCAGGCTATTTAATTTGGGAGGAAACACTATCGTGGCAAAATCCGCAAAAGGTAAGTCAAAGCAAAAATCACAAAACCGCATCACTCGCATTACTGCTGGCGACAAAGCTGCAAAGCCAAAGAAGCCGAGCATCCTGGCGACCGCCAAAGAATTAGCTGGCCGCACACAAGCCGAGAAATCTAGCACCAAAACTGCTAAGACTAGCGTCAAAGCTAAAACTGCCGCCAGCAATCCTAAAAACTCAAAAAGCCTCCGCAATCCGCTCAGCGCCATCACTGGTTATTTCCGCGGCGCCTGGCAAGAAATCAAGCAAATCCGCTGGCCAGACCGCCGTTCGACCTGGGGTATGGTCGGCGCGCTGATCGTTTTTACCGCAGCGCTGTTTCTGGTCATTATCTTGCTAGATTACGGCTTCGCTTGGCTATTCAAACTAATCATGGGAACAAAGTAGAAAGGATCTTATGGCAAAATCAAATCGTTATGACAGCTCGCGGCAATGGTATGCCATCCATACTTACAGCGGCTACGAGGAAAAAGTCGCTGAAAGCATCCGCCAGCGCGCTCAAACTATCGACATGGCTGATAAAATTTTTGACGCCATTGTGCCGAAAGAAAAGCAAGTTCAAATCAAAAATGGCAAGCGCAAAATCATCAATGCCATCATCTTTCAGGGTTACGTCTTAGTCGAGATGAAATTAACCGACGAAACCTGGTATATCGTCCGCAACACGCCAGGCGTTACTGGCTTTGTCGGCAGCGGCACCTCGCCAACTCCAGTTTCCGAAGCAGAGATTACCAAAATTAAAAAGCGTATGAACGTCGAAGATCCAAAGCACCAAATTGACTTCACAGAAGGAGAAGTAGTTAATATCATCGACGGGCCCTTCAAAGGTTTCGACGGCGCCGTTAGCGAGATTGACGCTGCCAAAGGCACTCTTAAAGTCATGGTCAGCATGTTCGGCCGCGACACGCCAGTTGAGCTTGACGCTTTGCAGGTCAAAAAAGTCTAGGCCGCCAAGCAAAATTCTTATCACAGCAAGAGAGTTGCCGCCCTGCAAAACCGTACAACTCGCAGAGCTTTAGCTTGCGTAATCTCGTAAAACACGCTATACTATAGCAGTTACGCACTAAATATCAGCTTCTCAATATATTTAGTAAAGGAAAATTATGGCAAAGAAAATTATCGGTAACTTGAAGTTACGTATTCCGGCCGGCCGCGCGACTGCCGGACCTCCAGTTGGCTCGACGCTCGGCCAGTGGGGCTTGAACATGATGGACTTTATCAATCCATTCAACGAAGCCACCAAAGGTATGATGGGCAAAGATGTCATCGTGCACATTCAAGTCTACGAAGACCGCACTTTCACCTGGAACTGCTTGGGCCAGCCAGTCGACGACATGATCCGCAGTGCTATCGGCATCCAAAAGGGCAGCGGCAAGCCGCACGTCGATAAAGTCGGCAAAATCACTCGCACCCAGCTAGAAGAAATCGCCAAAACCAAGATGGACCAGCTCAACGCTATTGATTTAGACGGCGCCGTCAAAGTAGTTGCTGGTACCGCTCGCAGCATGGGCGTAGAAGTTGTTGACTAACTAAATAGTTTACACACTCCGGCGCCTAGGATATAATAGGCTAAGTGTCGGGGTGTGGCGCAGCTTGGTAGCGCGCACCGTTCGGGACGGTGAGGTCGCTGGTTCAAATCCAGTCACCCCGACCATTGAGCCTGTACTCAAACCCGTGTCATGGTGAACCCGTGGCGCGGGTTTTTGTTTGCCTCATACTTGCTTTGCATCACTTAGCAATGCTATAGTTGGAGGCAAGATGTATAATTCTTTTCGTTTCTTTGCTCATTCGCCAGACTGGAATGTTATTCATCAAGCTGGTTTTCTGGGATGGTTGTTAACTCCAGTCAAACAATACCCGGCGGTTGTCCAAGAGTTTCCTATATATATCCAAATCGGCTCTAGGGCGTCTAAAATATATCTCGACGTGCCTGTCTGCGCAATAAATACCATTTTGTTTCTTGTGCTTTTTGGGTTGGGGTCTTACTTGGTTTCATTTGGTATGAAATACCGTTCATGGCGCACAACAGGAGCGATTCTCATCCTTGCTGGATTAGGATGGTATTTTACGCTGCGCAACTACTATGGCGCTATGTTTATCACCAAAGTTGTATATACGCTCGTTGCTTTAGCTTTTGCTGGCGGCGGTGTTGCTATGGGAAATCATAGACGCAGCATCATTGATACTACTCGACCATCATCACGGCTTTAACCAATCAACTCACAAAGATTTCTATACCGCTGGCGCTTAGTTGTGGTAGAATAGAATTATAAATTATGAAGGGTGAATTTTTGAATAAGCATAAGTTTAGCGTGCTTGTGATTACGCTAGCTTTTTCAGCGACATTAGGTCTAGCTACCTTCACTGGGCTAGATTATTACAAAACCGCTAAAGACATCAGGGCCAAAGAGCAGGAAACCGCCGACAAGCTCGCTGCCGCCCAGCAAAAAGCTTGGGCCGAAAAAGCCGCCCTCCGCAAGAAAGTCTTAAAAGACTACAACAGCACGATTATTGTTATTAACAAAAAGCACTGCTTCGAGCCAAAAACTTGGCAGCCGAATGATTTGGCGCCTATCGAAAAGGGGATATCCTTGCGCAAAGAGGCCGCTGCCCAATACAACGCCATGAAAGCCGCTGCTGCGCAAGCAAAAATGCCGTTAGCCTCGACTAGCGGCTACCGATCTTACAACGACCAAGTCGAAACTTATGACTATTGGGTCAAACACAGCAACCAGAAAGAAGCCGACTCCGCTAGCGCCCGGCCAGGTTGCAGCGAGCATCAAACTGGCTTAGCTGTCGACCTCAAGGCTGACAATTGCGTCCTGCAGTGCTTCGCCACTACGCCGACATACAAGTGGCTGGCCGAGCACGCCGCCGAGTACGGTTTCATCCAGCGCTATCCTGACAACGCCAAAAATATCACCGGCTATGTCGTCGAGTCTTGGCACTGGCGTTACGTCGGCCGCGAAACCGCTCAAGACATGAAAAAGCGCGAGATCAAGACTCTCGAGGAATACTTCAACGTAACTGGCGGCGATTATTCAAATTAATTTTACGTAAATACATTCTAGCCCTGATACGTGCCGTACCAAAACAAGAGCGCGTTCAGGAAAAGCAGTCCGTTAGCTGCCAATCTGAACAACCGAACCGCCGATTTTGCGCCGGAAATAATCGTCGTGGCTAACATACAAAATTGCGCCAGCGTAGCGCTCGAGCGCCGCTTCCAGTTCCTCAATTGAAGGCAAATCCAGGTGGTTGGTCGGCTCGTCCAGAATGAGCAATTGCGGATCATTTGCTAGCATGCTAATGAGCTGAAACCGAGCTTTTTGCCCGCCGCTCAAGCTAGCCAAGGGCACCGCGCCGTCGCTCTCAACAAAAAGATAATCGCCCATCAGCTGGCGGATTTTGGTATCATTAATTTTCAGCCCGCGATCGAGATACATCTGCTCAATCGCTCGCGCCAGCGGCAAGTTCAGATAAGTCGCCGCTATCTCTTGCTCGTAAATACCAACGCGAATTTGCGGATCGAGATAGAGAGAGCCCGCGTAAACGATTGGGGCAAATTGAACAGTATCCTCAATCAAAGCCTGAGTTAGCTGGGGCGGGACTTGAGCCGTTTTACGAAGCCGGCCAGAGGAAGCGGCGCTAGAAGACGCGTTTGCCATCAACGCTCGGATCAACGTCGTCTTGCCAGCACCATTGCGGCCGCGCAGTTCAATAGCTTCGCCTTCGCGCAAATCGATATTAACACCTTCAAACAAAATCCGCTCATCGAAACCTAGCGCCAAATCGCGAGCTTCGACAAGCTTGCGCTGCGAACGCATAGCGCCGTCTCGTATATTCAAACGAATATTGCGAGCTTTGAATTTTTGATAGCGATCAGCCACTTTATAATCCAATTGCGCCACATTCTCTCTGTCAATCCAAAAAGTCGGCTTGTCGATTTTCTCCAGTTTCTCTAGCTCGGCCGCCGCTTGGTTCTCGCGCCGCTTGAATTGCGCAATCGTGCCAGGATCGCGGGCTTTTTCTTTCAGGCGGCGAAATTGCAGAACTTTGTCGCGCAAATTAGCAATCCGCCGTTCGGTTTGCTCATAATCCTGCATGGCATTGCCTGTCGCTGAAGCATTTTGACGCAAATAATCATCATAATTGCCGCGATAACTCGCTGATGCGCCATCGCGCAGCTCGACAATTCGATCAACCTCTGCCAGCACATCACGGTCATGGGTGATGATCAACATCGCTTGGCGGGCGCTTTTCATCCAATCGATAAACTGCTTCTTGGCAATATAATCCATATGATTAGTCGGCTCGTCAATCAATGCTAGATCCGCTTGCGCATGCATGATTTTCACAACTTCGACCAAGCGTTTCTGCCCGCCGCTCAAAGCCGCTAATTGGCGCTCGCCAAAACCTTCCATCTGGAAATTTTTCAACTCCTCAGCCACCAGTTCTTCAACGCGATAAAAATCCTTCTGTCCAAAGCGTTCCAACGCCTGGCTGTACTCCTCGATCTTGCGCATATCGCTACCCATCGCCGCTGGATAAGTCGTCAAAATGTGCTGCAGCCGCGCATATTCCGGCAGCCCGCGCAGGATATATTCTAGCACTGTAATATCACCCAAACTATGGTGTTCCTGCGCCGTCGCTACAATCGTGCTGCCGCGCCGAAAAACAACCGACCCTCTATAGTCGCTATCCGCTCCCGCCAACATGCCAAATAGCGTCGATTTGCCAACGCCATTGCGACCAATCAGCCCAACTTTCTCGCCGTCGTTGATGCTGAATTTAACGTCGCTCATCAACTGCTTATCGCCAAAACTTTTATCGGTAATGTGAACATCAGCTATCATTCATTCTATTGTAACAGAGAGCAACCCCGAGCACTTATTGTATTTTAATCATAAATGTTGTATAATATAAGTATGGACAAACCTCCAGAGCAAGGCGCAAAAATCATAGATCTTTTCTCTAAGCGTGAAAGACCCCCGAAGCGGCTGGGTGCAATGGGTGCGAAAGTCGTTGAGCTATCATCTATACGCAGCAGTAGAAGCGATGAAGCGCCAGACATTTCACCAGACCACATTCAAGACGCGCAAATTATAGAAATTCCCGATATGCCGTCTGAAATCCGCCAGGAGGTTAGCGAACTAGTCAATGATACTATTAAAGAATTTAAGCGCAAGGAGAGTGATGATCCGCAAAATTATAAAGAAATTGCCGAAAAAATCGTCGAATTATTAGACAAAGCATATAGGCGGCCAGACGATAAACCTAGGGATAACAGTACTAAGGAATTGGGAGTATGCATACTAACACTAGCCGTTTTTAACCCTGAAACAATCGAAGTTCTCAATACACCAAATGTTCTCGCTGAGCTTGAAAGGATTATCAGCCTCTCTAGACGCCCAGCCCATCTCGACCGTCAAGCCGCTAGCATGGCAGAGGTTGCCTGGCAACAGCTAACACACAAACCAGAGGATACCGAAGACAACACCGACCCAGAGCCGCCGAGTATTATTTAAACCTGTTATAATTAACATATGTCTAAGAAATCTAGCGCTAAGGCAAAAAGGCTAGCTGCTCAAACGATTGTTAACCGGCGAGCGCGGTTTGATTATGAACTTGGCGATGAAATCGTAGCAGGCCTAAGTTTAACCGGACTCGAAGTGCGAGCAGCCAGAGAAGGCCACGTCCAGCTCAAAGGCGCTTACGTCACTATTCGCGGCGGCGAGCTGTGGCTTAACAACGCCAGTTTTTCGCTGCGGCAGAACGAACGCGGCACGCCAAATGCGCGCACTGTCGACACCAGTGCACGCAAACTGCTAGCCAGCCACCGCCAAATCGATCAATTAGCTGCTCGCAAAAAAGAGGGCTTCACTATCGTTCCAACCAAGCTGCTCACTAGCGGACGCTATATCAAATTAGTCATTGCTCTAGGCAAAGGCAAGAAACACTACGACAAACGCCAAACTATCAAACAGCGCGATCTAGAACGCGAGCACAGCCGCATTTTGCGCAAATTTTAGCTGCGCCGAATACACCGAGCCTCGCGCCCTGAACCGCTACTATTCTTCTTCAAGTACTTGATGTGACGAAATCAAACTTTCGTATAATTCAACCATCTTTTTGGCCATCGCCGTCGAATCAAACTTCTTGGCAACACTCAACGCGCCGCGCGACAACTCCTCGATTTTCTCTGGGTGCGCAAACAAATCATTAAATACTTTTGCGAAATCTTCGCCCTCAATACCTTTAGTCAAGACAGCGTTATTCTTAGTCAAAGCCTCGGTCATCCGTTCGTCGCAGTAAACAATCGGCAAACCGCTAGCCGCCGCCTCTAGAAAAGTCATTGGCTGGTTGTCAAAATGATACGACGCCAGCGAGAATACATCAGCCTGCTTGAGCATCGACGCTACCTCGTCGCCCGAACGCATACCAGCGAAAATTACTCGATCGCCGACATCCAGCTCTTCAACGCGCTGTCGCAATTCCTCCTCGTACGGACCACCGCCGACCAAAACTAACTTGACCTTTTTGCTACGAATATGCGGCATAGCCTCAATGAGAGTGCGCTGGCGCTTCTCTGGACTTAGCCGCGCCACCGAAATAATGAACTTTTCACCCGGACGCTTTTCAATTGGCGAATCAGCCGCCGACGCTTTTTTATAGCGCTTGGTGTCGATACCGTTCGGGAAAACGTAGCATGGCACCGTCAAGCCGCCATCTTCGATCAGCATCCGCTCGAGGTGTTTCGACGGCGCAATACAAGCATCGCACTTATTAGCAAACGCCGCCATCAGCCGCCAGCCCTGGCGCGACATGATGTCTTTGATAGTATTTTTGCTCATTGAGCGCAGCTGCTCGCGCGAGGCTTTCGGCAAAATCGGCCTTGTTCGTAGCACTACCGGAAACGCCGCTGTCGCCGCAATCAAGCCGGAAGTCACCATAAACGGATAATCATTAACTAATTCAACATAAAGCGTGTGAATGGTCGTCACATGCGGTATATTCTGCCGCTTAGCCACGCTGTGCGCCAGTACGCCCATATAAAATTGCATTTGGCTATGCACGATATCAAACTGGTATTCATCGAGTTTCCTGGCTAGGCCAGGGTAAATAACCGCCATTTCACGCTTATCAAAAACATAATTCTTGGCTGATGGCAAGCGAATGACGTGATCGTCGTGGTCTTCGTAGCCTTCGCATTTTGGCGCTACCACGAAAACCTCATGCCCAAGCGCCTCCAAAGCCTGTTTATAGTTCAACGTCGATGTTGCCACGCCATGGACTGAGGGCAGGTAATCGTCAATAAAAAAAGCGATTCTCATAACTCTCCTTATTATACCACACGCGCCAACCCCAGAGACAAGAGATAGAGCACAGCTCTTTAGCTATCCGGATAGGATTCAACTGCTTCGAACTGCAAAATATGGCCAGCTGACGGGGCGCTAATAATCTGCGTTTCAGGCAATAACTGGCGGATAATTCCAGGTGTTTTCGAAGTAATGATATTGTCTTTACCGCCCAGAATCACCGTTACGCGCCGCTGGCTATCAAGCGGCACACCTTCGACGAAAGGATTTTGCTCGTACAGCATAGTAGTCAAAATTTCAGAATCACGCAAAGTCAAATAATCCTTCTTGTAGCTCTCTGACTCACGCAGCCACTGCCAAGCTTCCTGCCGGCGGGTTTTCAACGCAAGCACAGTACGAATATTTTGGATAGGCTTGCTGTTGTAGATGTACCAACCAGGCTTTTCAGGAAAATTATTAGACAACCTTTGCAACATATTTGCAAGATGAGTAGTGTCTGGCGTCGGACAAGCCATAACAATTTTCGCCGCCGCCGGAACTCTGCCAGTGCGCAGCGCATGATAAATTATCGATGACGAAAACGAATTACTGACAATCAAATCTGGCGTTCGGCCGATTTGCGCCAGAACTTTAGTAAACCAATCGCCCAGATCTTCATAGCTTTCCAGGGACGGGCGCACCGAGCCGCCATGTCCTGGTAAATCTATCGCGTACACGGCATAGCCAAAATTAACGTACCGCTTGGCTAGCGGCATCATGTCTATTTTGCCACCAGTCACGCCGTGGAGCAGAATCGCAGTTTTATCGGCGCCAGTATTACACTCAAACCAGCAAACGCCGTCGACTGTCTGGTCCCGGCAGCCTAATTCATCGTATAATTCTCTCAAAGTTGGAATTTCGGACATAATACCATTATACTAGTTTTATGAAAATTAGCATTATTATTCCTTGCAAGAACGAATCTGGCGTCGTCGAGAATCTCTTGGACTCGCTAGTCCGACAAACGCGCCCGGCAGACGAGGTGATCGTAGTAGACTCGAATTGCACCGACGACACCATAGCTCGAGCCAAGACATACACCAAAAAACTCCCGTTAAAAACCGCTGCCGCAACCCAAGTAGGCCCTGCGCACGCTCGCAACCGCGGTGCCAGCAAGGCAACAGGCGACATGCTCATCTTTGCGGATGCTGACTTAATCCTTCCGGAATATTTTTTGCAAAAATTTGAAGAACAAATTAACAAAAAGCACCTTCAAGTAGGCAGTTTCCTTCAGCGGATGCAGTCAAACAAATTCGGTATTCGAGCTGGAGCCTACTTAATGAATGCCTATGCGCGTCTAATGCAACATACGCCGTGGCCGATCGGCTTCGGCTGTCTGTATATCACCCGTGAAGTTTTTGACTCAGTGAATGGCTTTGACACGTCTCTCTTCATCATGGAAGATTATGATCTCATACTCAAGGCGAAACGAGCTAAGTATAAAAATGGCGTTATCAAAATAACCTACCTCACTTCAGATCGCCGTTACCAAAACAACTCGCTGCGCCAAGCTCTCAAAGGAATATACGGCGAGCTCTACCGCTACACGCACGGGCTGCGCGTCACAAAGCCTATCTACGAATACGAAATGGGCGGCAAACAGAAAAAGACAATAAAATAAGCTCGTCTAACTATTTATTCTATCCACAATTTACATTACAAGCCTACGAGTAAGTTTTAACGATTTCGGCATACAGTTCGCGGTACTGATCAACGGTGCGTTCATAAGTATGGTTATCAATAATCCACTGGCGAGCGTCCCGGCCCATCTGGCGCCGGCGCGGCTCATCATTCAGCAGCTCATCAATTTTATGCGCTAGATCGTTGACGTCTGGATAATGAAAGCTGGCTCCATTCTTGCCGCCATCCAACAGCTCGGGCAGAGCAACTTGATCAGACACCACCACTGGCGTACCGCAAGCCAGCGCTTCTAGCGCCGCAATACATTGCAGCTCGGCAGGACTAGCCATCGCGAGTATATCTGCTCGCCGCAATAAAGCACGCTTTTCCTCGTCGCTAACAAAACCGGTAAAAATACAGCGATCACCCAGTCTGGCTGCTTGACTTCGCAGTTGCTTTTCTATTAAACCTTTGCCAATAATCACCAACTGCGCATCAGTTTTCAAGCGTTCCATCGCGGCAATCAGCAAGTCAATCCGCTTCTCGCCGTCAAGCCGCCCAACATAGGCCACCACCGGCCGCAACGCATCAATCGCAAAACGCTGCAAGAGCTTCTCGTCAGCCTTACCTGGTGTATAGAATGCTGCATTGACACCGTTAGAAACTGCTTTCGTTGGTATATGAATCGCTGGCGTAGTCGCTAATGCCGCGCGCGTCGGCGCCGTCATATAAGCGGTTTGATTGACTAGCTTGCACATTTTGTCCTCGACTATCCGGACAAACCAGCGGGCAATAGTTTTGTTTTTGGCATTCATCACGAGATTCAGCGCCATGGTGTGATTAGTCGTGACGATCGGAATCTGCCGCCGGCTAGCTTGCTGGACGACCGCTTTGTGCAGCCACGAAATCGGTGTCATCAGATGAATAATGTCAGGTTGGTTCTGCCGAAAGTACCGCCGCACGAATCTTTTTGGCAAGAATGCCACCCGGTTGTTGTCGCGATTAGCAATCCATTTTACCGCTGGCAACCGCAACACTTTCGCGCCGTTTATTTCATCTACCTCTGTGAAATAGCTAAATAAACCGTCCGGCGAGCCAGTTAACACCGTCACCTCGTCGCCAGCCTCCTTCAGACCAGCAATCAGCGTATCCAGCGCTGTCTGCACGCCTCCAACACCAGGCCGATATACTTCGCTTACTATCAGGACCTTCATACCTATAAATATTAGCACATCCGCCGACTGGCTGCATCTTTCCAGAGTTAACGCTTCACAAAATGAGTGAGCGGTGCTAGCAGCGAGACGAGACATTTCGCTGCTAGCACCGCGAACACTCTCGTCAGTCTCCGCCACGATGCCTCACCAGGTCGATGATACTGAATAGTGCGGCAAGGCACACCATTATGACAATAATAGCAGTGCAGGCCATAAGAGGAGCAAAGAGGGCAACTAGGAGGACTGTGTCCACGGCCCTGAGAAGCTCAACGAACATCTCTCTCTTCCTCTGCCCGGCATGCGCATCCCGGAGCAGACAATTGCGCCATGAGCTGCACACATAGCACCACAGTCCGCCCCGAGATGTTTTTGACGAGAGCGAGGGCCTATCAAGCCCTACTTAGACATATACCCAAAACCAGGCAGTTTTGTCAATAGCACAGCGACAATTTTACGTTATAATAGCTATATGAAGCTATTCTCCTGGAACGTCAATGGCATCCGCGCCGTCATCAACAAGGGCGAGTTTGCCCGTTTCCTGCAAACGTATGATCCGGACATTTTATGCCTGCAAGAGACCAAGGCCGCCCGCGACCAGGTAGAAATTGATCTGCCAGAGTACCACGAGCATTTCTATTCAGCCGCCAAAAAAGGCTATTCCGGCACAGCGATTTTCTCGAAAATCCGGCCGCTACACTGGCGCGACGGGCTACCGCCGGCTATCATCGAGCGGTTCAATTTGACCGGCGATCAATACGGCAACCCAGCGGACGAGGGGCGCATCATCACTGCCGAGTTCGACGATTTTTGGGTGGTGACCTGCTACACACCAAATTCGAAAGGGGATTTAAGCCGGCTGAATTTACGCCATGAGCAGTGGGATCCAGCGGTGTTGGCGTATCTGGAGGAATTGGAGCTAGTCAAGCCAGTGCTATACTGCGGCGATATGAACGTGGCGCATCAAGAAATTGACCTGGCAAATCCAAAGCCTAATGTCGGCAAGCATGGCTTCACTGACGAGGAGCGGGAAGGTTTTCAGAATTACCTGGACGCTGGATTTACTGATACCTTCCGGGCGGCTTTCCCTGAGAAGACTGACGCCTATACCTGGTGGACGCACTGGGCCAACGCCCGGGCGCGCAATGTCGGCTGGCGGATCGACTATTGGCTGGCATCGCGCGAAATCGCTGGGCGTGTCAAAAATCCGCAAATCCACCCCGAACAAATGGGTAGCGACCACTGCCCAGTGAGCATTGAAATAAGCACCTCAACTCGCTGATATCCATAGTCCGCTTAGCCTAATTCTTATCATTTTGGCGACAATCACTGCCATACAGCGAGCGATATTCAACCGGACGCCCCTTGTCCTCAGCCCGTTTAATACCTTGTTTCATGCCTGGCGAGATGCCTCTATCTGTATAAACAACCGTTCTATCAGCTGATCGTCCTATCAGCAATCCAGCTTCAATTCCCATACGACGTTCGTGTTTATTACCATCGTCAAGCATTTGCGGGTAGAGCAGGTGACTGGCAAACGGCGCCTCCCCGCGATATAGCGAATCGCGCATCACTTCTTTAGCGTATGCTATGTTTTCGGCTTCTTCCGCGGGCGTGTTTCCCTTGAAAGGAGATTCAATGATGACAAATTCACCTTGCATTATATCTTCTTCCTGGTGTTTATCATCAATCATCACCGTCAATTCATACAGCCGTTGCACGCCATTCTCTAGTTGGTAATAATGCCGAATGTACGCCAATTCTAGCACAAACAAAATTAGCGCCAGCAATCCCAGCAAACAGTTCATCGCCAGCCCCATCGCTGCGGTTGCCAAAAATGCCGCCAACGCCGCCAAAAACAGCCCCGCAAAGAAAAATGTCACCAGCAGATGCACCAGCCGCTCGTGCTGAAATTCTTGCACGCGCGTGCGGTGATAGCGCGCTAGCTTTTCCAGATCAGCTTTCGACTTGGCCGCCGCTAGGCGCTGCGATATAGCTTGATAATGCTCGGCAATGTGTTTTTCCATAGCCTAAATTGTACGCTAGCCCGACAGCTGCGGCAAGCGCTTGAGTTGGCACGTCTGCACTTTTCGCGCTACAATACATTCATGGAATTAGCATATTGGCAGCGCCAAACACCCGAGCAGCCGCTCTTTCCCGATATCGAATGGAATAAGCCCGAACAGCGCTCGCGCGCAGGAAAACTCGGCATCATTGGCGGCAACAAACTTGGCTTTGCTGGTGTCGCCGAAGCCTACTCGACAGCGCTCGCTAGCGGAGTAGGGGAAGCTCGCGCCTTGTTGCCAGATGTCCTTAAAAACACCTTACCGCGCACCATGACTGGCGTTGCTTACGCACCTAGCAATCCTAGCGGCGGTTTAGCTCAAGAGTCTATTAGTGAACTACGTGCGCTTAGCACGTGGAGCGATGGTTTACTGCTAATAGGCGACGCCGGGCGCAACAGCCAAACAGCGATTGTCTACAGCCAGCTGCTGCGCGACTATCAAGGCCCAGCAGTTGTCACCCGCGACGCCGCAGATCTAGTACGCAACGACTCCGCTACACTAGCAGCACGCCCAAACACCGTGTTAATTTTGAGTTTCGCGCAGCTGCAAAAACTTTTTCGCACGCTTTATTATCCCAAAATTTTGACTTTCAGTATGCAGTTGCTGCAGTTAGTCGAAGCTTTGCACAAATTCACCGTGACATACCCAATTACCATTACCACCTTGCACCAAGACACACTCGTTACTGCTCACAGCGGGGAGGTCACCACCATGCCATGGAACGACCCGATGCGCATCTGGCGCGGTACGGTAGCGGCGCGTGCTAGCGTCTATTATATTTGGAATCCGTCACGGCCGCTTGAGGCCATCACTGCTAGTCTTCTATCTAAATAATCCAACAAAACAAATCCGCCCTGATATCTCAGAGCGGATTGTTTCTAGCTGGGGGGATTAACTAGAGGCGTTTGCGGCTAGCAATGTAAGCGCTGGCTGCTGCGGTTAGACCGCCGAGGCCGACCACCGAGGCGACTACTTCGCCGGCACCAGTCTTTGGCAATTCAACTGGATTTGATGGGGTTGGCGTTTTTGGAGTTTCCGGTGGAGTCGCTGGAGTTTCTTCACATTTGCTCATGTCAGTGGTGTACTGACTGTCGCTTGACTCTTTGCGGGTAACTTCGACGATTTTCTTGTCAGCGATGCGGCAAACTTTCACCTTGTCGCAGTCTGCTTCATTCTTGGAATGCTTCTTGCTGTCAAACTCGGTCTCTTTGATGGTGATGATGTTACCAGTCTCGAGTTCGCAAACCTTTACCTTATTACAGTCAGCGAAATTCTTAGAGTGCTTCTTGCTGTCAAATTCTTTCTCTTTGATAGTAATGATAGTATCGGTTGAAAGGTCGCAGACTTGGATTTCCTTACAGTCGTTAATGTCTTTCGAGTGCTTCTTACTGTTGAACTCTTTTTCCTTGATAGTTACGATTTGCTTGCTAGTCAGGTCGCAGACCTTGATTTCTTTACAATCGTTGATATCTTTGGAATGTTTGCTGCTGTTGAACTCATTCTCTTTGATGGTGATGATTTTCTTGCTGGTAAGATCACAGACTTGGATATCTTTCGGTTTCCAGGTTGCATCACCCCAGACTGGGTTACCGCAATCCTTGATAATAGCTGCGATAAACTTGCCGTTTTCATCAAACCAGACGAAAGCGTCAAACTGATTGTAGACAAAGCTATTCTGAGTCGTAAACTTGTAGAACGAATGTCCGCCAACCGTCTCGCGGCCGTATGACGAGCCTGGGTAGCGCGTATTACGCTGAACGGTCTTGGCGTTAGTTGCCACAACTTGGCCATCGACAACGATCCGGCCGTCCTTGTAAACGGTACCGTTCTTCATGCCTTTGCCTTCAATCATGGCATCATTTATGTTGTTCCACTGATACAGCGCTTTGATGTCGTTGCGTCCGTAGTAAACATTTTTAAGGTCTTGATGACTTGGCGTACCGCAAGTAATCACGTTAATCCATCCGTCACAGACAGATGCTTCTGATGGCTTGGCCAACCAGATTCCACCAGCGATAGCAGCTATAACCGCGCCGACAATCGCCAGATTCTTAATTGATAGTTTCATTGATTTCCTCCCTGCGTGCATTATTCCACGCTTATGATGCCATTGTAGCATAAACTTTTAATTATGTCAACACTTTTGCATAATATTGTTACTTATGCTTTATAACCGCCATCTACGCTATAGTAGAGACATTAAAAAAGGACGCCCACACACGTCCATCTATGGTACCGCGGGCCGGACTTGAACCGGCACGAGCTAATGCTCAAGAGATTTTGAGTCTCTCATGTCTACCAATTCCATCACCGCGGCAGAAAAGGTACATTTTCATTGTAACAGACCAGCGCTAACTAGTAAATAACCGCTAATTACGCTATAATTAGCATAGAAAGTATGAAGCCAGACGATCGTTCATCACTAACCGTTCCGCCCAGAGACGGAGCGCCTCATCACAGCGCACTAACCGACCAGCACCGGTCGGCAGCGGCTGATATTGTCCGCCAACAGATCAGTTCGATTATTCAAAACGATCCGCATGCCACTGCTGCAGCTGGCCAGCAGCCAAATTCTAACGCAAAAAAGCCTAAACAGGCCGAGGAGCTCCAAAAGAACTCGCACTCGCCGCAAACAAACGCCTATCCGCAGCCATCTGGCACCGTCGCTGATAGCGCACAGTCTAACAGTGTTACGGCTGGCCCTGGCGCCGTCGACCCAGACAAAAACCCGTATACTCGTACCATGAACCAGAGCTCCACGCCTGCTGCACATGATGCTTCTTGGCAAAAATACCACACCGCCTGGCAAACATATTATCAGCAGTATTACGAGCGCTACTATGTCTCGCAGATTGACGCCACTCGCAAGTCGCTCAAAAAGCAAGCCGCTCAGCAAGCGCAAAAAAACCAAAACTCGACGCCAAACAACGGCACCGTATCGCAAGAGGAAGCCGTCAACGACTTGCGCAGTTCCATTCGCCGCAAAATCAACGACAAAGCCAAGAAGGTCCGCGGCAGCCGCCATTTTATGCCAATCATGGCAGCTTGCACGGTGATGATTGTTTTTCTATTTTTGCAGTATAATCGCGTTTTGTTCGCCTACGTCGAAGCGTATGTCTCGCCAGGCGCCGCTGACCCCGAATCAATTATCGTCTCGCCGAATACCACCAAAGTCGCCACCAACGAGTCGCGGCTGCTTATCCCGAAGATTGCCGTCGATGTGCCAATTGTTTGGGATGCTAATGCCGCCGACACCAACTCGCTCAATAAGGCCATGGACAAAGGCATCGTTTGGTTCAATATCCAAGGCGCCAACGCTAAGCCTGGCGAAAAAGGCAATTTCGTCGTTTCTGGCCATTCTTCTAACGACTGGACTGACAGCGGCGATTATAAATTTATTTTTGCTCGGCTAGAGAAGATGGCCGCCGGCGATGTAGTTTACGCCAACTACAACGGTACGCGCTATACTTACAAAATTACCGGTACCAAGGTGGTTAAGCCAACCGACGTCGCGTCGCTGCAAATCGGCAACGATAAGCCGTACATCACGCTAGTCACTTGTACGCCGCTGGGCACAGCGCAGAACCGCTTGCTAGTTTTTGGCGAGCAAATCAGCCCGAATCCGAACGAAGCCAAAACCGCCGAGCAAAACAGCAATACCGCCACCTCGACCAAGAAAATGCCAGCCAACTCGCCGACATTCTTGCAACGAATATTTGGCATCGGTAATTAACGAACTTAGCTTAATCGTACATCTTAATATAAGAAGCAGTAATTTTGCCCGAAGCGTGTTTGCGGAAATAATACAGAAAACGGTTATTCGACGATTGCATTGCTGCCGAGCCAACTGCATCGGTCGCCATGGTGTGCATATTAGTACCGTCATAATCGCCGAACTCAAAAGTGCCGCCAGACACCCGCATAATATGCGAATTATCCAGCCAAGCGATTTCACTCGTAGCGGTAGTCTTCATCGAGACGTTAGCAATCGACCGCAGCTCTAAATTATAAGTCACCAAGCTAGCCCCAGCCTGCGCATAAACATACAGATGCTCGTTGGGCGAGAAGCCTGCATGCGAAACGTCAGTGGCTAACGGCAGCGTCGCTAGCAACTCTTGCTGCAGTTCGTCTGTTGAATCGCTTGCTGGCAATTTCACCTTCTTGACAGCCACCGTTTTACCGTGAGTAATGAGCGCAAAATTATCATAATAATACTCCTCAATCGCTAGATTAAGACTGCGCCCGGACATATCCTTGAAAGTTTGCAAGGCCCGCGGCTTTGATGCGCCTTTCGACAAATAGCCAATCGTCCGCTCGCCGCTATTATTCGGCTTGGTAGTATAGCTAATCCAACCGTTTCTAGAAACATAAAAATCACTAGCATCGCTAATTAGCGGACCCGACAACGTTTTATCCGACAGTCTAATCCGGCGAACATCGCTATCGGCCGTTAACACATACACATTCTGCGAGTCGCTTTTATCGAAAGCTAATTTGCTGATTTGCACGCCGATATCGCGGGTGATGTTTTGCGCCTTGCCATCGAGGTCAACGATAAGATATTCTTTTGAATCATCAAAAGAATGGCTGATTAACACTCGTTTACTATCCTTGCTCCACGATTCAATTGCAAAACTGTGATTAGCGCTGTCGGCCGTGTAACTATCAGCAGGTAGAACACGCTGCTTATGTTCGATCCGGTCGTTATCAACTTTGAGAAAATCAACCGCTGGCTGCTGCTTGTTTTGGATGACCGCAAAGCGCGACTTATCAGGCGCTGCCGCTGCGCTGTCGAGGCTAGCGAGTTCCATCGCATCTTTAGCCTCAATACTCGTCGGCACTAGCTTGACGTAATTTAACCAAAGAATTGAACCAGCCTTGACGTTAACTTGTTTTTGCCAGGGCACAAAGCCGTCTTTTGATACCGTCACCGTGTGCTGCCCGGCAGTCGCTACAATACGCGTCGCCGTCCGGTTAGCAAGGGTGGCGGCATCTATCTGAATCGTTGCGCCATCAGGCCGCGAGTCAAACTGCATCATGCCGCCTTGTCTAACCGTGCCTCGATCAAAGTCTAAACGATAGCCTTGCACTAGCATCAAACAAACCACTGCCAACGCTAGAACTGCCAGGGTCATCACAGCATAAGTAAAGGTTAATTTAATACGCTGCTTGCGCCGATTTTTTTGCTGATTCATAGTACGTATTATACCACTTGCTATTGCGTGTAATAGCAAATTAGGCTATGATAATAGTTAAGCACGAGTAGTATCGCAAACATAGGTAAGGGAAATGACAAACAACAACATAACCATCAAGGGTAATGTCTACGACGCCGAAACTGGCAATATTCTCGATGCCCAGCGATCGGCACGCACGCCAGCAGCCGCGGCTAGCAATTTTCATAGCGGTACCCAAAAATCCCACACCCTGCAGCGCAAATATATCAAGAAACAACCGCGCACCATTGATTCAGTAGCGCCAGTGCGAGCCGCCACCCCGGCGGGTATTAAAGAAAAATCTGCCGCTCGCAGTTCGCAGCGCTTAGCGGCCGAGCGCAGTACGCCGCCGCAAATCATTCGCCGCAGCAAGAGAACTCGCCGCGTCCAAGATATCCGCCGATCGTCTAATATTGCGCATTTTGCTAAAACTAAAGCTGCTACCAAGCCGCCCGTCAAGCGTCCAGCCACCCCAGAAACCCCAGACATAGCGCCTACCGCCAATCAGCTTGAACAGACTGCTCGCCAGCGGCAAGCAATCATCAAGCAGCAGCAAACGCGCAGCGTCTTGCCATCGCAAGTTATCAAGCAGCAAGCCATTCAGGAAGCTACCGACAAGATGTTGACGCGCCAACAGCGCAAAGAAGTCAAGCCGGCAAAAAACTTTTCACTTTGGCGCCGCTTAGTTAGTATCGGCAGCACAGCTATAGCTGTCCTACTGCTAGGCGCCTACTTCACGTATATCAATATGCCCGCTTTGAGCACCCGTATAGCCGCCTCGCAGGCTGGCATTAACGCTTCTTATCCGAATTATCAGCCGTCTGGCTATAGCCTCAACGGTCCAGTTGCTTACCAGCAAGGCAGCGTAATCATGAAGTTTGCCGCTAACGGCAGCAACGAGAACTTCACCTTAGCGCAAACTCGCTCCGAATGGGATTCATCGGCCGTGCTCGAAAATTACATCAAGCCGAAATCCCGCGACAAATACACCACGACCGCTGCCAATGGCCTAACCATCTATTCCTACGGTACTCATGCCGCTTGGGTTAACGCTGGCATTCTTTATACTGTCGATGGCAACGCCGAGCTAGCACCAGAACAAATCCAAAAAATAGCCGCCAGTTTGTAATTTATGCGTATTTGTGGTACAATATAAGGATAGTCCTTGTTTTTGGCGATATGGGGATAACTCTTAACTTTTGCACCTGCCGGGTGCTTTTTGCTATAATTAGGCCATGGGCGACGACAAAAATTACACCAACGTCATTCTTGAAGAAATCCGTTCGCAGATGAGCGCGGTGCTAGAAATTGTGTCAGATAATCAACGCAAGCTTGGTAATATGCCAACTCGCGAGGAATTCGACGACCTCAAGGCTGACGTCAATACTATCAAACGAGCTGTCGTTGATAACGACAAAACCACTCGGCACAAACTAGAATTACTTGACCGGCGCGTCACCAAATTAGAAGAGAGTGCCTCATGACCACGCGCACTCGTTTCGCGCCTAGTCCAACTGGCTATATGCACGTCGGCGGCATGCGTACCGCGCTGTTTGCTTGGCTCATCGCCCGGCAGTCAAATGGAAAATTCATCCTGCGCGTAGAAGATACCGACCAAAAAAGGGAAGTACCTGGCAGTGTAGAGCATATTTATAAATGCTTAAGGTGGCTCGACCTTATACCAGACGAAGGCCCCAGCGATTTTGGCGGTAAATTTGGGCCGTACAAGCAGTCAGAACGGCTTGATATTTACCGGAAATATGCGCAAAAACTCATTGAAGCTGGCCGCGCTTATGCCGATCCGTATACACCAGAGCAGCTAGACGCTTTTCGCGAAGAAGCCAAAGCTCATAAAAAGCCTTTTTTGTACCGTGATTACCGCCCGGAAAACCCGCCGATCTGGGATGGCAGCCAGCCGCTGCGTTTCCGCTCAGAACCGAAACCCTACACCTGGCACGACGAAGTCATGGGCGAGATGCACGCCGGCCCAGAGGTAATTGACGATTTTATATTAATCAAATCCGACAGCTTTCCGACGTACAACTTTGCACACATTGTCGATGACGCCGAAATGGAAATCACCCATGTTATCCGCGGACAAGAGTTCCTGGCCAGCACGCCCAAATACCTTAATCTCTACGATGCGCTGGGTATACCTTGGCCAATATTCGCCTCGGTACCGCCGATCATGAACGAGCAGGGCAATAAGAAATTGTCCAAACGCGACGGCGCCAAAGATATCCTAGCCTACAGAGAAGAAGGTTACTTGCCAGACGCCATGCTCAATTTCCTCGCCAGCCTGGGGTGGAACGACGGCACCGAACAGGAAGTTTTCACCAGAGACGAATTGATCGAAAAATTCAGCCTGAAACGCGTCCAAAAATCAGGCGCGCGATTTGACGAAAAACGCTTATTATGGCTTAACGGCGCTCATATACGCAATATTCCTGTCGATAAGCTTTACGAGTACGTGTCGCCATGGGATAATAACTCGCAAAAAGACGGGGGACAGACTGGTTTCTGGCCGGAATCCGCCTACGCTCCAAACATAACCAAGGAATACCGCATAAAAGTGCTGGCTTTAGCGCAAGACCGCCTGAAGATGTTTGAAGATTTACGCGGATTTGGCTACTTTTTCACGGAGCCTGAAATTAACATGAAACTTATTGACAGCAACAAACAGCTAAAAAAGTTGTCCGACAGCGAGCGGCGCGAATTGTTAGAAACCGCTAGTCAAGAGCTCGCCAAACTCACCGACTGGACGCCAGAATCAATCCAAAACTGCCTGAACAAATTGCTGGAAATAACCGGCCAAAAGCCCGGCGTTCTCTTCAGTCTGATCCGCATCGCCGTCACCTGGGCGCCGTTCAGCCCGCAACTAAATGATACGCTGGCACTGATTGGCTGTGAACGCACGCTAGCGCGGCTTCAGAGTTATCTGGACATAAAATAGCGTAGCAGTAGAAAGCAATAATCTTAAGCTTCTACCCCCAGCACACCATCTAACTGATACGTCACTCGCTTTTTTCTCATATTACCATCAACATAAGTTACATCTTCGTACAGTTTTTCGGATAAATAATTCTCAGAAAGTTTAGTCTTTAATATCCTAATAGCCTTATGAGCTACCGACCTTATAGCTTCTTGTACAAGCTTCGCATCTGCTGTCCTTTCATCGTTTCCGGCGATAAATGAACTGTATTCTAGCCCCTCTTTTTCTGCAAACGCCCGACACATATCCTCGATGGTCATTGGTTTTCTGCTCCGTCCTAAAATACCAATTATTACTGGATACAAAGCTTTCTCGCTACATCCTTCAGGATCTGACTCGATTGAAAATGCCGCTCCACCATCTGCATATTCAATAATTTGCAATCCCCAATCGGTCAGCTGCGTCGCTATTGGATCTGCTGATTCTTCAACAGGCGAGCGTAAGCTGCTTATCAATTTTTCTTTTTCCGAGTAAGAGAGCCGAACCAAATCTGGCGTATCTGTCGCCATAGGACTACAGTCTGAATCGCCGCTATTCAATTCGTGATTATTAGGCGTCTGTCTGTGCAGCAACGGAGTAATATTTTCCTGCTTTTTCGGTTCACTCGGCGGCTCTGGCTCTGTAGATGACTCGGTGGATTCTGTCAAATCAACCGAGGATACTTTTGACAGATCAGATCCCATTATCGCATCGCTAGTTGCACCATTTTCGCTAGCTGGCCGCCACGCCCAAGACTCAACTCGCGTGTCAGGATCGTAATAATAGACAACGTTCGGATCATTCTCTGCTTGCTCGATCCACCGATTAAATCCCGCTCTATAGCGCAAACCAAACACTTCTGGGTTGCGCTCCATATAACTATCAATTACCGACCAAATCACAGGATTGCCTTTATAGGCTTTCAGAAATACAATAATTGCGTTACCGAATTCATCGTATATTTCTCCAGACTTCTGCCTCTTTAGATCGGCAGCAGCCATTTCTTGATAGTGACACAATCTAGCCGCTCTATGCGCAAGGTCTCCTAGCTTTTCTGTAAGATCGACATCACCCAAAGCCTCTCGCCCTGTCGCTGCTAACTCACTAAGCTCTCTTCGTATACGACTAAAATCATCATCAATTTTTCTCACATGAACTCCATTTCCTATGTTTAAATTACAAAATTACTCAATCTGGGATATAATACAGAATCTTCCAAGTTTAAGCATCTATCTCTAAGGATTTAGTGCTAAAATTTTTTAGCCAAAAATACTACGGTAGGTTATTTGACCTTTTAGTTCCCGACGCTCGCTTGGAGTCATGCCGCCCCAGATACCATCGTCTGTTAAATTTTAGCATCTGTAGCGAACTGCGCAAACCATAACCAATTCACGCCAATTATGTTATAATTTTACCAAGATGCGAAAGCAAAAAATACACATACGAAACAGACAGCCAAGCCCGCTCGTAGCGCAGCACTATGCGGCTAACAGCAAGCAGTCGCGGCTTCAGCGGTTGCGCGATTTCATTGATCGCCATCGTATTGCAACAATGTGCATTTGCGGCGCAATCCTGATCGCTATCGGCGGGGCGGTGGCCTTCGTATTGACATATCGCGCGCCAGTAGCTAGCAACAACTACACCACACCAGTTCAGAAAAAACCAGTAGAAAAATACTATTCCCACCTCAATGGCATTGAAGTTGCCTCTAAGGCCGACTTATCCAGACCAGTCACTGCCATCATGATCGAAAATTCGCCTGATGCCCGGCCGCATTCCGGACTCAAGCAGGCCGAAGTCGTCTACGAAGCCATCGCCGAAGGCGGCATCACACGCTTTCTGACACTATTTCAACAGCACAAACCTCAGCTCATCGGCCCGGTCCGCAGCCTGCGTATGTATTACGTTGATTGGCTAGCACCATATCAGGCTAGCGTCGCCCACGTCGGCGGCAGCCATGCTTCACTGCAAGAAATTCGTAATGGTAAATATCGCGATATTGATCAGTTCTTCAATGGCAGTTCGTACTGGCGCGCCAACGATCGGCGACCGCCGCATAATGTCTATACTAGCTTCGAGAAGTTAGACGCGCTCAACGCTGGCAAAGGTTATAAATCATCGCAATTCACCAGCTTCGCTCGCGCTGACGGCAAGGCCAGCGACAAACCAAACGTCGTCAGTATCGACATCAATTTCTCTAGCAGCTGGTACAACACCCATTACGACTATGACAAGGCTAGCAACACCTATCTGCGCAGCATCGGCGGGCAAGCCAGCAACGACCGCGAAGAGGGCAGATTAGCACCGAGCGTCGTCATCGCGCTGCATGTCAACGAGACTACCGTCATGGAAGACGGCTGGCGGCAAAGCATCGTTACTACTGGAACTGGTACTGCAACAGTGTTTCAGAACGGTACGGCCGCTGAATGCACTTGGCGCAAGAATGACCGCTTTAGCCCGCTCGAGCTCATTGACGCCGCTGGCAAACCAGTCGCGCTAAATCGCGGACAAACTTGGATTGCCGCTGTACCAAACAGTGGCGGAGGAGGTGTCTCGTGGCAGTAAGCGACGCCAAGCCAGTAGTCAAACGCACGCCAGAAATGCGTGATTTTTGGCGTATTCATCGCAACAAGGTTGCAATAATATCTGTTCTCGTTCAATTATTGGTCGCTTTATCGGTTATTGCAATAATGATCATCTTGCAGGTTCGTTTGGATGTCTTTCTTATTGCAACAATTGTCATTTCGCTACTAATCATTTCTACTGCAACAAATTTCGCAGTTTTGTCTTTTGCGATGATTCCGTTGCGCGACCTCTCGACCGCCCTAGTTAATGCCGCTGGACAAAAAATCGACCAAAAGCTGCCAAACCCTAGCAATAAAGAATACAAAGCTACCGGCTTTAGCGATATGCTGCTATCTATCTACAAAGAACATACCGAAACCAGCCCAGACAAAACTAGCGCAACTGACGATCTAGCCAGCGCCCTCAACCTGACAAGCACCGGTATAATTATTCTCGACAAGAACAACGGCGTAATTTTTGCTAACCGCGCCGCACCAATCTCACTCGACGCCAAAGGCGCTTATCATTTTGACTTGCTATTTGACGACGGCACCGACCTGATTGAATGGCTCAATCAACACCGTACCGACAATGTTCGCGCCCGTAAAATTTGGCTGCGAGTCCCCAACAAAGTCATCGGGCAAGAAGGCCGCCGCATTTTCAATATCACTGTCGATTTCGAACAAGGCAACGCCGCGGATGCTATCATTACCGCCTACGACGAGACCGAAATTTACCAGCCAGAGGACGACGACCTTGACTTCATCTCGTTCGCCGCCCACGAGCTGCGCGGGCCAATCACTGTTATCCGCGGCTACCTCGATGTACTAGCGCTCGAACTCGATAGTAAACTCGAGCCCGATCAAAAAGAATTATTTCAGCGGTTAATCGTTAGCGGCAATCGCTTATCTGGTTACATTAACAACATCCTTAATACTAGCCGCTACGACCGCCGCCACCTCAAACTCCAACTGCACGAAGATTCGTTGGCGACAATCTACGAGACTATCCGCGATGATATGGAGCTACGCGCCCGCTCGCAGCATCGTTCACTATCCGTTGACATCCCGAGCGATTTGCCGACCGTTGCCGCCGACCGCTCTAGCATTTCCGAAGTGCTGTCCAACCTTATCGACAATGCTATCAAATATTCCGACGAGGGTGGCGCTGTACGCGTCACCGCTAAAGCCAAGGATAAACATATTGAAGTTTCGGTCGCCGACAATGGTATCGGTATTCCAGCCAGCGTCATCAACAACCTCTTCCACAAATTCTACCGCAGCCACCGCAGCCGCGAGACGGTCGCTGGCACTGGCATCGGCTTATATCTCAGCAAAGCCATCATTGAAAGCCATGGCGGTACCATCGGCGTATCAAGCATTGAGGGGCAGGGAGCAACCTTCACCTTCACTCTACCAATCTACGCCGCCGTTTCTGACAAACTGCATGACGCCGACAATTCCAACACCGAAATCATCTCGGCAGGCAACAGCTGGATTAAAAATCACACTAAATACACGGGGTAAATAGGAGAGTATTATGGCAATTTCCACAATCTTAGTCATCGAAGACGACCGTTTCATCGGCGAGATGTATGTTCGCAGCCTCAAAATGGCTGGCTACAACGTCGAGTGGGCAGTGGACGGCCACGACGGCTTGGTCATGGCTACCAATCAGCATTACGATTTAATTTTGCTCGACATCATGCTGCCAGAGATGCGCGGTACCGAAATCATGACCGCCATCCGCAAGTTCGAAGAAAACAGCGCCGAGAAGTCGCGTATCGTCGTCATGACAAATTTCGATCAAGACGAGAAAAGCCGCGCCGCTTTAGAAAACGATGCCGACGCCTACCTGATTAAGGCTGAAATCACGCCGCGTCGCCTAATTGAAATCATTCAGCAGCTCGGCAGCTAGACAGCGCCCAGCTCTGCTGCTATAATATCAACAGTTTGGCTCTATCGTCTAGCGGTTAGGACACCGGGTTCTCATCCCGGCAACCCGGGTTCGATTCCCGGTAGAGTCACCATAAAGGGATTATGATGCTCTTCGGAGTCTTTTTTTGTATATAGATTTAATATAATGAACCGCTGCATTACCCCCATACTACAATAATCGCCTCGGTGTTATAATGAGCGTATGCAGCAAATAGTCCTAGTTATAAAAGCGCAAACTAGTGGTGAAGTACAGGATATTTTAGATAGAATAGGAATCAATAAAGATTCTTCTGATAAATTTGAGGCTATGTCAGAACAGCTGTTTCTTGTAACAATAAAACGCAGTAAGCAAATAGATCCTCAGATATACGTTAAAATTAATGAAAATCTTAAAATAGGCATATTGAGCGATTCGAGTTCTCGCAAACGGGCAGAAGAAGTTTTCAAGGCTGTCTATGAAGTGGAGATTCAATTGCGTAAGTTGCTACTGTATCTGCCTGATTTAATTGAGGCATATTATGATATTTTATTGCAGCACGGAAAATATCTAGACAAATGTAAATCAAAGGATACTGAAAATAATTTAATTTTCAAAAATAATTTAGAGACACTGGTTTCTTATTTAACCCTAGGCGAGATAATAGAAATTCTAGGATACGATTTCTCATGGTCTTCACGTCAGTTAACTACTAGCGATCTAAATGAGTTATTAAGCAGTAGCAGCTCTTTTGATGATCTCAAAACAAAGTTTAGCGAGAAATGCAGAGCTATTATTATCTGGGATGTGATCGCCAAGGAAATCTTGCAAAAGGATATATCTTGGAAGGATATGAAAATCAAGTTAAATGAGCTGAAGGAGTATAGAGACGCCGCAGCTCACCATAATCATTTTATAGAGAAGAAAAAAGAAAGTGCTATAAAACTAGCTGAGGAAATTGAAAAAGATATTAAACTTCCAGCGAAGCTGTCATTATCTCCAGAGCAGCAGGCTCAACTACAAATCCTTAATAAACAAATAGTAGATAGTCTAAAAAATATACAGAATATATATTTTAACACCGAAGCAATTAGACAAGTAGCAGAATATCAGCAATCTTTAGTATCCAATATGATCGAAAATTTTAGTACACCAAGTTGTCTCGAAATATTATACAAAGCTTGCCCGACAATTAAAAATCTAGGTGAGTCGCAAAACATAGCGAGGATAGCATCCAAGATTAACCGAAATGGGTAACGCAATAAAATCACGAATCCTTCTAGTTGAAGACGAGCCCGCCCTGCGCACTGGTACCGAGCAGTTCCTCCGCCAGCGCGGCTTCACGGTGCTGACGGCGGCTAGCGGCGAGGAGGCGCTGGAGAAATTTGCTCAGGCGGATGTGATTATCCTTGATATTATGTTGCCAGGAATGAGTGGCATTGAGACGCTACATCAGATTCGCCAGACCAGCGACGTGCCGGTGCTGATGTTGACGGCGCTACAGGACGAGCCGACGCAGATTGCCAGTTTTGATGAGCTGGCGGATGATTATATGAACAAGCCGTTTTCGCTGGTGATTTTGGAGAAGCGAATTAAGGCGTTGCTTCGCCGCCAACAGTCTGTCAAAAAAACCTTGTGGCAGCGCGGCCTGGCCTCGGTGGATTTCGCGGCCTATCAGGGATTTTATGATGACAATGATGCACATCTCAAGCCCAAGGAGGTACAGCTACTCAAACTGCTCGTCGATAATCCAAACATGGTTTGGAGCCGGCAGGCTATCATCGACAAGTTGTGGCGTGATGATGAGGTGCCGTTTGACCGGGTGATCGATGTCTACATCAAAAATCTGCGCAAGAAATTACACCTGGACTGCATCATCACGGTGAAGGGAGTGGGTTATCGCTATGAAGAATCTTAAATTATTTCCCAAAACATTTTTGGTGTCAATCGGCCTATTCGCGACGTTGATCATCCTGGTGCATGCGCTGGTCTACACCTTGATGCCGCAATTTTATTTGCAGCAAAAAGAGCGCGAGGCGGCGGACAATCTCACGGCGCTGACAACCGAATTACGTGGTAAATCGACTGAGGAAATACATCGTCTCAGCCAGGAGTTTGCTCAGGTGAAAAATGTTAATATCACGCTGACGATTGACGGTCGCGACCAGTATTTTCAAGGTTTTCAGTCGATCAATATAGTGACGGATAGTGGTAAATCGGTCGATACTAGCGTGGTAAAAATCGCTGACGGTCAAACGGTCGATCCGCGTTCGGTTGTTTTGCAGCAGGGCAGTGTGGCTGATAAGCAGGGGCGAGCGATTACAGTCAAGCTGCTGGCCGACGTAGCACCCGTCACTCAGGCTAAACTCGCTACCTTACACGTATTGCCATATACCATGCTCGGCTCGCTGTTGGTGGCGCTCGTGTTTTCGTACCTCTATAGCCGTTTTGTGACGCGGCCGATTCGCCGGATGGCGGCGGTGACCACAACTATGCAGCGGCTGGAAAAGGGTGCGCACTACCCAGTCAATAGTCATGATGAGATTGGTGTGCTGGGGCGAAATATTAATGAGCTCTATCAAAATCTGTGGCAAACGATTCGTTCGCTAGAACAGGAAAATCAGCGAATATCGCAGCTAGAAAAGGAAAAAATAGCCTTCCTCCGCGCCGCCTCGCACGAGCTGAAAACACCGTTGGCGGCGCTACGGATCATGCTCGAAAATATGCAACTCAACATTGGCGAGTATAAAAATCGCGATCAGTACCTGGCGGAATCGGTGGCGCAGGTTGATCAATTGACGGCGATGGTGAACAACGTCTTGCGCTCTGGCAGTATTGCCGAGCAGGCTCTGCGCCAAGAAAAGCGACTGAGGATCGATAAGCTAATTGCCGAGGTGGTTGATGATTACACACTGCTGGCGAAAACGCGCGGCATGACTTTCACGGTTGACGCACACCCGACGACCATTCGCGCTAACAGAGACATGATGCGCCACGTCATCTCGAACCTAGTGTCGAATGCGGTGCGCCACGGCGATGCCGGGAGCGTGATAACAATCACCTGTAGCCAGCACGAACTGGCAATCGAAAACGCCTGCAAGCCACTCACCAAACAACAACTCCAGCACGTCTTCGACCCGTTTTATCGGAGTAATGCCGCCACGAAGCAGCACGGCGACAACAGCGGCATTGGGCTCTACATCGTGAAAATATTACTTGAGGCGAAGGGGCTGGAGTATGAGTTTGCGCCGGTGAAACAGGGGATGTGGTTTGTTATAAAACTATAAAGAACTGATAAAAAAATAATGCTGTTTGTACTAATGAGATACTGAGCGTAGATATTTGGATAAATATAAAAAGAACCTTTTATACATAGTATTGCTTGACTACAGTAAATATAAATTATATAATACACAAGATATGCTGAGGACAAATAGTTCTAATAACTTTTTGCCGCGTCATGAAGAACCGCAATCCGTATACGAAATTGACACTAAATTTCTTGAACAAGTAACACTGGATTATAGTATAGAAAGTCTCGTACTAGATGGTTTAGATACATCTGACAGTTCGGCGGCTATTTCTGGAATTTATAATAAACTCTGTAAAATTTTGTGCTACGACCAGGAAGCTTTCTTATCCTTGAATGACGGAACAAAGCTAAAAACTGAAGTTGATAGGCATAAAGATCCTAGAGTGATTAGTCAAGTGTCTCTAGACAGAAATGAAGTAATATGTAACGACTTCTCTGTTATATTTGCTAAACTAGTTCTAAATACGTTTTCTGACGCGTCATTCTCTATAAGAGAGACTTACACAGGAATGCCTAATAGTATAATGCATATTAGTAGTGTTATTGATATGGTAGGTGCGGGTCGTCTAGAGATTGATCCTCTTTCTAGTTTTACTAGGTCGGATTTTTTGCGTATTCGTCTAGGATTGTCGCCAACAGGACTAAGAGGGAAGAATGCTTCAATGGCCCCAGACGATACCTATAGTAAGTATTATGGTAGTAACTTAGATGATCTCGGCGGCTTATTAAAAGCTATTCAAGAAGACGTGCAATTATTTGCGTTACCAGCAGTAGAATCTGCGTCCTTTGCCAAGGGTGCACTTAGGGCAGCGGTAAGTGGAGTCGATTATAAAGTTATTGTCTCCAACTATAAACATGATAATAGTCTAGTATCGGTATATGCGTTAGTTGATTCATTAGGCGAGGAAGTATCAAAGGTTTTACTGCGTGACGGTATGCTTACAAGTTTTTAATCAAGATGCACTTAATATATAAAAGGCATGTAAATAGGAGTTAACTATGAAAAAAGAATCACCAATATATAGTTATTACTATCCGCTGACGACCAGTTGTGAAACGCTGCAGCATAGATCATTGGCAAATGGAGGAGATAAGTCAACAGATGAAACTATGCTTTGCCAAACCGCTAGGCCTTTATTTGTAGGACATAGCCAGCCAAATGTATATTCTTTTGATGGATCACCTAGGTCTAGTATATGGGATGATGCAGACCCAAGAGTTATGCAAGCGCAAGTAGATTTGGCGCAGCAATACAGCGTAGATGGCTTTATATTTGACACTTACGTCGGTGTTAAAAGTGGTAAGGTTAGCAAAGAAAAAGATGTTATTAGCGGATTTCTAAAGTGCAACCTAGGTAAAGTTGCGTACGCTTGCATGATGATATTCGGCAGCCCAAGATCTGTTCTACCTGTTCCTCCGTATTTTGAAGAACCCGATAGATACTATGATCGTACGTCTCAGACTGTAGAAACAATGGTCGATTATCTCGCTGATAATCACTGGGACAATCCAAATTACATCAATATTCTTGATCGACCGTACGTAAGCGTCTTCACTTCTGATATGAGAAAATATAGCAATAATAACAAAGAGATGTCGCATGCTGATATGATAAATTATATGAAAGAATATAGCTGGAGGAAATACAGGATAGAGCCGTATTTGGCAACAGTTTGTCTTAGGGCTACTCACGCACTAGATCATCTTGCTGCTGGTGCCGACTCTATGACCGGTTACGGATTTCTACCCGACTTTACAGAATCAATGCGGCGGCCTATCCAGAATTATAGAGAGCAAGTTATCAAGAGAGTTGAGGAGTGGGACACAATTCAAGAGCAAATAGATAAGCCGTATATTCCTCCCGTCGTGGTCGGATGGGATGCGTCTCCTCGTGGAAGTATTCCTGAAGGTAGGCATTTTAGAGATGTTCAAGGAATGTATCCCTTTACTCCTATCGTAACCGATAGTAATGCTATAGATTTTGGCGATATGCTTTGTCAGCAAAAGCGATTTATTATGAACAACACGCCCCAGGAGGAAAGGTATACTCCTATCACAGCTTGGAATGAGATAACTGAAGGTGCAGCTCTGTTGCCAAAAATATTACCAGACGGATCAGTAGATGATAGTTATTTAGCAAAAATAAGGGAGCTAAGAGATGAGTATGGGTTCTAATTGTCTTTTGTCAACTATAAATGACCAAACTATTGGTTTGCAAACACCACTATCAGGCGCAGAAAAATCAATCCGTACCGGCGCACGGGCAATTTTATCTGATAATAATAACCGTATTGCTCTAGTATACGAACACAAATACAATCATTATAAACTGCCTGGAGGTAATGTAGAAGTAGGCGAGAGCTTAGAACAGACTGTTCGCCGTGAAATTAAGGAAGAAGTTGGAGCAAATATTACAGACGTTCACTATTTGGGTGTTGTCCAATCGTATTTATCGGCATATAACGAGGATTGTAATCAGCATTATTTTACCGCACATGTTTATGGAACGATCGGCAAAAGCGCTTGGATTGACGAAGAAGAGCTACACGGATGCTCAATTGTTTGGTGTGATAATCTCCAGCAAGCTATTGAACTAGTTCAATCTGGCACATCTAAAGAATACGTGCATTTGTTTGAGCGAGCTAGGGAATTAGCAGGATTAAAAGCAGCGATAAGTAAAAATAAATGGTTCTAACCTACGCAACCACAACTACCAATAAACATAAATTCGCTGATGCACAAAGAACACTGACTTAACATATAAATCAAGAAAAACATGGATAAATGAGCCAGTTTTATATCATGGCTCAGAATAGAACGATCACTCGTAGTCGTAGTGTTCCGTCATGTTACTGTCGAGGTCAACGGAGATGCACTTGTGCTCTCCGGAGGCCTTGTCGATGAAGAGGAAGTTTGGATTATTATCAATCGCTGAAAATATTACGAAAAACGCATAATGCGAGACGTTCGGTTGTAAGTGAGGGCGTAGGATAAGCTAGGTACCTAAATAATCAATAACATCAACATAATAAGGATCTGCATTATTTGGGACGGCTGTGTTCAATAGTTCTTCTCGCGTCATCCAGCAGTAATTTTTATGTTCCCAACTTAGTTTGACTGGAATGTCTATCTCGTCTATATTCGCTTCAAAAAGTATGTGTTTTACGTTTTTGTACTGTTTAGCAAATAACTCTTCTAGACTATTTGACTGAATATGTACGCCGGTTTCTTCCCATATCTCGCGAGCAGTTGCCTCTTTGTATGATTCATTAGGTTCAACCTCTCCGCCGGGAATGTCCAAATGCCCAGGAAAATTTGGATGCGAATCGCCTCTATACAACAGTAAATATGCGCCAGCACAATTCTTGATGAGAGCTTTTGACACTGTTTTGATCACATTTTGATTGTAGTGTAGGGGGTAGCGTTTGGTCAATAATAAAACCGTCAGTTATGACCAGTTTGCCGGTTCCGCTGTCAATCGTCATCAGGTCGACTTGCGCAAGTACATTCATCGTTCGAGCAAGTGCGAGAATTAACAGGGTCAAATAGTTTTAATCTGCTTTAGCATGTTCATCAGCAAAGTAAGCACCAAACTCTTGGCAAACTTTTTGCCCGATCGACAAATTCAAAAAGCGCACCAACTCGCGCCATAATATACGCAGTTCAATCGATTGGTTGCTAAATTGCAATTGCAGCTTGATTTTACGCAGTTTGGCAGCTGGCTGATCGGTAACATATATCAAATCAAGCAACTTTTTATTTCTATGTGCATCTTTTGGCAACAATTCAACCGAATCTAACTCTTGCCAAGGCTGGTCATCAAGCAATCTCAACTCGCCGATTATCGTATCGACATCACCAATAAAAATTACCTCCGGCTCTTCGGCGATAATCTGTGATAAAGCTCGTGAAGTCGGCAAGTAAAAAGGAGCTTCGCCAAAATCGGCTTTCATCGCCGCTAAGTCTTGAAGCAATTCCGCCGACGTTTTGTTATAACATTTCGCAGAGATAATGATCACGCCGGAGCCATATGTAGCACCATTGAGCGCGTAATCTAGCAACTTGTACTGCTCGTGGCAGTAAAGATAATCGGCGACTGTGGCAACAAACAGGTGCTCGCAGAGATGGGAGAGTTGCGCGCAGGGGTGGTATTTGGCGAGTGTGAAATGCTTCATGAGAAAATTTTAACAAGAAAATGAGCCAGTTTATAGACATGGCTTAGGTCTGGGACAGATTAGGAGCGGAAACGCTTGGGGTTTCGGCTGCTCTTGATGCCGTCGCTGTGCGGGTTGGCACTCTTGCGCTTGGAGTGGTTGCTGCCACCGTGCAGGGAGGCGTTGTTACGCCTCGTCAGACACTTGAAACAGAAGCACTCCTTGCGCTTCAGTCCGGTATCGGGGCACTTACTGCTACGTGCCATGATAAAACTCCTTCTGGAGTCGGGCGAAGAATTGTAGCTTTCCGCGAAGTGGAGCGTCTCAAGCCTGGTGGCTCCAGGCGAAACGCTGACCTCTGCGATTGCAAAAGCTGATATATATCAATAATAGAACCCGCTGTCAAGCAATTTTACGAAAATTGCAGCAAAATGTATTATTAGTCCATGGACTTAATCTACGCGACGACTAATAAACACAAACTTGCTGGAGCTAAACAGGCGCTGGCTGGAACGAATATTAACCTGATTGCGCCAGATAAAACCTTGCCTGACGTGCCAGAAATCCAGTCCGACGATCAACAAGCCGTCTCTGTCGATAAAGCGCTAAAATATTACGATCTACTTAAGCGTCCGCTGGTGGTAATGGATTCAGGTCTGTTCATCGACGAACTGAACGGCTTTCCCGGCGTTTACACCAAATACGCGCTCGACACCATCGGTATTGACAGGATAGTTCAGCTGCTCGGCGGCGGCGCTCGGGCGTACACGCAGCGCACGATTACTTACTTTGACGGCAACAAACCGCAAATCTTTACCTTAAAACTGCACGGCGCGTTATTAAAAGAACCGCGCGGCAACAACGGCCGCAATTACGACAAATATTTCTTGCCAGACGATAAAAACAAAACACTCGCTGAAATGACTGATGAAGAGAAAGCGGAATTAACAGCAGTGGTTTGGCAAGAGCTGGCGGCGTGGCTGCAAAAAAGCAGCAAATAAGACTTATGTATTTAATAAGCGGAGAAGCACCACTTACTATCAAACAAAACCCCAGCTCCTGCCACCCCATACGACATATCCACCGCTAAAAGCATATCCTGCTAAAGCGCCGACCGTCTGTGCTACAATTGAATTATGAAGATTGTTGATACCATAACCCTCACCGAGCTTCGCCCGATGGCCGAGAGAATGTACGGGACGATGGTCAAGGCGGATGTCGATGTTGCTAAGAAAATTGTGGTAATCGACATGGATATGCATGCTGATGGCGAGGCGTATCTGTTAGAACGTGGATCGCAACAAGCAGATCTATGGGGGATCAACCTATATCCAGATAAGTTTGGCACCGATGGGTTTATCGAGTTTGACAGCATGATAAACATTCGACCGCGGCAAAACAATCCGTCGCGCGATGTACTCGACCCAGCGGTGCGGCAGCAAATCATCGATATCATCGCCGGAGTCGTCCGTGAGTGAACATGTCTTTGATCGGCAAAAGTGGCAAAGCCTAACGATTTTCGAGCAAATGGGCAACATCGGCTCGGAGGTCGGGCGAGCGTTTGCCGCCCGGCGCCGCGGCGATACGGCGGCAATGACTGGCGCCTGGCAGCGCGGCTTGGACTTGTTAGACGCCACCGCCGAGCAGCTCGCCCGCCAAAAATCACCAAAACTCCGCGAAGTCCTACGCGCCCGCGAACTATTCGCCGGTATGGAAGACGAATCGCTAGAAAACTACTTCATGCAATTCGCAATAGCAGCGCGAAGAGGAAGGTGAATACAAAGCACCGCTTGCGTAACTGCCCGCATTCAGCCAAGATTTTTGCTCAATCTAATCATCTCGTCGCACCTGCCAGATTTTTCTATCTCAGCTAAGCTCATCATTTCTATCTCTGTCGCTAAATTAAACTAATGATAGAACGTTTCAGGTAAAATGGACAGTTTTATGACATATTCATCTCATTTACTCATCGTAATCAAACAAACTCCTGGCCCCCGCCGCCTTATATAAGGCATCTACTGCCAAAAGCATATCATTCTAAAGCGCTGGCTGATTATCAATATTCTTATTATAGAAATCCCGCAACGACTCCGGGTAACCTTCATCAGGCGCATCGTATAGGAACGTATCTTGCAGCAACTTCTTCTGCTCAGGCGGAATATCATCAAAAAACTCTGGATGAAAATCATAAAACCATTCTAGGCGAGTTTGTAATTCTAGATATCTATCGTAGTTCATAACTTGTAGCACACTTATTATACTAAAACTCTTATTATAAGGTTATAATTATATATACAGGAAATATAAAGTTAGCGTATTTGGTTGATAATCTTGTGGTATAAATCATCAATTATCTGACGATTTGGGCGCTCTAGTTTCTTTTCAATTGCCATATAATCTTGATCAAAATAATCAAACATATCATCCCATATAGTTCTTTTACCATCTTGCTCGAAAGTTTGCGCCAACGAGAAACAGATACAACTGAGAGACTCTATAATATCGGCAGAATCAGATGTATCGTAATATAAATCAATAATTTCTCGTGCTGCAGTGTATTCGTCTCGTTGTTTATGCATAGGATTATTTTATCAAGGATAAGTGGACAGTTTATAGACATATCCAGGTCGTTCACCACCTACAGGTGGCGCTTCGGGTCGTGCTTACCGAGGTTCTGGTCGGTAGAGTGCATCGTATCCGGTTCGACACCGTCGATGAAACCGTTGGTGTCCCACGAAACGCGGGTGTTGGTCTCACGGTCGTACTGAGTGACGTGCATAGAGGACCCGTCGAGCGGGATCTCGGTCTCCTTCACCTCACCGTCGCCATTTCCGATGTTTCGGTCCCAGAGAAGTCCCATGTTGGACCTTTCTGTAGTAGGTCGGCTAAAGAGCCGGGTCTATCTGAATTGATAGTCCAAAAATAAGTATATATATCAATATTTGTCAATGCTTCTCTGAAGATAATTATGTAAAATCTAGTTTATGGTATACATAATTGATATTACATCCTCGTTTTTCCGCCCTATCCATGCTATACTAAAACCACAACCAACATCGCGGCTTGCGGCGGCGGTGGCTGTAATCCGAAAGGAGGTGGGGTGGTGATGTAACTCGCGGAAAGATAATTCGTTAAGCGGTGTTTTGATAGCCTCCAGACTCCAGTTTATCGACTGTCACCCCTGTTTTTAATAGGTAACACCCGCTCGGCGAAAACCAACGTGGTACTTTTCGAAAAGTACCGTAGTAGTTTAGAAAAAGTACCGTGGTAGTCTCAAAACTCTACTACAATGTGTTGATTAATCAACGGATTTCCACGTTACGCTCAAATCCAAAGGCGTCGCCGAAGAAAAAGACGTCAATCCTAGTATCATTGAAGAGGCCAAAGTCCGCTTTATCGCAGGCAGCGTCCTCGAAAAAGAACTGAAAAACGCCAAATTCGAAAAGGACGCCGAACCAAAGAAAGACACTCCAGCGCCGAAGCCAGGTGCGTAAATAACCATAAAACGCCAGGCCGCTCCGTATTCTGTCGGGGCGGCTTAGTTATTCTATTTCTTCCAATCAGGGCGGTTGGCGTGCAGCTTTTTGATGACGCCTTCTGTCAGGTCTTGCTCGTCGAAGCCTGCGTAGGCCAGGGTTGTTAGCAATTGGATTTGCGTATCGACGATTTCAGACAGTAGTGCTTCTGGATTGACTTTTTGTTCTTTCCATTGGCGGCGCGGCAGTTCTCGGACAACTTCCCAAGCTTCCTCTTGGGTGTGATAAGCGAATGCCAGGCAAGCTTTCCAGTTTCTCTCGAGAGGTTCCATATAGCCCTTATCGACTCGGGACTGTTGCGCTTTTAACACTTCCGAGAATAGAGATACGCTTTGTTCTGCGCCTATTCTATGCCACAATATCGCACGCATGATACTCACGTATTGTAGGCGCTTTTTGAGTACAGCGCTCTCGCGTTCTGTTGTTAAGTTCTCGCTAAACAATCCAGACAGATTGTCGGTTACCAAGTGAAGGTAGCTAAATACTAAGCCAAAGTCATTTGCAGCTTTTGCTGCCCATCCTATTTCAGGATCTACGAAGCGGTATTTATCCTTAGACTCGTTATACCATTTTGCAGTTTCGTCAAGTACAGATGGCAGCGTATAATGCGCACCCTCTACAGTAAGCGGGGATTTCTTGAAAAGATTATTCCAAGTTATAAGCGAACCGTCTACGTATGATGAGTCACCTGTCGCGATAGTCGCGTTAGGAATATCGGATGATGAAAGCGAACCAAGTTTACCCGCATAAATAATCGTGGAGCAGTATTTTGCTAGCATTTCGACGACAGAATAAATGATATTGCCCCAGTAGCTAAACGCTACTCCGACAAAAACAACTTTTTGCCCGTTAATCATTTCTAGCTTCCACTTGATGTCATCATTGCCTTGCCATTCTCCAGCACCTGGGACAAGTGCTTCGACATATCCTAGCAGTACAACATCGCAGTCTGGCATATCGGCTGGAAAGATGTTTCTTAGAGCTCTGGTAGTTTGCGCTTGAGTTGGCGTCTTTGAGGTAACTTTGTATCCGCACCTTTCATAAATCTTTTTATAGTGGCGTACGTAATCTTTTCCAGGAAACACATAGAGATATCCGGTGTCATCGATAATTTCGGCAGTTGGTCTTTTGTAATTAAACAGCTTATCGTTTTTCTCGGTATCAGAAATAGTTTTAGTCCTGTCATAGGCAGGGACGATACAGATTTTTTCTATGTTAGTATCTCTAAACAGGCTATGTATTTTGCTCTTGCAATATGTTAGAGTATCTTTTTCTGTCATGGTATGCTGTAGTTGGTCCTTCATAATGATAAAATTTGTAATATGGCAAGTATAGATAATCAACTCGTAGAACGGCTAGACGAAATATTGCGCGAGTACGAACCCTCAGAGAAAATATGCGCAGGACTTGGCAAAAGGACTATAATTATGTTCTCTGGACCTTTCGCCGTCGGAAAAACAACTCTCATGCAAAGTGTAGAGAAAGCCAGCGATGATTGTTTAAGGATCAGAGGCTTTACGACGCGGCCTTGCCGGAGCTCTTCCGAGGAAGAAAACTATCGTTTCGTACCGCATAATGAAGAAAACCTCCAAGCGATTATAAGAAAAGCGGTCAATAGAGAACTGGTTCAAGGCATGGTGCATCCGACAACTCGGTTTGTATACGGTTCTGAATTAGCTGATTATGGAGATGGTACTACAGTTTTGCTAGATGCTGTCCCTAAGGCTGTTGAGACAATCGAGCAGCTTCCTTTTAGAAACTCTCGCATTATAGAAGTTGTTGCCTCGCCAGATGTATGGCATTCTCGGGTAACTGCTCGCGACGATCAGCACGACGAATCAGACATGCAGGCAAGAATTAAAGAGGCAAGACACAATCTAAAGTGGGCGCTAGGCAGGGATAATGTAGTTTGGATTGACAATAGCGAAGATATAGAAGGAGCAACCAGTTATACTCTCGACGTTATTCGCGGGCTTGCCGTGCCTTCTGATAGAGCAAGGCTTATAGGAAAAGAATTCTTCGTCAAATTAGCATGATGCAGATGGAGTAGGCTTCTTGTAGTCTGGGGTGTATAATCAAATACTATAAACTTACTAATCCATAAACAAAGGAAGACGACATGAAAATTACTCCGCTAGATATAGTATCAGCGATTGCAATAGCTAGCATTGTTATCTCTGCTTATGCTGCCGCAAGAGTCAGCAAAGGACAAAAGGCTAAGCAGGGGAAAGACACTAAAACTGAGAAGACAGAACCAAGCAGTCCCGCAGCAAGCACCAGCAAGCTTCGCGCTGAGCTGGACGACCTAAAGAAACGAGTCGCGACGCTGGAGAAGAAGTAAGTAGATAATCTAAATATGTCATTATATATCAAGACATTTTGTCCTAAAGTATAATGAGTTATATCTTGCTGAGAGTTTAGTTAATGCTTTTTGGCACAGGAATATAGGAATAACCTGTATCTTTTGCGTAGTAGGATAGATAGCATATATAGTCCCTACAAAAGAAAATATTATACGTTGTTTATATAATACTCTAAAATTCTAACATCTCTTAGGACCATAAAACGTGTTCGATAAACCGAGTCATAATCAGATGATTCAAGTTTTTCTAGCGACTCTCTCATCTTTTTTAGTGCTTGTAATTTTGGTAGCCAAATATATTCAGTGCCTTCAGCTTTTTCTTTTTCAGTTAGGTTATTTGACTCCAGCTCGTCAACCTTTCTTGCCTCATAAACAAACGACAGTTGTCTGAAATTTTCTTGTGATTTATATTCAATAGCCGTTCCTAGCTCTTTGGTTATGTCGACAACACACCCTAGCTCTTCTTCACACTCACGCCTAAACGCCTCTTGAGCTTTCTCGCCGCTATCAATGCCGCCACCAGGTAATTTGTATTCATTCTTAGCTTTTTTATATATGACGGCTATTTCGCCTTTATCATTCAAAACAATTCCTCTAGACCCCAGCCGTATCGTAGTTTTCTCTTTATGATAAACAGGAGAGATATTAAAATCCTCATCGGTTACCTTAACAATTTCCTTCAGGGCATCAGACTCTTCTATGTTAAAATTGGAGCTCATCTTTCTTCCTTCATGTATAATTGATTTATAGATCATCTCTGTTATCATTATACTTTGTTTATGTAATAATAAGTCGGAGTCGTTTGAAATATTTTCAATAAAGTCGGTGAGACATTTTTCTCTTGCTTTTTCATTATATCCAATAAAGCTATTGTCTTGTACATTGTATAGATCTGCAATAGATACTTTTTCAAATGGTTTTCCGCCAATTAAGTCTGTATTGCGAAATATGTAAATATCAAAATGTTCAATATCGCCAGGCTCATGTCCACCATGAGCTTTTCTTTCTTTTGCCTCGTAAGCTTGGTAGCTATGTACCTGAATATTTAACAAAGGTCCGACATAAACATTCAGACGTTCGTGTCTTATTCTACCGTTAGATTTGTATGTATCTTCTGGTAGTTCTATCCAAGATCTCCTACTAACACCAGACTGCATTAAATTTAGAGAACAGTTCGTTATTAAATTCTTGTTGTTATAGAAATTTATAATACTATGTATATCTAACTCTCCATAAGACTCATACTGCTTCCTATTAAGTAGTAACTTAGAGAATTTATTGGTTTCCAATATTTTTTGATAATCTTGATTATTAAAATTATGAACAAAATCTAATGGACGATAACTTTCTGAATATACGCTACACTTGTTGATCTTCTTGTCGTCTTTAAGAGTAGCATTGACCTCTACTATCCATGTTAATAAGTCAATGAAGTGATAACCGCTATGAAAAAGCTTGCCGTAACCATATTTGTAAGGATGATTCTCGCGATATATGAATTCGTCTGGCATATTCCACATGCCATCACTATGAAATATATCTATGTAGCTAATTGGAATATTATACTTTCGAACCACTTCCGATAGCAACGATTTTACATAAGTATAACCCTTATGAAATCTTCGCTGGCATTGAATACTAAAGATTAATTTATCGTTATAGGCTTTTTGCATTTTATACTTTGCACATAATAAGTCGTATTCTGACTTTATCTTACTTGCCTGAACTGGGTTATTTATCACATTTATTGGAGCTGTAATTGGCTTGTCCATTAAAATATTTACGTTGTTTTTTAGTAGAAACATTGCATATGCAAAGTGAGCTTTCGGCTCAGTCGAAACTATAGCATGAGTAATGCCCATTTCTTTAATGTGCTTTGCAAGCACAGACTCCGTTTCTTTTGAGAGTCTCAAGTCATCTCTATGACGGTCATCTACAAAAACACATACAGTCTTGTCTAAATTATATTTACCGAGATATTTGCGTATTGCATTTTCTTGAGAGACAAGATCTACTATCAACGCTGGCTCTATATTATGCTTTAGTAGAAAACGTAAATATATTCTCTTGGCATGAGGGCCAAGTCCTATTAATGCTAAATTCATATTCTATAATTATACTAAAAATATATTACAAATAATTCATCCATTTCACATTCCCTTCACATACCCTTGCTACACTGACATAGAATCAAGAAAGGAGATCTATGTCATTTTTGCAACGTGCCTGGTTGTATATCACCAGGAAAAAACTCAAAACGCTGATTTTGCTGGCGATTTTGCTGTGTATGTCGACGATCATGCTGAGTGGATTTGCCATCAAGCATTCGACCGACGCAGCAGCGCAGTCGCTGGACAAAACGCTCAAGGCCGGCTTCACGCTGGGCAATAATCCGCGCACCAATCCGGGAACAGCCCGCGGTTCGGGAACGGTATCAAACAAAGATATCGACGCAGTGAAGAACCTGGAGGGCGTGACGGATTATGTCAAGCGCCAGAACGCCACGGTCGATTTTATCAATACCAAACTAGTGCCACTGCCGAGTGGCGGCAGCGGCTATGATGCCGAGAAAGACAAACAGTTTGGCAACGCCGCCACCATCATCGGCGTCAATAAATCTGAGTCCGAGAAGAAGTTCCGGGCCGAGTCGCTCAAGCTCATCGCTGGCCGGCACATCACCGAGAACGATTCGCACAAGATTTTGGTGCACGAAGACTTCGCCAAGGCCAACAACCTGAAGCTTGGCAGTAAAATCAAACTAAAAGCTAACCAGTACGACACCGACAACGAACATCCATCCAAGGATGAGGTTGAGGTAGAAATCGTCGGTATATTTAACGGCAAAAACCCAAAGCAGGCGACGTACCAGGTGGAGCTGTTCGAGAATTTGTTCCTGACTGACATCGCGACGACCCGCCAGTTGAATGCGTATACAGCGCAAAATGAGATTTACCAGGACGCTACGTTCTTCACCAAAGGCACCAAACAGCTGGAAGAGGTGATGGCGCGGGCGAATAAATTGCCGGTCAATTGGCAAAAGTATCAATTGAATAAGAATAGCCAGGAACTGGCTGGTGTGACTGGTGCGGTGAACGGCGTGTACGGCTTGATCGACGGTATGTTGTGGGCGACGGCGCTGGTCAGTGTCGCAGTGATTGGCATGGTGCTGTACTTGTGGATGAACGAGCGCAAGCGCGAAGCGGGCGTACTCTTGGCGACGGGTGTACCGCAGTCAAAGATTGTGCTGCAATACATCGCTGAGCTAGTGATGATCGCGGTGCTGAGCTTCGGTGCGTCATACTTTACCGCAGGGCTCATTGCTCAGCAACTGGGCGATCACGTGGTGTCGCAGGCGGCACAGAGCGCCACGCGTCAAGCGGGTAGTTCCCTCAACGGTGCATCGCTCGGTGCTGACGCTGACTCGGTGACGTCATCACGCACGCTAGACAAGGTGACAGTTGGCGTACAACCGACTGATCTGCTGGCGGTGTGGGGCGCTGGGCTAATGGTGATTATCATTGCGGTGCTGCTGGCTTCGCGGCCGATTACCCAGTCAACACCAAAAGAATTACTAACCGAAGTGGACTAGGGGCGAACGATGACGACTATCAAACGAGCCTGGACGGCTGTGACGCGCAAACGGCGTCGCAGCCTGATCATCGCCCTGATCATGACGCTGATTTTCACGCTGCTGATCGGCACGCTGACGGTACAGCAGACGATGGCGCAGCTGAAGCAATCGGTCGAGCGGAACATTCGTGCCGGTTTTAGCGTCGCCAGCAAGCAGCCATCGGGCGAGGTGCCAATGGAGACGGCACGACAGGTGCAGCGCCTGGACAAGGTCAAAGCACATAATTTCCAATCAGAAACTACCGCGGGACTGCCAGGCAAACAATTGATCGACACGGCAGGCAGCGGTGTGCAGCTGGACTCTAACGTGGCTGGGGAGGCGAAGGTGACGGGCGCGACAGAGAGCAATCTGCTTAGCGAGTTCACCGGTCGATTTTACCAATTAGAGCAGGGTAAGCATCTGGGGGCGCACGATCAAAACGTAGCGCTGATTCACAAAACCTTCGCTGAGAAAAATAGTATCAAGCTAGGCGACAAGCTGGACATTACCAAAGACGGCCGGCGGGTGACGGTGACTGTCATGGGCATCTTCAGCGGCAAAGGTGAAAAGCCAGCGGTCTTACAGTCCGACATGGCGGAGAATCATCTCATCACCAACTTGGCTGCAGCGCAGCAGCTGACGGGTAGCCAGCAGTTGACGCGGGCGACATATTTCGCCGAAAATCCGCATCAGCTGAAGCCGCTGACGGACCGCGTCAAAAGTTTACCGAACATCGATTGGAAAAAATTTAGCCTAACCGACAACGGGGCGGTATTTGCTGGGGTTCTCCAAAACATCGCTGGCATTCAAAACATTTTGACGATTGCCACCATCGGCGCAGCCGCGGCGGGGCTGGCGGTGCTGTCACTGGTGCTGGTATTCTGGGTGCGCGGCCGCTTGCATGAAATTGGCATCTTGCTGTCTATCGGCACGTCGAAGCGGCAGATTATCGGGCAGTTCTTGGCAGAGCTGGCGATCATCGCTCTAGTTAGCTCGGTGTTCGCGCTCGCCATCGGCTCGATTGCCTCATCGCAAATTTCTACTGCCCTGACGGCACAAACCGACCAAAGCCAGCGCATAGAAAAGACTGCGGTGCAAGCCGCGCCAGTAGCAACCTACCTAGAGGCTTTCGCCTTCGGCTACATGGTCGTTCTGCTATCAGCCATCGCTGCCACCGCGCCGATTATGCGCCAATCACCAAAGCAAATTTTAGCAAAACTAAGTTAGGAGTACTATGTCAATACTTACTTTACGCGATATCATCTATTCATACGCCGACGGCACTAGTAATGTGCTCAACGGCATCAATTATCAATTTGAAAAAGGCAAGTTCTACGCCATCGTCGGTAGTTCTGGCGCCGGCAAGTCGACACTGCTGGGGTTACTAGCGGGGTTAGACACACCGACTGGCGGGCAGATTTTGTTCGACGACGAAGACATCGCCGAGCAAGGCTATTCGCATCATCGCAAACACAATATCTCGCTGGTGTTTCAGAATTATAACCTGATCGATTATCTGACGCCGCTGGAAAACTTGAAATTGGTTAATTCCAAGGCTACCAACGAAACGCTACACGCCATGGGCCTGGACGACGATCACATTCACCGCAACGTCATGAAACTGTCTGGCGGACAGCAACAACGCGTGGCGATTGGGCGAGCGCTGGTATCCTCCGCGCCGATTATCTTGGCAGACGAGCCAACTGGTAACCTGGACGAAACCACCGCCGCCGACATCATCGACATCCTGCGCCGGGCCGCCCACGAAAACGACAAATGCGTCATCGTTGTCACCCACAGTAAACAGCTGGCCAAAGAGGCGGATGTGGTGTTGAAGCTGAAGGATAAGAAGCTGAAGAGGTAGGGTCAATACAAGACCCTCCTTCTTTCTATAAATAGCATATATAATGTATGTATATAGGTTAGTATAAGAATAACGCCCTAAGAATGACACAGACCGATAAACTGCTCAAAATCCACCTACTTCTACCGCTCATTTGGATGGTGGTTATCTTCATATTTTCACAGCAACCAGCCTCAATATCTAGCGGACAGAGCAGCGTATTCGTAGAGCAACTACATCACATTGCCCCAGGCATCGACCAACAACTGCTAACTTTTATAATTCGTAAAAGCGCACATATTTTCGCCTATTTCATACTTGGTATATTATTATTCAACGCTTTATGGAGAGCAGAATTAAGAAAGCTACCGTTTGACCGACCAACAATGTCCTCAATTACTATTTGCGCACTTTATGCTGCCAGCGACGAATTACATCAGCTGTTCATTAGTGGCAGAAGCGGAGAAATGCGCGACGTTGTCATAGATAGTATAGCCGCCAGCATCGGTATCGTGCTCATCGGTTATATATATAAACACTCAAAGGCAGCTCGCTAAGAAGCCACTATCACATCCACAATAAGCTACTTAGATTCTGGTTTGATAGCCCTTTTCATACAGCTAACGATAACTTTGCACGTGCGCTGGCGGATGGCGTGGGTGGCAGTAGTTAGCGAATGCAATGTAACTCGCTGATTCTTTTCGGCAATGTGCTTTAGATTCTTTTCGACGATAAACGGGTCTAGTTTGCCGTAAATAATGTCGGTGTCGATACGCGTTTCGGCCAATTTACGGCTAGCGTTTTGGCTGATAATACCAGCTAACAGCGTATCGCGAAAGGCGCTAAAATTATCCTGGGTCAGCTGCGTTTCTGAGAAGCCAGCTAGTCCCAACTTAGAGTATAAATCGTAGCCAGCCACTACCGCCTTGGGTGTTTTTAGCGCTTGGCGATAGATTTCACGTAGTAGATTGTCCTGGCGTAATCGCGCCGCGCCTGTTTGAGAGCTATCACGGTAAATCGGTGGCGCCACCAAGATACAGCGCTTAACGATACCCTTATACATACTAGCGAACTCAATCGCCACCAGCGAGCCAAACGAGTGTCCGACCAACACTACTGGACCGCTCAAGCCATTCGTCAAGCAGGTAGCCAGCAGGTGGCGGGCTTGTTCGCGGGCACTATACATCCGCCGTGTTTGCGCCAGATAAGAATCGCCGTGGCCCAACAAATCAACTACGATATAGTTGCAGTTAGCTGGTACGTTCTCAATAAAAGGTTGCCACAACTCACCAGTATCCGCCAGACCGTGGATAAAGACATAAGTTACCGCGAATGGCCGCCGCAAGCGTTTATAACGGACGCGCAATCGATAGGGAACATGCAGCATCTTGTGCAGGATTTGATCGCGGAACTTACGCTTGGCCGCCATCAACGCCTACTTGTCTAATTCTTTCAAGCGAGCAATTCGCGCCTCGGTCGACGGGTGAGTCGAGAAGAGAGCTTGCAAGCCACCCAGCGAGAACATATTCGAAAACATTAGATGAGCTGAAGCTTCTTGGCTTGGCGATGGTGCAATCGGCGGTACGCTAGCTTTCCAGTTTTCTAGCTTCATCAGCGCCGACGCTAAATCATCGCCAGTGCCGAGAATACTGTGGCTATACTGATCAGCCGCATACTCGCGGCTGCGCGATACTGCCATCTGAATCAACATCGCAGCGATCGGCGCCAAAATTAACGAGGCAATCATTGCAAAGATATTACCGCCGTCATCGTCGTCCGACGATCCGCCGAATAGGAAAGCCAGCTGCGCCAAATAACTAATCGCACCCGCCAGCGTCGCGGCGATGGTCGAGATTAGCATATCGCGATGCTTGACATGGCCTAATTCGTGCGCCAAAACCGCCCGCAATTCATCCTCATCTAGAATATCCATGATACCAGTCGTCACCGCTACGGCAGCATGCTGCGGCGAGCGGCCTGTCGCGAAGGCATTAGGAATCGGCGTCTCGACATAATAAAGTTTTGGCATCGGCAGATTCGCCTGGACCGTTAACTCGCGGACAATACGCTCGACCTGCGGGTAACGATTGCCCAGCGGCTGAGCGCCTTGCATCTTGATTACCAGCGACGAACTGAAAAAATACATGAAAAAGTTAGATACCGCTGCTAACCCTAGTGCTATCAACATACCTTGCTGGCCGCCAAACGCATAGCCAACCATCATGAACAGCCCTGTCAGAATTGCCATAAGTAGGGTAGTTTTGAAAATCTGCTTCATATCTGCAACTTATTATAGCAAATTGCCTTAAAGCTATCTTAAAGAACGTACCAGAGGGTTGCAGCAAAACGGCTTGTCGATATATACTAATCATAAGCAACTCTAAATTAGGGGGCATCACGTCTAACTATATTGATCGGTTTTGGCATCACCGCGCCAGCGAAGCAATTATGCTCATCCTCGCTGTTATAGCTGGATTGTTTGCTTGGTCTATTGGCGGTGGAAAATCTCCAGAAGACCCTTTGTACGTGTCTATACTACCGGGCTCGTTAGCCGCGATTGCTTTCGTAATTACTTTGATATCATATTTTGTTGTTAAACGAAACTTTTACCAATCGCTGCTAATTAATTATATCTTGTTGACTGCAACGGGCTGGCTGCTAGTTTTTGCCTCTAGCAATCAAGGAGTGCCACACCTAGCGCTATTTGCGGCAATCATCGCTGCTGGGCCACTACTCGGGACTTACGGCCTCTTGACAGCTGTCATCGCCGCTGCGGCTGCGGTGGCGGAGCGTTTTATTATTGAGCAGGCACCCTTGGGATCATTAGCAGCATTGGCTATGATGCTATTTACACCCTTGCTAGCTGCAAGTTTACTGTGGCTGCGCCGACACCAATCTGTTGGCGCTAGTGAACCAATCTGCGAGAGTTTAGCTACCGTGGCTGGCCCTCAAGCTTCTGACATTGTTATCAGCGCTATCGGCGACGGGGTAGTAGCCGTCGATGCGAAGGGTATCATCACCTTGATCAATCCAGCAGCTCAGCAGCTAGTTGGTTGGGGTAATCAAGACGCCATCGGCTTGTCATATAAATCAGTCATCAGGCTGATAGACCAGGACAATAATACCATCAAAGACAACGATAACGGCGATATCATCGCTCGCGTCCTCAACACTAACAACCCGCTCAAAACTGACGATTTCAAGATCAAGACCCAATCTGACAAAAATTTTATGGCTAGCATTTCAGTTAAGCCAATCAGTAACAAGCATAACGACGGCGCAGTGATCGTCTTTCGCGATATCACCGCCGAGCGCAGCGACGAGCGCCAGCGCGCCGAATTCATCAGCACCGCTAGCCACGAGATGCGTACGCCAGTTGCTAGCATTGAGGGTTATCTCGGCCTAGCGCTCAACCCGCAAACCGCCACCATCGACACGCGCGCTCGCGGTTATATTACCAAAGCGCATCAATCAGCCGAGCACTTGGGCCGGCTTTTTCAAGACTTGCTCGATATTAGCAAAGCTGACGACCATCGCCTCAGCAACAACCCAAAAATCGTTAATGTCATCGACTTCATCAAAGATATCGCCGACGGATTAACGCCGAAGGCTGAAGAGAAAGGCTTAAGCGTCAACTTCGTACCATCAACTAGCGATGTTTCCAGCAAGGAGGTCCAAAACCGCCGAATCAACCCGATTTTATATGCTAATGTTGATAACGACCACCTCCGCGAAATCGTCCAAAACTTGATTGAAAATGCTATCAAGTACACGCCGTCGGGCAGTATCACCGTTGACGTAACTAGCAACAACGACCAGGTGACGATAAGTGTCGCCGACACTGGCATCGGCATCCCGCCAGAGGACGTTGGCCACCTCTTCCAGAAGTTCTACCGCGTCGATAACAGCGACACCCGCCAGATAGGCGGTACTGGGCTAGGCTTATACCTGTGCCGGCGACTAGCCGAAACTATCGGCGGGCGGTTGTGGGTTGAAAGTGAGTACCAGCATGGCAGTACATTTTTCTTGGCTATTCCGCGAGTCGATCATGTTGCTGCCACTTTTCTAAATGATAACGGCGAAACCGAAAATAGCACCAGCATTGACAAGTTGTCAGCCGAAGATATGCTAGCTAGCAATGCGCCAGAAATTCTAGCGGTTGCGCCAGCGGCTGCCGAGTTTGAACAAACGCCGCTTGACGCACCAACACCAACAGCTCCGACTCAGACCTTCACCGATACCAGCTTGCTCAACTATTCGCCGCCGCCAGCACCCAAATCGAACGATTTAAACCAAAACGTGGCCAGTACAACCAAGCAATTTACCAACACGCCGCTTAGCGATATTGAGGCCGCACCCGACAAATACGCTGAACAATTGCGCAACGAAATCAGATTAAACGTCCCGCCGCGGCGAAATTAAAACTATAGGGTATAGCATTTTTAAACCATAACCGTTAAAATAGGGGTAAGATGACAAAAATATTACTAGTAGAAGACGACAAAAGCCTCAGCGAGATTTATAGCGTACGGCTGCGCGCCGAGGGCTACGACATATTATCTGCCAGCGACGGCGAACAAGCCTTGGCGCTTGCCATCAAAGAAGTACCCGACCTAATAATTAGCGACGTTATGATGCCGAATATCAGCGGCTTCGACATGCTGGATATCCTACGCAGCACCACCGAGACACGCGGTATTCACGTCATTATGATGACTGCTCTGTCAAGCGATGAGCAACGCCAACGCGGCATGGCGCTCGGCGCCGACCGCTACCTAGTCAAGTCGCAAGTCGGCATCGAGGACGTCGTTCGCACCGTCCACGAAGTTCTCGGCGATGCCTCAGTACCAGCCGACACGCCAGCGCCTCTTGTCAACGAGCCAAAACGAGCTACTATTGAACCTGGTCCTAGCGCTAGGGCGACGGAGCCAACGCCAGCTAACAATTCTCCAGAAAAAGCTGAAAGCGATAACACTAAAGCGAATGAGCTAAATCTAAACCCCGAAACTCCAGGAAGCCCAGCTTCTAGCTCTAGTCTAGCAGCCAGCTCGACCGCTCCAACACCAGCTAACCCAGCGCCGACCGATACGGCGGCAGCTACCGCTACAACGGTGCCTGCCAGTACTACCGCAGCGACACCTCCAACCACCCCTCAACCAGCACAGCCAGCACCAGCAGCTATTCCCGCAGCTCCATCGGCACAGCAGCCAAATCCGCTAGTTGCCGCACCGCGCGAAACTCCAGCAGCTAGCGCGCCTGCCGCCGTCACTAACATCCCAGTCACTACTCCAGTTAATCCAGTGCTCAGCCAACCTGCACCCGCAACCACTTTGCCGCCGCCAGCTAGCGCAGCAACTGCGCCGAGAACTAGCACTTTGCCGCAACCAATAGCGCCGTTTTCAACTAACCGGCCAGGTTCGTCAGGCCGAGTGATCCAACCAATCACCCCAACTGATCAAGAACCAATTGATTACACTGCTCGCATGAGCGAGGAGCTAGCTACCTATCAAAACCTTAACACTATCCCGGCACCACAGGCAAATCCTACGAATGTGTTCCCTCAGACCGCGCCAGCAGCAACCCCTGCGGCCGCGCCGACTCCAGCGCCAGCTGCACCCGAGCCAGCTTCTATAGCAACAAACCCAGCGCCATCAGTAGCGCCGACTTCACCGTCTGCCAGTACTACCGTAGCGGCAACTCCAACCGCTCCTCAACCAGTGCAGCCAGAACCAGCAATCACTCCTGCTGCACCAGCGTCGACTATACCTCACATAATGCCAGGCCCAGCCGCAGTTGCTACGCCAATCAGTAATATGGCCGCATCAGCTAGTGGCGCTTTGGATAATCCTTCCGCACAGTCTGCGCTTAACGCCACACCGCCAGCTGCACCATCAGCAGCACCAGCCTCTTCCGATGAAGCCGGGTTAAAGTTTGAAGAAACCGCAATTTCCTCAAGCCAACCAAAATAATCGTCTTATGGTAAGCCAAAAATCAGCTAGTGGCACCAAAACGATTCGCCTCAATAAATTCTTAGCACTCCAACTCGGCATCTCGCGGCGCGAAGCCGACAATCTCATCTCGACAGACACCGTCACTATTAACGGCGAGCTAGCGACGCTTGGCACTCGTCTATCGCCAACTGACACTGTCAAAGTCGCGGGCCGCGACATCAGCTCTCATGCTATCCAGAAAGTATACATAGCTCTCAACAAACCAGTCGGTTACGTCTGCTCGCGGCGTCAGCAGGGCCACGCGCCGACAATTTATTCATTATTGCCGCGCGATTTACATTATCTCAAGCCAGTCGGCCGCCTCGACAAGGATAGCTCTGGCTTGATTCTGCTGACCAACGACGGCGATTTTGCTCACCGCATGACCCACCCGAGTTTTCGCAAGACTAAAATTTACAAAGTCCGCCTCGACCGGCCGCTTGAGCCGCTACACCAGCAGATGATTAGCGATTTTGGCGTCAACCTCGAAGACGGCCGCAGCCAGCTGGCTCTAGAGCGCCTCGACGATAGCCGCCTCAACTGGCAAGCCATCATGAGCGAAGGCCGCAACCGCCAAATCCGCCGCACCTTTGCCGCGCTCGGCTACACCGTCGTGCGACTGCACCGCGTACAATTCGGCAATTATTCGCTTGGCAACATGAAACGAGGGGAGTGGCAAAGTGTTTCCGCAACATGCTGATACAACATTACTATCGACACTGCATAACGCCATTTCAATCGGCATATTATAAATTCTGCTATACTGCTAGCGCTCGCCAAATCAACTCACCTCTGTTATAATTAAGTTAATTATGGCAACCAAACTTCCTACCGTCGCTATTATCGGCCGCGCCAATGCTGGTAAAAGTTCGCTATTCAACCGCATCATGCGCTCGCAGCAAGCCATTGTTGCCCGCGAAGCTGGCACCACCCGCGACAACGTCATCGGTAAAGCGTCATATCAAGGCCGCGATTTCTGGCTAGTTGATACCGCTGGCCTCAAGCCCGCCGAGGACGAATTCGAAGCCAGCATCCAAGACCAAATCACCGAGGCCGCCGAAGCCGCCGACGTCATTCTCGTGGTCGTCGACAGCACCAAATACCCCAGCGACGAAGACCGCCGCGTCGCCAAAACCGCCTTGAAGAGCCGCAAGCCCGTCATTCTCATCACTAACAAAATCGATCTGAAAGGCAACCTACCCGACAGCGAATTCTTGCGCCTCGGCATCAAATCAATCATTCGCACCTCTGCCGAACACAACTCTGGCATCACCGACATCCTTAGTGAAATTTGCCAGCACATCCCCGCTAAAAAGCAAACCGAGCCCAGCGAGACTCTCAAAATCGCCCTTATCGGCCGGCCAAACGTCGGTAAATCTAGCCTGTTTAATACGCTAGCCGGCAAGCAGCAAGCCATCGTTGCCAGCCGCGCCGGCACCACCCGCGACGTCAACCGCGTCCGCCTGCAATACCACGGGCAAGCGATTGAGCTGCTCGACACCGCTGGTATCCGCCGCCAAGGTAAGCAAGAGGTTGGCATCGAGAGATTCAGCGTCCTGCGCACCCTCGCCGCCATCGAAGAGGCTGATATTTGCTTTTTACTAATGGATGTAAACGAGCTAGGCACCGCTCTCGACCAAAAGCTAGCTGGCATTATCGCCGAAGCAGGCAAGGGGCTAGCCATCGTCGTCAGCAAGTGGGACATCGCTCTCGGTAAAGATGCCTACACCCGTGACGCGCTGGCGCCAAAGATTTCGGCGCAATTCGACTTTACGCCGTGGGCGCCGTTGATCTTCACCAGCTCGGTTACTGGTCAGAATGTTGCTAAATTATTCGATTTAGCCCTCAGTATCAATGCGCACCGCCAGCAAAAAACTACTACTCGTAAGCTTAACGATCTCCTACAGCAATCAGTTCAAAAGCATCCGCCAGCCGGCCTGAAAAACACCCACCCGAAGCTGCGCTACATCGTGCAAACCGATACCAATCCGCCATGGTTCGTCATTTACGGCAGCAATTTGAAGTTCGTCCATTGGAGCTACAAGCGTTATCTAGAGCGCCAAATTCGCGATGTTTTCGATTATACTGGTACGCCAATCAAACTATCTTTCCGCGACGAGAAACAGCTCAAAGCCAACCGCGAACGCGTCGCCCGCGGCCTGGCGCCCGTCACCAAAGCCTACAAACAAGCCAAAAACGCCGAAAAACAGCTATAAAACCACATTTTTGACAAAACCTCTTGATGTTTTGTTCTATTAGTGATATATATATTAGCTTTTCACTCAAAGCTTTGTCTTAGGGTAAAAAGTCGCCCTTTAGTTTTGAGTGGAACCTCGGAGAGGAACTATTATGAAAAATAGTAACAATTTGGCGGTCGGTGCAATACTTAGTGTAGTACTCCTCATCGGTATCCTTGCGGCTATCGTTGTTGCCGCAACCGACCCATCCATGTCAACAGCAGCGGCTATGGCCGCAGCCATCTTCGGGCTCATTAGCTTGTTGACACACTTCTACTTCAGGGCATAATAAGCCCGCTCGAAAATAGCCCGCTGAAAATTGGCTCAATTCGGTTAGAAATGCATGTTTTGTGTTTCCTGGATTGAATCCAGTTTCCGGCTTGAGCACGTTTTCGGCGGGCTATTTTTCTTTTATAACGAATCTTAGCTACATTCGCTCCATAGATGCGTGTCTATGCTGATGAGTCGGAAACGACGAAAGCGAACTTTTTATCCAAACATCACCAGTTGCGCCGCCAAGGCTTCGCGCGTAATTTCGTCTGCTCGGTCGCCGATGAATACGATTTTTGCCGCCTCCTCAGGTCTAGCATGAGCTATCTGAATTTGCTGCTCGGTCGCCTCCACATGCTGGCGCGCGCCGTTGTCGTTGATGAAGCAGCCCTTCGTTCGCCGCAGACCATACGCCGCAAATAATTCCGGCCATATTTTTTCCAAAGTCGCCGCCGTAATTTTCATACCCGAAACATCCAGCACGGCGTACGTCGGATTATCCGGCACCGCCAGCTCGCCATCATACGTATCAAAAAACGCAAGCAGCCCCGACGGCGTAGTTATTTTACTGAGGTCAAACCGACCGTGCGGCGCGCTGAGCACCTTGGCGTAGGGCAGGGCGCGCCGTTTCATGTCGTATTCGGATCGCTCGCTATCGTTCAATAAATCTTCCTTAGTCACTAAAATCACGTCTGCTGCCTGCAGTTCAACCTCGTGCGCCGGCTCGACACCATTAAGAATCTCGTGCGCATCGATCACGTAAAAACTCTGCATCAACTCATACTTATTGAAGATTTGTGCATTAATCAATTTCTCGACCAAGTTCATCGTTCGCGCCACGCCCGTCGCCTCGATAAACACTGGCGCCGGCGAATTCCGACAAAAGTCCAGCAACATCCGCGTCAGCGCGTGTTTCGACGAGCAGCAGACACAATCGCCAGCCAACGTCGTCACCATCTCCGCCAATCCCTCCAGCCGATAGCCGTCGACATTTTCGTTAGCATATTCATTTTCAATCACCCGCGCGCCCTTATAGTCACTTTGTTGCAATAAGAATTCCAACACGCTGGTCTTGCCGGAACCCAGCGAGCCGTTCACCAAATAAAGCGGTACTTTGTCAATAACAGCCCGCGCTTCGTCAAATGCCGCATTAACACTAAATTCCAAATCATCATCGCGTTTCGCCATACATCTATTATACGTCATCACAGCCAAGGTGCTATACTAAGGCTATGAAAGTTATTCTGGCCCTCGGCAATCCTGGCGAAAAGTACGTTCACACGCGGCATAATGCTGGCTTTTTAGTAATTGACCAATTGGCGGCAGGGCAGAGTGCACATTTTAGCAATAAGCCCAAATTCTCGGCGGATATTGCCGAGTTAAACAGCTTTACGGTCGATTCAGCCGCTAGTGCAAAACCACCTGTTACTATTCCACGAGAAAAAATCCTCCTCGTCAAACCAACCACGTACTACAATAACGTCGGTATCTCTGCGCGGGCGATTTTAGATTTCTATAAATTGACACTGGATGACTTACTGATTATTCACGATGACACTGACCTTGATTTTGGTAAAATCCGTGTCCGAAAAGGCGGCCGCGACGCTGGCAGCAACGGTTTGAAATCGCTTCATGCTCACATTGGTTCTGACTTTTGGCATATTCGTATCGGTACCGACAACTTACTGCGGCGGCAAATTGGCGACGTTGATTTCGTCCTCAGCAAATTTAACGCCGACGAACGAACAATCCTCCGCGATTGGACGATTCCCGAAGCAATCAAGCTAATCGGCACATTTCTTGATGATACTATCGAACCGATCAGCGTCAAACTCTAACCCCCGACACATCACTACGCCATTGCGCCTGCGAAATTAAAAATGCTTATTGCAACAATGTCGCAATAAGCAAGCGATATCGCCCGAAACAAAAAGCCACAAATATCAATTACCGTCGCTTACGCGGCACAATTTTCGCCGCGCCGTGTTTCAGCCGCTGCTCAGCGCTATGTAATTTCGCCGCGGCTGCTTCTTGCAAATTAATCGCTCGCGCCTCCAGCATACTACTACCAACCGCCAAGCTCACAAACAGCAGCCCCAAGCCTCCCGTCGCCCACTCCGGCAGCTCCAGATGAAACAACTTGGTGATCATCATCATACCCAGCGCCATAATCGCCCAGTGCGCGCCATTTTCCAGATATTTATATTTACTGAGCATGCCCGTCCGCAGCAAATACACCGTCAGCGACCGCACCCAAATCGCCCCAGCGCCCAGGCCCGCCACGATCAGCAGCACGCTGCTGGTGATAGCAAAGGCGCCGATGACGCCGTCGAAGCTGAAACTGGCATCCAACACCTCCAGATAGAGCAGGCTAGCGAACGCCGCCCAGCCAACCTTGACCTTGACTGACTTAGCATCATCCTCGTGAAAGAATGAGCCAAATAGTTCCAGTCCAATGTGCAGTATAATCCCCAGTACCGACGAGATCAGCACCAGCGCCCGATGCGGCGGCTCAACCGTGAAATACAGCACCGCCGCCACGCTGAGCATCAAACACACCTTGAAATTCTCAAACCGCCCAGCCTTGGCCAGCCACGGCTCGACATGCCGCATCCAATGCACGCGCTTGTTATAATCAATGAAATAACTGAGGCCGATCATAATCAAAAACGCGCCGCCAAAGGCATCAATCATCGGCGAGGCTTCGTGCAAAATATGGCCGTATTCCGCCGGCTTATTCAGCGCCAAATCAACCACTTCCATAAATCCATGACCGCTCGCCACCATCACGATGATAATCGGCAGCACGAACCGCACCACAAACACCGCCACGAAAATCCCAACTGTCAAGAATACCTTTTGCCAAACCTGGCTCATGCCGGCTAGCACCTTGCTGTTAATCACCGCGTTATCAAAGCTAAAAGTCACTTCCAGCACCACCAGAATCGCGAATAACCACAAGCCGCTCGCGCCGAAATGTCCGAAAATCAACCCGCCCAACGCCAATGTCAACAGCGCCGAAAACCAAAAAATCCGAAATGGGTGATGCGAATGCCAGAGATGTTTCATAATGATTTAGTATAGCACAAGCTTACTGTTATAATTTATAAGTATGGCAAAAAAACGTGTCAAAAGCTTAAACATAAATAAGCTAATTAACACAGCCAAGATACTTACCGGCTGGATAATTGCGCCAGTATTGATTGTCGTAATATACTTATACAGCCCCCAGCTTGGACTATGGCTAATCAGCGACAAATCAGACATTTGGTTCAACGAAACTGCAACAATGTTGCAAGACTTCCTAACCATCACGCTAAGCATAGTCATTGAAGCTTTACCTTTTGTTATCCTCGGAATTATCATTTCATCTTTGATTCGCCGCTTTTTGCCGCCAGCCAAACTCACTAAAATTTTACCGCGCAACCCATTTTGGCGACGATTTGTATTATCGCTAGCCGGACTAGCGCTACCAGTCTGCGAATGCGGCAACGTACCGGTCGCTCGCAGCTTACTAGCTCGCGGACTAAAACCCGCCGACGTCGTCAGTTTTCTATTCGCCGCACCGATTCTCAATCCCATCACCATTATTGCAACAATGACCGCTTTCAGTTTTCAGCCCTACATGATTTGGTGGCGAATTATTTTTGCATTGATAATCGTCCAACTGACCGCTTTGATCGTCAGCTTCATGGACGAAAATAAAATCGTTCGCCCAGCTTTCAAAGAGTATTGCCGCGCGCACGAGCACAGCTCTAAGTTCAAGGAGATGCTTGGATCCTCGCGCGACGAATTCTGGCAACTATTAACCATGCTAAGTATCGGCGCTATCATCGCTGCCGCTACTCAAGTTTTCGTACCACGCGCCATCATTAACACTGTCGGTAACGACATCATCTTATCAGTTATCGCCATGATTGGCTTGAGTTTCGTGGTCTCGATCTGTTCCAGTATCGATGCCTTTTTTGCGTTAGCCTATGCCCGCAGTTTCACAGCAGGCTCGATTCTATCATTTCTATTAGCTGGTCCGATGATCGATATCAAGCTAATCGTATTGATGCGAACCACTTTCCGTTGGCGATTTATCGCTGTGGTGATGTTAATAATTTTCGCATTGTCGTTCGCGGCAGGTATAGGAGTAAACTTGCTTTATGCGGGCTAATTTGGCGAAATCATTGGGCGGAATTGCTGCCTGCGGATATGTTTTGCTGCTAGCTTGCCGCGGTCAGCTCGGTTTTTACATTCATCCGCGCTACCATCTTTTTGCTGCCATTTTGAGCACGATAGGTATCGTTTTCTTGGTTATTGATATAGTGTTGCAATTAAAGAGCGGAGTATTAACTACACGCCACCGTTTCAAATTCCGCCATGTCAAGCTCGCCTCGTGTCTATCTGTTTTAATTTTACTAGCAGGCTATCTGCTGCCGCCAAAACCGTTATCACCGAGCAGCGTCACTCAAAGAGAAAATTCTATCACCGCCAGCCAAACAAACTATTGCAATATTCCTAAACCTAAGGAAGGCGAGACGAATGTATCGATCAACCGCTGGCGATCTGCTTTCAACTCCTGCCAAAAACTATCGTATTTTGACAATACTAGCATAACGATAACTGGTTTCGTCTCGAGTGGCACACTACAAAACTATGGCTACGATTATTTCGAACTGGCACGCTACGTTATCAGCTGCTGCGCCGCCGATAGCATACCTATGAAAATCTTAGTAGAAAAAACTCCTGCGAATAGCTACCGCGATGGCACCTGGTTAACCGTCAAAGGGAAGTTGATGCAAAAAATAATAAACGGCAAAGCCGAATACGTTATCACCGAGTCTACCGCTACCGCGATATCGCAACCAGAAGACCCTTACGAATTATTTGGTTTATAATCTTGCCACTTTTTAGTAGCGCCATCTTCCTGATAATATTCATGCGCGCGCCAGTTAGATAAGAAGTTTTTATCGCGCTCGATTTCACTTAGTAGCGGAAAAATCTCACTGAGCAGCATTTCGTCGGGGTATTGTTCGCTGTCCGTCAGGGGACGTTGCCCGTTACTGCACAAATGTGCATTAAGAAATATAAAGCGCTTAGTACAAATATAGCCTGGTTTCGAGCAGTGCAAGCGAAAATCGTGCATAGTTCGAATCGGCTGCGTCTCGTCCTGGTAGGCTTCAAACTTGTACATCACCCAAACTAGTGGCGTATCAAACGTCATGGTATCAGACAGTTGCTGCTGGTCTCGTCGCAAACCGTCAAGTTTAGTTTGTACTTGTTCAACATCGCCATTCTTCAATTTTGCCAATGCCAAATGGCGCTCCGCAGCAGCAATCTTTACTGTCAAAGTCTTATATTCATCATACATGCTCAGCAGTCTATCAACCGCCGCTCTCGCACTATTCGTACCTTCCATCATCCCAACCCCTTCATAATTACTGCGCGCGTAATATCACGTGCCCGCTCGCCAATGACAACTAATTTTAATGACTCGTCAGTGGCACCGCGCGTGACCCGTATTTGCTGCGGCGTTGCTTCGATGTGAAGTACCTCGTCGCCATCAGCGACCGCGCCTTTCATACGCCGCAAACCGTATTTATCTCGCAAACTAGCCCAGATCTTCTCAATTTTCTCAGCGCCAATAGCCAAGCCAGACACATCAATCACGCTATAATTTAAGACATTCTCAGCCGCGTTTTCCGTAGACTCGTGCAGCAACAAATAATCCAAAATCCGCGATGCACCATCAAGCTGCGCCAAGTCAAACTTACCATGATCCATCATCACAACCTTCGTCAGCCCTTGTTGCAACAATGTTTCAATTAGCTGCTGACTGTCATTTTCAGCCAGCAAATCCAGTTTACTGATTAGTACCGTATCCGCTGCCTGAGCTTCCGCCAGCAACGTCTCAGCCAAACCATCAACTCTAGCTTCAGCTCCATCCACAACATACAACGATTGCTTCAAATCATACTGCTCAAAGATATCACCAGCCAGCAATTTTTCGACCACCCGCAGGGTATTAGCGACGCCAGTCGATTCAATAATCACTGGCGCTCGTCCGCTTATTGCAAAATTGTGCAAAATATCAACCAACTCCTCGCCGCTGCTGCAGCAGATACACTCGCCAGCAATTGTCGCCACTTCATCAACCCGTTGCGCCAATGTGCAACTGTCGATACTTTCCGACGCAAACTCATTCTCAATCACTCGCGCACCAGCAAACTCAGGCTGCTGTACTAAAAAATCGACCAGCGTCGTTTTACCAGCGCCCAGCGCACCATTCACCAAATATAACGCAATCTTATCATTCATAATTAGCCTTTCTTATACACATATACTGAATTAATAATATCGTCGTCAGGATTATACTCGACCAGCAGCTGTACGCGCTGCAAACTATTCGGGTCAAACGCTGGGTATAACAATGTTTTCGCGCCATGAGCACCACGCACAATGATCCGCCCGCCAGGCTGGAGAGCTGGCAAAATATTATCAATAATTTGCTGTTTGGCTTCAGCTGAATCACCCGCCAGCCCAGCCACATAAATCACGTCGTAAGCACTATCCGGCAAAGCTACCGCCGCTCCGTCCGCCACCAAGCACTTACCAACTGGCCAAGCAGTCGCCCGTGCCAGCTCGCGCGACTGCGCCAAAGCAGCCGGCGCCACGTCCACCAAATCAACCATCGCGCCCGTCTGATGCCACAAACACCAAGCAGTCAAAGGCAGGGGTCCGCTGCCGATCATCGCCACGCGGCTACTGTCAGTCAAGGACAAACCCGACCCGGCCAACAAGCCAACTTCACGCCGCACCAGCTCGCGGTAATTGTCAATATACCAAAACTCTTCCAGCTCTTGCTGCGGACGGGTTGAGGTGGCAATTCGCCGCGACCAATACATCTCCATCTCTGATTCCGACAGAGAGCAACGGCGCTGCACTTCGCGGCACACCTCATCATTACACCACTTCGGTAACTTTGTCGCCTGCACAGCTGCCGCCACCAATCCAGAAAAAGCCGCATTGACGTCTGGCGATGGTGCAAAATCGTGCAAATTCATCACTGTTTTAATTGCTATATCCATGGTGTTTCATAATGCCAAATCCGCCGAATTATTGCAAATTTGTTGCAATAAGTTGTATACTTGCAATATCATGACTCTCGACGATCTATTCAAAAAGCACAATCTGCGCCTAACCAAACCGCGCCAGCAAGTCTTCGACGCGCTGCAAAAATCAGATGTTCCGCTGACTATCAGCGATATTGCAAAAAAGTGCAAGGCTATTAACCGCACCAGCGTTTATCGCGCCTTGGTGGCGTTCAACGATCTCAAAATCATTAACGTCGTCCATGTCGGTTGGAAGAACTACTACGAGCTAGCCGAGCCATTCATTCCGCATCATCACCACTTATACTGCATTCGCTGCCAAAACGCTACACCAATCCAAACCCCAGAATTAGAACAGCTCATCAATTACCTCAGCAGAAAATACAGCTTTTTGGTCATTGATCACCATTTTGAGCTTGAGGGTATTTGCCAAAAATGCCGGCAAAAACAGCAGCTAGCTAAAAGCGCTAGTGCTAGCAAAAACAAGCCAAAGCCAGAATCAAAATCAACAAAGTAACACTAATCGCCAATCATCGTCAGCAGCGTCTCGCGCTCGCGAATCAGCTCGCGATAGCGTTTGAGTAAACTCATAATATCGTTGCGCTGCTCATTACTGAGGTCAAACACCGCCAACAACACTCCGTCAATTTCTTTGGCAGCTTTTTGTGTGTCCGACAGATTAGCCAATCCCGGCACGGTAGCCAGATATTCCGCGCGAAGATCCTCGGTCTTTTTCTCGTAGAGAGCTAGTCGCTTAGCCGGACTATTAGCTGACTTTTTACCGAGACGCGCCAAGGCTTTTTCATACTCTTGCCGCGCCGCCAACACCGACACATAATCAATTTTCAAGCCAAATAACCGCGCCACCAAGCCATTTTGCGCTTGTTCAATCTCGGCAGTAGCACCGTCGATTTCGTTCAAACGCCGCCGCGCTTGGCGCGTCATCCGGCGAATCTGATGGCGCTCAACTTTCGACTGGAATGAGCGCTTAATCAATCGCGCCTGCGGATCGCGGATCGTCATACCGAATTCCTCGGCAACCGCACGGTAGAGTAAATAATCTACGTAGACTTCGACCTGCTGCGAACAAACTTCTGCCGGCTGATTAACAAACTCTAGCGCCAAACGATGCAGCTTTTTTTCACCTTCTGCATAATGCTGCATTGCAAAACGCGCTCGTTCAATGCTTTGACTCTGCTGTGCTACGTATTGCAACAATGTTGCAGTTTGCTTATCATCTGTCAAGAAATTGTCGCTCACTGTCTTGATTAGTGTCTTCTGCTGCGGCGCGCTTTCGATTTTACGCAGCCGCGGTAAGCAATCATCGCGCCAAGACAAGAAAAATTCCAGCGCCATCGGCACGCTGCGATCAAAGCGCCGCGCCATCCGCCGCAGCGAGCGCGGGCAAGCCGCATAGACGGCCGCCGCTTGCTGCCGGAACTGTAGCGGACGCACCTCTGCTAGCTTAAGCAAACGATTGTATCGCGCTGGGAATACTTTATCGATATCATTCATAGCGTACCTGAACCTTTCTAAATGAATAATTTAATAATTTTTGCCACGACGCACCACGCTGATTAAAGCGCCGGATCTCGCCGTCAACCGATGCCACTTTGACTAATGCTGGACTATACGACACTTTACGGCTATACATCCACACATCATCGTAGTTCCAGCGTCGCAGCGACGGATAAACCCTTTTCAAAAGCTCCACGCCATTGCGATAAAAATACTGCGGGTCGGCCTCTGGCGGCAAGAACTTTTCGGCGGTTAAACCCATATTCTTGACGATACGGCGCACATCCTCTAGTGTCTGCTCGGCGCCGTTTTCGGCAATCAACAGAGCATACACACTACCGCGGCTGCGAAAGATCACTGCGTACGAATCGCGTCCCGTCTCGATATCGTCAAACAAAAATTCGTCGACTGGCATCTCGACATGAAACACCCGCGGAATAAGTTTTTGACATTCCTCGCGGCGCATCTGATCGTAGTTAAAGTCGTTAGCGGTCATACTTCCATTATACTATTTTTATGACGAAAAGTCAATATTATTAGATAACAAAAAAGCGCTAGGTAAGGGTGGGCATCACCTAGCGCCATTCTGCCCTTCGTCCCACCCTATCGGGTATACGTGATCCACCTCACACATACGGTGATCCGCTGGACAAAGGGGTTAGTATACGCTAAAAAGTTGTCTAGGCACGAAAGTGGAGGGTAGATTACTGCCGTGCGCCTTTTAGCGCAACCTAACATAAGTTAGAATAGGGGGTATAAGGTGCTTGATTCACCACCTCGGGTCAATCAATCATCCCAATATTAGCACACCTTTGACAACATGTCAATACTTTTTAACAGGAATTTGTATGAAAATCAATAAAGTATCACCAGATAGTAACGATTATCTCAAGGTATTAGCTAATATTGACGACAAGCCGCAAGCATTATATTACTTAGGCAAAATACCCAAGCAGCGCCAGCCGACCATCGCTATCGTCGGCACCCGCAAGCCAACCAGCTACGGTATCGAGGTAACGCATCAGTTTGCCAGCAGACTGGCTAGCCGCGGCTTTATCATCGTTAGCGGACTAGCCCTAGGCACCGACGCGCTAGCGCACCGCGCCTGCTTAGACGCTGGCGGCACCACTATCGCCATCGTACCTAGCCAGTTACCGAATATTTATCCGCGCAGCAACAGCGCGCTCGCCCGGCGCATTGTCGAAAAGGGCGGGGCAATCTTGTCCGAACATTCTACCGATGACACCGAACCGTACATCCTCGGCCGCTGGAGCTTTTTGGAACGCAACCGCTTGGTGTCCGGCTTGGCCGACGCCGTACTAATTACCGAAGCTAGCGCTCGCAGCGGCACGCTCAATACCGCCGCTCACGCGCTAACCCAAGGCAAAGACGTCTTCGTCGTGCCCGGCAACATCACCAGCCCGCAAAGCGCCGGCTGCAACGCGCTGATCAAACAAGGCGCCACACCCGTCACCAGCCTCGACGATATTTTGTCGGTTGTCGCACCAGAATCCATGCCAGACGCGCGAACCGACCAAACCAAGCTGCCGCTCGGCTCAACACCTGCCGAAACAGCGATCATCGAACAGCTCGCTCAAGGTATCCGCGACGGCGACCAGCTGCAAAAGGCTACTCAGCTGCCAGCAACCGAGTTCAATACTGCGCTAACCATGCTTGAACTAACTGGCACTGTCCGCTCGCTTGGCGCCAACCAGTGGACGCTTGTTTAATTAATACTGTTTAAGCTTTTCGCTAATTTGTCATTTTTATCGTATAATTGTAGACTTAGGTATTATGCCTATTAAGTCCCGTGAAAAGATTCCAAGATTCAATCCTAGGACTGATATCCCCACCATCCCCAACGCTATGAGCATTGCTGGCGCGGTTCTAGCCTGGCGCGGCGCCAAACGCATCGATACCGCTGCTGGTATCGCACAGGTTGCCGCTGGCCGGTTCATCGACGTTCTAGACGGCATCGTCGCTCGCAAAACGGGGCAGACAAGCGATTTCGGCGCGTTGCTGGATGCTGGGCTAGACAAAGCTGTCACTGCCATCATCCTTTATGCGATAAAAAGCAAAAACCTCGCACCAACGGAAATAATCGCTGCCATCACAGCTTTTAATGGAATCAACGCCGTTGCCAGCGCCAAAACGATAGTTGAAGCTGGCGATGAAACCGTACGCCCAGAAATCTCTGGCAAATTGGCGCTAGCGCTCGAAACCAGCTCATTGCTAGCCCACCTAGTCGGCAGCCGTCTCGAAACCACCGGCCAGGGCCAGCTCGCCAGAGTTGCTCGCGGTATCGGCAATTTAGCGTTCGCCGTATCGCTACCGCTCGCATTTAAATCAACTCTTTCGTACGTCAAACGCGCCCGGCAATCAAAACACCGAAATGATAAATAAACAAGCAAAACTGGCGATTTACGGCTTGAAGGGGATTTTTGGCTATTTTGTTGCAAAAAATAGTAAATTATTGCGAAACTATTGACACCGCCGTCCATATGTGATATATATATCAGCTTTTTGCTCAAAGTATTCGTAAAAAAGGGCAAGAAGTGCCCTTTTACTTTGAGTGAAAACTTCCCTGAGGAGGGGAAATGAGAAGCTTCTTTGAGGCGGCGACACGCGCTCTGCGCGGCCGCCGCGAATTGGCGGTCGCCGCCTCAAAGAAGCTTCTCATTTCCCCTCCTCAGGGAAGTTTTCACT
>CAJPNK010000002.1 GCA_905372095.1 Candidatus Saccharimonadota bacterium | reverse complement strand
ACCTCTTCCTCTTAGCTTCGTGACGACTGCGGACAATCATCTTGTTAGTTGATTTGCGGCGCCGTGTCTTGAAGCCGATAGCTGGCTTGCCCCATGGCGTCTTCGGAATGCGTCCCGGACCGGTCTTACCTTCACCGCCGCCCATCGGGTGATCAGCTGGGTTCATGGCTTTACCGTGGACGCTTGGGCGCCAACCCATACGGCGGCGGCGTCCGGCCGAACCGAGTTTAACATTCTGATGCTGGACGTTGCCGACTACGCCGAGACTAGCTTCGCATTCCAAACGGAACTTGCGAACCTCGCCGCTTGGCATACGTACCATTGCGTAGCCGCCTTCCTTGGCCATCAGCTGAGCTTTGGTGCCGGCTGAGCGAACCATTTGCGCACCGCGGCCAGGGTTGATCTCTATAGCGTAAATTTGCGTACCAACCGGAATATTAGTTAACGGCATACGGTTGCTATTCTCGACAGGCGCGCTAGCGCCAGTTTTGATGACTGTACCTTTGGTTATGGCGGTATCTGCCAAAATATAGTGGTATAAGCCGTGCTGATCTTTGACGCGGGCGATACGAGCGCTGCGACCTGGGTCGTACTCAATTTCTTCGACGGTCAAAGTCATGTTGGCTGGCATAGCATGATTAACTAAACGATAATGCCGCTTGACGCCGCCGCCGCGATGGCGCACGGTGATTTTGCCGGTATTGTTACGGCCAGCTTTCTGCTTGCCGGCTTTAACCAAGCTTTTCAACGGTTTACGAGTAGTTACCTCGCTGAGATCCTGCGAAGTCATACCGCGGCGGGCAGGAGTGGTTGGGTTGTATTGCTTGACAGCCATTACTTCTTGTCCTCCTTGACTTCTTCTTGCTCGAAGACTTTGATTTTACCTTCGCTCAGGCGAACGTAAGCCTTTTTGCTGTCCTGGCGATGAGTAGTGCCAGGGTAGCGGTTTTTGCCGCGCGAGAAGCGAACAGCTTTGCCGCTTTGAACGAGCGTCGTTACTTTGGCGACTTTGACGCCTTCGAATTGCGCTTCGACGGCTGCTTTGATTTCGTTTTTGTTAGCGCTCATCGGCACATCGAAAATGTAAGTATTTTCGTTGGTGACTAGCCGGTAAGCTTTCTCGCTGACGCGCGGAGTGACTAACACGAGTTTCATTACTTCGCCTCCTTTGTTAGCCACGCCTCAACTGCCTTGACAGCGGCTGGCGTGATAACGATTTTGTCGGCGTTCAAAATGTAGTAAACGCTGAGGTATTGCGCGCGCACCAAGAGGGCATTGGCTAAGTTGTTTGTAGCGCGCATCAGCTCTGGAGCCTTTTCGTCGACGACGAGTAGAACGCGGTCTTTCTCGCTGCATTTCTTGGCGGCGAGGAATTTAGCGACTTCAGCGGTTTTGCCGGTAGTTTTGATATCGCTGACCAAGATTTTCTTGTCTTGGTTGGCGAGGGTCAAAGCTTGGCGCAAGGCGACGTGCTTGCTAGTCTTGGATAGTTTCTTGCTGTAGTTTTCGTTGCCGCGCGGCCCGAAAACGATACCACCGTGGCGCCAGATTGGGTTGCGGGTCGAGCCAAAACGTGCTCGGCCGGTTCCTTTTTGTTTCCACGGTTTCTTGCCGCCGCCGCAAACTTCGCCGCGAGTTTTGGTGGTAGCACTTGCCTGGCGGCTGTTGGCCAAAAACGCGTCGTACGCAAGTTTTAGCAGCTCGTGGTTTGGTACGTCAACCTCAAACACACTCTTTGGCAAGGCTGCTTTTGCTGGCTTGGTTGATTCAGCCATTACTTAGCACCTCCTAGTTTGATTAAGCCCTTCTTAGGACCTGGCACTGCGCCCTTGACACCAATCAAGTTGTTCTCGACCGAAATGTACGCCACTTTCAGATTCTTGACAGTGACCTGTTCGGCGCCCATGTGTCCGGCCATACGCTTGCCTTTGAATATTTTTTGCGGGTACATGCTGCCGATTGAACCGACTTTGCGAGTGTTACCCTTGCCGCCGTGGGTTTTGCGGTGGCGTTTGAAGTTGTGCCGCTTGATAGTGCCAGCCCAACCTTTACCCTTGCTGATGCCTGTAGCATCAATAACGTCGCCGAGCTCGAACTCCGAGACGTTCCATGTGTCGCCGACCTTGACTTCGCCAAGTTCGTCAACGCGAATTTCCCCGATTTTTTTCGGGGTTACACCGGCTGGTTTGACATGTCCAGCCACGGCCTTGCTCAGGTTCTTACCCGTACCATATGCCACCTGGACTGCGTTGTAGCCGTCGGTTTCGACAGACTTGACCTGAGTCACAGTCATCGGGCCGGCTTGGATCAGCGTCACCGGAATAGTGGTGCCGTCCTCGCCAATGATTTGGGTCATACCAATTTTGGTACCGAAAAGTGCTTTCATTGCCCTCTTGCTCCCATTTAAAAGCCTCGGCGGCTGGTAGTATCCGTTGCCCGGACTTGCCAATTCGCGCGAGTCTCTATAGTTAATATTACGCGTAATAAAATTACATCTACTATTATAGCACGTCTAGCTACAAATCGTCAATATTACGTAGCCTTATTTATCAAAGTATTCTGGTAAGACCTTGCCCGCTAAAGTTGCCGCTAACAGCACCGCGAAGCCGCACATAATCGACGGAATGCCGGAAATTGTCGATGGATCTACGATATTGACAAAGGTTGTCGGCACCATAAACAAGATATAGCCAATCATTAGCGAGTACAGAGATCGGCGAATATTTTTTACAGCAGCTTTACTTTGGATGTAAGCGTATACAATAGCAGTAATCAGCAAACCATAATAGTATCCCGCATAAATCGGATAAAATTCATCGCGATTTTCAAAGATTACGTAATTGCCTAAGCAGGCGCCAGCTTTTACACCGTCAGCTTCCAGTAAAAAATAACCAACGAATAGTGCCGCCAAAATATAACCTAGAACTGGAATCCAGCGCCTTTTATCGCCAGAAAGTTGATAAATCAAATGAATACCCAGAGGCGGCAGCATAGTAATCGCCACATAACCAAGCTTCGCCCAGCCTAGGCTATCAAGAAAAATCGTACCTTCGCAGACATTATACTCGGCCCACTGAAACAGCGCCAGACATATCAACAGTGCCATAACAATCCTCATCACAGCGTTTAGTTTATAACGCCAAAACGTATAAATTGCCAAAGCGACTTCAATCGCTAGCGTTGCCAGCATCACCGGCGGCGAAAAGCAGTAAAGCTTCGGCTTCTTAAACTTATTCATACGATGAATTATACACCATTGCGGTAGCTAATCGTTGTCGCGAGCAGTAAACCATTCGCCAAATTTCTGCCAATGCTGAAAATGAGAAGGGTTAATCTCCGCACCATCATGACGGAGCGCAAACTCTTCAGCAATTGTTAACCCGCCGCTATCCTTCATTGATACAACCTGATTCATTGATGTTCCTTCGCCGCGCGGCTCGTTTATAAACACGCCAGTTTGATCATATATAAACAGCTTTGATTGCTCGCCATCAAAATATGCCACGACGTCATGCAATATAATTCTCCGATCATTTTTATCTTTCATCAAAGCCAAAAAATCTTCAGCCGTAAGCCAGCCAACAACATCTTTCATATAGCCACCCGGAAAGCCGCCAAGTGCTGGAATTTCCCAGCTGCTATCATTAACAACAACCGGCTGGCCTGCTTTTTCGTACGCCGACTTAACTTTCGCTTCGGTAATTTTCAGCGGATCATGATGCTGGATTTCATCAATGTTAATTTGTAGCAGCTCGACAACAATCCCATAGCCTTTCAGAACCGACTTGGCTTCTTCAAGTTTGTGCGGATTGCCGGTGATAAAAGTAATTGTCTTCATCACGCTTACATCTTAATTTCAGAGTTTATTTTCTGAAATCGTGGCACAGGTTTCCCGTTCAGCACTACTGTTTCCGTAAACATGCTGGCAGGACGGGCGAATAATTCATATTCATTCTCATAGAGAGGCCGGTAAATCACCAGGATCTCTTCCGTCTCAGTTTCTAAGGCGAGGCCGATAACCTCGTATAGTTTGCCTGATTTGCTATGCTTGTACGTGCCCTTGCTGATTTTTGCGCAACGGCTCCGTTCTTTACTGTCCGCCGTTTCTTCGCGATACTTCTCTGGCTGAGCGCGGAAGATTTCCACCCATTTACTATCATCAGCCAAATCATGATATTTAATGTAATGTCGTTTGTCAAAGCCGCCCTTATCTTGCTTTTTACGCGCCATTTCCTCTTGGACTTGTTCTATAGAAAAGCCAAAATCTTGGCGCAGCGCGTCAACGACTTCCTGCAAATCAGCCAGCTCTTTGAGCGATTCATCGCGTTGATTATCGCCCAGCGGAATTTCGTCCGCCTCCTCGTGAACCTTGCGGAGCAACTCGCGGCGAAACTCTTGTTTGTCTAATATACGGTACTCCGTATGTAAAACTTCTTCGTCATCCAGACACTTTTTCACGACTTTGTCGCGAACTAGTTTTTGTAAGTAAAATCGAATCATTTTAAATTAAGGTCTTAATGCTGTCTTTGTAGATTGATACATTAGATTATAAGTTTCTATACGATCGCTTTTTAGCGCGGCAAAACAACGCCCGTATCTTTCGCTATTTTTAACAATTCTTCGTTAATGACTAGCAGCTTTTCTTTTGACGACATCTTGGAAAAGCTGGCGCTCATCAGGGTTTTGTTCGGCTTGCCATAAATAACGTCGTATATTTCTTCAATATCGTTAGTAAGTGCCTGCAGCTCGCCTTCAACTCGCCCGAGTCGATTTTTGACCTCGCGCATCTCGCTTTCAACACCGTTAAGTCGATCCTTAACTTCGCGAATATCACTCTCAACACTGTCGAGCCGGCTTTTGACCTCGCGCATGTCGCTTTTCAAACTAGAGACATCCTCTTTCAGCCCAGATACATCTTCTTTCAGCCCGGAGACGTCTCTTTTCAGTTCCGATATATCTGCTTCAACTGCGTCAAATCGCGGCAGTACAATTGTTTCCAACGCTCCGTTAACGCCTTCAACAATTGCTTCTTTAATCCATTGCTTGTCGTCATTAGTTAGTGCCATGCGCCCTCCTGAACTCCATTATACCATGCCGTATTCATGTACAGATGAAGCGCTAAAAATTTGGAGTTATTTAAGGACAAATTTTTAGTGGCCGTCAGAGCAAGATTCCTGCTGGCAAGAAATACGATACGATCGCTACGACCAGCAAAATCGCGTACCATATGTGCCGGTTGCCTGGGCGTTTTTCCCAGAGATAGACGACTAGAGCTCCGCAGATGAGTCCCAACGGAAAGGCCGATAGCGCTAAGCTGCCGATACTTAGCGGCACTTTGAATTTTAGCCATAATGTGCCAGCAATCGTTACCGTGACTAGTTTTAGCAAATAGACGCCGTCGGGCTCGAACTTTTCGTTGCCGCGCCGGCTAAATACACGGTTGCGGGCGTATGTGCGTTGTTTGTGTTGCCGTGAAACCATAATTCAAGTATATCATAAGCGTTATACTTCCCTGTTTTTCGCGGCTCTCTAGCCGCTATTCTGGACATTGTTGCTCTCATAGAAAAAGAAAAGACTCTCTCGGTGCCCGTAGAGTCTTTTCTTGCGCAAAGAGCAAGATGCTATTTACATTTTAATTTCGGCGTCAACGCCAGCTGGCAATGATAGATTTTGCAAGTTCTCGATGGTTTTTGGCGTAGCGTTAGAAATGTCAATCAAGCGCTTGTGTACGTGCATTTCGAATGTCTCGCCGCCCATTTTGTAGACGTGCGGGCTTTTCGTTACCGTATAAGTGCTGCGGCGAGTTGGCAGAGGCACTGGTCCGGCGACTGTCGCGCCAGTACGAACAGCGGTGTCGACGATTCGCTTAGCAGATTCATCAATAACTGTGTGGTCATACGCCTTGAGGCGGATGCGGATAGTGAGACCTTTGTCTTCGGCCATTTTGTTACTCCTTTTACCTCGTAACCTCCGCTCGAATCGGTTTCGTTAGCGTCTGGCAGAGTTCTCGAGGCGATTAATTAATACGAACACTACTATAGCAATAATTAGCGTGAATTGCAAGAACTGCGCGGGCGATAAGGTTTGTCAAGATTTAATCTTGTCGGTGACCGCTGGTTGCAGGCAATAAAAGCACCCCCGATAGTTCGGAGATGCTTTCGGCAGTAACTTACAGAGTGTAAATTACTTGATGATGTTGGTCACCACGCCAGCGCCGACAGTACGGCCGCCTTCGCGGATAGCGAAGTCTTGACCTTTGTCCATAGCGATTGGGGCGAGCAATTTAACCTTGAAGGTCACTTGGTCGCCTGGCATAACCATTTCTTTGTCGGCTGGCAGTTCAACTTCACCGGTCACGTCAGTGGTGCGGAAGTAGAACTGCGGCTTGTAGCCCTTGCTGAATGGCGTGTGGCGTCCACCCTCTTCTTTCTTGAGGATGTAAACCTCAGCCTCGAACTCGGTGTGCGGCGTCAGCGTGCCTGGAGCAACGATAACCTGGCCGCGCTCGATCTGTTCGCGCTCGATACCACGTAGCAGTAAACCAGCGTTGTCGCCAGCTTGACCTTGATCGAGGGTTTTCTTGAAGGCTTCGATACCAGTTACGACCGAACTCTGAGTTGGTTTTAGACCGACGATTTCGACTGGGTCGTTCAGTTTGATGACACCTTGCTCGATACGGCCAGTAGCCACGGTGCCACGACCCTTGATCGAGAATACGTCCTCGATTGGCATCAAGAATGGCTTGTCGAGGTCGCGCTTTGGCAGCTCAAAGTAGTCGTCCATCGCCTTGACCAGTTCCATGATAGCGTCTTCAGATTCTTTGTCGCCTTCGAGAGCTTTGGTGGCTGAGCCCTTGATGATTGGCGTATTGTCGCCGTCGTAGCCGTTCTTGGTGAGCAGTTCGCGAACGTCCATTTCGACCAATTCGACCAGCTCTGGGTCGGCCAAGTCCATCTTGTTGAGGAAGACGATAATCTTCGGCACGCCAACCTGGTGAGCCAACAATACGTGCTCGCGAGTTTGCGGCAATGGGCCGTCGTTGGCAGCCACCACGAGGATAGCACCATCGATCTGAGCAGCGCCGGTGATCATGTTCTTGACGTAGTCGGCGTGGCCTGGCATATCGACGTGCGCGTAGTGGCGATTCTCTGACTCGTATTCCTGGTGAGAGGTAGCAATAGTGATACCACGTGCCTTTTCCTCTGGTGCGTTATCGATGTCCGCGTAGTCGCGCGCTTTATTCACGTCGCTTGGGAGCCGCTTAGCCAAAACGTGGGTAATGGCGGCGGTCAAAGTCGTCTTACCGTGGTCGACGTGACCCATGGTACCGACGTTGATGTGAGGCTTTGAACGGTCAAAGTCTGCCATAGAAGTAGTTCTCCTAACGTTAGTATTATGTTATTCACGACGCGAGCAATTATCGAAAGTGTTACCACCTCGACAAAACGCGTCGCGCGTTATTCCTTATTATAGTTGAAAGCTCTGCGGGTGTAAAGTGGCTACTGGCGTAAACGCTTATCGATATGCCGGCAAACGATAAACAACCAAATAGCAGCTAGCAGTCCCAATATAGCTTCGATAATGACAAACCAAAAGCTTCGCAAGATGTAGCCCTGAGCTGCCAGAATTGCTGCAAAAATCGGAAAGCCGAATGACAACAGTCGCTCGCGCTGTGTCAAATAATTAAGGCTCGACGGTAAAGTCAGCATCATTAACACCATAGCGACAATTATCCCGCGCGAAAAAACAAAATGCGCTGCGTGCATAGTGTCATTCGGACAAAGTGCTACGCCAACCATACATACAGACAAAGTAATCATCAGCCAAGCTGACAATTTGGCGGTGCGCGATTGCTGAAGCTTAGCATAGCTTCGGGTCATACAAATACCGATAGCAGTAAGTATCAATCCTGAGGCAAAAACACCAGTATTAAAGGCCAAAGCTGATTGGCGGTTGGTGCTAGTCTCGCCCAACCGGCTGAGACTCCAGCTTGTCCAGTGCGAATCATCAGACAGCACGATTGAGATCATCACGCCAGAAGTTAAAATCACTACGTATAGCGCGCAGAGTACCTGCAAGCGATTATGCCTGTAAAATTGAACAGCTAGCTGGCAGCTCATATATCTATTATAGCAGCAAACGCGCCTTGGTGAGAGACGCGTTTACTTATTTAGCGAAGTTCTCGCTAGAGTTAATTATCAAACTACTTGTTGCGTTTTTCGATAATCTCGGCAGCAACGTTTGGTGGAACTTCCTCGTAGTGAGCTAGCTCCATCGTCGATGCGGCACGACCTTGGCTCATTGAGCGGATATCTGATGTATAGCCGAACATGTTGGCTAGCGGCACGATTGCTTTGATTAATTTAGCGCCGCCCATTAGGTCATCCATGCTTTCGATACGGCCGCGGCGGCTGTTGAGGTCGCCGATGATGTCGCCCATGAACTCCTCGGGAGTAGTGACTTCTACTTTCATGACTGGCTCGAGCAAGACTGGATTGGCTTGTTTGATACCAGCGCGGGTCGCGATATGCGCCGCCAAGCTAAACGCCAGCTCGCTAGAGTCAACGTCGTGGTACGAGCCATCGTAGAGGGTTGCCTTGACATCCACTACTGGGTAGCCGGCAATAACGCCGCCGTCTAGAGTTTCGCGAATACCTTTTTGTACGGCCGGGCGATACTCTTGCGGCACCACGCCGCCTTTGATTTCGTCGATAAATTCAAAGCCTTTGCCTGGCTCGTTCGGCTCAAAGCGTACCCAAACATCGCCGTATTGGCCGCGGCCGCCGGACTGTTTGGCGTGCTTACCTTGAACCTCGGCGGTACCTTTGATGGTTTCGCGGAAGGCAACCTGCGGTTCGCCGACATTAGCTTCAACATTGAACTCGCGCTTCATGCGGTCAATTAGAATCTCCAGATGCAACTCGCCCATGCCTGACATAATCGTCTGCCCGGTCTCTTCATCGGTGTGAATGCGGAAGGTTGGGTCTTCCTCGGCGAGGCGCTGCAAAGCAATGCCCATCTTTTCTTGGTCGGCTTTGGTCTTTGGTTCGACAGCAATCGATACCGGTGGCTCTGGGAACTCGATAGATTCCAGAGCGATTGGATGACTCAATTCAGCTAAAGTATTACCGGTGAAAGTATTCTTCAGCCCAACCACTGCAGCAATATCGCCGGCGCCAACACTATCGATTTCTTCGCGCTTGTCGGCGTGCATCCGGACGATGCGGCCGATACGCTCTTTCTCGCCAGTGGTGGTGTTAAGGACGTAGCTGCCAGCTTTCAGTACGCCAGAGTAGACACGGATGAAGATTAGCTTGCCGACAAACGGATCAGCGGCAATCTTGAAGGCTAGCGCAGCCATTGGTTCTTTGTCGCTTGGTTTGCGGCCGACTTCGTCGCCAGTTTTTGGATTTTTACCCCAAATTTCGTCGACGTCGAGCGGACTTGGCAAGTAATCTGCCATCAAATCAAGCAGTTTTTCGACAATCACGCCGCGGCCGTCGCCGCCAGTTACCAAATAGAAGTCGCCAGCCAGCACGCGTTTGCGCAGCGCACTCTTGAGTTCGTCGATGGTAATTGCTTCCTCGCCCTCGTCGAAGAATTTCATCATCAAACCGTCGTCAGCTTCGACCGCGTTCTCGACCAACAAGCTGCGCGCATGCTTGGCTTTTTCGAGCATATCAGCCGGAATCTCGCCGACTTTCAGCTCGTGGTCAGTGTAATTATCGTAAGTATAAGCCTTCATATCGATCAGATCGACCACGCCGCAAACATCTTTTTCAAAGCCAATCGGCAAGTGAATCGGAAACGCTTGCTTGCTGAGGCGGTTGTGGATTGATTCGACAGACTTGTAGAAGTCGCCGCCAGTCTGGTTGATTTTGTTGATGAAGCAGATGCGCGGTACGTTGTATTTGTTGGCCTGGCGCCAGACAGTTTCGCTTTGCGCCTCGACGCCCATTTTGCCGTCGAAGACGGTAACAGCGCCGTCGAGCACGCGCAAGCTGCGCTCCACCTCGGCTGTAAAGTCGATGTGTCCTGGCGTATCGATAATATTAATCTTGTGGCCTTTCCAGAAGCAAGTCACCGCCGCCGAGGTAATGGTGATACCCCGCTCCTTTTCCTGCGCCATCCAGTCGGTGGTGGCGCCGCCATCATCACCCTTGACGGTACCGATTTTATGCGTCAAGCCAGTACGGTACAAAATACCCTCAGTGGTGGTTGTTTTACCGGCGTCGATATGGGCAATAATGCCGATATTTCTAAAGTTTTGTAATGGAACGGTTGCTGCCATTGTTTTTCCTCTATTAAGTTGATTTGTCGAGATTCTTGGTTGTTTTTTGGCACCAAAAAACTACTCTTAACGACAATTATATCAGATAATTTACAAAAATGATAGCTAAGTTTAACTTTCGCAAAACCGCTCCTATATATAGCGTAGGAGCGGTTCTATGTTTGCATGAAAAGAAACGATTAGCTGCGAGCAAAATGAGCAAAAGCGCGGTTGGCTTCGGCCATTTTGTGAGTGTCTTCCTTTTTCTTGAAGGCAATACCAGTTTCGTTGCAGGCGTCGACGATTTCTGTCGCTAAGCGCTTGCTGTACGGCATGCCGCTTTTACTGCGGGCAGCTTGTACTAACCAAGTAAAGGCAAAGTGCTGCTGGCGATGGCCCTGAATCGGGAACGGAATCTGGTAGTTAGCACCGCCAACGCGGCGAGACTTAACCTCGAAAGCCGGGCTAATATTGTTAATTGCCTTTTCGAAAACCTCTAGCGGCTCTTCGCTCTTGAGAGTTTTGGCAGCTTGCGCTAGAGCGTCATAGACAGCCCGCTCGGCTGCTAATTTCTTGCCGTTGAGCATTGACTTGTTGATGAGGCGCTGCACCAAAATCGACTGGTATTTGCGATCTGGCTGCAATTGGCGCTGGAGCTTTTTGGTAACTTTGCGAGGCATGATTACTTATCCTCCTTCTTGGTGCCGTATTTACTGCGGCCTTGTTTGCGTTTAGATACGCCTTGCAAGTCAAGCGCACCGCGAACGACATGATAGCGCACACCTGGCAAGTCTGGCACGCGGCCGCCGCGAACTAGCACCACGGCGTGTTCTTGCAAATTGTGGCCTTCGCCGCCGATATAAGCCCAAACCTCGTGGCCGTTAGTCAGACGAACGCGGGCGACTTTGCGCAGCGCCGAGTTCGGCTTCTTTGGCGTTTTGGTGGTAACTTTGACGCAAACGCCGCGTTTGAGCGGCGCGTTCTGGTTGTAATAGCGCACCTTGAGAGCATTGTGGATACGGCCTAGCGCCGGCGACTTCGACTTTTTGCTAGCCGTCTGGCGAGGTTTGCGTACCAGCTGATTGATAGTTGGCATTCAACTTCTCCTAATTACGATGATAATAAACGAGCTTGCTAAAGGCTCATGGCGCAAGCGGCAATGCAGCAAACATCCGCTCGCATCTCGAGAGCTGCGGCTTTATCACACCGATAACCCCGCTTCACCCGAGAGAAACTCTATGTTCTATTATAGCAAAAAACCTATCAGAAAGCAAGGTTTGCTTGTCTTCTGATCGCTGGAGCCAGGAATGAACTCAACTGGTGATGTTTGGATAAAAGTTCGCTTTCGTCGTTTCCGACTCATCAGCATAGACACGCATCTATGGAGCGAATACGACAAGCAGGTCAGAAATGGCGGCGGGAAGACCCGCTCGTCGCACTCACTACATCACCGACTGGTCGTGACGACCCGGTCGATGAGATAGTAGGGCGCCCAGAGGCGGGTGTCCTTGATGCGAACGGCGTACACGGCGCCGTCCGCGACAATCTTCTCGGCAAGCATGAGCTTGCCGAGAAGGACAAGTCTATCGACGGAGAGCACCTCTCCGTCGATATAAGTGACACCGCCCTTGTCGGAGCGGATGAAGGCAAACGCGCCGTCCGGCGCGTAGCGGGCGAGGGTGTCATCCGACACTCTCCCCCAGCAAGTCGTATTCTTCTCCCGGGGGTACAAGCCCCCCAGAATAAGGTAGGTAACAGTGAAGATGTCGGCGGCCATGGTGGCCTCCTTTCTCCTCGCCAGTCGGAGTGCTGCCCGCGTGCGACGCGAGTACGTGGTATTTCTGATACACACGAGACGAGGTCTCGGCTGTTAAGTAAATTATTATCTTCGCCAGCCAAGATCTCATCTCGTGTTTGCCTGCTTGTCAAAGTGCGCTTTCAGGCAAGGATTTGCTCGACTTGTCAATGAAAGCTGATATATATATATCACATATGGACGCGCATGTCAATAGATTTAGGCAATTTTATCGAATTTTATGCAAAAAAGCGCAAAAATAACAACAAACAAGCATTTTCACCTGTTTGCGACGTTTGCAGCTGCGGATAAACTTAGCTCTATATTTATAACTAGGAATTGAAACAAATGATAGCAAGAGCTATTTGTCGTCGCTACTTGATTTCTTGTCGTTTCGAATAATTAAAAACGCAAGCAATATAGTATAATGAACGTATGAATCCGCTAAATGACAATGATATCCAATACGCTGGCCACCCTGAACAGGCGCCGCGGCCTGATCCGTTAGTGCCAGAGCCGCAGCGCCGGCCGCCGCGCGACCCTTTCCGTAAATTTCGCCTGATTATGATTGGCGCTGGCGTTGCCGCTGTTTTAGTGATTGTTGTTGCGATCGTGGTAATGACGCTCGCTCGCTCGTCAACAGTCAAGACAGATGAAAAGAAAAAAACTGACGAGACCAAGGTAGCTCACTTGACCGCTGCCGAAACGATCAAGCATGTCAACGTTTATTTCAAAGGCAAGGAAAAAGCCAAATCGTCGATCACTACTCCAGTAAGAGTCAAAGGAAGAAAATTCTACACCGTAGTGCCCGACCTCGATCAAGTTCAGAGTTTGGCCGGTTACGTTCCTAAGGATAAATCAACCTCGCAGCGCGAATCAATCGAGAAAAATATGGATTACGATGGTTTTACCCGCAAGGTCTTCTCGGAGGGCAGCAGAACAAATTATTTAGCTGATTTCACGCGCGACGACGTCACTTGCCAGCTGAGCACCGATATTTCGCAGCGCGACAAGCTCGGCGATTGGATGGAGATTCGCTGTCTCGACACTAAAGTCTACGCTGAATACGCTGAAGCGCAGCAGCCGGTCGTTTCGGTCTATACCCCGGCCGTGAGCGCTGCTGGACAGTACGGTTTCATCGGTAAGCCAGCTCCGTTCAAGGGCGCGCTAAAAGGTTATCAGCTGCTAGAAATTCCAGTCAGCACAGTGTTGTATCAGCGAATGACTGCGCCTGACAATCTAGGATTATTCTATCAGACGCCAGACGGCTTGTGGCACTATTTCCAAGATCGTAACCGCAATATATTGGTCGCCTGCACGCTTTACAATAACCGCGAATTACGGATGGCCTACGCTGACCAAAAGTGCCAGCCGATTGGTGGCAGTACTAAAGATACGGTGACATATTCTGGCAAACGAGATTAGATCTCGCCTTATTCTGGCTGTTGGAATATGCAAAGATACAGCGTGTCAAAAAATTAGCTGCAAAAATAATTACCGCTCGTCTATATGAGCGGTAATTATTTTAACTTAGGCGTTTTTGCCTACGACTCAGCATCGACATCTGGCGTGATGTCGTCGGTCTCCTCGTCAACGCTTTCAGCGTACTCGTCGGCTGGCGAATCGTCCTCGCCAGTGTCGAGCGAACGGACGCCAGTACCCACCGGAATCTTGCGGCCAATGATGACGTTTTCCTTCAGGCCGTGCAAGTGGTCGGCGCGGCCGCTGGTGGCAGCACTGATTAACACGCGGGTGGTGTCCTGGAAGGAAGCGGCGCTCAGCCACGAATCGCTCCAGATACTTACCTTGGTGATACCCAAGAGCATTTGCGCGTATTGCGCTGGCTCTTTGCCATTAGCGACCAAAGCCTTATTCTCGGCAACGACGCGCGCTTTCGAAACGATATCGCCCATGACAAAGTCGCTGTCACCTGGGTCTTCGATCTGGACGCGGCTAAACATCTGGCGAACAATGATCTCGAGGTGCTTGTCGGCTACATCTTGGCCTTGTGCAGCGTAGATGCGCAACACTTCGTTAATGATATAGCGTTGAGTTGCCTCGGTGCCCTTCAAGCGCATCAGGTCGTGCAAGTTGAGCGAGCCGATTGTCAAGCGGTCGCCTGCCTCAACGTGGTCATTAGCCGATACCACTAGCTGCGCAGTACCTGGAATCTCGTAGCGGACTGGTGCGGCAGCATTAGCGGCAATGACGATAGTGTCTTCGGCGGCTTCGACAACGCCGTCGAATGGTGCCACTAGCGAACGGCTGTTATCGAGACCTTCGGCGAGGATATCGCCAGCCTTGACGCTAGAGCCGTCTTGCAATAGCGGTTTGCGGCCTTCGAGCGGCAAGCGCTCAACGCGGCCAGCCTCTGGCGTGACCTGGACGATATACTTCTTGCCGTCTTCCCAGACATCGACAGTACCAGCCACCTCAGTGATGTAAGCTTGGCCCTTCGGATTGCGCGCTTCGAAGAGCTCCTCGACGCGCGGCAGACCCTGGGTGATGTCGCTACCGGCCACACCAGAGTTGTGGAAGGTACGGAGTGTCAGCTGAGTACCTGGCTCGCCGACTGACTGAGCAGCGATAACGCCAACTGGTTGAGCTGCGCCAACTAGCTCGTTGGTTGCCATGTCAATACCGTAGCTGCGGCGCGGAATACCCTCGAGATTGTTGGTCGAGAGAATCGACTGAATCTTGATCTCGTTGATATTAGTGTCGGCTTCGATTTTGTTGGCGATTTCGCGGGTAATCAACTCGTTAGCGCCGATATAACCTGGCACAGCATCACGCGTATAGCGTCCGTACAAGCGATTACCGAAGCTGATCATCGTTTCTTCAGTCTCTGAACGATAAATCATGTAGCCCTCGTCGTCACCCTCTTCGTCCTCAACAGTGAAGACATCTTGCGAGACATCGACCAAGCGGCGCGTTAGGTAACCCGAGTCGGCCGTCTTTAGCGCGGTATCGATCAAACCTTTACGCGAGCCGCGGGTAGCGACGAACGATTCCAAGCTCGACAAACCACGGGTGTAGTACGAGCGAATTGGCAGCTCGATTTCGCGGTTGGCGGCGTCGACCTGGATACCAATCATGGCGCTAGCTAGCTTGACGTTGCTAATATCACCGCGGGCACCCGAGTTAACCATGATCGAAATACTAGTGTCGATGTGGTGCAAGTTGTCTTGGAGTAACTTAGTAACTTGATTGTCAACCTTGCGCCAAGCTGCTACCGTCAAATTGTAACGCTCGTCGTCAGTAATCAAACCCTGGTCGTATTGGTCGGCAATCAACGCGGCATGCTTGTCGCCTTCCTGGATTATCTCCTCGGTTTGATCAAGGTGGACATAGTCGTCCTTACCAGTCGATACTGCGGCCACGGTGGCGAAGCGGAAAGCTAAGCCTTTCATACGGTCGGCCGTCTTGGCGGTCTCTTCGGCGCCGTAACGGTCAAAGATTTGCGCCAGAACTTTCTTCAGCTCTTTCTTGGTCTGGACGTTATTGTTGTAAGGAAAATCGTCCGGCAAGATTTCGTTAAAGAAGACGCGACCCAGCGTGGTGTTGTGAATCTCACCCTTGGCGCGAACCCGAATCGGGCTTTGCAAGTGAAGCCGGCCCATATCGTAAGCCAACTCAGCGTCGCGGCTATTAGCAAAGACAGCGCGATGCTCGGTCTGGACGCTCGGCTTTTCGTAGGTCAGGTAGTAGTTACCGAGCACGATATCCTGGCTGATACTAAGCACTGGACTGCCATCGGCTGGTTTAAGCAAGTTGTTAACAGCGCTCATCAGCTCGCGAGCTTCAGTCTGAGCGTCATCGGACAACGGCAAGTGAACAGCCATCTGGTCGCCGTCAAAGTCGGCATTGAAGCCGGCGCAAACTAGCGGGTGCAGCTGAATCGCCTTACCCTCGACTAATTTCGGCTGGAAAGCTTGGATGCTCAAACGGTGCAGGCTCGGTGCGCGGTTAAGCAAGACGTACTTGCCCTTAATGACCTCGTCGAGTGCGTCCCAAACCACTGCTTCGCTCGACTCGATCAGACGAGTAGCGCTGCGGATATTATGCGCGTAATCATGCTCAATCAGCCAGCTGATGACGAATGGTTTAAACAACTCGATCGCCATTTGCTTTGGCAAGCCGCACTGATTGATTTTAAGCTTTGGACCAACGACAATCACTGAACGGCCAGAGTAATCGACGCGCTTACCGAGCAGGTTCTGGCGGAAGCGGCCTTGTTTACCTTTGAGCATGTCGCTAAGACTCTTCAAGCGTCGGCGGTTGCCAGTGGCATTGACAGCCCGGCCGCCGCGCGCTGATGAGTTATCGATCAAGCTATCGACAGCTTCTTGCAGCATGCGCTTTTCGTTGCGCTGAATTACTTCTGGCGCATTCAATTCGATCAGCTTCTTGAGACGATTGTTACGGTTAATGACGCGGCGATAAAGATCGTTTAAGTCGCTCGTCGCGAAACGGCCGCCTGCCAGCGATACCATTGGCCGTAGGTCTGGCGGAATCACCGGTAGAACCGTCATGCACAGGCTCGACGGCTTGATGCCAGCTGCTTGCATGCCTTCTAGAACCTTAAGTCTTTTTAGTAGCTTTTTCTCGCGCTGGCCCCTGGCGTCCTCGGATTCTTGTTGCAGATCAGCGATTAGCTTGTCGAGGTCAATCTCGTCGAGCATTGCCTTGAGCGCGGTGCCGCCCATGGCTATCTCGATTAATTCTTCATAAGCTTCCGGCAAGTTGCGATAATCAGTTTCGCTCATTAGCGCGTGCTTTTGCAAGCTTTCCAGCTGCGATTTCTTGGTGGTAAATTGATTTTCTAGCTCTTCAAGCTCTTTACTCTGTTCTTCGGCCAAAGCCTTGACGTCAGCGCCGTCAGCGCCAGCTTCGCGTTCGTAGCGAATTTTGATAGCGGCGCGAGCAGCTTCAGTCTCGGCTTCGAGATCGGCTAGTAATTGGTCGCGTTTCTCTTCGTCAACCTTCAGAATTACGTACGTAGCAAAGTAAGCAATCCGCTCGAGATTACGTACTGTGATGCCCAGCAGCAAGCTCATAGCGCTCGGCGTGCCGCGCATGAACCAGATGTGTGCCACTGGCGCTGCTAATTGAATGTGGCCCATGCGCTCGCGGCGGACAATGGATTTGGTGACCAACTCGCCGTTTTTATCGACGGCAGCTTCGCGCGAGCGTACGCCCTTGAGCTTGGAATCATGCGGATTGATATCCTTGACCGGGCCAAAGATTCGCTCGCAGAACAAGCCGTCGCGCTCTGGCTTTTGGGTGCGGTAGTTAATCGTTTCCGGCTTGGTAACTTCGCCGTGGCTCCATTTTAGGATATCTTCCGGGCTGGCAACCACCAAGCGCACCGCGTCAAAATCTGCGATACCAGATGTCGAGACTACTCGTGCCATCTTACGCCTCCTCCTCTTCATTATCGTTTGTATCGTCGTAATTATCGTAATCGCTTTCCTCTTCCGAGATTTGGCCGTCATCGTCAATATCGCGCACGCTCATGCCGTCATCAATATTGCCGATACCGTCAGATTCGTCAAGGTAAGTTTCTTCGTCGTCGGAATTATCACTGCCATTGTTATCGTCGCTTGCTGGCACAGTTTTATCAGCCGGACCGCTAGTAGCGATAAGATTTTCGGCGTCGATATTGTTGGTATGTTCGTCAACCAGATCGACGCGCAGCCCCAAACCTTGCAGTTCTTTCACCAAAACATTAAAGCTTTCTGGCAGCTTCGGGCCGGTGATGACGTCGTGCTTGATAATTGATTCGTAAGCTTTAGCGCGGCCGTAAACGTCGTCGGACTTGATAGTCAGCATTTCCTGCAAAGTAGTCGCCGCACCGTAAGCTTCTAGCGCCCAAACCTCCATCTCACCGAAGCGCTGGCCGCCGTTTTGCGCCTTACCACCGAGCGGCTGCTGGGTGACCATGGTGTACGGGCCGGTCGAGCGGGCGTGAATCTTGTCGCTGACCATGTGGTGCAGCTTGATCATGTGCATGACACCGACAGTAGTGCGTTCCTCAAAGGCTTCGCCGCTGCGGCCGTCGAAGAGCTGACTCTTACCATCTTTGGCGAAGCCAGCTTTCTCGAGTTGTTCCTCAATCGTTTCATTACTGACACCGTTAAATGGCGGCGTAGCGACTTTGTAGCCGAGAGCGCGGGCAGCCATGCCCAAGTGTGTCTCGAACAGCTGGCCTAAGTTCATACGGCTTGGCACACCTAGCGGGTTAAGTACCACATCTACCGGCGTACCGTCGGCCAAATATGGCATATCCTCGACTGGCAAAATACGCGCTACCACGCCCTTGTTGCCGTGACGACCAGCCATCTTGTCGCCGACACTGATTTTGCGTAGTTGTGCGACATAAATCTGGATCTGCATTAGTACGCCAGCCTTTAATTCGTGGCCGTTTTCGCGGCTGAAGACCTTGACGCCGACAACTTTGCCGCCGCCAGCATTATTCATGCGCTGCGAAGTATCGCGTACATCCTTGGCTTTTTCGCCGAAGATAGCCCGTAGTAAGCGCTCCTCGCTCGAAAGTTCTTGCTCGCCCTTTGGCGTAATTTTACCAACCAAGACATCGCCGGCGCGTACCTCAGAACCAACCTGTACGATGCCGTCTTCGTCGAGGTGACGCAAACTGTCTTCCGACACATTCGGAATATCGCGAGTAACAATCTCTGGACCGAGCTTAGTTTCGCGAACTTCAACTGAGTAATCCTTGATATTGACCGAGGTCAGCGTATCATCTTCGACCAAGCGGCGGCTGATGACGATAGCATCCTCCATATTGTAGCCGCCCCACGGCATGAAGGCTACCAACAAATCTTTGCCGAGCGCCAATTCGCCGTCAGCGATTGACATGCCCTCGATCAAGATATCGCCCTTAGCGACCTGCTCGCCGCGCTGGACTCGAACCTTTTGGTTGACACAGCGATCATCGTTGCTCTTGGTGAAATGAATCAAGTCGTATTTTTTAACGCCGTCAGCGTATTTGACTTCAATGCTATCGCCATCAGCACGGATAACTTCGCCATCAGCTTCAGCGACAACCAGTTGGCTAGAATCGCGAGCAATATTAGCCTCGATGCCAGTACCGACAGTTGGCGACTGCGGCTGCAATAGCGGCACTGCCTGGCGTTGCATGTTCGAGCCAGTCAAAGCGCGGTCGACGCGGTTTTTCTCGATGAATGGCACCAGGCTAGCGGTCGAGCCGAGGATTTGCTTGTGCGAAGCGTCAATCAACGTCACTTCCGAAGCATCGACGCGGGCCGGCTGCAAGAACTTGCGGGCCGAAACACGCGGACTTTTCAGATTATTATTCTCGTCGAGCTTGACGCCAGCGTCGGCAATCACTTCGTTAACTTCTTGGGAAGCATCGAGATAAACAACTTCGTCGGTAACATGGCCGCCAACAACCTTGAGGTATGGCGTCTCGATGAAGCCATATTCGTTAATCCGCGCATAAGTCGCCAGGTTCAACACCAAACCGATGTTAGCACCCTCTGGCGTCTCGACCGAACAGATTCGTCCGTAATGTGTCGGGTGAGCATCGCGCACTTCGAAGCCGGCACGCTCGCGACTCAAGCCGCCTGGCCCCATTGAGCTCAATCGCCGCTTGTGGCTAAGTTCCGAAATCGGGTTGACCTCATCGAGCAGCTGGCTGAGCTGGCTAGAAGCAAAGAATTCGCGCACCGCTGCCACGACCGGGCGGGCGTTAATTAATTGGCTCGGCGTGACATTTTCTAGATCGCTCATGCTCATGCGATCCATGGCATTACGCTGCATGCGCAGCATACCGACGCGGAATTGGCGCGCCACCAGCTCGCCGACTAGCTTAATGCGGCGGTTGTCGAGTGCGTCGATGTCGTCGCCTGGCTCTTGGGTATTATTCATGCGGATCAATTCGCGGATGATAGCCACCAAGTCGCTCTTTTGCAAAGTACGATTCTCGGCAATATTTGGCACATCTAGCCCCAAACGCTTGTTCATCTTGTAACGGCCGACACGACTGTAGTCAAAACGTTTGAAGTCAAAGAACATCCGTTCAATCATCTGGCGTGCGTTATCAGTTGTCGCCAGGTCGCCTGGACGCAAGCGGCGGTAGACTTCGATCAAGGCTTCGTTGACGCCGTGAGCTGGATCTTTCTCGAGCGTAGCCTCGATATATTTAATATCACCAGTATCAATATCTTCGAATAATTCTTTAATTTCGGATACCTTGCTGTAGCCTAACGCTCGCAGGAACGTCGTTACGGCAATTTTGCGGCGGCGATCGATCTTGACGTAGATAGCGCCGCTAGCGCTGGTCTCGAACTCCAACCAAGCACCGCGGCCCGGAATCAACTTAGCGCTGTATAGACTGCGCCCAGCGCCCTTTTCAGCCGTATAGAAGACGCCTGCCGAACGAATCAGCTGGCTAACGACTACGCGTTCGGTGCCGTTGATAATGAACGTTGCCCGGTCGGTCATCCACGGATAGTCGCCCAGATAGATTTCTTGCTCTTTGACCTCGCCAGTCACCTTGTTGGTCAGTTCGACAGTTACCGACAGCGGCGCTTCAAACGTCAGATTATTCTCTTTGGCGAATTTCTCGTCGTTTTTTGGATCCTCAAATTTGTAATCCTTGAATCGCAGTTCAAGTTTTTGACCGGTGTAATCCTCGATTGGGTTGAGTTCTGCGAAGATCTCGCTTAGGCCCGTCTCGACGAAATCTCTCCATGATTCCTTTTGATGAGCCAAGAGGTTTGGCACCTCGACCGCTGTGTCATCATTGGTGAAAAAGACACGTTTGACCGGGGTGTGCTGCGCCGTTGTTGCTTGTGGCATAGTACTCCTGCTTGATGGTTAAGTTTGATGAAACCGCACTAGGGTGATGATTCCCGCTCGCGATTGGCGCCGAAGCTTTACTAAATGTAGATACCGCATACCAAAAACGCCGCGCCACAGGCGCAGTACACAACTAACCCACATTACACAATCTTCATTAGCTCTAATTATAATCGGGTGAAGCCGCTAAGTCAAGAGTTTGGCGATAAAAACAAGGAAAATCCCCGCCAGTTTTACCCGGCGGGGCGGCTAGGGATGGCTCCCCCTAGCTGGAGCGCCTCGTTAAGAGGCGTTATTTGAGGTGAGGGGTGTCGCGCTGTGAGTCATTCCAGACTTTGGCGGCTTTGGCCATCGCGTAAGCAAAGGCTATCATAGCGCAGCTAGCCAGCGCAAACAAGGCAGCAAAAACTGCTACCCAGATCGTACCAATCACTAGGAGTCTGAGCACTACAAGCGCCGCAGCTGTGGCATAAAAAAACCACGCGGCTGCGCCCAACTTGCAGTACCGCACCCTGTGCGTAGTATACACGCTAGTCGAGACGGGGCTATAAATCCCCTGGCTCTCCGACTGCAGGAACGCCCTGTGGGCGAGCGCAGCGGCAATAGTACCGCTGCTAAACGAGGCCAAAATCATAACCTCGACGATTCTAATCATCTCTCTTTCACCTCCTCAGGTCGAAACAACTAGAATATCTAAAATTATACCACAGTATCTCGTAAAACCCGACCTCTATCTCGAAATCACAAATTTGCTAAAAATCAAATTGCTGTTTTGTTTATTATGCAGCTGTCAAACCAGTTAATTACCACCTCGGCGAACTATTTTCCAGATTTCGCTGGTTTGCTTTTGCTGTTTTTGTGGCCGATTACTTCGTCGACTACGCCGTATTGCAGCGCTTCGTCGGCGCTCATCCAGTAGTCGCGCTCCATGTCAGCTTTGACTTTATCGAGTTTCTGGCCAGTGTTGCTGGCTATGATTTTCGCTAACCGCTCTTTTAACTCTATCGCCTCGCGCAGGCTGATTTCTTGGTCGGTCACCTTGCCGTGAGTACCGCTCGACGGCTGGTGAATCATCACCCGGGCATTCGGCAGCAAATAGCGCTTGCCCTTGGCGCCGCTGCTGAGCAAGAAAGCGCCCATGCTAGCCTGCAGCCCAATGCCGATCGTCTGAACGTCAGGCTTGATATATTGCATAGTATCATAAATCGCCAAGCCATCGTACACCACGCCGCCCGGGCTGTTAATGTAAAGCTGGATATCCTTTTCGGGATCTTCGTTGGCTAAGTGCAGCAGTTGAGCCACGATGACGTTGGCCGTAGCTTCGTTGACTTCCTCGCCTAGGAAAATGATGCGATCCTCGAGCAAGCGCGAATAAATGTCGTAACCGCGCTCGCCGTCGCGCGTACGGACGATCACGTTGGGCACTAAATAATTCGATGGTTTCATGGTCTAATTGTAGCGTACTAATTAGCACTCGTCAAGGCAGAGTGCTAATAACTTGCTATTTAACGCGAAATGTAGTATAATAAGAAGATGGACGGCGTAATCCCGCGCTGTCTCGTCCCGTTTTTGAAAGGAGGTACGCTATGAGCGTACCTATCCCGCCGCCCGATCCCCGCGATGAGACGCCGCCGTTGTGGCGGCGTCTGGTTTCGCTGCTCCCACTGGCCATCTGGCCGGTGGGAGGATTTTTCCTTCTCCTCGGCTCTGCGGCCGGGGAGGAGAGCCCCCTCGGCCAGGGCTTTACCGCCCTGGTCGAGGCTCCCTGGTGGGCGCTGGCTGGGGCCGCCATGGCCCTGGTCAGCGCTACCCTGCTGTCTGCCGCCAGTCTGCGACTGGCGGCAGATTTCACAATCGGAGCGAGCGCACTCGCCCTGGTGTTGTCGTGGGGTCTCGACCCCGCAACAACGGTCGCCGCAGGTACGCCCCTCTGGGGTTGCCTGTTGTTCTTCATCGGCGTCTCCCTGATTGACGCCGGTCACACCATCCAGGAGCGGCGGGCCTGCCCGCCGCCACGAAGTGGAAACGGGGCATAGCCCCGCCTCCGCAGACTAGCAGTCTCGCCGGGGGCGGGGCTGTTAGTCTTTTTTGACAGTATTTACACCATAGTCAAAATACCCCGCTTACGCTAGCGAGGTATTTTTTTGGCAGGCTATCTGCTACTTGCTTGCCGCTTCTGATTTCTTTGCTTTGGCGCTAGATTTCTTGCTAGCTGGTTTCTTGGCGGCTGGTTTGCCGTCTTTGCTATCTTTGCCAGACTTAGCAGCCTTATCCGCCTTGCTTTTGTCAGTTTTCACAGTTTTTGCTTTCTTAGCATCTGGAGTATTTAGCTCAACCAATTTATCAACGGTCTTCTCGGTGATTAAGCGGTTGGCGATTTCGCGCTGAGCTTCTGGCTGGTCAAAGCGCTTGGCCATTTCGGCGTTGTTAGCATATTGCTGTTTGTAGGCATTGATGTGCGCGGCCAGCTCGTCGGCAGTCGTTTCGATTGCCAGCTCTTTGCTTAGCTCGGCTAGCACCAATCCGGCTTTGATGCGCGCTTCGGCTGTATCATTAGCTTCTGCTTCGACCCAGGCGTCGCGGTTAGCAAATCCGCGCGATTCGTAGTATTGATCCAGCGTCATGCCGCGGTACCGTAAATTTTGCACCAAATCCTGCTCCAGCGAGCGGATCTGGTCTTGGCGCAGTACGTCTGGCACAGCCACATCGCTGGCTGCCACTAATTGCTTAACCAAATCGTCTTTCAATTCGTCTAACGCTTGGCGCTCTTGCTGCGCAGTGATTTCGGCTTCGATATCTTGGCGCAAATCGTCCATCGAAGTATAAGGGCCAGCCTTGGCAGCAAACTCATCATTCAGCTCGGGCAGCTCCACCTTATTAACCTTCTTGACAGTTGTTTCAAACACTACGTCGGCGCCCGCCAGGTCTTTGGCATGATAATCTTTCGGGAACTGCAGGGCGACGTCCTTTTTATCGCCCGCCTTGAGGCCGACTAGTGCTTCTTCAAAGCCCGGGATAAAAGCGCCGCTACCGAGAGTCAGCGGATAGTCTTTGCCGGCGCCGCCCTGGAAAGCTTCGCCGTCGCGCTTGCCAACGAAATCAATAATCACCTCGTCGCCGTCTCGCGCTGCTTCGGCGGTTTCGGTCTTTTCAGCCAAACCTTTACGAATGCGTTCGATTACTTCTTCGACGTCTTTTTTGTCAACCTTGATTGCCTTTTTGGTTGCTTTGAGTTTCTTGTAATCGCCAAGCTTAACCTCAGGCATGATATCAGCCTCGGCCGTAAATTCCAGCATCTCGCCAGGTACGAACTTCTTCAGCTCGACTTCTGGGCGGTCAAGTACTTGCAGTTTGTTGCTCAGGAACGCCTCGGCGACAGCGCGATTAATTGCCGCCTCTAATGTCTCTTGGCTAAGCGTGTGCGGGTCGGCGTGCTTTTTGACTACCGCAATCGGCACGTGGCCCTGGCGGAAACCATTAACTTTGATATTTTTAGCCATTCGCTTGAGCGCAACTTGTTCTGCTGTCTCGAGCTCCGGCTGGCCTGCCGCTACCGTTACCAGGACGCGGGTGGCTGATAATTTCTTCACAGTCGTCTTCATAACGACGTATTATAACAGATTATGCTCAGACTAGCTATTTTGGATAAGCTACAAGATATCTGACAAGTCGAAAACATCGTCGTCTTCGTCGTACTGCTGATGATGACGGCGATCGCTGACAGCAGTCACTACCCGCTCGAAGCTGACTTGCTGTTCGCTGTTTTCGCGAATATTTTGCAGGTTATACAAGCCCTTGGCGACAGACTGCTCATCAACCGTCATCACGTAGCGGACGCGCTTTTTAATAGCTTCTTTGACCTGGCGGTCAATCGGCCGGCCAGTGTAATCAACCTCGACCGAAACGCGCTCGCTGCGCAGCTTTTCGGCGATTCGTTCAGCGTCGTCAAGTACATTGCCTACGGTTACAATATAGGCCTGAGTAGCGCTCTCGAGGTGGCGCATACTGGTATGGCGCGCCAGCAGCTCGATAATGTTCGACATGTCTGATTGGCCGCCGACCGAACTTTGCAAGTCGTTATTGACGTAGCGTCCGCCCTTATAGAGTAAGGCACTATGTGTAGCATCAGCTTCGGTGAAATCGAAAATAATACCGCCAGTGTATTCTGGATGTGCCAGCGTAATATCAAGGATAACATTATCAATTCCCAGCCGCTCTAACCGTTCATACAATGCTACTAAATTCACATAACATTCACTATGGCGGATAACTTCTGGTAGGTCTTCGGCCGACCTGGCGGTCAAAAGCTTAGATAATTTTTGCAGAACTTCGCTAGAGTGCGACAACCCGACGATATCAATCGCGCGGTCGCGAAACTTATCTGGCGCCAGCGTTCGCTTCTGTGCCAGCAGGCGCGCCATTAGGCTAGTTTGTACGGCGTCAAGATCAAGGTACTCGCTCAGTAGCAAATCAAGCATCTCTGAGTCATTAATGCGCAAATTATAAGCCGAACGCTTTATGCCCATAGCGTCGAGACCACGCTTGGCGATAGCGATTGCTTCGACATCAGCTCGCGGCGACTCGCAGCCGGCATGCTCGTAGCGCAACAAATATGCTGCGCTTGGATATGCCGATACACTGAAAGCGCCCGCTACGATGTCGTAACGGCGACGATTCTGTAATTTTGACTCAGTGTCAATATCATATTCTTCATAGCCGTACAGTGTTGCCGTGTTGCGCCACGATTGCTCGACGAGTTGGCAAGCGCGCACGGTATTCGGATAGTGCACGTCTGTATCGGCGGTTACATTGGATGCTGGTGCCATCATATACCCCTATTATAGCATAAATGGAATTATTTTGCAAGAGTGCTATCAAGCTTATGGCGACATGCTCACTCATACGCGGCAATATCAGATGTCGCGCCGATATTTCGCGGACGAATTGAATCGAATTGTGTATGATCTAAATTGTAAAATTTTTGCAACTGTCTGTCTACAAACTCTTTACAGGCGCACCTAAATCAGCTAGAATGAGTCTGCGTGCTAGATGTGATAATGCTCGGCGACTACGTGGGTAGCGAAGTGCATGTAGACGCGTAGCGCGTCAGGTCTCTAGAGATTAATATAGATAATCGCGGTATAGTACTTTAAGGCTATATGCATATGTGGCGACTGCGTGGGCAACGCAAGTATGTGTAGACGCGCTGCGCGTTGCCAAGAATCGGTAGATGTCGCGATATAGTACTTTACAATGACACGCAGATGTGGCGGAATTGGTAGACGCGCTAGCTTCAGGTGCTAGTGCCCTTCGGGGCATGGAGGTTCAAGTCCTCTCATCTGTACCATAACTTGTATTTAGTGGAACAACGTTAATGCTGCCCGCTCAGGCAAAGCGGGCTTTTTTTGTTGAGCAAATAGTTGCCTCGCAGCTAAAGTTTGTGTTTAAATAGAAGCATGACGAACGAAGAACTAGCGATCAAGATCGATAACCTAAGCGATATCGTTGCTAATCTAGCAAAAACGATGGACGAACGGTTTAAACAAATTGATGAGCGTTTTGAGCAAATCGATGAGCAGCTTGCTGATATCCGCAAAGACCACAAGACTCTGGTTGATATCGTGAAAGATATGGATCTGGCGGCAGATGAACGGTTCCAGGAATTAAAGGCTGGGCAAGCCGAGCTGGCGGCTAACCAAGAGAGTCTGCGGGCCGACCTTGCTGTTGTTCGCCGCGAGCTGTACCATGAGTCTGGCAGCCGCGAGATGGTAGACGACACGCTTTATAACTCGCTTGATAAGCGCTTACGCCGAGTAGAGGCAAAGTTTCCTGATTTAGCGTCGAGCCAAGCAGCCTAGCTGTTCCGCTCAAAATACGATTGCTCTTCTCTTCTCCTACGCTAGTTTTAAATAAGTGTAAGCGATAGCGTGCATATATTTGGTCTGTTAATCGATCAAGAAGCCACTTTTTGCTAGCGTCGTTAACAATTCTAACAACCTATTTGTAGAAAATATATTTTGGCAGCATCTACCTATGTCTGCGGCAAGATATCGCCGTTGACGCTAGACGTGAGCGATCGCAGATTATCGCCGACTTTGACGCCTGGATTCATAATACCGAGCGGATCAAAAACTTTTTTGATAGCCGCGTACATCTCGCGAGTGCGAACGTCAAGGTGTTTATACGCGAAATGCGCTGCGATCCGACCCTCGGCTGCTTGGCCAATGAGCGCGCCGTCATATTTAACAGCCAAATTAGATAATTCGTCAAAAATCTTGAATAATTTTTGCTTGTCTCCAACTTGACGCAGCGACAGTACCGGATGAACCGTGTAAGTTTCGGTTAGCACGTGCCCAGAAATAGGCATATTGCAATGCAGACGACCAGCCAAAACTGTTAATGCTTTAGTAAATTCATCGAAACGAGCAGCTGGAATATAAATATCGCTATACAAATGCGGTGCAAAAGCTGGGTTTTTGTCAGGCAATTCGGCATAGCGAGCAATATTAAGTGCTGATAATAGCGCGTCATCGTCCGTGTCTTCGCTAGAAACGAATTTGACTCCCTCGGTGTTGCTGAATGTCTTCTGGATTTTTTTGAGGTTACGAGCGCGAGTGCGAGCATTGAAATCGTCAAACCCGGCGATAATAACCGCCTGCGGGTCGGCTCCGTCCAAGCCAAACCAGTCAAAGTGCCGGCCAGCAGCAGCGGCAGCGCTAAATAGCTGGGCGTCAAAATACTCGGCAAAAGCTGCGCCGCTATCGCGCAATATGCGCATAGCATCATTGGCCATGCTAGCCGAAGCAAATACTAGCGCAAAGACTTCGTTGCTCTGGCTACGAAATTCGGTGCGCAAAATCATCTCGCTTATAATACCTAGCGTACCCTGCGCACCGATGAATAGCGGTGTCAAGTCGAACTGATTTCCTCTCTTGACAGAGGCTATAGAGCTATAGCCAGACTTATCATATTCTGGGAGAGCAGCAATCACGTCGTGGTATTCATCAATGATTGCGTCAATGCCGCGGTAAATATCACCCTCTAGATTCTGCAGGCCTTTCTTGCGGCTGAGCTCGCGCCGGCCGAGCGGGCCTGTTTGCAAAATATCGCCATTTGCTAAAACTATCTCGAGCTGGCTGATAAAGGCGCTCAAGTCGCCGTATTTACCGCTAGCCAGTCCAGCCAGATTGTCGGCGATAGCTCCGCCAACTGTTCGACGCGCATCTAGGCCGTCGAGCGGCGGGATGTTAACGCCCTGTAGGCTTAGCGCTTGGCGCAGGGTTCCAATAGTTGTGCCGGGTTGCAGGCGAACTAACCGCTGTTTGGCATCATACTCAAAAACATTATTCATGTGCCGCGACATATCGGCTATCGCCCCGCGGCCAATTGCGCCGCCTGTAGTTCCGCGGCCTGAACCGCGGGCAGTTATTGCCTGAACATGTCCGCGTTCAGCCAGCTGCCATGATAAACGCGCCGTTTTGCGGATGTCGTCGGTGTTGCGCGGCGCGACGATCATCTCTGGCGCAAGACTCAATATTCCAGCATCGTTAATATAAGCCTGCCGCACATCGGGCCGGAAGTCAATCTCTCCTAGCAAATGTCCGCGTAGGTAATTAGCAATTTTGCTCATACACCCTCATCTTCATATAAATCTATTTTAGCATAAGCTGCAGCAATTTTTCGCGAATTTGTTAGAAGTTTGCTATAATTATTTGTGCAAGCAAAATACGTGCGATTTGCACGGCAGCGGTGTGCCGCTAGAGCTTGCAAACGCTCGCGGATGTGGTGGAATTGGTAGACACGCATGCCTTAGGAGCATGTGCTTTCGAGCGTGAAGGTTCAAGTCCTTTCATCCGCACCAAGGAGATTCGATACACACTCTGAGGAAAATACGCATAAAAAATAACCCGTATATCGCGGGCTATTTTAATTCCCCAAAAATCACGAATCACACGATTCTCGGCGGAAGGAGGTGAGGCAAGCATTTCCATAACTACGATTGTCCACCACAACAATTTCGTTTCCCAGATTTGGTTCCTCACCTCTTCCTGGATGTGATAATACCATAAGCCCGCCCGGTTTGAGAAGCCCAAAAAGTTTACTGACTGTGGAAAACTGTGGATTTTTGTATGGCGGATCGGCAAAGATTATGTCATACTTGCCTGCGCCGCCAGACTCAATCCACGAATTGACAGGGGCGCTAATAATTTTCGCTTCATTTTGAACGCCTAGCGAGGACACATTATTGCTTAAGATTTTTTGAGCAATTTTATCGCGCTCGACAAACGTTACATGGGCAGCGCCGCGGCTGAGAGCTTCGAGACCAACCGCGCCAGTACCAGCAAAAGCGTCTAAGACCTGTGCGCCGTTAATCTCGTTGCCTATGCTATTGAACATAGCGTTGCGAATCCGCTCGCCCATCGGCTTGGTGCGAGTGTTATTCTCTCTAGGCGCATCTAGTAGCCGCCCGCCGAAACGCCCAGCGATTACTCGGATCGAACTCACTGGTGCGCCTCGCGGTAGGCGCGGTACCAAAAATACGTGATGACATTAGCGATCAGCGGAATCAGCGTTTGCCGCGTCTGCTGCGCTAGATGAGTCGTCCAGCCGCGCTTCCAGAATTCCTCGTACATGCCTAGCGCGTAAACTTGCTGCACCGCATCGAGAAATACCGTCTGCAAATCCTTATCATCTGCTAGTTTGAGCCAGATTGAATTTGGCGCCGAATCGGGAAACTTGGTCGTCTTGATGCTGGTAGCTACGCCTAGCTCAAATAGCAAATGTGTCGCAAATACACCCTTGGCACCCCAATACTCCCAGTTTTTGCTAAGAGTCTCGCGCATGGTCGAGCCTCTGATGATGCCTTTTTCGGCGATCGACGCCCGCTCGTTTTGAGGCCGTCCCCACAGCTCCTCGATTTTTTCGCCTAGCGGATAATGATGCGCTGGCGTTAGACCGTCGGTAATGGCATGAGCCATCCAAGCCGCCTCAAAGGCTGCCCGCACATTATTACGCTTTTTAAGCGCCTGCACCAAATTGGTGTAATGATCCATAATCATCTCGACCAGCGCCGTATCGCTGGGGTCGCTGGGGTCGATGAAATGCCACGGCTCATCGACGCCTGGACTTTTGCGCTTGATGCCGTCGGGGCCGTTGTTGCCTTCGAAATGCAAAATATCCTTGGCAGAAGGAAAACCGCGGCCAACCCTTGATATTTTGCGCAAATCGCGGCGAGCAATCCGGTCGATTTTCTGGTGCACGCCGATAAAATTACCCGAATGCGAACGAAATGTTGTCCCGCTGTACATGAATTGTATTATAGCACGAGAGTTAATTAAGCGTCGTCATCCGCTGGTTGTGGCGGACGCGCGCTTCTAGTGCTGGATATTTCGATAAACTTTCGCCGCTATCAATGAAGTGTTTAGCGGATTTCTGGGCGCGAGCAATCAGCTGCGTGTCGGCTAGCGTAGCGATTTGCAGATTAAGCGCGCCGTGCTGCATGCGTCCGTAAATCTCGCCAGGACCGCGCAAGCTCATATCGACCTCTGCTAGATGAAAGCCGTCGTTGGATTGTTCAATCTCGCGCAGGCGCTGGCTAGGCTTATTGTTGGTGCTCATCATCAAGTAGCAGTAGCTTTGGTGCTGGCCGCGGCCGACTCGCCCGCGTAGCTGGTGCAACTGTGCTAAGCCAAATTGGTCGGCGTCCTCAATCATCATAATTGTAGCGTTTGGTACGTCGACGCCAACCTCGATAACAGTGGTGCTAACCAAGACATCGTATTTTTGATTTTTGAAAGCTTGCATGATTTGATCTTTTTCGCTAGCAGCCATCTTGCCGTGCAGTATAGCGATACGGCGGTGGCCAAAAATACTATTTTTGAGTCGCTTGTATTCAGCTTCGACGCTTTTGCGGTCGCTAGAATCGCTATCGGCAATCAAGCTGCAAACTACGTAAACTTGGCGACCCTGGGCAATTTGCTGGTCGATAGCAGTATAAGCGGCATCGCGCGAGGGCGGCGAAATAATCTTAGTAAGAATCGGCCGGCGGCCGTGCGGCAATTCATCGAGGACGCTGACGTCTAGTTCGCCATAAACAGTCAGCGCCAAACTGCGCGGGATCGGCGTGGCAGTCATCGCTAAGAGGTGCGGCATGACAGCAGTTATTGATGGTTTTTTTGCGTCTAGCGGGGCGCTCGATACACTTTCCTCACCTCCGTGTCTCGCTCGCGAGCCTGGGGCTGCGCGCCCGGTCTCTCGAGACGAGCCAGCGGCAATCGTCATAGGTTCAGAAAGTGTATCAAGCGCCCCCGACCCCACTTTCTCATCCTTAACCTTCATCAGCAGCCTCTGCCGTTGCTCTACGCCGAAGCGATGCTGCTCATCGATAACCACGAAGCCTAAGCGATGAAACTCCACCTTATCCTGGATGATCGCGTGCGTACCGACGACCACATCAACCGCGCCGCTTGCAATTTGCTGGTAGAGCGTTTGGCGGGCTTTACCTTTGACGCTGCCAATTAGCAATCCGACCGTCACGCCGAAAGGCTCGAGAAGCTTCGCTAGCGTCTCGGCGTGCTGCCGCGCCAGAATCTCGGTCGGCGCCATGAATGCCGTCTGATATCCAGCGTTCGCCGCCTGCCGCGCTGCCAATCCGGCCACCACCGTCTTGCCGCTACCAACGTCGCCTTGTAATAAGCGATTCATCGGCCTAGCATTTTCGAAATCTTGCAAGATGTCCCAGGCGGCGCGGCGCTGAGCGTTGGTTAGCGCGAACGGTAATTTCTTGACAAAATCCTGCACGACAGACTTTTCAAACGGAATCGCGAAGCCAGCCAGCTTCTGGTTGTCAATTTTGTTGAGCTGGCTAGCCAAAACCAGTTCGAATAGCTCTTCGAAGGCTAAGCGCTGACGAGCCTGTTCAACTTCCCTTTCGTTGCGCGGAAAATGCATCGCCGAAATCGCCGCCGCGCGGTCAAGCAGCCGCTCGCTTTGTACAACGCTCGGCGGCAAAGTTTCGGGCAAAACGCTCATTAGCGGGCACAATTGCTCGATAACTTTGCGTACTGTTTGCGATTTTAGGCCGCGCACCGCGTGGTACACCGGCAGCAAACGATCGGCTTGTACTGGCAGCTCCTTGGCGAGCTCGGCCGTCGGATTGGTTAGCTGGTAGCGGCCGTAGTTATACTCGAACGTACCGCTGAAATAAAACCACTCATCGCTGCTGCCTAGCTGCTGCACTCGGTACGGCTGATTGAACCAAACCGCGTTGAGCTTGCTGGTGTCGTCGGCTAGCACTGCTGTCGTCAAGCGCAAACCGCGGCGGACTGGCCGAGTGCTGATTTGCTGGCAACGAGCACGAATTGTTACTTTGCCAGGCTGCAGCTCGGCAATTGGCGTCACGTTGGTGAAATCTTCGTGTTTGCGCGGTAAAAACAGCAAAATGTCGCTAACCGTTTCGAGCCCCGCCTGGCGCAGCTCGGCTGCGGTTTTGGGGCCGACACCTTTGATTTGATCGAGGCTAGCTGCGAGATTCATAAGTTTATTGTACTAGTTTTCGTGGAAATTGCGAAAAAGTATTGACTTTGCTGTTCCAGTATGATATATATATCAGCTTTTGTTGACAAGTAGAGCAAATCCTTGTCCAAAAGAGTTTTTTGATAAGCGAGGCCCACCGGGCGAGATGCGTGTTCGAGATTCAATCGCGAGCAAGCATCTCGCACGGTGGCATAGACGACCACCCATTGCCGCGAGGATGGTTCACTGAGGAGGTGAATCATGAGCGACCCAGAGGGGGAAATCCCCCTGGAGGAGGAGTACCCATTGTACTCCTCCTTTGATGACGAGGTCGCGGAGGACGAGCGCCCCTACAAGGGGCTGTTCCTTCGCGACGAGTGATTGCCGCCCCGGCGCGAGATTTTCCCCAATTTCTCGCGCCGGGGCGGCCCGCCTCGCTTATCACTTTCCCTTGATTGATTTATTAGAAACACCCGGTTAGTTAGCCGGGTGTTTTGCTGGCTCGAATTTCGTTCGAAAATCTATTCGGTCACGGCGATGATGCCCTCTAGCGCGTAGGCGGTGTCCTGCCAGCGCTCCACCGCGATGCAGTCGATGCCGAGATTTTTCACTGGGAAGTCGTTGCCGCCTTCTTCTATTTTGTCGCCGAAGAACAAAATTTCCTCTTTACTCACGCCGGTGGCTTCTATCAACTTTTTCATACCGTAGGCTTTATCGACACCGATTTTGGTAATGTCGACACTGGTAGTGCCGCCCAGGCGCACTTCAAATTCCGGCAATTTGGCGGCAACATCGTCGCGCATTTGCTTGCGGACTACTTTGTTGGTTTCCGCCCAAGCGTATTTTTTCTCGGGCGAGGCTTGCTGGCCTAGCGCCGAATAAGTCACTTGACTCAAACGATCCTCGATAATTTCACCGTCGGGATTTTCCTCCCACAGATCAAATTTGCGCGCCGATTCTTCCAAGACTTGGGTAATTTTTTGCTTTTGTTCGTCGGTGAAATCTTCTTTATAGTGCGTTTGCCACTCGTTCGCATCGACGTTAAATGTATAATAACGCGTGCCGCATGTCGGCATCATGTGGAAGCGCGCCAGCAATTCTGGCGAAATGTTCATCTTGTCGATCACTTGCTTCTCGAACTGCTCAAATTTGCCGCCAGAAATGACGCAAACTTGATAATTTTCCAGCAATTTAGCGAGCAAACCCACCATGCGCGGCGAAATCGCCGATTTGCTAACCGCTAGCGTGTCGTCCAAGTCAAAACCGATAATTTTCTTCATGATTTCCTCCTATTCCAATTATTTCACCAGCAAAAAGTCGTTCTTGCCCTTTTTGATTAAGCTAGTCTCGGTTAGCGGCATGTCACCGGCAATCTTCGCGCCGTTGACGCTAATCGCGTTATTGTGGATCAGCCGGCGCGCTTCGCCGTTGCTAGTACATAAGCCAGCAGCGACCAGCGCTGCCACGACCGTTGTCTCGAGATCAACCGTCGGGATTTCGTTAGCTAAAGCGTTCAAATCGTCGCTGTTAAGCGCCGCAATATCGCCGCCGCCAAACAACGCAGCCGTTACCCGCTCGACGCTCTCGCGGCGCTGGCGGCCGTGCACCAAGTCGGTGACCTCGCGCGCTAAGGTTTTCTGCAAGGCGCGCTCGCCTGGATTGGCCCGATGATTGTCAATCAGCGCTTCGACGGTTTCGCGGTCGAGCAGCGTGTAGATTTTGATGAGGTCCTCGCTGGTTTCGTCGTCGCAGTTGAGCCAGAATTGATAGAACTTGTACGGACTGGTCATCTCGGGGTCGAGCCAGATAGCGCCGCCCTCAGACTTGCCGAACTTGACGCCAGTTTGCTTGTTGATGACGAGCGGCGCGGTCAAAACATGTGCTTCGCTGCTCTCGAGCTTGCGAATCAGCGACACGCCAATAACACTATTACCCCACTGGTCGGCGCCAGCTAGCTGCAAGGTGGCGCCTTTTTCGCGGTACAAGTGTAAAAAGTCATACCCTTGAATCAGCCCGTAGCTAAATTCGCCGTAGCTGATGCCAGCGCCGCCCTCGCCGATACGCTGCTGCACGAATTCGCGGTCGAGCAGCTGCGTCATGCTGATATGCTTGCCGATTTTGTGCAAGAAATCAATGTAATTAATCTGCGAGAACCAGTCGGCATTATCAACAATCTCAAAATCCTGGCCGCGGAAAACTTGGCGGAATTGTGCCGCCAGACCTTCAACATTGCGCGCCACTGTTTCGGCATTGCGCAGGTCGCGCTCTTGCTTTTTGCCATCAGGGTCGCCAATCATACCGGTGGCGCCGCCAACTAGCAGCAGCGGCCTGTAGCCGTGGTCGATAAAATGCCGGCACAACATCATCGCCGCCAAGTTGCCGATAGTCATACTCGGCGCGCTAGGGTCAACGCCAAAATAGAACGTTCGCGGCTCGTTTATATCTTTGACATCAGCGAACGTCGTCTGATTGATGAGTCCGCGCCACGTTAGTTCTTCTGCTAGCGTCATCTGAAACCTTTCTTTATTTAATAGTGAGATAGTAACATATTTGCAGATTATCAGCAAAAGCACTAGCCGTCGTGATGCGAACAGTGCTATAATGGTGGAAATATTGCTTATGGGAAGAGTGAAAGTGGGAAACAAGAAACGAAAAGTAGCTGGCGGCGTCAGCGCTTATGCTAATTTAGCCAATAAACGCCGAGTCAAGAAAGACGCGCGAGCGCGCAAAAAAGCCGAATATCTGGCAACTTTGCCGAAGCATCCGGTCAAGCGCTTACTATACCGCTTGCATCCGAAACGCCTAGCCAAATACTGGTTTAGCCGCGACGGCGCAATTATGGCGCTGAAGGTTGTCGGCATAACTTTGCTACTAATCGTCATCGGCATAGCTTCGCTATTCGCCTATTTCCGCAAAGATCTCGACAAAATTAACCCTGATACCCTAGCACAGCGCGTCAAAACGACTGTCACCAAATACTACGACCGTAACGACAAATTACTCTGGGAGGATAAAGGTACTGGCGACTACACGCTAGTCGTCGACGCCAAAACCATCGCGCCATGCATGGGCAAAGCTACTATAGCTATCGAGGACAAAGATTTTTATAAGCACAGCGGCATCAGCGCTAGCGGCATTGTTCGCGCCTTTATCAGCAACTCGCAGGGCAACGCCGTGCAAGGCGGCTCGACGCTAACGCAGCAGCTGGTCAAGAAAGTGTTCTTTACTAAGGACGAAGCTATGCAGCGGGGCTTGTCGGGTATTCCGCGCAAAATCAAAGAGATGATTCTAGCCATCGAGGTCGAACGAATGTACAGCAAAGACCAAATCCTCGGCTTGTACCTCAATGAATCGCCGTACGGCGGCCGGCGCAACGGCGTTGAATCGGCCGCGCAAACTTATTTCGGCAAATCATCCAAAGATTTAACCTTGCCAGAATGCTCGCTGCTAGCCGCTATCCCGAACAATCCGTCGCTTTACAACCCGTACAATACTTACGGCCGCAAAGCGCTTGTCGAACGCCAGCACAAAGTACTGGACGACATGGTCTCGATGAATTACATATCCAAACAAGAGGCAGTGGCAGCCAAGAAAGTCGACATCATGGATACCATCAAACCGCTGGCCGACCAATACGCTAATGTCAAGGCGCCGCACTTCGTCCAAATGGTCAAGAAACAGCTAGAGGAAGAGCTCGGCAAGACTATCGTCGGCGAAGGCGGTTTATTGGTCAAGACAACACTCGACCTCGACGCGCAAACAACCCTAGAAACCAATATAGCCAAATTATTTAACGGCGAGATTACCGATGGCAACTGCGGTTATCGCAACTGTTCGCAATTTGCTGGTTTCTCAAACGGCGCAGCAGCTATTGAGGACACTAAAACTGGTCAGCTTGTTGCCCTAGTAGGCAGCCGCGACTTCAATTATGCTGGCTTCGGGCAGGACAATGCAGCCACCGCTTTCATTCAGCCGGGTTCGTCGATTAAGCCGCTTGTTTACGCCCGCTTATTTAGCAACCAAGGCGGCAATAACGCCAATTACGGCAGCGGTTCGATTCTAGCCGACTCTAAGACAACTTTCCCGGGCAATTATAGTCCGAACAACGCCGACAACAAATTCCAAGGCAATATTACCCTGCGCCAAGCATTGGCCCGCTCTCGCAATATTCCAGCTATCAAAGCTATGGCCATAAACGAGAAGAACAACAGCGGCAGCACCTGGTCGCTGATACGCTCCGCCGGCGATTTGCAGTACTGCACGCAAGGCGCCGACGCGCAAGCTGGCCTATCGAGCGCTATCGGCGGCTGCGGCACACGCTTGGTTGACCACGTTAACGCTTTCGCAACACTAGGACGAATGGGCACTTATAAACCGCAGACGACTATCCTGAAGGTTGCCAACAGCAACGGCCAAACGCTCAAACAATACAAAGAATCTAGCAAGCAAGTCATCGACCAGCAAGCAGCTTACATCGTTAGCGACATCCTTGGCGACAGCAAGGCTCGCGCTGGATTGGCGGGCCGCGACTACCTAGTCAACCTCGGCCGCGCCGGTGTCAAGGCAGCTGTCAAGACTGGTACCAGCAACAGCGAGATTAATGGCAAGGTTAGCGCTAAAGATATCTGGGCTGCCGGCTACACGCCGAACCTATCGATGGCGGTGTGGCTAGGCAATTCTGACACCTCGCCGCTACGCAATGGCAACTCGCTGATTCCAGCTATGTTCTTCGACCGTACGATGGCCGACATCTCCAAGATGTATGCCGACCAAGGTAAACTAAAATTAAGCGACTGGTATACTGCGCCGAGTGGCATCCAGACAATCAAAGGCGAGATTTATCCGTCGTATTACAACAAGGCTAGCGCTGCTACCAATGCCAAGATGACTTTCGACCGCGTCTCGAAAAAGAAAGCTACATCCTGTACTCCCGAAGCTGCCAAGATTGAAATCGATGTCATGAAAATGGCTGATCCAATCACCAGAAAAGAGATAATCACACCTAACGACTCTAGCTACGACGCCGAGAAAGACGACGATGCACACAAGTGCGACGATCCGAAGCCGAATGTTACGTTAACGGTGACTAGCGGCGGCGTATCCATCGTCTATACCAACGGCCGTTATAAACTGCAAAACATCGAATTATTATCTGGTAGTACTGTTGTCGCCAGCAAGCAAGTCGATAGCAGCGGCATCTGGAATATTCATAAAGGCAACCTGTCAGCAGCCAGTAGCGGCACGCTAACCGCCAAAATTACCGACACTGGCTACTATACGGCGACTAGTAGCGCTAGCTACAATCCAAACAGTAGCAGCGATGACGACGATTAAATCCGCTTCATCGCAGTAGTTTGCCGCCAAAACCCAGCAAAATAGCACGCTCCTAGCAGCGTGCTATCTATATATCGCGCTAGCGATTTTATTGGCTTTGGCTATTGACTAGGTCAATCAAGTCGCTCTCGTGGTCTGGGCGGCGAGCACTCTGGCGACGGGTCGCTGGAGCAGCTGGCTTCGGCTGCGGTTTTGTTTTCGGCGAATTAGCTTTTTTGCTGGCTGGTTTAGTTTGAGTTTTGGTCTCGCCTGCCTTTTTAGCCGAATCACGATTGCTAGCACTGCCAGCTGACGATTGGCTGCGGGCGCGGCCGGCAGAACGCTGCTTAGCGTTAGCAGTGCTTTTTGCGGGCGTTTTCGATGCTGCTGCGGCTGCGATTTTCGCTGTTTTTTGAGTTTTGCCCGCAGCTTTGGCGGTCGATTTGAGGGGTTTGCCAACAGTCTCTATTTTCTTAGCAAAGATCATCCGGCCGGCTGCGGTCTGCAAATTACGGATAATTTCGACATTTAGCGTCTGACCTATCTGAGCGCTCGCCTGCTCGACGACAACCATTGTGCCGTCTGGTAGGTAGCCCACGCCCTGATGCGCGTCCTGCCCCTTCTGAATAAGCTCTAACGTGATTTTCTCGCCGGGTAGATGCTCCATCCGGATACTCTGCGCTAATTCGTTAAGGTTTAGTACTTCGGTACCCTCGACGGCGGCAACCTTGTTTAGATTGTAATCTAGCGTCATGATCACTGCGCCATGCTGCTTAGCTAGTTTGAGCAGGCGGTCATCAACACCTTCGCGAGCGTGGCTACCGTCTTGCAGCAATTCGACGTTGACGCGCTCCATAGCTTGCAGCTCGGTGACCACATCAAGCCCGTAACGGGCGCGGGCGCGTTTGTCAGCATCGGCATGGTCAGCTAGAAACTGCAGCTCGCCGATAACCGAGCGTGGGATCACCAGCGTACCGCCGATAAAGCCAGTTTGTGCTACCGGTACAATTCGCCCGTCCATCAGCACCGAGGTATCTACCAAGATAGCCCGATCTTTTGATTTGATGGAGTTTTTGGGTAATCGCGCTAATAAGTACGACACTTCGCCCAAAATAAGCAGCGCTACCACCAATAATATTAAGTCTTTGGTTTGCATATTTTCCTTTCTTTTTGCCTTGATTGACTACTAGCTACTTGAGATAGCCGATCAAAGCTTGGCGTAAATCTTTGACGCCTTTTACAAATGAATTCTTTTTGCCAGAGGTTGCTGGCGCAATCGCTTGGGTGAAGCCAAGCTTTTTGGCTTCGTTCAGGCGCTTATCGGCGCCTTGTGCCGAGCGAATCTCGCCGCCTAAGCCCACTTCGCCGAACACCACCAGTCCGTCGTCGAGTTTACGCCCGGCCGCCGCGCTAGCAATCGCCATCGCTACCGCCAAGTCTGCTGCCCGGTCGGCAAGTTTCAAACCGCCAACTACATTCACATAAATATCTTTATCGGATAAATTCAATTTGGTGCGCTTCTCTAGCACCGCGATGAGCAGATTGAGACGATTGAGGTCGAAACCGCTAGCTGTCCTCTTAGGATACCCGAAATTGGTCGAATTGACAAGAGCCTGGATCTCAACGAGAATCGGGCGGTTGCCTTCAAGCGTCGCCAATACCACAGAGCCATCAGCGTTTTGGCGCTCGGCTAACAGCGCGGCTGACGGATTTTCGACGACCCGCAAACCCTTATCGTTCATCTCGAAAATTGCCGCTTCGCTAGTCGAGCCGTAGCGATTCTTGACGGCGCGCACCACTTTGAAGCCGCCGTAACGGTCGCCTTCGAATTGCAAGACCACATCGACTAGGTGCTCGAGAACTTTCGGCCCAGCGATCGAACCCTCCTTGGTGACGTGGCCCACTAAAATTACCGCTGCACCCGAAGCTTTTGCTGCCCGGATAATGACATTACTCGAGTTGGTAATCTGGCTAACGGTGCCTGGTGCGCTGGCGATTTCCTCTAGGCTAAGCGTCTGAATACTGTCGATAATCACCAATTTATACTGGCCGCTGCGAATTGTCGCAGCAATGTCGTCAGCGCTAGTGCTGGCGACAAACTGCAGATCATCGCCAGAGGTCGCACCGAGGCGCGTAGCGCGGAGCTTGACCTGAGAAGCGCTTTCCTCGCCGCTGACATATAGAACCGCTGATTGCTCGGCAACATGCGCTGCTACCTGCATCAATAGCGTCGATTTACCGATACCCGGCTGACCCGCTAACAGCATTATGCCTGCCGGCAGAATCCCGCCGCCTAGCACTGCGTCGAGGTCAGCAATACCAGTCGGCAGGCGTTTCACTGAATCCTCGGCAGCGATTGAACGCATCGACTGCGGCTTTAGGATTTTACCGTGCGAATGGCTGCGTGCTACCGCCGAAGCGCCCTTGGTCTCGACTATCTGTTCGACGAGCGTGTTCCATTCGCCGCAATTCTCGCACTTGCCCGTCCATTTCGGATAGCTGGCGCCGCAATTTTGGCAGACGAAATTACTGCGCGCTTTGGCCACTATTTACTCCGGCCGGCGCGGCTACGCCGTTGATGCTTTGATTGAGCTGATCGGCTTTAACGGCTAAGCTTTTGAGAGTTGCCACATCGTCATTGTAAGCTTTAATTCGCGAATTGAGCGAACTCTGCCGAGCATTAATAGCGCTAATTCGCTGCTGCAGCGCCGACCGCGCCACTGCGAAATCAGCTTGCGAACTAAACTCACCGCTCCTGGCCCGTTCATTAAAACTATTAATATCAGCGTTAATTTGCGATAAGTCAGACTGATAAGCTTCGACATCTTGTTTGATTTGCTTAGCGGCTGACTGCAGTTTGGATTGCAGCGCTTCAGCCCGAACGTTAACTCGGGTAAATACTGCCGTGTAAGCTTGGTTTTTGGCGACAATTGACGCTCGATCAGTGAAATAACGCGCATAATACTGTTCAAGATCAGAATCGAGCTCGCCAATCGTGGTACCGATAATCGAATGTAGCTCATCTAGCTCGGCGCCTGGCTCGGCCTCGCGGTAGTATTCCATAGCTTTGGCAATTTCCGGTTCATTTTTGACCTTTTGATAAGCCTTTTTGATCATAGCGTCGACTCGCGGCCGCTCGAAGATATTCAGCCGTGCATACTGGGCGTGCAGCAATTCGTGCGCTGCTGTTACTTCTTTGGCGCCAGCTAGCTCGGCATTTTCGACATCAAAAAGATAAATCCGATCGCCATAATAGCAGCCCAAGATGGCTGCGGTACGTTCGGTACTTTTGCAATGAGCATTGAACTGATCGCTAGTCTCAATAGCTGGCTGAGTTGCTCGGAAGGTGCGGTGCGCCGCCGGAGTCAGCTTGATTGAATCTTCAACCGCGGCAACAGCTGCAGGCGGCGTGAAAGTTGACGCTCGATAAGTATCAAAGGCTGTCTGCCCGTAGAAAAAACCGCCAGCAGCAATACTTATCACTGCCAACAAAGCGATGATTTTCGAGACAATATTACGTCCGGCTGTCGGTTTCGCTGCGCCGTTCAATCGCTATCGCTCCTTTCTTGATTCCTACTTCTAGGATATCACCTTTAGCATAGGCGCCGTCAAGTACTTGCTCAGCAATAGCATGCTCAACCTCGTCCTCGATGACACGGCGCAGCGGACGGGCGCCGTATTTGATACTGTAACCCTTGTCGATAAGGAATTTTTTGGCACTAGGTTTAATCGTAAGGGCCAGGCCTTTGCGCACCAAACGCTGGCGCAGCTCGCCGATCAGCAGGTCGAAGATCTTGCCGACCTCGGCGCGAGTCAACGCTCGGAAAGTAATAATACCGTCAAAGCGATTAATCAGCTCGGGACGCATAAACTTATCGAGAGCATCGCGAGCAAATTTAGCGTTGCGGCGGTGCAAATCGTCAATTTCGCTGTTTTTGTCGCGGCTAGAGTGAAAGCCAAGTTCCGACTCTTTGGTCATCTTGTCGGCGCCGAGATTGCTAGTCAAGATGATAATCGTATTGCGAAAGCTAACTTCGCGCCCCTTAGCATCAGTCATCGTCCCATCTTCCAGTAGCTGCAGCAACAGGTTGAATACGTCTGGATGCGCCTTTTCAATTTCGTCAAAAAGCACCACGCTGTACGGCTGGCGGCGAACTTTGTCAGTCAATTTACCGCCGTCCTCGTAACCAACATAACCAGCTGGCGCCCCGAGCAACCGCGACGTATTGTGCTTCTCGCCGAATTCGCTCATGTCGATTTTGATAAGCGCTTCTTCGCTGCCGAAAACTTCGCGCGCTAGCACCTTAGCTAATTGCGTTTTGCCGACACCAGTCGGTCCCATGAAGACGAAACTGCCAATCGGCCGCCGGCTGCTAGCTACGCCGCTGCGGCTGCGGCGGATTGCCCGCGCCACTTTACCGATAGCCTCGCGCTGGCCAATGATATACTTACCGAGATGCTTTTCGAGCTGGCGCAGCAACTTCGCTTCGCTAGTCTGGACTTTTTCGACTGGAATGTTAGTCATCACAGCGATAGCATGCGCCACATCGTCATCAGTTAGCTGGATAGCGCGACGGCCTTTTTGGGCAGCAACTTCTGTCTCGAGTTTTTTACTAATCTGGCTAATGCGCTGTTTGTACATAGCGGCTCGCTGATAATCTTCGTGCAAGACAGCGTCCTCCATGCGCTCATTGAGGTGCTTGAGTTCTTTGAGATATTCGCGCTCGCGGCTCGGGCGGTGGCCCCGCTTGACGCGAACTCGAGCAGCTGCCTCGTCGAGCACGTCAATCGCTTTATCGGGCATGAAACGGTCGCTAACGTAGCGGTCGCTCATATATACTGCCAACTCAATCACTTCGTCGGTGATTTTGACGCCATGATGCTTTTCATAATAATTTTTAAGACCTTTCAAAATAGCGATTGTCTGCGCCATAGTTGGCTCTTTGACGACGATCGTCTGGAAACGCCGTTCTAGGGCCGTGTCTTTCTCGATATGCTTGCGATATTCATCGAGAGTCGTCGCGCCAATCATGTGCAGCTCGCCGCGCGCCAACGCCGGCTTGAGGATATTGGCCGCATCCATCGAACCTTCCGAGGCGCCAGCACCAACCAGCAGGTGCAATTCATCAATAAAAAGAATAATATTACCCTGTTTTTTGACTTCAGCGATTACCTTTTTCAGCCGATCCTCGAATTCGCCGCGATATTTAGTACCGGCAATCATTGCCGCCATATCTAACATAACCACGCGGCGATCTAATAGATGGCCCGGTACGTCCTCGCGGACGATCCGCTGCGCCAGCCCCTCAACGATGGCGGTTTTGCCAACGCCTGGGTCGCCAATCAGTACTGGATTATTCTTGGTGCGGCGGCTAAGGATAGTGATCATTCGCTCCAGCTCTTTGTCGCGGCCAATCATCGTGTCAAGTTCACCGTTGGCTGCCCGCGCTGTCAAATCCACACCAAAGGCGCTAAGCGCCCCGCCGCGCGTATTACCGCGGCGCCGCGGTTCAGTAGCAATATCGCCATGTTCGCCGCGATTCTCTTCAAACGACTTCTCGAGTTCGCTGATTATCATATCGACATTGATGCCCATCTCGCGCAGCAGCGCTGTCGCTCGGGCATTTCCTTGTCGCAGGACGCTGTACAAGATATGCTCTGTACCGAGATAATCATGGCCATACTCGCGCGCCGCTTCCCACGCCATGCGCAATGTCAACAAGGCCGTCTCGCTAAGGCCCACCATACCGGTGCTGGTAACTACCCGGGACGGTTTGATATCCAGAATCATTTCAGCTTGTTGCAGGGTCACGCCGGCGTCAGTCAATACCTGTGCCGCCGAGCTCGACCCTTGCGCCAAAACGCCGAGCAGCAAGTGCTCCGTCCCAATGTAATTACTACCGTTACCGCGAGCAATCGCGTCAGCATGCTGGACGCTAGCGCGCGCGTTGTCGGTCAACCGCGAAATAAAATCTGCAAAGTCTTCTGGCATCATCAGTTCTCCGTTCTGAGCGTATTGCCCATTACAGCCAATTATACACAACAAATTAGCACTCGTCAAGGCAGAGTGCTAATTCACTAAACTCTTCGAGGAGTCTAATCTTGATTTTCGATAGCGCTAAACAAGTCTTCCTCAACGTTCTTGCGCGGTTTTTTCTCGGCTGATTTCGGCGCTGTGGTCTCGATGTTCAATTCGTAGCCAGTCAGGCGGCTCGCCAAACGCACATTTTGCCCGCCGCGGCCGATAGCGATTGATTGCTGGTCTTCAGTAACGTAAACATTGGCAGTCTTTTTGTCCTTATCAATCTCGACTTTAACAATCTCAGCCGGGCTAAGAGCATTGCGGATATACGTATCTATATTATCATCATAAGTAACGATATCGATTTTCTCTTGCTCGCCGATTTCGCTCATCACCGCATTGACGCGCGCGCCGTGACCGCCGACGAACGTTCCGACCGGGTCAACGCCTGGCACCGTGCTAGCAACCGCTAGTTTAGTGCGGCGGCCAGCTTCGCGGGCGATGCCTTTGATCTCGACGGCGCCAGTTTCCATCTCGGGCACTTCTTGGCGGAAGAGATATTCGATAAAGTCCTCGCTGCCGCGGCTGAGAATCAGCTGCGGGCCGCGGCCTTCGCGTTCGATGTCTTTGATTAATACTTTGATCCGCGAGCCAATTTTGTAAAACTCGCCTTGAATCTGCTCACTTTGCGGAATAATACCAGTGGCCTTGCCTAACTCGACACGCACCACGCGCGGCTCGACACGCTGCACCATACCGGTAACGACCGTGCCGATTTTGTCTTCGAACTCTGCTAGAACAACTTCGCGCTCGGCTTCGCGCAGGCGCTGCATGACGACCTGCTTAGCGGTCTGGGCGGCCACCCGGCCAAAGGACTTAACTTCATGAGCTTCCTCGATAGTATCCCCTAACTGAGCATCTGGCTTCTCTGCCCGAGCGTCCGTTAAGCTAATTTCGGTGGCCGGATTGACGACATCCTCGACGACTTCGCGCTGGACAAACACCTTGGCGGTGCCATCATTGATATTAAGTTCAGCGCGCACATTTTGCTCGCGCTCGCCGTTATCGCGGCGCCAGGCAGTAGCAATCGCCTGTTCGATTACGTTTAGTACAGTTTCTTCGGGCAACGCCTTTTCATCAGCAATTGCCCGCACTGCTAGCGTCAACTGCTTGATATTCAAATCTTCCATATAATTCCTTTCTTTTAGTTCCAATACGAAAACAACCGACCTGCCGGCCGGATGAGTACGTATTTAATGTAACATGCGAGGCCCCGTGTAGTCAAGTCTGGGATTAGCGATAACACATCAGTGCTATACTAAGAATAATGCAGCTTTCTGATTTTCATTATGATATTCCTGACGAGCTAATTGCAGCAACGCCGCCAACAGTACGCGGCACTTCGCGTTTGCTAGTACTTGATCGTCAAACAGGCACAATTACCGATCGCCATTATCCTGATGTAGTCGACTATTTGCAAGCGGGCGATGTACTAGTTATCAACGACACTAAGGTCATCAAGGCGCGCTTGATCACCCGTAAACCGAGCGGCGGCGAGCGCGAACTTGTTCTAGTCGAACAGCACGGCGCACACGACGACTGGTTCCGCCACAAGGTTATTTATCGGCGAAAGTTAATCGCTGGCGATATCCTGACGATTGGCGATGACACTTTAACGGTTGAGAAGGTTATCGGCAATGGTATTGCGCTAATTCGTAGCGAGCGAAACTTATTGGATATCGCCGCTGAGTACGGCACCGTACCTTTACCACCCTATCTGGGACGCGACGCTACCGCAGCAGATATTGAACGCTACCAAACGGTTTTCGCTCGCGAGACAGGCTCGGTGGCAGCACCAACAGCTAGCCTCAATATGACCGAAAGCACACTGCGACAATTGCGCGATAAAGGCGTCAACATCGTGTACGCTACGTTACATGTCGGCCTGGGTACTTTTTTACCTATTCGCGTCGATGATGTCGCGCAGCACAAAATGCATCAAGAATATTTCTCGATTCCAACCGCCACTGTCGCAGCTATCCAGTCCGCCAAACAATCTGACCGCCGCGTTATCGCTCTCGGTACGACAATCACGCGTACCCTAGAATATGCCTACCAACAAATTTTGAGCCAGCCGCCACACGATATCTCGGGCGAAGCTGATATTTTTATCTATCCCGGCTATAAGTTTAAAACGATCGATGCGCTATTAACTAACTTCCATATGCCTGAAAGTACGGTACTTATGTTGACGGCAGCTTTTGCTGGCTGGGATAAGCTAAAGCCTGCTTATCAGCACGCCGTTTGCGAAAAATATAAATTCTTTAGTTATGGCGACAGTATGCTAATTATCACGCAGTAGGACGAGTGCGCTCATGCTATACTAGAAAAGATGCAAAAAGCTATCACTTTTAAAATTACCCGTCGCCTCCCCGGCACCTTGGCGCGCGCTGGTACGATTGAAACGCCGCATGGCACGATTCAAACGCCAGCTTTCATCGTTGGCGGCACTAAAGCAACCGTCAAGGCGCTAACCGTCGAACAAGTCAAAACCTGCGGCGGGCAATCAATTTTGGCCAATACTTATCATTTGATGCAGCGTCCAGGCGCCGAAATCATTCATAAAGCTGGCGGCCTAGGCAAATTTATGGATTACGATGGGCCGACTTTCACTGACAGCGGCGGCTTTCAGATTTTCAGTCTGGGAATTGCTTACAAAAAAGGCATTGACGCCGTCGCTCACACCCAAAAAGGCAATGCTGCGCAAGCGGTCAAGTCTGCTAATCAGCTAGCCAAAGTCACCGACCAAGGCGCGCAATTTCGATCGCATCTGGATGGTAAATATATAATAATGACGCCAGAATCGTCAATGGAACTACAGCACGCCATCGGCGCTGATATTCATATGGCTTTTGATGAGCTGACTGCACCGCTAGCGGCCCGCGGCACGATTGTAAAGGCAATGCAGCGAACGCATGCTTGGGCGGAGCGCTGCTTGGTTCGCCACGATGAGCTAAACGCCGAACATCTAGCGCGCGGCGAAAACCTGCAAGCGCTCTACGGTGTCGTCCAAGGCGCCCGCGACGAAACACTGCGCCGCCAGTCGGCTAATTTCCTGGGCCAGCGCGACTTCGACGGCTACGGCATCGGCGGCGTTTTCCAGCCTGGCGAAATCGCCGACGTAGTCCGCTGGGTCTGCGAGACTTTGCCCGAGGATAAGCCGCGCCACCTATTAGGCTTAGGTTCGCAGCCGGCCGATTTGTTTCTCGGCGTCGAATATGGCATCGATACTTTCGATTGTGTCGCGCCGACCCGCCAAGCCCGCAACGGCGCTCTGTACACTTTTGACGGCCGCATCAACATCAGCAATGCTCGCTTTCGCGAGGACTTCGCGCCGATCGACGCTGAGTGCGACTGTTATACTTGCCAGCATCATACGCGCGCTTACATCAATCATCTGTTTCGCGCCGATGAGATTCTCGGTGCTACGCTCGCCAGCATTCACAATGAACGCTTCGTAGTGCGCACTGTCGACCAGATTCGCGCTTCGCTGCTAGACGGCACATTTTTTAATTTCAAGCAGTCGTTCCTGGCTCGCTACTACGGCGATAATTTACCAATCGGCGTCACATTATAAAATAAAACCGCGTCAAAATCTAACGCCGCCAAGACGAGCCAAGCAACTAATTCACCAAGTATTTCGCTGGCTGCTCGAACGTATCCATCTTTTCACGCTTTTTCACGCGGGCAATCAAGCGCATCGTCAGCGGTGATACCATAATCTCTACCGCCATCTTGATCAAAAACACCGTGATAATAAGCTGCCAAAAGCTAGCCGTCGGCATAGTGCCGGCAAAAGCAATCGTCGAGAAGATCACCGTATCTAGCGCGCTGCCCGCCGCCGAGCTGCCAATCATCCGCCGCCACAAACCGCGGCCGCGGCTAGCAACCTTCATCCGGCCCATTACGTAAGCATTCATGATCTCGCCAACAAACAGCGCCGTTACCGAACCGATAGCCAACCGCCAAACCACACCCAGCGTCGACTCAAACGCCGCTTGCCCCGTCCAGCTGCTATCTGCCGGCAGTAATTGCACCACCCAAAAAGTCAACGTCATCAGTGTCAAGGCTGCCACGCCATTATAAATCAGCCGGCGCATCCGGCGATAACCATAAACCTCAGTGATTATATCACCCACGATATACGCTAGCGGAAACAAAACCGTGCCAGCATCAAAAGTCAGCCAGCCAACAGATACAATTTTAACGCTGACAATATTATTAACCAATAGTGTCGTTACAAAAAGTACCGCAAATATATCATAGAGAGAATAATGTTGTTTCTTTGTCATATTTTAGATTATATCACGCCGGCAAGCGCTGTTCCGGACAACTCGCCAAAATCCGCTCCATAGCCGTGCGTTCTGGCGGTGTCACCCACAGCGAGTATTTCTTCTTGACGGCAATTTGACGGGCAATGTACTGACAGCGAAACGGTTTATTTGACGGCAGCCAAGTCGCCGCATCGCCATCGCCTTTCTGCTGGTTGGCTGGTCCGTCGACGGCTAGCAGCTCGAGCGGGTCGTTAGCCAGACTGATTCGCTGTTCGCTAGACAACTGCTGAGCGCCAGTCTGCCAAGCGTTGCTCAGTGCCACTACGTGGTCAATCTGCACAGCGCCGCTAGAATTAGCACCGCGCTTGAAAGCGATTCGCTGCCCGGTGTACGGGTCGCTAAGAGCGCCGGCCTGTACTTTGCAGTTGTCGTCTCCCAGGACAGCGTTTGCCAAGTCGCGGCGCAAGATAACATTGCGCGTATCGCAGCCGCCCGCCTTGGCCCAGCCGTCACCGAACTGCGAGCGTTTGTAGCCAGTCTTGGGAGCGCGGCCCTTGGTTGGCAATGCCGCTAGAGCCTCGCGTGCTACTTCGCCAGGGCCAGAGTTCGACCCCGACTGCTGAGGCTGCGAATCTGGCAGCATCAGCGGCAAATTCGGCCACTCCTTAACAACAATCCACCCGAGAGTACCTATCAAAACCACCGCTGCTAGTATCATTCTACGACGCCGCTGCATAAGCATATTATACACCCTGCTATAATGGACGTATGGACAGATTATTTTCTCAATTTCAACCAGAACACTACGATATCCAATGGGATTTGCGTCAAGCAAAGAGCAATCGCTTAATCCGCGGCACGGCAACTATCCGCGGCCAACATCTAGCAGCCGAGCCAATTCGCTTGCACGCCAAGGATCTGCAGATAGAAGAGGCTACTGCCAACGGCCAAGCAGTCAAGACATCAACCGACAACGACATTTTGACATTTGACAATACCGACAACGGTCCAGCGCAAATTACTATCAAATTCTCACTAGCACTAACCGACGCCATGCACGGTATTTATCCTTGCTATTACCAACACCAAAGCCAGAAATGCGAGCTATACGCCACTCAATTCGAAAGCCACCATGCCCGCGAAGCCTTCCCATGCGTCGACGAACCAGAGGCCAAAGCTACATTTGCGATTTCTATATTATCAAATGAACCGATAGTACTCAGTAATATGCCAGTCATTTCGCAGCAGGAAAGCAGCGAGGGAACGCTGACTACCTTCGAGCAAACACCGCGCATGAGTACTTACCTGGCGGCCTTTGTCGCTGGCGATTTGCAGCGCGCGACTACTGCCGCCAAGAGCGGCGTCGAAGTCAACGTCTACGCCACGCCAGCGCAGTCAGCCGATAGCTTGAACTGGGCGCTCCAGCACGCAGCGCAAACAATTGACTTTTTCAACGAGTATTTTGGCGTGCCTTACCCGCTGCCGAAATCTGACCATGTAGCACTACCTGATTTTTCTAGCGGCGCTATGGAGAATTGGGGTTTGGTGACCTACCGCGAAACCGCCCTGCTGGCCGATCCGGCAACCGCTAGCGTTTCAACCCGCCAATATATTGCGACAGTTATCGCCCACGAATTAAGCCACCAATGGTTCGGCAATCTAGTGACTATGAAGTGGTGGAATAACCTGTGGCTGAACGAGAGTTTCGCTACACTGATGGAATACCTAGCAACTGACGCGCTGCATCCGGATTGGCGGCAATGGGACGAGTTCGCCAACAACGAGGGCGTTGCTGCCCTGCGCCGCGATAGCATCGACGGCGTACAGCCAGTTCAAACCGACGTATCGAGCCCAGCCGAAATTAGCGCGCTGTTTGATGGAGCGATTGTCTACGCCAAAGGCGGCCGGCTGCTGCGAATGATGCAGCTATGGATCGGTGATGAAGCGTTCCGCGCTGGCCTCAAGCAGTATTTCACCCGCTTCAAGTATAGCAACACCACTGGCGACGACCTCTGGGAATGTCTAAGCCAAGCTAGCGGCAAAGACGTCGGAGCGCTAATGAACACCTGGATTTCACAGCCAGGCTACCCAGTGGTCTACGCATCACTTGACAATAGCGAGTTGACGCTCCGCCAAGAACAATTCTTCACTGGGCCGCACCAGCCGTCTGATCGTTTGTGGCCGATTCCGCTCGACGCCAACGACCAGCGCCTACCCGAAATTCTAAAAGAGCGCGAACAGCGCCTTTCGCCCGCGCCAGACGGACTATTACTGCTCAATTATCAAAACGCCTCGCACTTTATCACTTGCTATGACGACGCCCTACAGGCGCGCATTTTGCAGGCCATCACCGATGGCATATTAACGCCAGCACAACGAGCCCAGTACCTCAATGAGCAAATCTTGCTAGCTCGCGGCGGTCTAATTGCTAGCAGTACGCTAGTCGAAGCGCTAGCCGCCTTCCAAAACGAAAGCGATCAGACCGTCTGGGAAATCATCTCGCTAGCCATCAGCGATCTCAAGAAATTCGTTGACCAAGACGAAGCAGCCGAAAAGCTGCTGCGCCGCCTATCAGGCAAGCTAGCTCGTCCGCAATTTGAACGCCTAGGTTGGAGCAAACACCCCGGCGAGCCAGAATCTGACAGCAAACTGCGCGCCGCCATCATCGATTGCATGCTATATAGCGAGGACGCAGCGGCAATCAGCACCGCGCGCCAGCTCTACCAGGATACACCTCTAGCCAAGCTCAGCGCCGACCTGCGCCCATCAATCATCGGTGCCGCCGTCCGCTACAGCGATCAGCCGGCAGATATAGTCAGCCAGCTACTCGAAGCCTACCAAGCCACGCAATCAGCCGATCTGCGCAGCGACATCGCCGCGGGGGTCACCACGACACGCGACGCCGAGCAGCTGGCGCGCCTAATTGGGCTGCTCACCAACACCGACATCATCCGCAGCCAAGACACCGTTCACTGGTTCGTCGACCTGCTGCGTAATCGCTACGGCCGCGAAGCCGCCTGGCGCTGGATGCGCAGCCAGTGGAGTTGGATCGAGCAAACTTTCGCCAGCGACAAAAGCCACGATTATTTCCCGCGCTACGCCGCCATGCTGCTGATGACGCGCCAGCAGCTAGCCGAATACCGCGAATTTTTCACGCCGCTGCGCCGCGACCAGTCGCTCGTCCGCGCCATCGACATGGGAATACTAGATTTAGAGGGCAAGCTAGACCTAATCGACCGTGACAAAGCGGCAGTTCTAGCAGCGCTGACAAAGTAATTTCGTTTTTTGAGATAAGTAATTTTGCGGCTTTTACAGAGGTAGTAAAATTATTATGACACATTTTTCGTTAAAACGCTTGACATTTATACGATAATGTGCTATATTCATAATAGCTTTTCGCTCAAGGTTCACAAAAAAGGGCGGAAGGCCGCCCTTTACCTTAAGCGATGATTCTAGGAGGAATCATGCTTGTTGTCATTGCCACCGTCATCAATATGATGCTCATCACGACCGCCCTGGTCGCCCCATTGGCGATCATCTCAGCATTCGAAAACGTCCGGTTTGCTGGCTGGACGATGACATTCGTGGCTGGTATCAGCCACGCATACGTGTGGTTCTTGCTCGGACAGGATACCGAGCTTCTCTTTCTCCTTAGCCCTGCGCTCGCAGGATACGAAGCAATCTGTGTTATGTTTATCCCTCTGGGGATAGGAGAAGAGGAGGCCGCCGCCGAGGCAGCCAACAAGGGCTAACAAGCCCGCTGAAAATAGCTCGCCGAATTGGTTCAACACTGGTTGAGACACTTAATCATTAAGTGTTTCCCGGGTTGATATACAAAACCCAATTCCGGTTTGAGCCAGTTCGGCGGGCTATTTTCTTTGGTTTAATTTACTTCTACTACCGCTTGGACAGCTGGCGGGTCGCCGCTCACACTGGCGGCTAGCAGCTTGGCCGCCATGCCGCTGCATTCTGGCTTGCCCGCCAAAAACAACTCTGCCGCGAAACGCATCTGCCGCTGCTTTTTGGTGGTAATCGCCGCCAGTCCATCGCCGAAATCATCGTTCTTACGATACTTCACCTCGGTGAAATACAACACCTCGCCTTTCACGCTGACGATATCGATTTCGCAGTACCGCGTCCGCCAATTCCGCGCGATGATTTCGTGGCCGTTAGCCGCCAGCCAATCCGCCGCTGCCCGCTCGCCCTTATCGCCAATTTGCCGGGTCGTCATTGGTTTTTCATTAATACATATGCTATTTGGGTGTATACAAGAGTCTGTGTCGGATATCTCAACTGCGCTTAATAGGTTCAGTGATGCTGTAGAGAAGGTAGAGCCGTCTGGAGCGGTATCCCCAGAAAAAATCAGGGCAACTTTACGTGGGCCCCTGATTCTTTTCTGGGGATATCCGACAGGCGGCTCGATAGATTGAACGCCTGATTTTTTCTGAGGCGACTCTCGCGGTTTGTTAGCATACTTCGCCAGCGGCGCGAAACTCAGCCGGTGCAGCGGCGTCACGCCCAGGCGCTCAATCGCCGCCCGATGCTTGGCCACGCCATAGCCAGCGTTCGACTTAAAGCCATAGCCCGGATAAACCGCTGCCTGCTCGGCCATGAACTGGTCGCGCGCCACCTTGGCGACGATCGACGCCGCCGACACGCTCGGAATCAAACCGTCGGCTTTGGGCATGGTCATAGCGAACTTCTCTAGCGCCGTGCCGCGCAGAAAATTCACCTTGCCATCGATAATGATTTCGCTAAAAGCTAGATTTTGCTGGCGGCACTGCGCCTGAATCTGCTCGACCGCTCGCCGCGTCGCCAGCCGCAGCGTTTCGCTCATGCCAATATCGTCTAATTCCTGGGCGCTCACCCAGCCCAGCGCCCAAGCCGCAGCCTTTTCGCGAATTTCCACGTCCAACGCTTCACGGCGCTTTTTGGTCAGCTTTTTGCTATCGTCCAAGCCGTCAATCTCGGCGCCGCCCAGAATCACCGCGCCAACCACCAGCGGCCCCGCCCACGGCCCGCGCCCAACCTCATCAATCCCCAGAATCATAAGTTCATGATAACAAATGGCGGCGAGAGGCTCAATCGCAGGCACAGGCGGCGGGTTTTGTGTTATAATATTGGTAAGCTAAACACATTGATGTAGAGAGGAGGTGTTTAGCTCATGAAGGGGAAACTCTTCATAATTTTTATCATGGTCGGAATACCGACCGCGGCCTGGGCCTTTCTGGCCTGGGTTATGATGCTCACCCTGGGAGCGCTGCACAGTGCTTTCAGTGTGATACCTGCCCTTTCCTTCCTGGAGAGTTTTCTCGGCACATTGATGCTTTTTAGTGTCGTCGTGTTCGGTATCTCCATGGCAACAACGAACGTGTCGCCAGCCCACCGCCACGGCGGCCGCTGACCCCAACCCCCGAGGAAACGGCCCGCAGGCAGAAATCCTGTCTCGCCATTGGCCTACTCGGTGGGCCGTTTCCTCTCCGACGCCCGCTGGGGCGGCTCGCGGAACGTACATCGTTCTGCTTGAGCCGCCTCGGCGGGCACTTTCCTTTTCACGGTTATTTCGCAGACAAAACAAAATCCCGCTCATCGGCGGGATTTATCGTTAGCACTAGAACACAGACTACCGCTAATTTTCGGCGTGGCGAGCTGCTACTTCAGCGGCCTTGGCGTCCAATTCGGCTTGTTTAGCGTCTTCGGCGGCCTTTTTCTCGGCAGCCTCTTTAGCTTTTTCTTCTTTCAAGCGAGCGGCTTCTTCTTCGGCATGTTCGTCGCGGACAGCGTTGACAGCTTCGCGATCAAACTTGACGGCCGTCAAGCGAGCCGACTTGCCGCTGCGTTTGCGCAAGAAGCTGAGGAAGTTGCGGCGAACCTTGGCCCGGCGCACAATCTCGACTTTTTCTACCAGCGGGCTATGCAGCAAGAACGATTTTTCGACGCCGACGCCCGAAGCAACTTTGCGAACGGTGATGCGGCTAGTGTGCTGGCCTTTGTTGTCGGTGCGGATGACCACGCCCTCGAACATCTGAATGCGCTCTTTGTTGCCCTCTTTGATTTTCTGATAGACGCGTACGGTGTCGCCGCTGCGAACATCGACAACTTGCGCTTTCTTTTGCTCGTCATTGACTTTTTGGATTAATGCAAAACTCATAATTTTTCCTATCTTTCGAACCGATTCTGGCTGGCCACGCAGTTGTACCTCTGCGGCTCCACACCGAACAAAGCCCGAATAATTAACTCTCGTACAATGCAAGTATTCTAACACAATATCAAGCGGCGAGCAATAGACGCAAAGATGGCTAGCGGCAGAGTCCATCTAGCCACCAGCTGCGCTTGATATTTTATCAATTTCAAAAAACCCTACGCCGTGGTTGACTGGTTAGCGCTATCGATATTGACGTGAAACTGAGTATCAGGGTTAGCACCGCCTACCGGCTGAACCCCCGGATTGAAAGTTCTATTCGGGTTGGCACATACGAATTTACCAGCTTGCCCCGATTCTCGCCATATTTGGCAAGTGCTCTCGTAGAAAGCTCCGTCTACCACTACTCTGTCCGAAGAAGACTGATCAGTGTCAGTGCTAGTGTCAATAGAGTCGCCTGGCACCGCTGGCTGAGGCAAATTATCAGTCCTGTCTGTCACAGGAGTAGGATCTTCTTCTTCATTCGCAGCAAACTCCATAGATGCACGCACAGTAAAACAAGTCATCGTTACAGCAAGTGCAGAGAGGCCGACTATCGTCTTTCCGAACTTTTTATCGGGCAGCCAACTTGGAACCTCATGTCTCTTAGCCGCTGCATGCCTGCCAACAGGCTGGTCAGATTTTAATATACCCATTTCGTTATACTTTCACCTCGAAATTAAAATTGGTATGTCTTTTTATTATACCACAAACTATACTAAAATGCAAGCAAAGCAGCTATTCATCGGTTGGGTCAAGAGCTTGACGCGGGGTCGACGAGTTTTCTGTTGAACCCTCTACGTATACGACACGGTAGGGCTCGCCGTCAATAACCATAGTCGTCGGAAGCTCCGCTCCTGGCTGGAATCCGTCGACTGCCCCGTCAAATTTCACGCAGATAACCGTATTTTCATCGACGCTATCCGACCGTCTGGCCGCCTTGGATGACGGAGGGTCTACTTCCACCAATTTGCCATCTTCAACGGCATAGTATCTTACCTGTTCGTCGCCCACCTGCCGCGATTCGCCAGGCTGCTGACATGTCGGGTCGCCGTTGACTTCAGCAGCTGGGCGTACAACAATCTTGCCGCTGTTTTCACCGTCTGTACTCTGTATGTAAGCAACTGGCGCGATCCAAACTGAATCACCCTCGCCAATTTTTTTGGCTAACTCCTCATAAGTTAGTGTCCCGGCAGTAGCGCTCTCGGAGGCAGTACTCCCGGCTGGCGTAGAATCTGGCGTCTGGCTCTCAGCCGAGCACGACCCGACAAGCAGGCTTAACGCTAAACTGCCTACTGCCATAGTTCTCCACCGCTTTGGTTTAGATAAACTCTCTATACTCTTTTTCATGGCATATATCATAACGCAGGCTGCAGTTTATTACAACTTAGCCCGATAGTCCGCCAAACGCGCTATAATAAGTATATGGATTACAACAAACTAGCACTAAAACTACACCAAAAATATAAAGGTAAAATCACCACCGCGCTGCGCGACAGCGGCGAGATTGACCGCGATAAGCTTAGCAGCTACTATAGCCCGGGCGTCGGCGCCGTTAGCCAGGCCATCGCCGAGAACCCGGCGGATTTGCCGAAATACACTTGGACGAACAATCTGGTCGGCGTGATTTCTGACGGTTCGGCGATTTTGGGCTTGGGCAATTTGGGGCCAAAAGCCGCCATGCCGGTGATGGAGGGTAAGGCGCTGCTGTTCAAGCATTTCGCTAATGTCGACGCCGTGCCAATTGTCTTGGACGTTCACCAGCCAGAAGAAATTATCGCTGCCGTCAAGGCGATAGCGCCGAGCTTTGGAGCGATCAATTTAGAGGATATCGCTTCGCCAAAATGCTTCGAAATTGAGGAGCGTTTGAAAGCCGAACTAGACATTCCAGTATTTCACGATGACCAGCACGGTACGGCAATAGTAGTGCTAGCTGGGCTGATCAACGCCGCCAAGGTTGTCGGCAAGAACTTACGCGACTGCAAAGTCGTTCTGGCGGGGCCAGGCGCGGCTGGCACAGCGATTATTAAGCTGCTCAATCTGTACGGCGTCAAAAACTTGATTGTACTCGATCGCCACGGCGCGCTGAGTAGCGACCGCACTGACCTGTCGCCAGAAAAAACCGCCTTGCAGCAATATTTGAACACTTCAGAAAGCGGTACTCTAGCAGAAGTATTAGCTGGCGCCGACATCTTCATCGGCGTATCGGCCGCCAACTCGCTAGCGCCAGAGATGGTCGCCGCAATGGCCAGCCAGCCGATTATTTTTGCCCTGGCCAATCCAGTGCCCGAAATCATGCCCGATGCCGCGATTAGCGCTGGCGCAGCCGTCGTAGCGACTGGCCGCAGCGACTTCCCGAATCAAGTTAATAATTCCTTGGCTTTCCCTGGTATTTTCCGCGGCGCGCTCGACAATGGCGTCCAGAAAATCACCGACCAGCACAAGTTAGCCGCCGCCGAAGCTCTGGCAGCGCTGGTCGAGAATCCAACCGCCGACGAAGTTATCCCGTCGCCGTTTGATGAGCGCGTCGTGCCGGCGGTCTCTGCAGTAATTAAATAGTGTCAAAAAGTGAAAAACCCGCCCTTCCGGCGGAGATGGGAGCTCTATTAGTGATTAAGCCAAGAACTCGACCATCCCCGCCAGGAAGGCGCGGGTGTGGAGACCTTGAGCGCACTCTCAAGGTCTCATGGAAAGATGAAATCTGATGCCCCGAGTGCGCGGGGCACGGGCGCTACAGCTCCTCGGGCGGAGCTTCTGTGAGAACCAGGAGCTCGCGCTCCCAGTCTTATATCTCCGCCTCAATCGCGGACATCTTGTCCGCGTGGATCTCGTCGTAGATCGCCGCCAACCGGCGGCGACCCGGGCCATACTTCCTCGCCGCAGAGCTGTCTACCCAGACAGCAAACCTACAGTGGTAGGTGCGGGCCTTGGTTACTGCAGCCTGCACGGCAGGCTGCAGCTTGGGCGGAATCGAGGAGGAATCGACCTCCTCGACCTCAGCCAGGACCTCCCGACCCTGGACTCCCACGCGCTTGATGCGCTTGATACTGACTGCGCCGGAGCGTCCGGCGCTGATCACATACATGCCGGCCCGCAGGCCGACCAGTGCGTGCTGCCCGCAGGCGAGGTGCCCGCGGGTCTTCACCAAAACCGGACGGGGCTTCGCCCCGTCCGCTTCAGCGATGATGGTGGCGGAGCCGCGACGTGACAGGGCGCCGCCACGCTCCCACAGGGCGGGCCAGCCGCCCTTCGTGACGACAATGTCGTTGAGGGTCTCCAGAGCCATGATCGGCTCCTTTCTGCCCCATTCCGGGGCGATTTTGGAGTCTGACCGTTTCAGACTCTCTACTCACACATAAAAACACGAATAGCTAGCGGTTATTCGCGAAAAAACTTTTTTTATATCTTGGTAGAGAGTCTGAAATCCTACGGCGCTAGTCGGCGCTTCTCAGATTTCATTTTTTAAGTATGCATACCGGCTCAACCTGCTAAAGGGAGTGGTATGCTATTATGCTATCACACATCACGCTGTTTGTCAAGGGTTTAGAGGTGTTTTTGCGATTTTTGTCAAACTCCGCAGCTACTACTACACATTTCCGCGAAAAAAGCAAAAAACCAGCTTAAATCACCCGAGCGACTTCCTCGAGCGTGGTTTCGCCGCGCAAGGCCGCCAGCACGCCGACCTGCTCGAGCGTTAGCATACCTTCATTTCGAGCGGTTTCTTCTATCGTCTCGGGGTGAACATCTTGGACATCGCCGCGGATAAACTTCTGGATTTCATCGGTAACAACCAGCTGTTCCATGATAACCACCCGGCCTTTGTAGCCAAACGGCGCATCTTCGCTAGGCACGGGGCGCCACAGCTTGAAATTATCCAGATCAGGCTTCTCGACATCAGGCGGCAGCTTTTCGAGTACGCGCTGGACGTATTTACGTGTTGCTTCATCAGGTTCATATGCTTCCTTGGTGTGATCGACTAAACGCCGCACCAAACGCTGAGCAATCAACAAGCGGATAGCGCTTGAAAAGATCGGGTTAACTCCAATCATATCAATCATACGGCTAAAGGCTGTACTGGTAGTATTGGCGTGAAAGCTCGATAGCACCAAATGGCCGGTGATTGACGCCTGAATAGCCGTGCGCGCCGTATCGACATCACGAATCTCGCCAACCATCACCACATCTGGGTCGAGGCGCAAAACACTGCGCAAACCATCAGCAAAGCTCTGCCCGTGCGTCGTGTCAATTGGGATTTGCGACATGCCGCTCAGGCCATACTCGATCGGATCCTCGAGTGTAATCAGCTTGCGGTCGGTGGTATTCAGCGCGTTGAGCATACTATAAAGCGTCGTCGATTTACCCGAGCCAGTCGGCCCGACCATCAGCACCAAGCCGCGCGGGTGACTGACAACTTCGTCGATTTCCTTGCGCTGGCGCGGCGGAATACCCAGCAAGTCCAAGTTCAACAATGATTCATCAAAATTAAATAAACGCAGCACCGCATCTTGCCCGTACAGCGTCGGCACAGTCTCGACGCGTAGGTTCAATAGATGCGTGCCTTGGTCGGTGGTGATTTCCATCTGCATATGGCCGGACTGCGACTCCATAGCTGCACTACTAACGCCAGCACGGCTAGCTAGCTCGCCCATAATAATCCGGTAGCGCGAACGTTCTAGTTGCGCCACCGGGTGCAGCGCGCCGTCGACACGCATGCGTACGCGGATAGAGTCGCGCTCGTTTTCAATGTGAATGTCGCTAGCGCCAAGCCTGTCCGCCTGCTTGATCAAGAAATCAAATAATTCCTCGCTTGATACCAGATTTAGCGTCTGGCTAACTTGAGCGATGGTATTGCTGTCGCCCTCTTTAGCAATCTCGATATCATCGTAAGCAGTACGCTGCGGCGGATCGTAACGCAGCATCATCGCCCGGTAGCCGCTGGCGCTGATCAGCAAAAACTGCAATTTGTCGCCGCGGTCTTGATACTCGCGCTTGATTTTCTGCAAAATAGATTGCGGCGTTTGCGAAGTCACGCCGATTTGGTACATCACTTCGTTGCCGCCCTTGGCTAGCGGTACGATGCGGTATTGGTGCATTTTCTCGATCGGAATCATCCCAGGGACCAACGGCAGTGTGTCCTCTAGATTGCGCATATCAACATACGGCAAACCCAGAATAGTCGCCCGCTGGCGAGTAGCTTTTTCGTCTTGTTCGCGCCGGCGGCGCTGAACTTCTTCTTCGTCCATCACCTTTATTTTAGCAAAAAGCTTGCGCTAAAAACAGTGCTACAATAGAATTATGCCGAAAATCACCGTCATCGCTCACAACATCCGCTCGACCTTCAATGTCGGGTCAATCTTCCGGACATGCGAAGGTTTCGGTATCGAACGGTTGATTTTGAGCGGCTATACGCCGTACCCTGATTTGAGTTTGTGCCGCGAAGCGCCAAATTGCGCGCTAATCGACGGTGAAATCACGCGGGACGACCAGCGCCTGCCGCACATTCGTCAGAAAATCACCCAGCAAATTCACAAAACTGCGCTCGGCGCCGAAAGTTTGGTGCCGTTTGAGTATCACGAAGCACCGCCGCTAGACGAACTGCGGCAGCTGGGCTACCGCATCGCCGCTCTAGAACAAGCCGCCAATAGCACCAATCTGCGCGATTATTCAGCGCCAGACCGCATCGCGTTGCTGCTAGGCGAAGAAGTCGACGGTATCGCGCCCGAATGGCTAGCTTTGGCTGACGATATTATTGAGATTCCGATGTTCGGACAAAAAGAGTCGTTCAACGTGTCGGTAGCGGCCGGAATCGCGCTATACGAGCTGGCGACAAGCGGCAAAACCGCCAAAAATGCCTAAAATTTGCAAATTTTACGAAATAATTGCGAAAAGTATTGACTTCGCAGTCCATATGTGATATATATATTAACTTTTCGCTCAAGTTTAGGAAAAAAAGGGCGGAAGGTTGCCCTTTTTACTTGAGCAAGCTTCTCTAAAAGGAGAGATCATGAAGTACAAGAGACCCGCCATAGAGAGCGCCTACCTACACATCCTCAGGCACGCCACGAAGATGAAGTGCCAAGGAGGACTGTGTTACGGTATTCTCATCAAGTGTCTTCGAGTACTTGATAAAATCCGGCGCTGGCAGTGGCAACGAGAAGACTCAGACAAGAGCAGCAAGGGCTAACAGCCCGTCGAAAATAGCCCGCTGAACTAGCGTTCAGCTTGAGCCAGTTCGGCGGGCTATTTTCTTTGGTTTAATTTATCTTATCTTATCCTAATCTATTTTACCTTGACGCATTCGTCACCCAGCAGTTCGGCTAGGCCAGCACGCAGGTTGCGCTGAGCATCGACCCGAAACGGCAGGCGGATGGCATTGGACTTATCATCGCCCAAAATCATAATAATGTCGTTCTGGCCGGGGTTTTGGCTGCACAATTTCTTGAGCGAGACCAGCAAGTCGCGGTCGCTTGGATTCTTGACTTTGACATAGACAGTTTCCAGCTTTTCTAGCGGCTTGAGGGTAATTGTTGGCGCCGCTTTGGCGCTGGCTGCAGCCGTCACAGCTGGCGCACCGTTAGCGTTTTTGCGCGGATAGCGCTTGCTTTTGACGGCCGCACGGCCTTTCGGCGCCGTCATTTTGCGGCCGTGGCTTTGGTATTCGTTGAGCTCTTTGTCGGTGACGATATTAACTTCGTCGGCGATGACTTTGGCTTCATCAGTCATGTTGCCGTCGCGGTCGCGGGCGTTAACAGTACCGCTAACTTTCAGCACGGCGTCTTGCTGCAGACTTTCGCCTAGCTGTTCGTACAATCTCGGGAAGACAATCAGCTCCATTTCGCTAGTTTTATCCTCGATACCGACAAACGCCATTTTGGTGCCAGCCTTGGTGACGATAGTGCGGATCGTCGATACCAAGCCGCCGACCGATACTTTCTGCCCGTCAATTTGCGGCGTGCAGGCGTGCAGCGGAATGGTCTGCTCCTCGAAAAAGGCATCATAATTATCTAATGGATGCGCGCTAATGTAAAGACCCAGCAGCTCGCGCTCCCACATCAGCTGCTCTTTGTTGGTGTATTTGACCGGCGAAGTCTTCAGCTCGACCGACGGCATCAATTTGTCGCCGCCGAGCGCCGCGAACATATCAACTTGCCCGCTGAGCGCTTCCTTTTGCAGCTTGCTAGCAAAAGCCAAAATCGTATCGAGATTGAATAACAAATCGCTGCGGTCGCCCAGCGCGTCGAAAGCACCGGCTTTGACCAGCGATTCCCAAGCTTTGCGATTAACCTTGCTGGTACTGACACGTTTGGCAAAATCCTCGACCGACTTGAACGAGCCGTCCGCCTCGCGGGCGCGGATAATTTCTTCGACCGCACCGACGCCGACGCCTTTGACTGCGGCCATACCGAAGCGAACCTGCTTGGCAGCTGGCACCACGCCGAACTCGACGTATGACTGATTGACGTCTGGCGCCAGAACCTCCAGGCCCATATGCTTGCACTCGGTAATTTCAATCGCCAGGCGGTCGATATCGTCGTGATCGCTGGTCATTAGCGCCGCCATGAAAGCGTCCGGATAATGTGCTTTTAGATAGGCCGTCCAATAAGCAATTAAGCCGTAACAAGCGGCGTGAGACTTATTAAAGCAATAATTAGCGAACTCCTCCAGCTGTGTCCAAAAGGTTTCCGCCATTTCGCGGGTGGCGCCGCCAACTTTGACCGCGCCCTCGACGAACTCCGGCTTAACCTTTTTCATTAGGTCGATTTTTTTCTTACCAACGGCTTTACGCAGCGTATCAGCTTGGCCGCCGGTAAAGCCGCACCATTCCTTGGAAATTTGCATAAATTGCTCTTGGTAAACCAAAATTCCGTAGGTGTTTTCCAGCGAGTTGCGCATACCCTCGTGCAAGTAGGTAATCGGCTCTTCGCCGTGCTTGCGGCGAATAAAGCTATCAATGAACTGCATCGGCCCCGGGCGGTACAGCGCCACCATGGCGATGATGTCTTCGAAATGCGTTGGTTTGAGCGCCCGCAGGTAGCGTTTCATACCCGCCGATTCTAGCTGAAACACGCCGGTGGTGTCGCCGCGTTGAAACAGCTCATATGTCGGCTTATCATCAAGCGGCAAGTGCGCCAGATCGATTTCTTCTTTATAAACTTTTTTGATAATACGCATGGCATTATTGATAATCGTTAAGTTTGAAAGGCCTAAAAAGTCCATCTTCAGCAGCCCCAATTCCTCAACTTCGCCCATCGGGAATTGCGTCGCCACCACGCCTTTTTGCGCCATTTCTAGCGGAATATAATTAACCAGCGTGTCCGGTGCAATCACCACGCCGCAGGCATGAACGCCGTGGCTGCGAATCGTGCCCTCGAGCTGGATAGCATAATCCAGCACTTCTTTGGCGGTAGGATTATTCTCGTACTCCTTACGCAAATCGGCGTCTTCTTTGACGCTAACCGACAGCGGAATGTGCCGGCCCTGGTTCGGCGGCGGCACCAACTTAGCCAAGCGGTCGCTCTCGGCGTACGGTACTTCCAGCACCCTGGCGACATCGCGCACCGCCATGCGGCCGAACATCTTACCAAAGGTAGCGATGTTGCTGACGTGGTCTTCGCCGTATTTTTTAGCGCAATATTCAATCACTTCGTCGCGGCGGGTATCTTGAATATCAACGTCGATATCCGGCATGGAAATACGATCTGGATTAAGGAAACGCTCGAACAGCAGACCGTACTTCAGCGGGTCAAGGTCGGTAATATTCAGCGCGTAGGCAATAATCGAACCAGCAGCCGAGCCGCGCCCCGGCCCAAAGACGATTCCCTGCGACTTACCCCAGTTGATAAAATCCTGGACGATCAAGAAATAACCCTCATAACCCATGTTGCCCATCACGCCCAGCTCCATCTCGGCGCGCTGGCGAACTTCGTCAGACAATTGCGGGATGATATCGTCAGGGTCTAATTTCTCGGCTTCCTCTTTCGAAGCGCCATTATAACGCTGCAGCAAGCCCTGATAGGTTAGCCTAAGCAGATACGAATGCTCATTCTCACCCTCAGGCAACGGATATTTTGGAATGAGAATACGCCCCAGCTCAATTTCAACATTACAGCGGTCAGCCACCTTTTTAGTGTTACGAATTACCTCGGGATATTCTTCTCCCCAGTGATCAATAATATCGCGCGGGTCGGTCAAGTGCAGTTCAAAGTCTTTCAGACTCATCCGCCTTTCATCGCTCAAGTACGAACCAGTACCGACACATAGCAAAATTTCGTGCGCGTCTTGGTGATCATGCGTCAAGTAGTGACCATCGCAGGTCACCACCATCTCGATGTCTAGCTCCTTTGATAGCTTAATCAAGCCCTCGTTGATTTTTGCCTGGACGTCCCAGTGCGTGTTTGATTTTGGATGGCCGTGGTCTTGCAATTCCAGATAGTAGCGGTCACCCAGGATCGATTTGTACCATTTGGCGATATCGCGGGCGCGGTCGTAGTCATCTTCTTTGAGCGCCACACCCAACTCGCCGCTAGCACAACCGCTCATCACAATCAGCCCTTCATTCAGCTCCTCCAGCAAGTCATGATCAATCCGCGGTTTGTAATACATACCCTCCAGATTAGCCTGCGTCGATAGCTTCATCAGATTATGAAAGCCGGTGTTGTTCATCGCTAGCACCGTCAAGTGGAAGCGCTGCTTATCCTTGGCTGGGTCGCGGTCAAAGCGCGAGCGCGCCGCTACGTACGTCTCGATACCGAGAATCGGCTTGATGCCGGCCTTTTTGGCAGTTTTATAATAGTCAAGGATACCACTCATCGTGCCGTGGTCGGTTACTGCCGCCGCTTCCATACCGAACTCCTTGACCTTATCAACCAAATCGTTGATCTTAGTCAAGCCGTCCAGCACCGAATGAAAGGTGTGATTGTGCAAGTGCACGAAATCGCTCGGTTGCAGCGCCGGCTGGCCTTGTACTGAATTACTACCCATATCTTATGCTTATTATAACGCAGACTAGGTTGTTTTTGAAGACGCGCCACGCCAATCTGCCTGCACTCTTGGCGCAGTAATTTTAAGGAGTAAATAAGCCATTTAGCAACGCTAGCGCCGGCTATTCTGCATAACATTAAGTATTTGATCGATAAAGCCAGCGACGCTCGGGACGAGTTGGCCGGTGAGATTAAGCACCCAAACCAACAACACAATCAGCATAGTACCGCCCAAAAGTGACCCAAAACCGAAAAATATACCGCGAAAAAAGTTAATCTTGTAAATCTCGTAGCGATTGCGGTTGAAGTCGTTGAACAGCTCCTCGAGCAGCGCCTGGCGCGAGCCTTTTTCGTTGTCGTCACGCAAACGCTGAGCCACGCGAGTGAAGATATTATTATGCTTTTTAGCCATAGATTTAGTTTGCCACAACTCGCCAGTTTTCACAATAAAAAAAGCGCCCTGATTTACAGCAAAACAGAGCGCCTTGAGTATTTGATTGGCTACAATTATTTGCGCTTACTTGGGCGGTTGAATTCGTCCTTGGCGGCGTTAGCGGCACGCACAGCGCGGTCGCTATAGTCGTCAACAGTTTTGCGGCCTTCTTCGACGGCAGCATTAGCTTTGTTGCGGACATCGCTATAAACCTTCTCGCCCTTGGCCTTGACCTCTTCGGCTTTTTCGCCAGCTTCGTTCTTTAGTTCGTTAGCCTTTTTCTTGAGATCAGCACGAGTTTCTTTGCCTGATTTTGGCGCTGTTAGCACTCCGGCAACCACCCCGGCAACTGCGCCAAAGAGCGCTCCCAAAACAAATTTACGTTTTGACATAATTAGTCCTCCTTATTTTTATGTTTTTTGGTTTTGTACATCATCGATTTGATGATCTTGGCGATTGCTGCCGGCGCCACCATAGCAGCCGCGCTATTGGCGACCGACTCTACCTTGAGGGCAGTGCGTTCGGCTGCGCAAGCCACCCGCTTAATTTGGCGGGAGATCTGGATTAGCTTGATCGTCAAGATAATCGCTAGCAGCAAGAACAACGCCAAAGCTGCCGCCAAAATGATGACAAGTATTTGAGCCCATTCCATCAATATTTGCGCTCCTTTTTGTTTATTTTAATACTGCTTTTTGCAGCTATACTCTCATTATACCACGTTCTGTCAGAAAAAGCTAGTGCTTTTAGCGATTTTCGCCGTTAATTCGCGACTGCAAGAATTGCCGCAGCGCTGGACCGAGCTTCTGATGCTTTAGTCCAAAATCAATCACTGTTTTGATGTATTCCAATTTATCGCCGGTATCATAATATGTACCGTTGATGATTTCTACGCCGTAAAAATCAAATCCATCGTCGATCATTTCTTGCATAATCGGCTGGACGGTGAATTCGCCGCGGCCGTCAAAGTCGTCGCGAGCCCGCTCGAGATAGCCGAAGAACTCGCCCGGTAGCAAATAGCTGCTGACGCTCGCCAAATCGGACGGCGCGTTAGCTTTACCAGGTTTTTCAACGATATTAGTCATTTTAATGACGCCGTCTTTGACTTGCTGGCCGTTAACTACGCCGTAACGATCGAATTCGGCGTCTTCGACAATTTTCTTACATGACAAGATTGCCCCGTCGAGTTGCTGCGACGCCTCAATCATTTGGCGGAAACGACTCGGGCTAGCCTCAATGAAGTCGTCAGCAAACGTGTAAATCACCGACTCACCTGGCATAATCAAATGTGAAGCGCAAGTCAGCGGCGTGGCATTGCCGTACGGGCCTTTCTGGCGGATGTAGACAAAATTAGCCATTTCGGACAAGCGCTGGACGACATCAATTAGCGGTTGCTTTTTGGCGCCGCCAGCACGCAGATTGGCGAGTAGCTCTTCGTTTGGCGTATCAAAATGGTCTTCGATCGCCCGCTTGTTAGCGCTACCGATGATAATTATATCCTTAATACCAGCCTCGACCAATTCCTCGACGACATATTGAATAATCGGCTTGTCGATTAGCGGCAGCATTTCCTTAGGCATGGCTTTGGTCTGCGGCAAAAACCGGGTGCCAAAACCAGCGGCAGCAATGATAGCTTTGGTTGGTTTTTTCATGATAGTTCCTCCTGTCGTAGGTTATCTAAATAATCAAACAAAAGCGCGAATGGCCCTGTTACACATAAATCACCCGCCCGAGCGATAGCAAACAACTCTGCCGCTGAAACAAACCGTAGTTCAGCGCCCTGGCTACTTTCAGCTTCATCAAGGTGGATTACATCCTCGTTGTACACGCAATCAGTCGCCAAGTACACTGCAATCTTGATGTTAATGTACGGGCCCTCATAGCATTCACCAATATATTCAAAGTGTCCCGGTGTACAACCAGTCTCTTCCACTAGTTCACGCCGTGCTACCGTCTCTACTGCTTCACCCGGCTCCCCGTCACCGCCGGGAAAATCATAGAGCCATTTTTCTGGGCCAGCTCGAAACTGATAGGTCATAGCAATCTTGTTATCCGTCGTCACTGCCACCACTAATACTGACACTAACTCCTCAGAAAAAAAGGTCGTGAACTCATGCTGCTCACCATCCTCTGCTTGATACCGCTTGATGACGGCCGAGCGCTTGTACGCCTCGCCGACAGTCTGCGTGGTGGTTGGCTGAATACGCGTGAATGTTTTCATTACAGTCGCTCTCGGATTAGTTTCTGGGCGAGGCTCGGGTTGGCTTGGCCTTTGGAACGCTTCATGACTTGACCGACTAGGTAGCCGATAGCTTTATCCTTGCCAGCTTTAATGTCGGCAATGGAAGCTGCCGAGGCCGGGTCGTTCAATACTTCGTCAACGATGGCTGCGATCACCCCCTCGTCAGACACCTGCAATAAATTCTTGCTCTCAGCAATCTCACGCGGCCCCTGTTTGAGATATTGTCGGTCGAATAGACTAAGGAAAATCTCTTTGCCACCAGTTGAACTCACCTCGTTATCCTCGACGAGTAGCGACAACTCTGTCAACCGACGCGGCCCGACATGGCCCTCCCCGATGAGATCCATATCAATCAACTCCTCCGGCGTCGAGGCGAACCAGTTAAAGATCCGCTTGACCAGCCGCTGATATTTTATCTTGTCAACTCCCAGCTCATCAAGAACAGCTTGCTCGTTATGCACCGTCAGCGTCTTGATAGCATCAAGCAATATCGCGAGCGGCTGATGGCCGAGGATCGTCGTAATCACTGAATGATCCAACTCCAGATCAGCCCAACGCTCTCGGCACTGGCTTGGCATCAACGGCATATACTGCTGCATGTGAGCAATCTCCTCGTCAGTCAAAACAATCGGCGGGATATCCGGATCAGGCATGTAGCGATAATCCTGGGCGTCTTCTTTCGAGCGCTGCGAGGTAGTAATCTGCTGGTCATCGCTCCAGCCGCGGGTTTCCTGCACTACCGATTCACCACTTTCCAGCAAGTCAACTTGGCGTTTGAACTCGTATTCAGCGGCACGCTCGACACTGCGGAACGAATTGAGATTCTTTACTTCCGCGCGTTTGCCAAGCTCGGTCGCGCCTTTCTTGGCCACCGAAATATTGACGTCAAAGCGCATATTGCCGTGGTACAAATCACCGTGCGTAACGCCAGCGTAGACCATCAATTTGTGTAGCTCCGAAGCGTACGCTTTGGCTTCCTCGGCAGAATGCATGTCTGGCTCAGAAACAATTTCAATCAGCGGCGTACCAGCGCGGTTAAGGTCAACCAGCGAGTACCCGTCGTGGTGTGTCAACTTGCCAGCATCCTCTTCCATGTGCGCATGATGAATCCGCACCCGCTTGAGCGAACCGTCTTCTAGCGGCGCGTCAACATAGCCAGCCAAAATAATCGGCTGATACATCTGCGAGGTCTGATAGCCCTTTGGCAGGTCAGGATAGAAATAATGCTTACGATCAAACCGGCTAACGCGAGCAATCGGCGCATTCAACGCTTTACCGGCACGCACCGCCAGCTCGACGGCGTGCTTATTCAGCACCGGCAGCATGCCTGGCAGACCAAAGTCAATCTCATGCGTTTTTTCGTTCGGCTCAGCATTACGCGCGTCATTATCGGCCGGGCTAAACAGCTTAGTTTTGGTCGCCAGCTGGACATGGCACTCGATACCAATGGTCATTTCATATTGTTGTAAAATTTCGTCAGATACTGCCATTAGATTGCTCCTAAATCTTTCAATGCTTGTTTGTAAGCGGCCAGAGCGCGGCGCGCAATATCATAATTTATCTTGACATCAGCTTCGTGCGCGATATGGTTGCGAATTTTGTGCGCGCCCCAGATATGGTTAGCGTTCGACCAAACCTTACCAGCGGCTTTCATGCGCTCGCCCATAGTCTCGCCCTTGTAGTGGCTATCGCGCAAGGCTTTGTCAACAAGCTTATCAGCGTTGAGGATAGCTAGCTGCCAGCTGGGAGCACTTTCTTTGTCGAGGCTATTTTCAATCGCTAGCCAGCGGGCGCGGAATTTTTCGACTTTGAGCTTCGGCGAACGCTTGCTAGCAAAGGCAATAAAAACTGCACCGACAATCGCCAAAATCAGTACCGCGATCAAAATGAACCACGTTGCGAAATTATTATTCATTTTCGCCCTCCATATCGCCTGCTAACGCAATCAACTTAGCGTCGGATTTCATCGGGCCGACTAACTGCGCGCCGATTGGCAGGCCGTTAGAACTACTACCTGCCGGTATACTGATCGCTGGCAAACCTGCCAAGCTCGGCGGTACCGTCATGACATCCGCCAAGTACATCTTGACTGGATCACTAGTGTTTTCGCCCAGACCAAACGCCGGCGTCGGCGCGGTTGGCAGCAGCAAAAAATCGTACTTCTCAAACAGCTTGTTGAATTCGTTAATCAAAACAGTGCGCGCCTTTTGAGCTTTCAGATAATATGCATCGAAAAAGCCGCTGGATAGCACATAGCTGCCGATCATGATGCGGCGTTTGTTCTCGGTCATGAAGCCTTCGTTGCGGCTGCGGCCGTAGAGCTCGGCTAACGTTTTGACACCTTCGGCGCGATAGCCGTAGCGCACGCCGTCGTAGCGCGCCAGATTGCTAGAAACTTCTGCTGGCACGACGATATAATAAATCGCCAAAGCATATTTAAGGCTTGGCATATCGACATCTTCGACCGCGTGGCCAGCTGCACGTAATTTATCGGCAAAATTATTAACGTTAGCGCGAACTTCTGCGTCAACGCCGTCGTTCATCGCCTCGCTAATCAGCCCGATCTTCAAATGCTCGCCTGCTGATTTCTGCATTTCAAAGTAATCCGGCAGCGTCGTCATATCCTTGTCGTCGCGGCCAGCCATCACGCTAGTGACTAATGCCACGTCGTCAGCATGCCGTGCAAAGCAACCCATCGTGTCGGTGCTCGAGGCCATCGCCACCGCACCGTAACGGCTACTCAAACCATAAGTCGGCTTGAAACCATAAACACCGTTAAAGCTAGCTGGCTGGCGAATCGAGCCGCCAGTATCGGTGCCAAGTGCAAACGGTACCACATCTAGCGCCGTTACGACCGCTGAACCGCCCGACGAACCGCCGGCTACCTTGGTCTGGTCAACGGCATTATGCGTCGCGCCAAAATATGAGTTCTCGGTCGAACCGCCGTGCGCAAAAGCATCGAGATTCGACTTACCAATACAAATCGCGCCGGCCGCTTCAAGCTTCTCGACGACGGTCGCCTGGACTGGCGCTTGAAAGTTCTCGAGCATTTTCGCCGCCGCAGTCGTTGGCGCGCCAAACGCCAAGTAATTATCCTTGACCACGAACGGTACGCCCGCTAGGACGCCCGGATTCTCACCTTTTTTGATCTGCTCGTCGATCTCGTCAGCTCGCTGCAGAGCGCGCTCTGCCGTCAGGCTCAGCAACGCATGATATTCCTTGATTTCTTGAGCTTTGGCGAGCGACCGCTCGATTTGTGTCCGCGCGGTGGTCTCGCCTTTTTTAATCCTATCTACTAATTCAATAATTTTCATAATTACAACACCTTTGGCACTTTCACGCAATTATCGCTTTGCTCGGCTGCTAAGGCCAGCAGCTGTTGCCGCGATACGCTGCTGTCAATGATTTCGTCATCGCGCCAGACGTTTTGCAGACCCGTCACCTGATACGTCGGCTCCACGCCGTCGGTATCCAACTCATCCAGCTTATTGATATAATTGATAATTTTCTCGATACCGACGCGGAGCAATTCAGCCTCCGCATCAGACATCTGCAAACTGCTTAATTGTGCCAAATGACGCACATCGTCGTTGGTAATTGTACTCATTATTCACTAATTATAACGCAGAAGCTAGAGAAGTGGCAAAATTTTTCATGACTTATTGGGTCGGAGCGGTCCAATATTGCGACAAGATTGCAGTTGTGTCAGCCGGACAAGCCTCCAATGCCTGCTGCCACGTCATGCCGGTATCTTGTGAAAAAGTAGCCATAGCCTGAACTAGCTGATCGATCTGGGTATGAGTAATACTATAGCCGTCCGACGATTTAACATTCTCTACTCTATAGATATCACCATACGACCATTTCTCTATAGAAATACTATTGCTTGAGTCTTTTCCTGTATTAATCACTAGAGAGTCGCCATATCGCAGAAACTCCACAGAGGAATAATCTATCTCTCTAAGTTCTATCGTATCGTTGCCTCCGCTATCGCAAATTGTATCACTTCCGGAATTTTTAGCATACACATACGTGTCGTTACCTAGTCCACCATCTAGCTTGTCATTACCTACACCACCATTCAAAGTATCATCGCCGCCGCAACCATACATCTCATCGTTTTTGTTACTTCCTATAATTATGTCATCGGACTCAAATCCATAGTAGGTGTCTTTGTCGGCGTTACTATACACAGGCTCTGTTATATGACGCACAGCATCTTGTATGTCACTCAGTTCCCAGATCGTGCCGTCCGTAAAGCAAATCTGCTCAATAGCACCAACGCCAACACTGTGAGAGCTTTTACTGCTATCGGCAAAGAAGCCTATGACATCTAGCTGATCATCGGTTCCCTTTACTGTGAGTATCATGTCATTATTGTGTCGTTTTATAGTAATATCAGACGGTGATACTCCTGGCAAAATATTTATCTTATCACGGTTACCGCCATCGACGGGACTATCGTAGTATGATCCCACACGCCCATCATAGATAGTATCGTGCCCATACCCGCGACCAAATATATACACGTCGTTACCCTGCAGATCGTACATAACATCGTTGCCGGTTCCAGGATTGATAATATCGTCCCCTTCGCCAGTATCAATCGTATCATTGCCACCAAAAGCATACACCACATCATCACCTGAATACGTTTTTATGGAATTGTCATTATCGTTTGCAGTAAGAATATCATTCTGATAACTATATCCGTCAATCCTGTCAGGGTCATCGACGTTCATAGGTTCATCTACGTATCTAGCTTTATCTAATAATACATCAATATTCCAAATTGTACCGTCCGCAAACTGCACACGCTCAATCGCACCATAGCCCAGTTTGCCGTAACTGTTGTCATAAAAACTAGATATACACACAACGTCATCAGTACTTAAAATCTTTAATTCCAGATTGACTCCGCGCCTTCTAACTTGAATATCATCTGGCGATACGCCCGGCTGGAGTACTAAGACATCAAGACTGCCGCCGTCAGAGTAGGATATTCTTCCAGCATAATCGCGATATTGGTGGACGTCGTTTATGACATCACGTCCGTATCCCTTGCCAAAAATATACGTGTCATTACCATAACCACCGCGTAAAATATCGTTGCCAGCACCACCGTCGAGAGTGTCGTTACCAGGCATCCCATAGCTACTATCGACATCCGCCTGTAAGGTGTCGTTGCCATCACCACCATATAACCTATCATTACCATAACCACCGTTGAGAATATCATCGCCACCATTACCATACAACAGATCATTACCACCCCCTGTCTCTATAATCTCGTCAGCCTTACTACCGGTAACTATGTCATCTTGCCCGTCATAACCGTATAACCGATTTGTATAACCCACAAAATATTCGTCTATATACCGAGCCTTATCCTTTATGTCATCAACTGTCCAAGTTGTCCCATCGGCAAAATGTACGCTCTCTATCATGCCAACGCCTTCATATTTCTGATAAGAATCATTACTAAAGAAATTCTTAACATATAGTGTCTCGCCAGTGCTTTTTATACGAAACTCTAAATCGTAACTTCCGCGACGATGTACTTTAACATCTTCTGGCGACACCCCAACCAAGAAGCCTATCGCGTCATTCTTGCCGCCATCTATATCATAATGACTACCTGCCCAAGAACCGATATCTTTATCATCTATAACATCGTGTCCGTATCCCTTGCCAAAAATATACGTGTCATCGCCAAGACCGCCCATTAGACTATCATTACCGGTACCGCCGTCAAGAATGTCATTACCATTACCGCTCTCTAAAACGTCGTCGCCAGCCATTCCATACAAAATGTCGTTGTTGTTAGAGCCGATTAATCGTTCATCTGCGTTGCCAGCAGTGATAATATTGTCTTGGTCAAACCCGGTAAAGAGTTTTGAATCTGTAGGTGAAGACTCATCGACATAGCGGGCTTTGTTGACAATATCCGCGTATCTCCAAACAGTCTTCGTAGAAGGGAACTTGATTTGCTCTATCGCTCCCACTCCATGTTTGCCTGAATTTAGCCTAAAATAGTCTTTAACTAACAATATATCGTTAGTACCTTTAATACGGAATTCCAAATCCCAGCTCCCGCGACGATGTACCTTTATATCTTCTGGACGAACATCGCTACGAAATATAATCGTATCGTTCTCGCCACCGCTATACGGTCCGCTAAAATCATACCAAACGCTAGGCGGACGTTCATCAGTAATAGTATCTCGACCATACCCTCGGCCAAACATATACACATCATCACCGTATGCGTCCGATAGTAAATCATCACCTGTTCCGCCATCGAGAGTGTCATTGCCATTTTCGCCATTTAAGTCATCGTTGCCCGTGCCGCCAAACAACATATCATCGCCATATCCGCCTTTTATTATATCGTCACCTGATTCTCCATACAGAATATCATCGCCCGATCCGCCGTATATAGAATCATCACCAGCTCCGCCATATATATCATCTCGATACCCAGTGCCTACCATGGCATCGTCGCCGCCGCTAGCTTCTATAACAGCACCAATTCTTTCGTACCACCAGTTTCGAGTTTCCTCAGCCTTATTCCGCAAAATGCGTGGAGCGTCTATAACATCTTTGCCACCCGTACCATATATGTAATATTGCTCGCCAGCAGTCAGTCGCAAAAGGTCACTCCACAAATTAACAACAGTCTGCGCTGCCGCATTAATTGTGTCTTTTGCAACACCAACCAACGACACCACGCTATTTTGAATCGTATCACCGACTGCAACTGCTATATTCACTGCACCATCCATAATTGTCATAGTTATAGTTTTGGCTCCTATAGCTACGCTAATCACACCGTCTTGTGTTACACCAATGACCTGTGCGCCCGTCTGTAAACCATGCGCAGCGTCAGCCACATTACTCTTAGACGCATCATCAGACATAGTACCGTCTGGATTAAGAATAGCATCTAGACCATGTGCACCAGTAAATGCATCAGTAACCGTATTAGCTAGATTCTGTTCAGTGGACAAAATACCATATATAGCAGTATAGCCAATTTCACTAGGCAGATTACCCTCTTTTATGGCACGCAACATCGCCAGCGCAGCAGCTGTCTTTGCATTATTCATGTAGTTATTAAATTCTTTATATCCAGTATCTTTTTTGTATATAGTTCTACCTAGCTGCTTGCCATATTGACCGATATAGTCGTTCTCATTAACATAATCAGTGATAGCATCTTTGAAGTTATCGGGGTTTACACTAGAAGGCAGAAATTGGCCAATGCCCGGAGCGTCAAATGTGATAGCTTTGCTAGCACCATTGGTCTTATACGACAAGAAAGAAGCTATTGCACCACCAAGAGAATGCCCAGTAAAACTACACGACGAGTAGTTATCTTTGCCGAGTTTATTGATAGTATCAATATAGAATTGAAAAGCATCACTAAATTGACCTGGCTCATTACGAAAAGCAGAGGTTACAGCTAGCTCATAATCGGCACCAAGATCGCTGACGGAGTTAATTTCAGTTCCACGGAATGTAAATACTAATTCCTTGGTTTCTGGGTTCTGAAAAACAGCGGCAGATAGTCCAGAGGGAGAGGTGCGGATGTTGATGAGGACCCAGCTTGAAAGACCCTTTAGAGCTTTATTTTCTATTTTATTCATGAAATCGTTATCTAATGGTCCATCCGGCGAATACAATTTTCCAATTGTATAACCTACGTAAGCCTCAAGATTCTTATATGAGAGTGCGCTTACTGCTAGATATTGTTCTGTTTTCATATAATTTATTTACCTCCTTGTGCAGCGATATTCTAGATTCTCTGCAAAATCACCGCTTTTGCTATTTTCAAGACTTAATATACATCTCGTACTTCCATGTCCTGTATCATTAGCTATGAAGTCATAGACAATGGTAACGTTACGAAATCCAAAATCATACAAATGTCGCGCTACTTTCTTTAAGGAATCCTGACGATCTTTTGGCATCGCCTCCTGGGCGGGTTCAATATTTACCGTAACACCTATATTGCCTGGATGTTTCTTCAGAGCTTCCCGAAGATCTTCATTTTTAAGCGAGCTGTGTAAGTTTTCTATAACTCCACTAATCCCTAAATGTATACTAACATTCTTAAGCTTACCATTGTCAAAAGAATCCTCTATTATCTGACTTAGCTTCCCTTTATTCCTAAATTGCCACAAAGCACCTACATAGTTATCGCCTTTTTTGCCGTCAGTATCTGAAATACGAAAAATCACCGACTGATTATTCACCGGTCTACCGTCTGCTATAGTCTGACCTGTTACTCCAAGACCGGAGCCTTCTTTGCGGATATTGCTTACTAGGAATCTTTCATTATATTTATTCTCTAAATAATTCTTCATATCGGCTGAAGTATTTTCAAAACTAATTATATTTTTTATATAAATTCCACCAACAATAAGCACAATTATGAGAATGAGAGCCACGATAGTATACAATACCTTTCGTGGTGTTACTTTAAGTACAGTAGCTCTGGATCTAGATTTATTATTTTTAAGCATAGACATACTCCTTATTTATTGAACAAATTATTCCTATGTTACACTGACCCTCTTTCGCTTCGGGGTTCTGAAAAACAGCGGCAGATAGTCCGTTTTGGTTGTTGGGAAGAAGGTTGATGAGTTTCCAGGAGCGGAGAGGATTGGAAGAGTTTTGGAGGGTGGAAAGCTCTAGTTTACTAGTCTTAAAATCTTCAGTGTTACTATAAAGTTTATTCTTTAGAATGTAACCAATATCGTAATCTCTCGCGTTGTCCTCAAACTGTGCATACGCTAACGCGCTGAAGTTTATATAGTTTATTGCTTCCAAACCCGTATCCATTGCTTACCCCCATCACCTTAAGCAGTTCTTTATATTATCGTATGAGTTATCAAATGGTTTATCGTAAGTAGTTTTGCATTTTTTAATTATCCCCTGTCTATTGGTTATAGAATAGTTATAATTGACATTTTTTATGCCACTATTGGTAACGCTCTTGGCAATACGTTCCATGTCACGCACAATATCATCATACGAAGTGTTTTGCAGCTCGAAATACGATAAATTAACATTATACGCTGGCCCATAATCTTGCCTTATAATCTCCTCCACCTTCGGATTATCTGGCAGTGCAGTATCAGCTAGCGGTTCTGCTAGATAAATTTCTACCGAAACTTTAACCTTCCACTTTGAATTTGAGACATTTTGCTGAGCTACTTTATTCAGACGAGCCGTCTCGCGATGAGCGTCTGCACCCCGAGTACCTTCAACACCAAGGCCAGCAGCAGATAAACTAGGCTCTTCTACTACAAACTCCTGATTATACTTCTTTCGGAGGTAGTTTGACATACTTAGAGCGGTTGACCATTTTCTAATTACGCTGCATGACACAAACAGCATCACTATAGCGATCACTATGAGGACTACTTTTAGTAGATGTCTTCTCCAGGGTGATGATTTACTATGGTTTTTTATCGCTTTAGCACTACTGTTGACCATTATTCTACCGCCTTAAGTTGTTGTGCTTATACTTAGCTATTTTAGCTTGAACGATGCTGATTGTGCAAGTAGCTACTTACCTTGTTCTTTAAATTCTGTATCAAGGTTTTAGGCAAAAGCTTATGCTTTATGTAATCACCGCCTTGACGACATAAAAAGAGCTAGTCATCCCACTTATGCTACAATAAGATAAGTTATGCCGCATCAAATCAAAAAGAAACTAGGAGTGACATTATATAGAGGCGGAGCGGAGTTCCGTGTGTGGGCGCCGTTTGCCAAGCAAGTATTCATCAGCGGGACGTTTACCGCGGGCGAGAAACAACCGCTAACCAGCGAGGGCGACGGCTACTGGTTTGCGCTAATTCGCAATGTCGAGCCGGGCCACCAATACAAATACATCATCGAGACGCCCGACGGCCGGCTGCTCGAGAAGAACGACCCGCGCGCTCGAGCTATCACTAGCAGCGACAAGGGATTTTCGGTGGTTGTCGACAATAACTTCGATTGGCAGAACGATGCTAATTTTGCCATGCCTCCGCGCCAAGATCAAGTCATTTATGAACTGCATATCGGTACTTTCAACCGCCCCGACGCTGCTACATCTGGCACCTTTGACAGCGCGATCGAAAAGTTGGACTACTTGCGAGATCTCGGTATTAACATTATCGAGCTAATGCCAATCACCAGTATGGCTTTCAGCAATGGCTGGGGCTACGCGCCAAACCACATTTTTAGCGTTGAAAGCATGCTGGGCGGGCGCCACGGCTTGATGAAGTTCGTGCGCGAGTGCCACACCCGCGGTATCGGCGTAGTGCTAGATGTCGTTTACAATCATTTTTACGGCGACACCGATCTCTGGCAATTTGACGGCTGGAGTGAAAACGACCGCGGCGGGATTTATTTTTATAATGACGAGCGCGGCGATACGCCTTGGGGCGGACGGCCTGATTTCGGCCGGCCGGAAGTTCGGCAATTTATCCTTGACAATATAACGATGTGGTTGAGTGAATACCATATGGACGGCCTGCGCGTCGATAGCACTATTTACATGCGCAACACCGAAGGCCGCGATAACGACCCCGAGCACGACATCGATGACACTTGGAGTTTATTGCAAGACATCACTGAATTAGCGCACAAGATCAAACCAGATTCGCTGATAATCGCCGAAGACGCCGCTTGCAACCCAGCGATCACGGCACCGCGCGCCAACAATGGCTGCGGCTTCGATGCGCAGTGGGAGCTGGGCTGGCCGCATGCGCTGCGCGATGCGCTAGGGCTAACTGCTGGTACGGCACCGACTTTGCAAGGCATTCGCTATGAATTTTCTCACTCGTACAATGGCAATGATTTTGAGCGGGTTATTTTTAGCGATTCGCACGATACTGCCGCCAACGGCTCGGTGCGGCTCAACGAAGCAGCCGACCCTACCGGCGGCACGACGCTATACGCCCGCGAAAAAACCCTGCTGGCCGACGCCGTCACTTTGACATCCGCTGGCATACCAATGATCTTGCAGGGTAGCGAGTTCTTGCAGGACGGCTCTTTCAACGATTGGGCAGCCCTAGAATGGCACAAAACCGAAAAGTACGCCGGCATCCTGCTGGCTCACAAGCACTTGTTGGCGTTGCGGCATAATGCTTACGATACAACGCGCGGCCTGCAAGGCAATTCGACCGCTCTTTTCCACGCCAACGACGACAACTGCGTTATCGGTTACCACCGCTGGGATAAGGGCGGCGCTGGCGACGACGTGCTAGTAATTGTCAATTTCAGCGACCAGTACTTCGACCATTACGATATCAATTTGCCGCTGCCAGGACACTGGCATGTCCGCTTCAACGGCAGCTGGCACGGCTATAGCAAGGATTTTCGCGGCGTGCATTTATCGTCGGTAACCACACATAAGGACGGTACAGCCACCATCACACTGCCGCCTTATGGGGTGTATATTTTATCACAAGAGTAACTACCTTATCTTATATATTATAACATATTTGATGGTATTATGTCAAAAAAATCTTGATTTAGCTAGATAAAAAGCGGATGGTAGCTATATCGCCAGCCTCAACCGCAGCCCTGCCGCCAACTGGATAAGTGAATTTCGGGTCGGTATGGCCAAAATCTAGATTAGCAATGACTGGCATAGTCTGCTCAATATTTTTGCTGAGAATAATATCCCTAAGAGCCTGCTCTGTTGGCTGCGATTCCTGCTGGAAACGCCCGATCAGAATAGCTTTGACCTGACGAAAATACGGCTGCTGCACTACCGACTGGAAATTGCGCTCAAATGTTTCTAAAATCGAATCGTAGCTATCGTCCTCGATACATAAGATGATATCGCCAGCAATGCGCGGAAAATACTCGGTGCCGTTCAGCAAATTTAGACTGCACATATTTCCGCCCAGCAAAATTCCTTCGGCCCTACCTTTTTGGATGATTACTGGACCAGCGTTTGGCAGAGTGGCGCGCAAGGATTTCTCATCGTAGTCCCAAGGATAATCGTAAAAGTTCGCCGACGGCGCAATTTCGTACTCATTCGGCTGATCCGCAAACAAGCAGCGCTTGAAATATTCCAGCGAATAGCTATTTTGCGGTAGCATACCAAAGCAATAAAAGTTCGGCGCAGCATATGTGATTAAGCCAGTTTTAGCCAAAATAGCATGATTCAACACCGTGATATCCGAAAATCCGGCGAAAATCTTCGGGTTAGCGCCAATTAGTTTCCAGTCTATTTTGTCGAGCAGCTGATTTGAATTAAAGCCGCCAACGGCCGCCAAAATCGCTTTAACTTTCGAATCGGTAAATGCAGCATGCAAATCATCGACCTTCTCTTGATCGCTCGGGCAGCCGCGCTGAGACCGTGAAAAGGCATTTTCACTAAACGTCACTGTCAGACCGAGCGATTCCAGCGCCATCGTTGCCCGCCGCAAAACAGTCTCGTCAATATCGCTAGCCGAGCGCGCCAGTGCAACGATTCTAATTTCGTCGCCAGGCTGCAGTTTGTTTGGTGTCATTTTGATCCTTTCTGCTAAAGTTTTTGTTACTAGCCCTACATCTTCTCGCGAATCTCGGCGATCAAGTCGCGCAGGTCGGCGGCGCGTTCGAATTCTAAGTTGGCGCTAGCTAGGTTCATTTGCGCCGTCAGGTCTTTGACGAGATTTTTGTACTCGTCGCGCGGGATTTTGCGCAGGTCGAGCTTTGGCTTGTCATCTTCTTTTTGCGGAATGATGGCGCGCAGACCTTCGTCGATCGCTTTATTGATACCGCGCGGCGTGATATTATGCTCGCGATTGTATTTTTCTTGAATCTGGCGGCGACGACGCGTTTCATCGATCGCCAAGCGCATGCTATCGGTCATATTGTCGCCGTACATAATCACCTTGCCGTCGACGTGGCGCGCTGCACGGCCAATCGTCTGAATTAGGCTGCGTTCGCTGCGCAAAAACCCTTCCTTGTCGGCGTCCATAATAGCCACCAAACTAACCTCTGGCAAGTCAATCCCCTCGCGCAGCAAATTGATGCCGACCAGCACGTCATAGACGCCCATCCGCAAATCGCGCAAAATATCGCCGCGTTCCAGCGTGTCGATTTCGCTGTGAATGTAAGCTGTCTTGATACCGATCTCCGTCAAGTAAGTCGATAAATCCTCTGCCATCCGCTTGGTCAAAGTAGTGACTAGTACGCGCTGCTTTTTGTCGACGCGGTCGCGGATCTCGGCGATCAAGTCGTCGACTTGCCCGTCGGTCGGGCGGACAATAATCTTTGGATCAAGCAAGCCAGTCGGGCGAATTACCTGCTGCGCTGGCGCCGGGCTGCGCTCAAGTTCGTAATCGCCAGGCGTCGCCGAAACGTAAATTACTTGGTTGATGTGTTTATTAAATTCATCAAAGCGCAGTGGGCGGTTATCTAGGGCACTCGGCAAGCGAAAACCGTACTCGACCAACACCTCTTTGCGAGCGCGGTCGCCATTATACATGCCGCGCACTTGCGGCACGGTAACGTGGCTTTCGTCGATAATCATCAAAAAGTCGTCTGGAAAGTAATCTAGCAAAGTCGCTGGCTGCTCGCCCGGTTCGCGGTTGGTCAGATAACGGCTGTAGTTTTCGATACCTTTGACGAAACCAGTCTGCTCGAGCATCTCGAGGTCATACTTGGTGCGCTGACTGAGCCGCTGCGCCTCCAACAATTTGTTATTTTTCTCGAGCCATTCGACGCGCTGCTCGTACTCGGCACGAATATTTTCGATGGCGCGCTTAATTTTTTCTTTCGGCGTAGCGTAGTGGCTGCTCGGAAAAATAGTGAAGAGTTCCGGCTCTTCCAAAATCTCGCCAGTCAGCGGATCAATCCGCGTAATTCGATCGACATCATCGCCGAAAAACTCCACTCGATAAGCTGTTTCGCCGCCCGCCGGAAAGACATCGACCACGTCGCCTTTGACGCGAAACGCACCGCGCGCAAAGTCGATATCGTTACGATGATACTGAATATCCATCAGCTGGCGCAAAAATTTGTCTTGCAAACGCCGTTCGCCGCGCTTAACAGTAATCGACAAATCATAATAATCCGCCGGCGACCCCAAACCATAGATGCAGCTGACGCTCGACACGATAACTACGTCGCGCCGTGTGAGCAAAGCGTCGGTAGCAGCATGGCGCAAGCGGTCGATTTCTTCGTTGATCGCCGAATCTTTCTCGATATACGTATCGCTCGACGCGATGTAAGCTTCTGGCTGGTAATAATCAAAATAGCTAACAAAGTAATGAACTTCGTTATCAGGAAAGAATTGCTTAAATTCGCTGAAAAGCTGCGCCGCCAGCGTTTTGTTGTGCGCCAAAATCAACGTCGGCACATTCCTTTGAGCAATAATATTCGCCATCGTAAAAGTTTTACCGCTACCCGTCACGCCGAGCAACACCTGCTCGCGCTGGCCGTCGTACAAACCATTCAGCAACTGGGCGATCGCTTGCGGCTGATCGCCAGTCGGTTGATACGCAGACTTTAGCCGAAATCGCTGACTATCCATCTGGTATATTTTAACATTTTTAAGCTATTCTAGCTAACCTTGGCCGTAACGTTTGGTACTAACCTGCGGGTCGCTGCTATCGTGTTCAACATCGGCGTATTTCTTGTCAAGCGCCTCAATGACTCGCGCCACTAACCGCTCAGGGTTTGCATCGTAAATGACATCTTTAGCACCCGGCGCCCAAACGTTCTTAAGCAAAGTAATCGTGTAATCTGCCAGGCCGCCGCTACCCAGCAAGATGCCGCAGATTTTACGGCTTTCGAGAGCTGTCGATAGCTCGTGCAGGCTGCCCATTCGCCCGCCGACAGTAATCACCGCATCGGCACTGCGCACCAGATGAACATCGCGGCCAACATATTCCATACCGGTGAAGTTGATATAGTCGAATTCGGCAGTCGGCAAACGGTAAGTCGAAATATGTTCGCGAAACGAACTAGCCGGCGAGAATCCGACCGACACGCCTTTGGTCTGACCAACACTTTTGAAGCCGCGCGCCGCAAAGTGCGGCAAACCGACGGTAGCGCCTGTCAGCAATGTCTTGCCCGAACGTGCGATTTCAGCGCCAATCGCAAAAGCTTTTTCGTGAGCGCTGTCAACTGTCTCGCCCGACGCCGCGCCCGATACGCAAATCTGGTATTTCATTATTCTCCTCGTTTTGGTAATTGTTTCTCGGTGATTGGCATAGCGTGCAGTTTGACGCCTTTATGCAAAATACCGTCCTTAGCGCCAATTTTGGTGACAACGCTAGTCGAATTAGCGCTAGCGAAAATAATCGAATCTTTTAAGCTTTTACCTTGCGCCCACTGGCTCAAAAAGCCGCTAGCAAAAGCATCGCCGGCGCCCGTGCGATCAACCACTGGCACGTCTTCATACATGCCAGCGCGCACCAACGTCTTGCCGTCAGTCGCTACCACGCCATTTGGACCGTCGCTAACAATCACCACCGGACAGTAATGCAGCGCTCGCAAAGCCAACTCCTCGATAGTCTCGCCAGCTACTAATTTTTGCATCTCTTCTTTGTTGGTGCAAAGCACGTCAACTGTGTCCAGCAAACCTTTTAGCTTTTCTGGATCAGCTAGCTCCGGGCCAGCCGGGTTGAGCATGACTTTGGCGCCAACGCGCTCAGCTTCGTCCAAAATCACCCGTAACACCGTCAGGCTGTTGTCGGCCAACGACGTCGGGTAAATCCAATCGGCTTGGCTGATGGCTTGCAAGCTCAAGCGGCCAACGTCCTTGCCAAATGTCCGCCCGCGGTGGTTCAGAATCGTTCGTTCGCCATTGGTCGCGATCAAAATTACTGAATAGCCAGCTTGCATTCGATCATCAATCAAAACGTCGCGCGTATCGACACCCTCGGTATCAAGCGCCGCGATTACTGCCTGGCTGGCCGAATCATTACCCAGCGCCCACATATAGCGGCTGTCTAAGCCCTGGCGGGCAAACGTTGTCGCGACATTCGTAGCATTGCCGCCAGTGCTGAAAATCACGTCTTCGACCTCCATTTTGATGCCTAGCGGCAGCTCGGTAAAGACTTTCTTGCCGCGAGTATGTGGATCGAATTCGTTACTGCGCAAGAATACGTCTTGCGTACCTTTGCCGATTGCTAAAATTTTAACCGCCACTAAAGCGTTGCCTTTCCAGCGCTCCCAAAAGCGCCAATTTTCTCTTCAACGACTTTTTGGACAGCATCGTAAACTTCGGGCATCAGCTTGAAAACAGCGTATTCGTCAGGATTCTCGCGCAAAACCTTTTCGAGCGTAGTACGGAAAGCATAGCGCAAATCGCTATTAATATTGATCTTGCTAACACCAATTTTGGACGCGTCCTCAAAGTAGTGCAGCGGCGTACCGCTACCGCCATGCAAGCTAATCTGGCAATCAATCGCCGCCCGAATTTGGCGCAGTAAATCTAGGTCGAGAATCTTCGGCACCGGATACAGCCCGTGTAAGTTTCCAACCTGCACCGCCATAGTATCAATACCCGTAGCATCGACAAAACTCTTGGCTTCCTCGGGCTTGGTATTCCATTTTTTGACTTCTTCGTAGTCGATCTCTTCTTTATGGAGATTGGAGTCGCCAAAGAAATAGCGCTCCTCGGCCTCGACCAGCGCGCCTGTAAACTTAGCATATTCGACGACTTCGCGAGTTTTCTCGATAATTTCCTCGAGCGAAGCATCGTGATTAGCCTGCGAAATATCGATATGAATGAATTCAAAGCCAGCATCAATAGCTTGCTTGCAACCCTCGACTGTCGGCGCGTGATCGAGGTTGATATACATCTCGACACCGTAGTTTTGGCTATAGTTATCGACCAAATCGCGAATATTTTCGTAGCCACCCAGCGAAGCTGCTTCGTTAGCGCTGACTTCGACCATCACTGGTGCCTTGGTTTTTTGCGCTGCCTGGCAAATCGCACGCAATGTTTCTTGATTGTCAATGTTAAAAGCTCCCACCGCGAAACCCTCTAGCCGGCTGCGGCGCATTAGGTCGCGCGCCCGGCTGGTACGCTGGCGAATTTCATCAATTGATAAACTCATCATTGTCTCCTTTCCTTAAAATCCTGCATGGTATTGCGGCACGCGATCAACAAATTCGCGCGTCTTCTGGGCGATACTCGCTTCATCAAGTCCAAAGGCTTGCAGCAACTCGCCAGCCTCGCCGCTCTCGCCGAAACGATCATTCATGCCGATGCGCAATAATGGCGACGGCAGCTGTTCGCCTAGTAGTTCGGCAACAGCGCCGCCCAAACCGCCGGCAATTTGCGCATCCTCGACCGTAACTACCCGGCCAGTTTTGCGAACACTGGCCAGAATCGTCTCGTTATCGAGCGGCTTGACCGTCGGCACATGTACCACTTCGACCGAGACGCTGCTACTTTGCAATTCGTTAGCTGCTCGCAGCGCGTACGCCGTCATGATGCCAGTGCTGACAATCGTCGCATCGCTGCCCTGGCGCAACACATACGCCTGGCCAATCTCGAATGGCGAATCCAGTGTACTGAATGTCGGCGTAGCAGCGCGCGTTAACCGCAAGTAAGCCGGCTTATCGGTCCTGGCAAGTACTTTGGTGGCTTTCTCGGCCTCAATAGCATCACCCGGGCAAACGACAATCATGTTCGGCAACACCCGCATCAACGCGATATCCTCAAACATTTGGTGGGTAGCACCATCCGGCCCAACCGTTGTACCGCTATGTCCGCCGACAATCTTAACCGGCATATCGTTAAGTGCAATCGTCGCTTTGATCTGCTCCCAGCTGCGTCCCGGGTGAAACGCCGCGTAACTGGCTGCAAACGGAATTTTACCAGCGCGCGCTAGTCCGCTCGCCACTGTCGCTAGGTTTTGCTCGGCGATACCGACCTCGATATAACGCTCAGGAAAAGCCTTGGCAAAAGCATCCATTTTGACGCTCTCGACCAGATCGGCGCACAGACCGACTACTCGCTCATCAGCTTCGCCAGCCGATTTCAAGCCGCGCCCAAAACCAGCGCGGGTGGCTTCTGCTTCTGGTTTTTCATTATAAATGTTGCCATTTAGAGGATAATTATACACGGCCTTCTCCTGAATATCGTTTTGCATCTTTTTTCTCGAGAATCACTAGCGATCGGAACATCGCCTTGGCGCTTTCTGAAACAGCGAGCGATTCTTTATTGTTGTATAAATACAACAAGTAGCTTCCTTTACCGTATGCTCGCGAGCAAATCACTGATAAATGCGGCTTACCGCTGTTGTCATTAGCCAAAACGCGAGCACACAAAAGTTGCACAGCGCCGCGGTCATTCGCGAAATCAGCAAATGACTGATACCACTCTATACCAGTCACCAAGTCACCGTTACTCTTCGCATTTCCGATCTTGTCTTCGATAACTTTTCGCGAATTAACTCTATCAGAACTACTGCTAAAATTTTCGCTACCAACCACAGATATAGTCATTAAAATACTGTTGCTATCCCGATACCAATGAATACCGTTATCGTTCTCAAATTCTTTCCAGCCTTCTGGCAATTTGCCGTTTTCGATGCGCCAAACTGGCGAACCCTGCGGCTGGTAATTATCATCAAGCGAGACACTTCTAACAGTTCTGGCGCTGTCCTTTTCCTTGCCTTTATTATCGCCGGCGTGATCAAACTGCGAGAAAAGCGGCTGCATCGCTCCAGACACCAAAAGTATTGTGACAATAATAGAAACGACAAGCGTAACCGAATTAATAATAATACCGATAACACCTGCAACTTTCGAAGTGCCGTAGCGGTTGGCCTTGACAACGCTAGCAATGCCCAGCGGCAACCCAATCATACTCACCCAAAGCAAGCCAAGTATGATACTAACAGCACCCATCCAGTTGCTCGGCGGCTGTGTTGGCGCAGGCTGCGGATACGGATAAGCGTAAGGGCTAGCCGGCGGATAAGCATTGTTTGCCGGCGGAGCGGTGTACTGCGGAGTGGCATATTGCGCTGGCGGCGAAACAGGCGGCGCTGAGGCAGCTGGCTGAACTGACGGCTCTGACGAAGCAGATGCGGCCGAAGACTTCGGCGGTTTCGGCGGCTTTGGTGGAGTTGGCGGTTTCGGCGCCTTGGATGGCATCGAATTGTTAGACGATTGATTACTCATAATATCCTCCTGCACTTTGCTGCAATTCTGAATGCGCCAAGTCAGCCAGCGCTGTAGCTGCCTGATCGCTTGATGGCGCTACGCCGTGCCACTTGTAATCGTATTCCATAAAGCCAACACCGCGGCCTGGAATCGTATGCGCGATAATGCAGCACGGCCGATTCTCGATCGCCTTGGCTAAGTTTACTGCGTCGATGATGTCTTCGATATTGTTGCCATCGATTTCTTGGACGTGCCAGCCGAAACTTTCCCACTTACCGCGCAAATCTTCCAGCGGCATGACATCTTCGGTCGGGCCGTCAATCTGAATGTTGTTGCGGTCAATGAAGAGGATTAGCTGGCGTAGTTTGTACTTACCGGCAAACATCGCCGATTCCCAAATGTTACCCTCATCAAGCTCGCCGTCGCCGGCAATCGCGTACACCCAGCGGTGGCGCTGCTTATCCAGATACTGCAACGCATACGCGTAACCCGCCGCTTGACCGATGCCGCTGCCTAGCGGCCCGGAAGTATTCTCAAGCCCTGGTAACTTGACGCGCTCTGGGTGGCCCTGCAGGCGCGATCCGAGCTTGCGTAGCGTCGACAGCTCCTCGACTGGGAAGTATCCTGCCTCGGCCATGGCCGCGTATTGTACCGGCACTGTGTGGCCATTACTTAACATGAAGATATCGCGCTCTGGCCATTCAGGGTTCTGCGGATCGATATTCATAATATTGAAATATAGTGCCGTGACGATATCCGCCAGCCCCAGCGCGCCGCCTGGGTGCCCGCTCTTGGCCAGCTCTAGCATGTGAACGACATCGCGCCGCACATCGTTGGCTTTTATTTTGAGCTGTGGAATAGATAATTTTTCGCGAGCCACCTAGATTACTCCTTGCTTATTAACTTCTGCTACTAATTTCTGATAAGCTTCTGCCGGATCTGGCGCCGAATGGATAGCGCTGCCGCAGTTGACGATATTAACGCCGCCTTGCGCTAGGCTAAAAACATTTTCGAGCGTCGCGCCGCCATCCCAGCCAACTTCAACGCTAGGATGGATGCTGCGAATCAAGCGAACCTTTTCCAGCTGCATCAAGCTAGCCTTGCCGCCGTAGTGGCCCAAATCACCGCTAAACACCAGCACGTGATCAACTGCGCTGATGACGTCTTTGACGGTATTTGGCACCGTCGGGCGCAGCAACCCCACGCCAGTTTGAATACCCGAAGCTTTGAGCTGCTGGATAGAAGGCTGCAAATCCTCATCAACTTCGGCATGAAAAATCACCAGCGACGGACGCATTTGCACCAAAGCATCAACATACAAGCTCGGCCGCGCTACCATAGCATGGATATCAACCTGCCAATCCTGCGGCCACCACATCTCGCTCAGCTCGACGGTTTTGGTCGGTGCAAATTCGCCATCAGCCAAATCTAGATGAACGCGCTTAGCAAACGGCGACAAACGCTCAATCGTTAGCTTGTAATCTTCTGCATTTTCGCAGAGCACTGTCGGAACAATCTCGGCCATCAGAAAGCATCCAATTCTGCGTTGCGGCGAACAAACCGCGCCGCACCGGCAAATGGCGTAGCGATCCATTCGTCAATAATTTCTTTCCAGAGTTCTAAGTCGTCGCCCGGAGCGTCCAGTACTCGCGCCGGCAAGCATAGGACGTTACAGTCGTTATCATTACGGCACTCATGCGCTTCGAACTTATCCCAAATCACCGCCGCCCGGATGCCGCGAAAACGGTTGGCTGCCATCGCCATACCTTGGCCGCCAGTGCAAACCAGAATCGCCCGCGGATCAGTAGAATCGTCCTCGCCCAACACCTTGGTCACGGCCATCTGGGCAAACTGCGGGAAGTCGTCTTGCGGATCGAGTATCTTATCGCCGACATCCTCCCACTCGATGCCGCGCTTGGTCAGATAAGCTTCAATCTTCTCCTTCAGATAAAACCCACCATGATCCGCTCCTAGAAAAATCTTCATACTACAAGTATAAGCATAATACGCGCCCCTGGCAAGCCCTGTTAGAGTAGGATTTTAAATTCTACTGTAAAGGTAAGTTACTGCACATTCCGCGCGTACCGTCCAGTCTCAGCCGCCAACTCGACCAAGCGGTTGGCGCTGGCCCATTCATAGTCGTACCAGGCCGACACATGCGCCAGCCGCCCGCCGACAACGGCAGTTAGCCCGGCATCAACTGTCGAGCTGTAGCTATTGCCGCGAAAATCTTCGGCTACCAACTCTTTGTCGGTAACCGCCAAAATACCATTATATAGCGGTTCGCGGGCAGCATGGGTTAAAATCTCGTTTATTTTCTTGGCCGCGATTGATTCGCGCAGCAGTAGCGAAACCGTTGATAGACCAACGTTACCGTACTGGCGGCTGCTAATTGCAAGCCCGCTTACCGCGCTCGCAACATTTGGCAAAACTGCCTGCAATCGCTGGCCGTAATCAGCCGCCATCGCCACCAAGTCGCTGTCGCCCATACGCTCAGTCTTTAATAGCGAACTAGCAAAATGATATAGGAATGATCCGGTCGCCGACATATAGCGACGCGTCGCCAGTGCCAATCGCCTTGGCATAATGGCCATAAATCGAGTCGTGCTTCAGCAGATAAGCGCACTGCTCGGCGCTCAGATGCGTCCGAATAGCCGCTATTTCGATATCTGAACGGCTCTGCGCAATTTTGAAAACACTGCGGCCAACCCGGCAAAAACCGTTAATCGCTACTTTTATTTTCACCATGCCCACTCCTTGATTAAGCCATCTTTGCTAATATTTTAGCAAAAGCGCAATAGCTTTGGCAAATTTGCTATAATAAGGCTATGAACGAGGTCGAGCTGGTTAATCTGGCTAGAAGCCATTACAGTGAAGAGCAGGTCGCATTGTTAGAAAAAGCAATCCATTATGCTACCGATAAGCACGACGGGCAACTGCGTAAAAGCGGCGAGCCGTACATCACTCACCCGCTGCAAGTCGCTGCTATGCTGGTCGACTGGGGCATGGATATTGATTCGGTGATTGCCGGTGTACTGCACGACACGGTCGAGGATACTGATGCTACGTTAGAGGAAATCACCGAGTTATTCGGCCGAGATATCGCTTTTCTGGTTGACGGTGTCACTAAGGTTAGCCAAGCCCGCGCCGGCATGAAAAACCTCGAATCGTATTTGCCAAGCACTACCGATAATTTGACAAAATTACTCATTGCTGTCGGCCAAGACGTGCGAGTGATCATCATCAAGCTGGCCGACCGTCTGCATAATATGCAAACTTTGCAATTCAAAAGTCCGGAAAAGCAGAAGAAAATCGCTCGCGAGACACTAGACGTTTTCGCACCGTTAGCCGATCGGTTAAATATGGGTCGGCTGCGCGTACAGCTCGAGGAGTTGAGCTTCAAATATTTAATGCCCGAGGAATACAACCAAACTGTCGCCCTCAAGGATAGCCGCTTAAAGAAATCTCAACGTAAGCTAGATGCCGTCCGCCGCGCTGTCGATTCGCGCCTCAGCGACGAGAAAATCCAGCATCAAATCGACGGCCGCGTCAAGAGTACCTACAGCCTGTACAAGAAGATGAAGCGCGTCCCCAATATCGACGATATTTATGATTTGATCGCGCTGAGAATTATCGTTGACGATATCGACACTTGCTATCTGGTACTTAACGAACTGCACAATATGTACGAGCCGATGGTTGGGCGAATCAAAGATTATATCTCGAAGCCTAAGCCCAACGGCTACCAATCACTGCACACTACGGTGGTTACTAAAAACGGCCAAGCGGTCGAATTCCAGATCCGCACCCGCGAGATGCACGATTACGCCGAACGCGGACTGGCAGCCAGTTTTCATTATAATGAGCAAAAGCTAACTGACGCTTATATCAAGGGCAAAATGACCAGCCTGCCGACAGATTTACACTGGATTAAGCATTTGCAGTCGGCAGCATCGATGATTCGCGAGGGTAAAGATTTCGATGTTGATAATTTGAAGGTCGATTTGTTCGGTGACCGGATTTTTATTTATTCGCCAAAGGGAGATATTTACGACCTGCCAGACGGCGCTTTCCCGTTAGATTTTGCCTACCGCGTGCACTCTGATTTAGCCGCTAAATCAAGCGGATTTCTAATAAACGGCAAGATGGAACCATTCAGCTACAAATTGCAGCACGGCGATACCGTCGAGATTCTAACCAACAAGCGCGCTCGCCCAAAGCCCGGCTGGAACGAATATGTCATCACTGGACACGCCCGTATGAAGCTCAAGGCCCAGCTCAAAAAAACCTCGCTACTAGGCCGCGCTGGCAGCCTATTGCAGCGCACAGCACCGTTTCGCCGCAACAAAAAATAGCAGCCAGCAGCCAAAACGAAAATAGCCAGACAAATTCTGGCTATTTCGCTAGGTTTTGCAACTAAAAGTTTACTATTTATGCCTGCGGCGGCTGCTGAGGCGGCTGCGGCTGTCCGCCTTCAGCTACCGGCGGTTGCTGCGGTTGGACAAACGTTGCAGCTGGTTGTTGCGGTTGAGCGTATGGCTGCGGTTGTTGAGCATAGGCTACCGGCTGCTGAGGTTGTCCGTAAGCTGGCTGCGGTGCGTAATACCCAGGCTGCGGCGGCTGGCCGTAGATAGGTTGCTGCTGCACAACCGGGCCAACATAGCGGCTTGAACCAAACGCCAAAATCGGGTTCATGATCGCCGGGAAGAAGATCATCAAAACACCAAAACCAGTCGTTTTGCCGAACGATTTTGCTAAATCTAGCGGCAACACGATCGAAATGTATATATGGGCAAACGGCAAGAACATCAGTACGACTTGCCACTCTGGCCGGCCGACAATCTGCATCATTACTACCATGTTGTATATTGGCACTAATGACGCCCAGCCTGGCTTGCCAGCCTTGGTAAAGATTCGCCACATGGCGATAATCATTAGTATGGAAACTGCCATTACAATTAAGATGACAAACAGCCAAATTACAACTGCAACCGCACCGACATCGCTGCTAGCCGCATAAGTCGAAGTTGAATAATCATAATAATCCATAATTTACTCCATTTAAGTTTATTACTGATTATTATAGCGGTCAATGCATTGTTTGACAATCGTCTTGGCTTCCTCGACATCGCCCCAGCCCTTGACGATAGTACTGCCTGGCTTCTTGAGGTCTTTGTAATGAGTGAAGTGATGTTCAAGCTGCTTAACCAGCTGCGGAATGTCGTCGAGCGAGTTAATACGATCGTCGTCGCGATTATCAGCTGGCACCACGACTACTTTGTCATCGACTTCGCCGTCATCTTCGAAGCGCAGCACGCCAATAATACGCGCCTCTAGCCACACGCCGGTAGCCAGCGGCTCTGGGCAAATAATCAGCGTATCCAACTCGTCCCCATCCTCGTCAAGCGTCTGCGGAATAAAGCCGTAATTACACGGCTTAGCAAAGATTTTTGGCTCGACGCGGTCCAGCATGAAGACCGCCCGCTGCCGATCCCATTCGACTTTCAGGCGCGACCCTTCGGGGATTTCTACTACCGTATTGACTAGTCCGCCATCAACGTCTCCCGGGTCAAGAACTTTATTAAAATCTGCCATATTGCTCCTTTGCTTACAGTTACTACCTATATAGTACCAATTTTTTACGCTATAGAGTATACTAATAGAGATATGAGTAAGAAAAAGAGTCCGACGCTATTGACAGCAGAAGACTATATGTCGGATTTAGCAGTTAAAATTGACAATGCCAAGCAGCGCGTCAATATGGTGGCAACCACCTTTCGCGCCGATGACAAACACACCGAAGCCGTAATCGCTGCCGTCGAGCGCGCGGCGGCTGAACGCGGCGTACCAGCCTCGGTTTGCGCCGATTCATTCACTTATCTCGAACCGAAGGAATTCATTCTGCGTTCGCCGCGCCGCCAGCCATCGCGCGCCGTTCACGCCATGAAATTAGAACGGCGGCTAAAAAGAGCAGGCGTGGCTTTTCGCTGGCTCGGTCAAAAGGCCAATATGCTAATGACTGGCCGCACTCATAGCAAGTGGTCGATTGTTGACGACATAGTCTACGCTTGCGGCGGTGTCAATATGGACCACGAGAGCCTAGCTAACGTTGATTACATGTTCCGATTTGATAATAAAGTATTAGCCGATAAACTATCTAACGAGCAATACCTTATCGCTCGCGCCGACAAGCGCGGCGGTTCGATTCGCAATTCAATGTTTGGTCTCGACGAACACTCGACTGTCCTGGTTGATCAGGGCTTGCCAACTAATTCTCTCATTTACAAGCGCGCCTGCGACCTAGCTGAACAAGCTGAAAATATCGTACTAGTATCGCAGTACTGCCCGACTGGCAAACTCAACCGCATTCTCAAGCGCAAAAATGCCAAATTGTATTTCAATAATTGGCGTACCGCCTCGCCGATCAATAAACTTCTCATCAAACTCGGCACCTTAACCAGCCGACAACAAACCCTATACCAGCACCCGCAATATCTGCACGCCAAATTCATTGTTTTCACGATGTCTGGTGGCTCGAAAATAGCATTATCAGGGTCGCACAATTTCATGCGCGGCTCTGGCATCATGGGTACGCGCGAAATCGCTCTCGAGACCAGCGACCCAGCCATCATTAAACAACTCGAAGCTTTCCGCAAGAAATACGTCGAATAGCACCGACATCCAGTGTCGAAGCTATTACGCCTTCACGCCCTCTAAATACTCGCGGATACTCAGCGCCGCCGTCGCCCCCTCGCCGACAGCACTAGCCACCTGCATGGTAGCGCCGCTGCGGACATCGCCGCTAGCAAATACGCCCGGCAAAGCCGTCGCCAAACGGTCGTCGGTTTTGATGAAGCCGTACTCGTCAAGCTCAACGCCGCTATCCGCCAAAAACTGCGTATTCGGCTTCAAGCCGATGAAAACAAACACGCCGTCAGCCTCGAAAGTCGTTTCTGCGCCGTTTTCGAGCGCCCGCACCGCCGCCACCGCGCCGTCCTCGCCGACGATTTCTTGCGCTACTGTTTGCAAATGTACGGTAATTTTGCCATTATCAATGTATTTCTGCAAATCGTCCTGTAGAGTCTTGCTGGCCTTTACGGAACTTCGCACCAGCAAATCAATATGCTCGGCAAAACGCGTCAAAAACATCGCTTCCTGCACACCCGAGTTGCCACCGCCGACGACGACCAGTCTCTTGCCTTTATAAAAAGCACCATCGCAAGTCGCACAATAATGCACGCCGCGGCCATAAAATTCTGCCTCGCCAGGAATGCCAAGTTTCTTATAACCGCTGCCTGTAGCAATCAGTACAGCGCGAGCTTTAACCTCTTGACCGTCAACTGTCAAAATATTAACTCCATCCTGATGGCGCAGCGCCGAAACGTCGCCGTAATCAATCTTGGCGCCAAAGCGTTCAGCTTGCTTGCGCAAATTATCTGCTAATTCCATCCCTGGGACGCCATCGGGAAAACCAGGATAGTTGTCGATTTTATCGGTAATTGCCGCTAGACCGCCAACAACACCCTTCTCGTAAAGAGTCGTAGCAATACCTTCGCGCGTAGTATAAATCGCTGCCGCTAGTGCACTCGGGCCAGCGCCAATCATCACCACAGGTTTTATATCTTCCATGCAGATTTCCTCCTCGTCTTACTGCGCTCGTTGAGCTTCTTGGTATGCGTTCATCAGCTTCGTCATATCTGGCGGAGTGATAGTTTCTGGCGCTGGAATCGCCATAACGACGAATTTCAATGGCATGTTCGGCGCGATAATTTGCTTGCCTTTAGAGTCTTTGCTGCCAGCCTCACCGTAAGCTTTGTCCGCCGGAATAGACAGCAGCCGCACGCCACCGACTTTCATTCCTTTCAAGCCTTCTTTCCAGCCGTTAATTATACCAGCCGTACTCAACCCGCTTACTGGCAATGGTGTTTTCAGCTTATTGTTATCAATGCTCTGATCAAAGATATCACCATTTGCATCCCAGCCAATATAATAAGCCGCAAAATTAGTTTTATCGTCTACCAATGCGCCATCGCCCTCTGTTAGATCTTCGGTTACTAGCGATTTGACACTATCGATTTCGAACTTTGCAACTTGGCTAGAATACTGTTTGAACGTCTCATAATATTTAGCTGATAGCTCGTCGGCTTGCGCTTGTTTTTTTTGTTCGTAAGCAGTTTGCTCTTTTTTATACTCGCTTAGAACTTTTTGGTAGTCCGCCTGAGCTTGCTTGTTTGACTGCATTGATAAAATCATCACTGCGAATGATCCTAGCGTACCTAGAACGGTCGCGACCACAATAATCAAAATGCCAGCACGTTGCTTCTTTGACGTTGCCATTATTTCCCCTCTCTAGTTTATCCTTTCATTATAGCATAAAATCTCGATTATTTCCATAGTTTGCGCACAATTGCCGCCAGCAGCGACGCAATAATCGCCACGGTTGCCGCTAAGCCGAATTCAGCTGGCGACAACGGCGCGATTTTGAATAAATTGCGCAGAAATGGCAGACTATAGACTGCCGCCAAGGCGACAGAAGCTGCGACCACCACAATAGCCAAGGCATTCTTGCCACGCTGTTTAACAGCCAAGCGAATGATTTTGCGGCCGGATAGCGCCAAAATCATACCAATATTAGCTAGAATTATCGTTAAGTAAGTTACCGCTCGCGCTTGATCGCTAGAAGCACCGCTGCCCAGCATTCCGCCATGAATTAGAACGGCCATCAGCGCCAGCAACCCGCCAATTGCTAAACTTTCTAGCACTACCGCTCGGCTAAATAATGGTTGTGAAATTCGCCGCGGCGGCCGGCGCATCGTGTCTTCATCCTCTGGCTCGCCTTCAAATACTAACGTACAAGCAGGATCAATAATAAATTCAAAAAATACGATATGAATTGGCAGTAAAATCAATTCCCAACCAAGCAATACCGGCGCAATTGACAACGCAGCAATCGGGATGTGCACAATCATGATATACATCACCGCTTTTTGCAAGTTAGCAAAAATCCTTCGGCCGATACGCACACCTTGAACAATTGAGGCGAAGTTATCATCCAGCAACACGATCGACGACGCCTCGCGAGCAACGTCGGTACCGCGCTGGCCCATGGCGATACCGATATGCGCACTCTTGAGGGCCGGGCCGTCATTAACACCGTCGCCAGTCATCGCTACCACTTCGCCGTTTTGCTTAAGAGCGGAAATAATCGCCAGCTTAACATTTGGCGCGACGCGGCTATAGATTTCTGTAGTTTTAACAAGCTCGCGCTGCTGTTTTTCGTTCATCGACAAAAATTCTTGACCGGTTACCACCTGCTCAGTATTCAAACCAATCTCGCGGCCGATACGCCGCGCCGTCTCGGCGTGATCGCCAGTTAACATAATCACTTTGATGCCAGCTCGGTGTGCCAAGGCGACAGCATCCTTAGCCTCGGTACGAATCGGATCAGACAGCCCCACCAAACCCAGCAGCTCGTATTGATAGCCAGCGCGAGAGAGTTCGATGTTTTCCGCTACCGCCTTGGCGATTGCTAATACGCGCAAACCGTCATCGGCTGCATCGTCGGCAATCTCTTGCAATCGTTTCTGCTTATCGTTGGGTAAGCGGCATAGTCGAAAAACCTCCTCCGGAGCGCCTTTCAACGCTATAATTTCAGGCTTACCACCGCGCCCCCAAATTTGCGCTACCGAAAACGACTGGCTATCTAGCGGATATTCTTTGACGATATCCATGCCATCATAAATCGCCGGCAGATCATCGGTCGCCGCCAAGAATGCCTCTTCCATCGGATCGGATGGATTTTTTTGCGAAGCCAAGATACCATATGCGACAATTTCGCTGCGCCCAGCGCCATCGACGTCTCTACCGTCAAGGCCGATAACTTGAGTTATAGCCATACGATTCTCGGTCAGCGTCCCAGTTTTGTCCGTGCAAAGCACCGTTGCGCCGCCAAGCGTCTCGATAGTCTGATTCTTGCGTGCTAGCACGTTGCTCTTGGCCAAGCGCCAAGCTCCCAGCGCCATAAACACCGACAAGACCACCGGAAATTCCTCGGGTAAAATCGCAATCGACAACGTCAGTCCCGCCAAAAATCCATGCAGAAAGTCGCCGCGTAACAACCAAAACAGCAACGTCAATAACATTGCCAAGAGCACTGCCGCCACCGCTATATAGCGCACGACTCGGCCAATTTCCTTTTGCAATAATGTCTTTTCTGGTTTAATTTCGTACAGCGACACGCCAATGCGCCCCATTTCGGTTTGTTCGCCGACAGCGGTTACTTCGACGAGTCCGTGTCCAGATGTTATTACCGTACCAGAGAATACTTGACCCCCAGCAGTCTTTTCAACTGGCAGTGATTCGCCAGTCAAAATACTTTCGTTAGCAGCGACGTTTGACGATTCAATGAGCTTACCATCAGCAGCCACTCGGCTACCTTCGCCGACAACCAAAATATCGCCAACTACCACCTCTACGCTAGGAATGGTAACATATTCGCCAGCGCGCACCACCTGGCATTGCGGCGCAGATAACGATCGCAGCGCTTCTAACGCCCGCTCAGTTTTAGAATCTTGATACAATTCTAGAGTCACCACGCCGACTACCGACAGCGCCAGAACAACTGTTTCGTGCCAATCGCCTAAGAAAAAGTACACTACCACCACCGCTAGTAGCAAGAAAATCATTGGTTCGGTAATAATCGCTAAGATCAGCCTAACAATACTTTTATTTTCGCGGTCAGGCAATCGATTCTCACCATATTTCTCGCGCCGAATAACTACTTGATCGCGCGATAACCCCTGTCTACCCATACTAAATCAGTATAGCAAAAGCGGATTAATTTCGATAGCATTCGGCGCACCAGCAATCGCGACCACGACCTGCTAAAGGAGTTGTGAAAATGACATCATATGCCTCTAGAATACTAATAGGTTTTTTGCCATAATCAAGATATGAATCCGCTTATTCGCTTCATGCGTCACTCGCTAACAAACATCTTGACAGCAACCGACGATGCTGATCAAGTTGATATCGAGAAAATCGATGAGACATTGACGCCGAATATGCGAGCCTTGCGGCTAGTTATGAATATGTCAGACCATTTGCTATCAATGGGCACGCCAGCGAATAGCGTCGTGCATATGGCGCTCGGGGTAACCGACACATATTGCAAGCGAAAAGTACATATCGATGTCAGCTTTAATCAAATTACGCTCTCGCAAGACCGCGGCATCGATCGCGAACCGTTGACACTGATCCGCACTATCTCGCCGCGCGCTACCGATTACCGGCTAATGCGCAAATTACAAAACCTAGCCAGCCAAATTGCCAACCATAAAGTCACTCTAGATGATGCCGAAAATGAACTCGATGCCATCATTGCCAACAATAAGCGCTATCCTGGCATTATCAGTTATATTGCTGGCGGCGGCCTGAGTGCCGGCTCGGTTGCACTCTACACGACGTCTATACCGATTATCCTGGCTGCCTTTATCATAGGTTTTTTAATTACTCTTCTGATAAAGCTACTAGGGCGCGCTGCGCTGCCGCCATTTTTCATTCAGATTATTGCCGCGTTATCAGTCACGTTAGTCTCTACTGGTATATTGTGGCTAGTTAATCATAAATATTGGGAATTTTTTGCTTTGATTGATCCAACGATATTAACCGTTGGCGGTATCGTCTTGCTAGTAGCTGGCATGATGATTGTCGGCGCCTTTCAGGACGCAATTGATGAATATTACGTTACGGCTAGCGCTCGGCTGTTGAAGGTGGTGATGCTGACACTTGGCATTGTGCTGGGCGTGAGTATAGGCCTGTATGCCGCCAGGCAGTTTGGCTTAGCGTTTGTCGCAACCCCCGACAGCTTATCCTTTACAAACACTACCTATCAGTATATTGGCGCCGTCATCATCTCGGCATCATTTGCATTAAGTAATAATTCGCGGCCAGTTGGATTATTAATCACTGGCGCCAGCGGACTATTGGGGTATTATGTGCTGTTAGCCGTATCAGAATTAGGCTTGATAATTATCCCTGCTAACGCTGTCGCTGGATTTACCGTCGGCTTCACAGCTACTGTTGTTTCACGCTTAACCAGAATTCCTAGCCAAGCCATCATTGATGCCGGTATCGTACCGCTGGTTCCCGGCCTAACCTTATATAACGGACTAATGGCACTAGTCGCTAATCCGGCCGCTGCAGACGGTACTCTGTTATTGATGCGCGCGGTACTGATTGCGTTAGCCATTGCTGCTGGCGCCTCGTTCGGCGTACTTATCGGCCGCCCAACACGGCGCAGTCTGGTGACGTTGCGTAACAACCTACCGGAACGCCCGCTGCGTTCTATCCAAAAAAGGTAAAGACAGCTATACTCGCTCAATATCAAGCTTAGTGAGAGCAGCTGTCGCAATATCGTCCATAATTGGCTTAATTTTAGCGTCAGTTAGGGTTTGCTGATAGCTAGTGAACGTTAATCGGAGAGTTGTAGTTTTGATAGCTGCATTGTCTTTCGGCTGGTATATACCAAGCGTCTGTACGCGGCAATGTAGGTTTTTTGACTCGTCCAAGCATTGCCGAACCGTTCGCAGTAACTCATCATGCGAGATTTCCACGCTTGAACGCAATGAGATATCTTGACTGATTGATGGGAAACGGCTCAGCGGCCGGTAATTATGTTCGCGACTTTCAGTCAGACAGACTTGCAATTTTTCAATGTCAAGCGAGAACGCTGCCGTATAATCTGGCAGTTTGAAATTACGCCGTACTGCCTGAGATAATTCGCCGACAATACCCAGCTTGTCACCGTTTTTCGCGACAATCCAAGCACTGCGCTGGCCGTCAAACGGCGCTGGCACGTCCGCGCCAGACTCTGCTATTTTCACGAAATCAGCCTCAACGTTAAGATCCGCCAACAGCCTATCCACCAACTTCCTCGCTTTATAGAATGGCGCGCCGGCTCGCGGCTTTTTGCTAGCATAAACACCGTCGACAAACGTCTGCTCGCTCGGCAGATTCTCGTCAGTAAGCGGCAATTCTTTATCGTGAATTTTGCCGATTTCAAACAACATGAACTCGTCGTGGCCGGCTTTGATGTTGGCATGAACTTTATCTAGCAAACTCGGCAGCACGCTGGTGCGATAATACTGCAAATCAGGGCTTAAAGCGTTGCTTAATCGATAGGCGCGGCTCGGGTCTTGCTCGGCGTTTTTCAGGACACGCTCGTGGACGAAACTATAGGTCAAGACTTCGTTGGCGCCGGCGCGCGATAGACTTTGGCGAATCGCCTGCTTGAGCTGGCGGCGCGGATTCCTCGGCGCTGGCTTAATGCTGCGCATTGGCAATTGGCGCGGTAGTTTATCAAAGCCATACAGCCGACCGACTTCTTCGATAATGTCCTCCGGCAGTTCAAGGTCGGTACGCCAGAACGGCGCAATTACTTCAAATTGATAAGGCGTATTTGGCTCGGGTTCCTCATGCGCCTTAATTTCAACATTCTTCAGGATACGGCAGATTTCCTGCGGCGAAAATTCTGTACCCAAACGTTCATTCACAAAGGTACTTTCCAACACTAAAACGCCAGTCACTGCGCCCCAATCGAAAATCGAAATGGTTTCCTTGCCGGCAGAGCCAAATGTAACTCGCGAATCGTGCTGCATGACCATCAGGCGATCGTTGCGCTTGTCAAACACTTCGCTCGCCTGCACGCCGCCAACCATACTCATCAGCTGCTTCAATACGGCAGCATTTTGGAGCGGTGACTGGCCCTTATTAAACCGCGTCAGCGCGTCGGTAAAAATACCGTGACGCATGGCCGTGCGGCGCAGCGCATACATGTCAAAGTTAGCGCATTCTAGAACAATATTCTTGGTGTCATTTGAAACCTCAGTGTCAGCACCGCCCATAATTCCCGCCAGACCAATCACGCCCTCGCCGTCAGCAATGACGATGTCATCACTCGTCAGCTCATACTCTTTGCCATTGAGCAGACTGACTTTCTCGCCGTCACGAGCCATCCGCGCCTCAAGTTTATGTCCACGCAATTTATCATAGTCATACGCGTGCGTTGGCTGCGCCGTCAGTAGCATCATGTAATTCGTGGCATCGACAATGTTGTTAATTGGCTTGCCGCCCATCGCCACCAACTGACACTGCAGCCATAGCGGACTTGGCTGCACGGTAACATTGCGAATCGCCACCGCCATGAAGCGCGGCACTAATTCTGGCGCATCATTCGTTACTGTCAATTCTAGACCTTCGGCCTCAGCAAACTTCTGCTCTGATTTATACCACTCGGGGCTAGTAAACTGCTCGTTAAAAATCCCAGCAATCTCACGCGCCACGCCAAGTTGCCCAAAGCAATCTGGCCGGTGAGTAAACATCTTATTTTCAATGTCCAGCACGTAATCATCCAAGCCAAACGCTTCCGCGAAACTCGCACCCGCCGTAAGCTCAACGCCCGCCGGCACGTCGCGTTCACGAATCTCAATAATCCCCTCGTGATCCGTGCCGGTATCCAACTCGTCAGCCGCCGCCAACATACCTTGGCTGAGCACGCCGCGCAGCGGTCGCGCGTCCAGCACAAACGGCTCATCGTCATCAAAACTCGCCGGCACCGTACTTTTCGGCGGTAGCCAAATTGCCCACATATTCGCATGCACATTTGGCGCGCCGCAGACCACTTGCACCAAGCCATTGTCATCGCGCGGTACGCCCGCCACCACACCGCCATCATCAATCTTGGTCACGCTCAGCCGATCAGCATTAGGGTGCTTGGCGCATTCAACCACCCGGACGATCCGCGCGCCGCCATATTTGGCTTTGAGGTCGATCACTTCCTCGACGCCACCAAGCTGCTGATTGACCCGCGCCACCAATTCGTCCACGGGAGGCAATTCAAAATTAATCAATTGTTTGATAAGATTTAGGCTGACTTTCATATTACATATAGTATAACACTATCGTACGCGAGCTAAAATTGCTCGTGAAAACCGTTCGCTACCGCATCAAAGAGTATCAGCTCTAACTCTCTGCTATAATTAATATAATGAAGCGCATCACTATGGTTAAGCACCATCCATGCACGCAGTTGGCTCATTTATACGAGCATATGTTTTTGGCGACGGCGGCCGAATTCATGTACCAGCAAGGCCAGTACCAGCTAATCGACTACATGCTAGACGGACACACTTACCCTGGCGGCATTATCATTATTAAGAGTATTTGGCACTCGGTCGATGCCACGCGGTTAGCCAACAAGATATTAACCTTGCCAACTGATTTCGGCGAGATGGATAACGAGCCGGTTTCACTAGCTCTGTACCGTTTGCTGGCCGAGGAGCCAAACCAGCTATACGTTGCCGACAGCGGCCGAATGATGCACGAATTAAGACAGATTGACTCTCGGCCATGGCAAAACATCGATAATATCAAGCGGCTGAATAGCAGCACTAGCCAAATCAGCGGTATAATTTACTCGACCAACCAGCCATCAGCAATTCCGCGCAAACTTTACATATCCTTTCAGCTAACGCAGCAATTCCGCCAGCAACGACCCGAAACGTTGCCGCTATTTTACGAATACGTACACTTTTTGAACTTATCAATCAGCCAAAAGCTTAGCTTACAATTTGGCGCCTACACCGACGACAATCATATCAAATATCACGCCGAAGACATGTCTGTCACTAATACGCTGCATCTCAGTGTACAATCGGGGCCAATCCAATTTGCTGACATTATTCGCTGCGTCCAGGCCGTCGCCCGGGATTTACGCTCGCCCGATCTGAATCAACGCTTTGCCGATTATTTGCATAGCATATCTTATACTGATGAACCTTCGATAGCGCCCGACATCGACCGAATGCTGCTTAATTTGGGCATTTTGCTCGGTAGTGACGGTTGGCACGCAATTGCTACGCCAGACAACGTAAACGACGTGGCGCAAGCAACGCAAATCATCGCTAAGTATGGCAATCAGAGCGAAGTGATTGAGTAATACTCGGCGATGCGGTGTTTATATTGCCATCATAATAATCGTTAGGATCTAAACCGTTTGCTTCCGCAGTTTGCTTAAACTCCTTCAAAATAGCTTCTCACTGTGTCGCTGCTGCCGCAAGCTCTCTTCTCAGTCTGTATATATCCATATAGACCCTCCTGAGCTCACATGCAAGCCTACTCGCACAAGATTCAGGACTTTCACGGGACTTCCCCGTATCTGCGCCTATGTCTTTACCTTTTTCCATTCTATTATTCAGAGACTATTCGCCAGTCTGTCCGCCTCTTTCTTCGACTCTTCCATTCGGATTATTGATTATTTCTAGAGATTCTGGAGGAATAGGGGCGGCAAGCGCGCCAGCCTCTCCAGCTTCTACGCGTTTTTCTAGATCGTCCAGCATATTCGTGGCTATCGGGTCATTCTCACTCTGGGCTCCTATGATAGCGTCTGGATCTTTTAAATTCATTCTATCTGCTGGATCTCTGAGCATAACATGGCTTGCCGTCTCGCCAATGCCTCGTGCGGCTTTTACTGAAGGATTTATATCACTTTCTGAGCCGCGCTCTATCATTCCTAGTATATCTGCGGTCCAACTCTAGCCATCAACGGTATAGTATCTGGCCAAGTTGGGTGGGGATATTGTGGTAATTTTCTCATATTATTCTAATTTCCTTTCATATTTAATCATTTATCTATTATGATGCCACAAAATTGTCTTAATTGCAAAAATACGCCGTCGAGGCGCCTAAAAAGTATTATTTGCTTTTCTTGCCTTTAGCCGATTTGCCTTTCTCTAATTTCGCAATCTCAATAGCATACACGCCGAGTTTTTCTTTACGCGGCGGGTAGATTTTCTGAAGAAGCCGAAGCGCTTCCGCTCTATCTTTGGCTTGCGGTACAATTTGCCGCCAGTCCTCAGCTGCCAGCATTTTAGCAAAATTATCGTAGATACGAATCGACTTAATCCGTACCGCGCCAGACTCATGACTAGTTTCTAGCTGCAATAGCTCGCCAGCCTGCAGGCGCTTGATACTGCCATAGCCAACGCGAACCTCCAGGGTTTTACGACCCGACATGATAGCGTCGTAATATGGCTTTTTAATCCTCATTTTTCGGGCGGGCGCAGCCTGACGATACTTAGCAGCCTGACGATACTTAATATTACGAGCAAGCATGGCTTGGCCGCTAGACTGTGTTTTTCGGCGGCACCCCTTATGCAGCCGCGATTTGGCGATTTTGCTGCCAGAAACGGCACTCCTAAACGGTCTCGTGGATATCTTTACTTTACATGCAGTCACAATAGACCATTATAACAGATCCGCCTAACTAAGCCGAAAATGAAAAACGTCTGATAGTACGCAACTACTAAATACTATTTCTCATACACCCGCAGGTACATGCCGTACAATTCTTTCTTGTATTTCTTGACGACTTTGTCTTCTGGTGATATTAATTCGTGGCCAGCGCCGATATAAGCTGGCGTCGTTTCGTAAGTAAATTCGGCGCCGCTAGCCTTAGCCATGCCTTCGGCGATATTCAGCGCCATGGTTTTGTCAATCAAATCGTCCTCGCTGCCAATTATCAAACCGAGATGTTTCAAGCCTTCAGCTTTCAAATCATTGCGATAATTCTGCTTGATAATGACATAATTTGCCAGCGCCCGGTACGACAAATTGCCGTCAAAGAATTGATCTGGCAGCAAATGATTGCCATAAACATTGCGCAGCAGCGCCATTTGCCACTTCGGCGCTTTAGAAACGTCCGGTTCATAGTACGGCGAGAGCAGTAATACCCGCGAGAATAATCCGTCGCCATACTGCGCCAGCCACGTTGCCAGCGTACCGCCGCCAGAATGGCCGATCACGCCCAGCTCGTCGCCCAGGCCGCTGACTAGCCCGGCGCTGTCGCCCATGAACTTCACCAACTCGCTGGCGCGAACTTTCCCGTGGAGTTTATTGTCTTTCATACCGTGGTGCGGCACTCGCGGTACGTACACATTGTAGCCCGCCTGGTAAAACCAGTCTGCCAGCTCAACCATTCCTGAAGGTTCAGCGCTAACACCGTGAAGAATCATCACCGCTCGGGCAGTTTTCTTGCCGTGAGTTTTCAAAATTGGCCGGCAATCTGGCCGCACTTCATTATTGGCGGTATCATCGGCAATGATTTTTTGGATATCTGCCACCGACTGGTTATAATCGCGCCGCTGGATATCAGCTTTTTGCAAGTCGGTACTACGGCTAGGCCACAGAAATGCCCAAGCCGCAAATCCTGCTATCAGCACGAATATCACACACATTACGATTAGTATTATCTTTTTGCTACTGAGCGCTACAGACATTTTTACACCTTTCATAAGCGAACTTTGCTTTTTACTGGCCGTTGATATCCAGCAAGGATTGCAGTATTGATAACCTTTATAACTTAATTATAGCATAAACCTTACAACACGCTCCTAAATAATTATTGCATGATGCAGCAAACTGCTCTATCCTTAATCTATGAGCGCTATTACCCGCCAAATTGCCGCCATCATTCGCGCTAATAAATTAATTATCTAGGTAAACACAGTGCTAGGTAAGAACCCGAAAGGCCACCAAATGACCAAAAAACTACTAGAAATCGAACGCAAACGCCAGCTAACCGGTGACGCAAAAGAATTAATCAAGCAGCTGCAAGACCTCGGTTTTGAACTGCAGAGTAATCTCCGCGAGATTGATACGTATTATTCTCGTTCTGATGTCGATTTTATGCAGACGGTTGAATGCTTGCGGATTCGCCAGCGCGATGGTTTTGCTGAGGTGACATATAAGCCTGCGACGACTGCTGCGACACATACAGAGAATGATGTGATCATTAAGCCCGAGACAAACCTGCCAATTCAACCCGGAGACGCGGCAATCGCCAAACAACTGCTCGCCAACCTAGGCATGGTGCGGCTAGTCGAGGTCAACAAATACCGTCGCTCGTTCCAGTCCTCTGATTTTCCGCAGGCAACGGTGGCCATAGACGAAATCAAAGACGCTGGGACGTTCGTGGAAGTTGAGGTTTTATCAGATGATGAGACTAGTGCCCTAGCGATGATTAGTGACATTGAGACCAAACTCGGCCTTGAGTCGGCAGAAGTTGTCACGCGGCCTTATCGGGATATTTGTATGGGACTGCAGAGCTGTTTTCAAAACTGCCCCAAAAAAGCTCAGTCACCCACTTTACACTTTGGTCCTTAGTATAGAAAACACATAATACAAGAGTTGCTATATTCTATTTTTTCTAGATATACCTCTACGAGATATACTTTTTAATTTTACGTAAGCCGATGAGTTAAGAATATCAGGAATGTTGTCTATATATTTCTTTGCATCATCGGTAACTTGATTGGGAGTATACGCAAGCTCCCCCTGCTTGCTCATATAAAGTGTGTCGTAAACACTAACTTTACCACTAAACATATTGGCAACATCCTCTTTATTCATATTATTTACAGCAATATTATTAACTGTGTCAATAGCAAAGTCAGCAGCAGCTCGCTGTTTATTTATCCGAATTTGTTCAACATCGTTGCGAAACATCTGCCTGTTGTATTTTACCACATCATCAAGAAGCCTAGATCTATCATAAAAATCCTCTATCGTGTCCCATTCATCTCGATCTAAATATTTAGCAAAAAGCTGTCTATTCTCTTTCCAGCTGTCTGACGGCATAACAGAGACATCTGAGTCTAATACTCTATCAACTAGCCTCTTTCTAATGCTTTTAATTGTACGTGAGGCAGTTTGTATCTCAATAATTATTATTGAGGCAGCATCGCGCAGATGATCTCGCCGATTTATTCTATATTGGACAAAGACAAAAACCCCAACTATCAGTGCAACTATTGACTGAAAGAAGTTCGAATCTAAAAATTTCAAAAAATTATCCACTATTTAGCACCAAACTTACTCAGTTTTTCAATCGTTGACTCATCAAGCTTACCAATAAGATCTATCATGCTACTCATAGTTTCGACTTCATCTTTGGATGGAAGTTTTGTCTTACTCTCTTCTAACTCATGTTCTAATTCTGCTATTCGCGCCTTAGCTTCTTTATACTCTTGCAACAAATCGTCATACAATTTGTCTTTATCTTTTGCCTGGGACTTTTTTCTATGTGTCTCTCTCAATTTACTGATTTCTTCATCAAGATTGCTCATATTTTTTCCTCATTACCATTTACTATTATACACTTTAGATAATCTAAAACTGCTCCAAAAAGTCTAGTCGTCCGCTCTCAAAATGCCGCACATCCTCGATGCCATATTTCATCATTACCAGCCGGTCGATGCCGCAGCCAAAGGCAAAGCCGGTGTATTCATTCGGATCGATGTCAGCAGCTTTCAGTACATTCGGGTGAATCATGCCGCAGCCTAATAGCTCAATCCAGCCCTCGCCTGAGCAAACTTTACAATCTGGATTTTTGCCCTCACAGAATGGGCAGCTCAGCGCAAATTCAAAGCTTGGCTCGGTGAACGGGAAATAAAATGGATTGACGCGCACATCAAGTTTTTTGCCGTAATATTCTTGCAAAAACTCTTGCAGCGTGGCGATCAGATTGCCGACATTGACACCCTTGGCGACATACATGCCTTCGACTTGATAGAACGTGTGCTCGTGCCGCGCGTCCAAATCTTCGTTGCGAAACACTCGGTCGGGAACGATAGCTGCGATCGCCTCGCCATTTGCCAAATTGCCATGGTATTTTTTCAACACGCGGTTTTGCATAGTCGAGGTGTGTGCCGGCGCGATCAAACGGTCGCCATTAGCATCAGTCTCCTCGGTCATAAACGTGTCATAATCATCGCGCGCCGGGTGGCCTTTCGGGAAATTCAGGCTCTCAAACATATGAAATTGATCGTCAATCTCACGCGACTCTTCCGTCACGAAGCCCATGCGGTTGAAAATGTCAGAAATGCGGTCAATCTCGGCGCTCAGCGGGTGAATCGTACCGCGTTCGCTGGGCAATAGATCAGGCTGCGGTGCATTGATGTCCATCGGCGCCGTCACGTCAATTGGCGGCAAATCGACTTTGTCGAGCTCCTGGCGGCGAACTTCTATGACCACCTCCAACGATTTTTTCAGCTCGTTGACTCGCTTACCGAAAGCGCCGCGCTCATCATTTGGCAATGTCTTGATGTGATCATATAGCGTTTTGATTTCTGGAGCGCGCAATACTTCTTGCGGGTGGTTAGACTGAGCCGCCCGCGCTGATAAAACTTGTAAAACTTTCTCGAAATCCATCGCTAACCTACTTATTCACCTGATATACAAATAACACAAATACGCCAACTGCCATCAGCACAATAAACACCCAAGCTGGTGCTAGAGTTGTCGTAGCCTTGGTGCCTTTCAAATATTCTGAGTTTTCGATTAGCTCGCCGCTAACACCCGGAACTGGCTCGCCTTCTTGCTTTGCCTTCTGCGCTGCTTTTTCACGCAAGTCGGCAGCAATGCGCTGTTGCAGTTCGCTGCGGCTTTCTGTCTGTTCAAAATAACGTCCCATATCATCATTATAACAGATGTATACAACCCAAAATATTTTTGTGTTATACTATGTCTATATTTCAGTAAAGGAGGGAATATTCATGGCTACTAAAAAAGCCGCTTCTACCAAGAAGAAGACGACCGCCAAGAAAACGGCCGCCAGCAAGACGACTGTTCGTACAGTATCTGCCGAAAAAGTAGAAGCACCAAAGAAGGAAACTGCCGCTGCCAAACCTACGACAACCAAACGCAGCAGCGTCAAGCTTCCATCAAATATCATAAATATAATCTTTGCCGAACTAATCGGTACGTTCGTATTGACGCTGGTTGCTTTGACCACATTCAAAGACGGCGGCGTTGGCGCGCTAGCTATCGGCTTCACGCTAGTAATGCTAGTGATGAGCATCGGCGCTGTCTCGGGCTCGCACGTCAACCCAGCCGTAACATTTGGTTTATGGACTATGCGCAAGCTCAAGACAATCCTGTTGCCGTTCTACTGGGGCGCCCAGTTCATCGGCGCTATGCTAGCTGTAATCGTCACCAACTGGGTTACTGGCGGCTCAATCAACTTCGGCTTTAGCGGATTTAGCAGCATGAACTGGTCGATATTCGGCATTGAGCTAGTCGGCACCGCTATCTTCCTATTCGGACTAGCAGCAGTTCTATCGCGCGAAGAGACCTGCAATACTGGCAAAGCGCTCGGCGTTGGCTTGGCACTGGCAGTCGGCATTTTGACATCTGGCTACTTGTTATCGACCGCCAAGACGCAAGCAATCGCCGATTACCAAAGCAAAGCAGCATCTTCAGCTTCTAATAAAGTCGAGATTCCTCACGTCGCTTACGTCAAGGGCGCTAGCCTTAACCCGGCTGTTGCGCTAGCGATGACCGATTCGACCGAAAAGGAGCTCACTACTGGTTCAGCTGGCTCTAACGAAGTTGTCAATTCGCGCTTCTCGCTCGAGTCGCTAGTTGGCGCTTTAGCGGGCGGCGCCGTCGGTGCCAACCTCTACGTGTTGGTTGCTGGCCGGCAAAAGAAAGACTAAGTCTTAGCTTTCTTAACAAAAATATCCCGTCTATCGGCGGGATATTTTGATAGCCAAAAATCTTTACTTTTTGTCAACAGACGACGGACGATCAAGCGCCAATACTTCGACAGAAGAATCGCTACCAGCGATCTTCACCACGTCTTTATCAACTTTACCGAGCTCTTTATGAGCGTTGTTATAATGATTGACCGTCGTACCGAGACTATTGCCTAGCTTCTGCATGTACTCTTCAAATTTGGCGACGTGTTGTCCGAGCTTGCCGACACGAACTTGAATATCCTTAGCCTGCTCCTCGATTTGCAAACTGCGCAAACCTTGCAATACCGTTTGCAAATACGCCATAAAACTCGTCGGACTGGTGATAATCACGTGCTTTTCGCGAAAAGCATACTCAATCAGATCGCGCGAACTGCCGCCCTGGCCAACATTATTGATCAGTAAATCATAATACAACGATTCGCTGGGAATAAACATAAATGCGAAATCCATAGTATGCTCGCTCGGACGAATATATTTGCTGGTTTCGTCGATGCGCCCTTTCAGATCAGCTTTGACTTTTTGCATTAGCTGATCGCGCTCTTTGCCGCTAGCTTCAATCATCCGGTTGTAATTTTCGAGGCTAAATTTGCTATCAACTGGCAGAATCTGACCCTTATCAAGAAAAATCACCGCATCAACCATTTCGCCATCGCGAAACTTATACTGAGTCTGATACTGCCCTGGCGCCAAAATATTTTCGAGAACGCTCGACAAATAGTATTCGCCAAAAACACCGCGCTGCTTGGGGTTTTGTAGAACGTTTTGCAAGGTTTTGAGGTCAGTCGCCACATCAACGACACGCTTGTTGGTCTCGTCGAGCTTGGTCAAGCGCTGCGTGACATCAGCCACCAATTTTGAACTTTCACTGAGCTGCTTTTGCACCGATTGCTGAGTTGACAGCTGCGAGCGTTCGAGCTTGTCGCTCATTGTTTGCTGCAAATTAGTGATCGAGCGCGACAATTCAACGACATCGCCCTTGATCAACTCTACCGCCGAGTTATTTTGCACTCGCTTCAGCTGCTGCATCAACACAAAAATAACCATGCTAGCCGCTGCAACGACTATCGCTAAAATTATAAGCAAAACCATTATTTCCATATAGCTAGCATACCGCAAATAACGGTTCTGCGCCAGCTACCCAGCGATAATCAGCCGAGCCGCTACAATCAGCACGATCGATACAACCAAGTAGAGTATAAACGACCGCAATCGCGCCAGCCAAGTAAACATCGCATATGTCAACGCGCCAATTACCGTCATCGCCGCCATCGCCCAATACCACGGCAATAGCGCTAAATATGATTGCAGACCCCATAGAGCCGCTATCGAAGCAATAACGATAAATAACGGCCGGTAAATTCGCGCCTGCGACAGCAGTATCAACCCGCCGATTGACACCAAAGTTACCGAAAAAATTGCTACATACAGCGGTGCATTCTGGCATAAATCATTATCGCCGCGGCACATCACCGCCGACGCGACCCGGCCAACCAAAATATACAACACCGTTAGTATTGCACCGGCGAATGCTCCATAAATAGCAGCTCGAATGATATCCTTTTTGTCCATCGGAATAAACGGCTCCAGCTTCACCGCTGCAGTCTCGTTTGCGTTGTTCATAGGTTTCTCCACATTAGTCATCTTACTAAGTTATTTTACTACATTCTTGCGTTTTTTGCTAGATGCAAGCTTAACATTAGGCCAATCCACGTACCACAACGCCCCCAAGCAAGCCACCGCCATGCCGCCGACAACATCAAGCGGCGTATGCACCAGCGCTAATATTCTGCCAACGCCGACTAGCAGCGCCATAGTTAGCATAATTATAGTAATCGAGCGGCGACGCAGTGCATACCAGACCGCCAGCACCAAAAACATCGCAAAAAGCGCGTGATCCGACGGAAATCCCGGATTATTCAGATAAGCCGCCCCTGGATTAACGCCAAGTAGCTCGAACGGACGCAACTGTTCAGGCTGATATATTAGCCCAAGGATTTTAGCAGCCACATAAGACGTCAGCCCGGCCATCAGCACGCGAGAATAAATTTCATAGCGGCGCTTACTTTCAACCTTAAAAAATAGCTCATACAAAGCCAGCAGCACTAACGGAATCAACAGCCAGTCGGCGATTATCTTAACCAGCCAAGCCACCTTATCGTTGCAGCTCCTCGACTAGTTGCTGGCGGGGAATGGGCTTATTCTCACCGGTTGCCATATCCTTCACTGTCGCGAAACGGCCGCGCACTTCTTCTTCGCCAATCAAGACTACCAACGGTATACCAAGACGATCAGCATAGCGCAGCTTCTTTTTTAACGGCACCGATTCGGTATTGAGGATTGTCGCTACGCCAGCTCGCCGCAGCTCGGCAGCTATTTGCAGCGCCTCGCCGAATTGCGCGTCGTCAAAGGTCGCTACCATACAGCGCGCCAATGTCTGGCGATGACTAGACACGACGCCTGCTTCGCATAGTTTATAGAATAAGCGCGATAAACCAATCGACACGCCAACTCCCGGCAGACGCGTCCGCGTATAATTCTCGGCCAAGTTATCGTAGCGCCCGCCCGAGCAAACACTACCGACTTCTGGATAATCATCAAGCGTCGTTTCGTAGACTACGCCAGTATAATAATCCAGTCCGCGCGCAATCCGTAGGTCTAACTGAATACGCTGCTCTGGCAAGCCCATGTTTCGCAGCATCGCCAGCAACTCGCGTAATTTTGCCGTGCCAAGCGTGAAATCATCAGAATCAATTTCGTTTTTCATTGATTCTAGCTGCGATAAAATCTCGTCGTTGCTACCGCTAATTTCTGTGAAGGCAACTACTTGCAAGACTTGCTTTTCGCTAAGGCTTAGCCCGCGTAATTCCGCCATAAAATCTTGGCGCGATATTTTCTCGATTTTATCGACTACTCGCAGTACATCCGCCGACACATCGGCCAAACCAATTCCAGCGAAAAAGCCGTTCAACACCAAGCGATTATTGATGTGAATCGTGAACTCGCCGAAAGCAAACTGCTCAAAAATATCGTTAATTACCGCCGGGAACTCCGCATCGGCCGCCACGCTTTCCGAACCAATCACATCAATGTCGCACTGGTAGAATTCGCGGAAACGCCCGGCTTGAGCTCGCTCGGCGCGGTGCACTTTGCCAATCTGGTAACGCCGGAACGGGAAAACCAGCTGGCCCTCATGTTCGGCGACATAGCGCGCCAGCGGCACCGTTAGATCAAAACGCAAGCTCAAATCATTCTTGCCGCGTTCGAACCGATAGATTTGCTTCTCAGTTTCGCCGCCGCCCTTCGCCAGCAACACCTCGCTCAGCTCAATATCTGGCGTGTCCAGCGGCGCGTAGCCATAGCGCTCATAAGTTTCGCGAATAATGTCGCGCAAACGATTAAACTCTATTTGGTCGCCTGGCAGGTATTCGCTGAAACCGCTCGGAATGCGGGGAGTAGTTGTCTTCATATCATTATTTCTTGGCTGGGGTGGAGGGATTCGAACCCCCGCATGCTGGGACCAGAACCCAGTGCCTTACCACTTGGCGACACCCCATCGCGCCTACCTTAATATATCACTAGAGCGACGTTATTTCAAATCTAGCCGCCGTAGTTTAGCAGTCAAATACGCCGCAGCTGCTAGCCACGCGCCGGACAGTAGCAGACTAACCACCCCCGGCAGCGCCGCTACCGCGCCAAACAAACTAACTTTTTCCTGTCCGCTGCTCATCAGCACAGCCGCGCTAATCGCCAGCCAAACGCTAGGCGCTAGCAGCACGCACGCACCTGATATTCGCCGCTCTATCCTACCCAGCCGCGGCATAGACAACAAAAATGGCAAAGAAATAAATTCTAGCAAAACTATAGCAATCGCGGCGATAGTGCCGTCGCCAATCCCCAGCGATTCTAGAGTTTTTGGAAATTTCTCGAACCTAAACAATTGCGCCAACATTATAATAATAGTCCAGAAACCTACTGCCAGCGCCGCATACTGTGCGCGCTTCTTGAAAATTGTTGGCGGAAAAATACTAGCTATAAACTGTTTCATATTATTAGCATAGCATTTTTCCACACGATTTTTTATTTTTTGTCCAAAAAATGCTTGCTATTAAACACAAAAACGTATATTGTATAGACAGCGAAGTTACAAAAACAAACACAAAAATGTATCGATCGCTCTCCGATAAATCCACCACAACAATGAAATACTCCTCTGCCTTGGCGAGGAGTATTTTGTTTCCTAGTTTAGTTGACGCTAGCTGGGCCTGCCCGGCGCCGGCAAAATCGCTTTATTCCCTGGCCTTTTTGCTGTGCGCTGCCCGCCATTCGGCGATTTTGCCATGGTGCCCGCTCAATAGCACCTCTGGCACGCGCAAACCTTGCCATTCCTCGGGCCGGGTGTATTGCGGGTATTCTAGCGTTTCGCCGTCGCTAAAGCTCTCAATCGCTGCGCTGTTTTCGCCGCCAAGTACGCCAGGTATTAACCTCACAATCGAATCAATAATCGTCATCGCTGGCAATTCGCCGCCAGTTAGCACATAATCGCCGACACTAAGCTCTTGATCGACTAGCGCCATAATTCGCTCATCGTAACCCTCGTAGCGTCCGCAGATCACAATATAACCATCTTCGCTTTCGCTGTATTGCTGCGCCAACGCCTGCCGCCAACGCTGGCCGCGCGGTGTCATGATTAAGACTTTAGCGCCAGGGTCAATCTGTTTAGCCTGCTGCACCGCATTCCATAGCGGCTCGACCATCAGCAGCATACCATCGCCGCCGCCATACGGCGTATCGTCGACCGTCCGGCGCGGGCCCAATCCAAACTGGCGCAGATCAATCGTCGATAGCTCAACGTGGCCGTCTTTCTGCGCCTTCCACATCATAGAACTACCGAACACGCCAGCGAACATTTCTGGGAATAAGGTAATCACCTGAATTTTTCTCATCTGTTATAGTGTAGCAAGTCTTGACATGGATGTCTATCTGTGATATATATATCAACTTTTGCTCAAAGTAACCCTAGGGCGGAAGTCGCCCTTGCTTTGAGCAGAGAGAGGAGACGGTCATGCAGACCGCCGTCGCCCCCAAGTCCAAGCCTAGCCTTCTCGAGCGAGCGCAGATGTACGCGCTCAAGAAGGGTGCCCAGGCCGCACGGCGCGGTTGGCCGCGCCGTGCGGCCTTCTGGGCCGGAGCCTTCTCAGGCCTGGGTGGCCTGAGAAGCAACTGAGCCCGCCCGAAAATAGCCCGCTGGAAACTGTTCAACCTGGTCCGAGACGCAGATTTTGCATCTCCTGGGTTGAAACACCCAGTTCCAGCTTGAGCACGTTTTCGGCGGGCTATTTTCATATCTTGCAATAATTTGCTGCAATCTAGATTTTATTGCCTGATAGTATTTGACTTCTACTACGTTATATTTTATCTATATATTTGTGCTTTTACAAAAATAGTTGTATAGTCTCAATTGACACGTTTGGCTTTTCGTGCAATAGATTACGCTCGCCTTCTCGAAATTTCACCCCAACAAAAAAGCCGCCTCAAAAGGCAGCTTTCTTGCACAAATAAGTCTCTCAAACCATTTGTTGGTTTGCTCGCAGTAGAGCTTTTGTACTTTGTTTTCGTTAGTTCAGGGTTCTCGCATGAACTTACTTATGATTATATATCAAGGTCGTCTAGTTCTGCAAGCTCTTGGCGCGACTTTTTTGCGAAATCGCTTTCGGTTTCTGCGTTTTCTGCGTCATTTTCCACAGAATCACTAGTAGCGTTTTCCACATCATTATCCACTGCAGCCGAATCGGCGTCCTCGCGGTCGTCATTATTAACGATTTTCAGGTTGTAATGAGCAGTATTTTTAGCGCCCAACGCTCGCAGCAGCGTGCGCAGCCCTTGCGCGGTCGAGCCGCGGCGGCCAATCACCCGGCCCAAGTCTTCTGGATTGACAGTTAGCGTCAGCAAAACGCCCTTCTCGTCGACAATCCGGTCAACAACCACATCATCTGGATGTCCTACTAGTGATTTTACGATATATTCGACAAATTCCTGGTCAATGGTCGACATGCCCACGGTATCTCCTCCTTTGCGGTCACACGGTTACTATCGTACTTTTATTGTAACATGCTTTTGCTATGAAATCGAAAAACGCGCTCCAGCCATACAGTTAGAGCGCGCTAGTTCGTAATTAAAAGCGTTAGGCTTCAGCTGGAGCTTCTGCCTCTTCGGCAGCTGGCTCTTCTTTTGGCTGATTCTTGCGCAACTTTTCAGCATTCTTGACCGCTTTAGTCTTGCCGCCCTGGAACTCTTTAACCCATTTCGGCAGCTTGACACCAGCTTCTTTTAGCAACTTCGCAACGCGCGGCGTCGGTTGAGCGCCGTTATCAAGGTATTTTTGAGCAGCCTCGACATTGATATTAGCGTCTTTGGTGTGCGGGTTGTAGCTGCCGACATAAGCAACCACGCGGCCGCTTGATGGATGGCGCTGCGCCTCCTGGACGGCGACACGGTATACCGGATAAGCCTTGCGGCCCAAACGTTGCAAACGAATTGCGAGCATAAAATTAAAACTTCCTTTACTTCACGTTAGTACTATTGTTACTTCTGTCATATTCTAGCGTGTTACAGGTAAAATGTCAACAAAGCGCCTAAGCGCTACCTAGACGCCTTTTCATTCAAGTCTAGCCTCATAGGCCAATTCAGGCAGAAAACACCGCTAGAGGGCGTAAAAACGGCCAAAACGGCTCAAAAATACTTAAAATTTGCAATTTTTGCGAAATAATTGCGAAAATCGTTGACATGGCGATTCATATGTGATATATATATATCAGCTTTTCGCTCAGAGTTACCTAAAAAGGAGCGAAAAGCTGCTCTTTTTGCTCTGTGAAAGCTAGAAAGGAGGACACGATGGATGTCATCGTCGTCTCACTGCCTCTCATCGGAAGGTTCGCCTTTATCCCCGACAGAGATGTGCAGCTGGCTCTCAGCAACATGTCTGTGGAAGATAGACGAGCCACCCTTGCCAACATGGAGAGGCAGACTACCTCTCTTTTGGCACTCCAGTGTGCCGACATCTTCGCCCCCGACATGTCGATCACCAAGAGCATCGACTCTGGGTTGTACTTCACCAGTCAGATGATCAAGTACAACATCTCCTAGTGTCGAGCCCGCCGAGAAAATAGCTCGCTAGAGGTTTAAAGCCTCAGCGCGGCCCTCTGGCGGGCTATTTTCTTTGGTTTATTGCTGCTTCTTATACTCTTCCAGCGCGGCCCGGGCGGCTTGCTGCTGGGCGGCTTGTTTGCTAGGGCCGATGCCTTTGCCCATCAGTTTGTCGCCAACATAAGCGCCGAGCGTGAAAACCTTATCGTGGTCTGGGCCGTCTTCGGCGATGACTTTGTAGACTGGCGTAGCGCCGTCGACGCGCTGGCTTATTTCTTGCAGATGGCTTTTAGGATCGCGCCAAGAGCCGCTCTCTAAAATCCCGTCAAGCTTACTGATTGTGTGCTTCTCGATAAAGGCCGCCGCGGAATCATAGCCGCGCTCCAAATAAATCGAACCGATCACTGCTTCGTAAGCATTGGCTAGAATTTGATGGCGCGCCCGCTCGGAACCATGCTTCTCGCCGCGGCTCATCCGCACCAATGGCTCATAACCAAGCTCTTCGCCAGATTTAGCGTTGCTAGTGGTGTTAACTAGCGCCGCCCGCCAGCTAGTCAGGATACCTTCCGGCTCGCTATAATGTTTATATAAATAATCCGTCACTACCAGCTCTAGCACGGCGTCGCCCAGAAATTCTAAGCGCTCATTGTGCTCGCTCACCGATTTTTTGTGCTCGTTGACGTAGCTGCGATGTGTCAAAGCAGTAATCAGAAGCTGAATGTCATTATATTCAAAACCTAATTTCTGCTTCGCCCAATCTTGGTACGGCCCGGTTGGCATACCACTCATCTTTCCTCCTTTTCGTATTTTGTAAGTTTATAAGTTTTCTTGGCGGATCCGCGTTTTAGCTTTCAGCATTAGCTTGGCGATATCTTCGTATTCGATTAGCTCGAGCGCCTCGTTGAACGGGAACCATTTGATACCTTTCATCCAATCCTCTTTCTGGATTTCATCGCCGCTGGTACGAATGCGCACCAAATAAATTTGCGTCGTCATCAAAACGAGCTTGTCGAGACGGCGATAGCGAAAATGAATCTTGCCCAGCCAGCCTAGCATATCAACGTCGTGCAAGCCAGCTTCCTCGCCAATTTCGCGGCGAGCAGTCTGCACGGCCGTCTCACCCTCCTCGATGTGGCCTTTGGGAATTGTCCAGCGGTCTTTGGCATCCTGAATCAGTAAAATCTCGATACCCGACTCGCCGTGACGGAAAATCACGCCGCCGCTAGTCGGCTCGCGAACGATTTCTTGGATAGACGCCGAACGCGACTTTGTTAAATATTTGCGTATATGATCAAACTTGCTTTTGTTGGCCTTCGGCTTTGGCATTATCTGACCCTTCCTCGACAAATTTGCGATAAGCAGTACCCAGTACGCCGTTGACAAACTTGCTCGAATTATCAGAACCAAACGCTTTGGCTAGCTCAATCGCTTCGTTAATGGCTACGCGCGGCGGCACAGTATCTTGATGATGCAGTAATTCGTACAGGCCAATCCGCAAGATTACCCTGTCGATCCGCGCTATCTGCGTAATTGGCCACTCGGGCGCAATTGGCTGTAGTTGCTGGTCAAGTTCCCTCTGCTGGCTAACAACACCTCTGGCCAGTCCTTCTACGAAAGCGATGTCGTCAATCGCCGAACGGTAACGCTCAACGTCGCGCCTCAAGATATCGTCTAACGCGGCACTAGTATCGCCAGACTGCCGGCGCAATTCCAATTCGTATAGCGCTTGCAGCGCAACAATCCGACCAAGGTGTCTATTCGATGCCATTCGCGTTTGTTTCCTTTTATTATCTCACCGTTTTTGTTTGAAACGGTTATTTCTGCTTGGTTGATGATTTTTTCTTGCCAATCAACACTTTTACTGGCGAATGGCCGTTAACGCGCTTGGCTAACTTCTCGACAAGATGGCTGCGACGCATGCCAGTCTTGCGAGGACTTGATTGTTTCTTTGGCTGTGCCATGAAATGTTCTCCTTCTCGGTTTGTATAAACTTAGTATGTATTATACGCTAAAGCGAGGTTTTTCTCAAGTATTTGACATTATATCGTTATCATAGTTTAGTTATTGACTTTTTATATCGGTTATGCTATAATAGAAGTATGAGTCATGAACAAAGTAATAGCGTATAGGTCTAGAAACCGCTACCTACTATTTGTAAGTTTGCAAGGACGGAATCACGCCACGATATTGACGAGCTTGCCTTTGACGTAAATAATCTTCTTCGGCTCAGCTGGCACGAACTTCTGGACGTTGGCGTCGGCTAGCGCTAGATCCTTGATCTGTTCTTCGCTAGCATCAGCAGCGACCTCAAGTTTAGCGCGCAATTTGCCATTGACTTGTACGATAATAAGCAAGCTGTCGCTGGCAATTTTAGCGTTATCCCAGACAGGCCAAGCGGCAAAATCGAGCTGCGAAGTTTCGCCTAGCTGCTGCCACAATTCGGCAGCCATGTGCGGCGCGAACGGCTGCACCAATTGCACTAGCGTTTTGAGATGTGAGCGCCAATCTTCGCTGTAGCCCGCCACTTTCAATTTGTACAAATCATTCACGCATTCCATCAGTGCTGCAATCGCCGTATTAAAGCTAAGCCGATGAATGTCATCAGTGACTTTTTTGGTAGTAGAATTAATAATGGTATCAAGCTTCTGAGTATCAGACGTACCGGTTTTGTCGCTGTCGTCAAATTCTTGCACTAGCGTCCACAAGCGATTAAGAAAACGATAAACACCAGCAATGCCGCGGCTGTTCCAGCTAGAGTTTTCGTTAATCGGCCCCAGGAATAGTTCAAATGTACGCAGAGCATCAGCGCCATAGCCAGCGTTGATGACTTCGAGCGGATCAACGACATTACCGAGGCTTTTGCTCATTTTGCGGCCGTCCTCGGCTTGAATCAAACCATGGTAAACCAGCTTTTTTACTGGTTCGGCAAAATCTGTCAGCCCAAGCTCGCGAAAGACATGCGTCCAAAAGCGCACATACAGCAAATGGGCCGTCGCGTGATCGCCGCCGACATACATATCGAGCGGCGCCCAGTAATTTGCCTTGTCTGGCGCCCAGGCCTGCTGTGCATTGTGCGGATCAGTATACCGCAGCAAATACCAGCTACTGCAAGCGTAACCGTCCATCGTGTCAGTTTCGCGCCGAGCTGGAGAGCCGCAAACTGGACAAGTCGTCTGTACCCAGTCTTCTTGCGCCGCCAAGACTGATTTGCCATCGCCGCGCGGCTGGAAATCATCGACATCCGGCAGTAATACTGGCAAATCACTTTCCGGGACTGGTATCGTACCGTGCTCCGGACAATAAATAATCGGAATCGGCGCGCCCCAATAGCGCTGGCGGCTAATTAGCCAATCGCGCATTTTATAAGTAACTTGAGCCTTACCCTTACCTTCCTGCTCTAGCCAAGCAACGATCTGTTCGCGAGCATCTTCGCTGCGCGTACCATCAAAAGCACCAGAATTCACCAAAACCCCTTCGCCGTGATAGCGAGCGTCGGTGTCAATGTCATCCTCAGGCCGCTCAATTACCTCAACGACTGGCAGCTCGAATTTTTCAGCAAAAGCAAAGTCGCGATCGTCATGCGCTGGCACGCCCATCACCGCACCAGTGCCATAGCCACCCAGAACATAATCGGCAATCCAAATTGGAATCTTTTGGCCAGTCGCCGGGTTGACAGCATAGCTGCCGCTAAAAACACCTGTTTTTTCTTTGGTGTCGTTGCTGCGTTCAATCTCTGATTTCTTGACGGCATCATTAATATAGTTCTCGACTAGCTCGCGCGTTTCATCGGTCAACAGCGTGCGCGCTAATGGATGCTCGGGCGCTAACACCAGAAAGGTTGCGCCAAAAATCGTATCAGGACGCGTTGAAAAAACGGTTATCGTATCATCGCTGCCGTCAACTTGAAAAGTAATCTCAGCGCCTTCGCTTTTGCCAATCCAGTTAGTCTGCGCAATTTTGATTTTGTCTGGCCAATCCATCTCTGGCAGCTCGGCAAGCAGCTGCTCGGCATAAGCAGTAATCCGGAAGAACCACTGTTTCATAGATTTCTTGACAACAACCGAGTCGCAGCGCCAGCATTTGCCGTCAATCACCTGCTCGTTGGCGAGAACCGTCTTATCCTTTGGACACCACCATTGCAGCGATTCTTTCTGGTAGGCTAAATCCTTTTCAAACAGCTTAGTAAATATCCACTGCGTCCATTTGTAGTATTCTGGGTCGCTAGTATTGATCTCGCGCGACCAGTCAATACTAGCACCGACACTGCGCAATTGTTTTTTGAAATTCGCAATATTGTCAGCTGTAGTTTCTCGAGGTTTGCGGCCAGTTTTGATAGCGTAATTCTCGGCCGGCAAGCCAAAGCTATCCCAGCCAATCGGATACATTACGTTGTAACCGAGCGCTCGGCGAAAACGCGCCACCGCATCGACAATGGAATGCTCCATAAAGTGGCCGGTATGCATACCTGCGCCGCTTGGATACGGAAACATGCCCGTCACATAGTATTTTGGCTTGGCGCTTGACTCGTTCGTATGATAACGCTGGTCATCCGCCCAGATTTGCTGCCATTTCGGCTCAATTTCAGAAGGGTTATAGTGTCTCATCAACTATCAGTATAACAGATAAAACACAGCTGGTTCTAGTAATTAATCGTCGTAATCGCCATATTCTAAATCATTATCAGTATCAACGGTTGGCGCAGATAAATAACTACCGCCAGCTACCGACTGAAAAGATTGGCTGATTGTCCTTGCCCATTCTTCAGCGCTTATGGCGTCGCTTGGAACAGCGACCTGCGAACCTTTGCTAAAATCAATAACTGTTTTGGCGCTAACATTGTAGTTTTTGTCGGAACGGCTATCGGTCTTAAGGTTAGCGGCCTTAACGTCAACGCCGCGCAGTTCATGCGACCATTGCGATACCCAAACGGTCATGGTAGCGTCAGCTTTTGATTTGGCTTTTTTGGCAGACTTGTAAGTATCAGACGACGAAGACGAAACGTTCGGCGCGCAAGATTCAACGCTTTTAGCGAAAGAGGTTTCTCGAAAATCCTTCCAGAAAGCCTCTGCTTTGTCGTCATCAACTGATACGTCGTAGCCAAAATTACCATTTTGCGACTTAACTTCTTTGTCGATAATTATAAACGGATGTTTTTTGTAAACGCTGGAGATTTGATGCTTAGCTTTATCGTCTTTGGAGTATTTTTTGTAAGCATCAATCGCACATTGCAGCTGATCGGCTGATTTTTTGTCCTGTTTGCGAACATCAGCTAGCGAATATTTTGCCCATTTGCCGTCAATCTTTTTCAGGTGTTTTTCAGCTTGAGCCGGCAACTTTTGATGTAGGATAGACAACGTTTCCTTAATGCTTGATACGATATTGTCAACCTTGAAATAGACCGTACCGTTGTCAGTTACCAAACCGCTAGCCTTGAGAGACAGCTCCTTGCCGTTCACTTCTAAGGCCAACTCGGCATTTGCATCAAGTTTCGGCGTATTTTCAGCGCCAGTATCAAATGTAAATTTTTTGAACTTAATGTTCACGCCGTCGGCTTCATAAGAAAAGTTTGAGTTCACCGTGGTTTTAGTCGAGACTTTGGTGGCGAGCGGCAATTTACTAACCGCGTCGAGCAAGACGTTTTCTGGCTTCTGATAAAACGCATAAGCAGTAGCGCCAGCAATCGCCAGCAACACAACTAATATTGCAGCGCAAATAGCAATAATCAAGCCTGCTTTAGACTTTCGCTGGCCCATCGCCATCTGCGGCGGCAACGCTGGCTGAGCTATAGGTTGAGCTACAGTCTGGTTAGCAGCAGTCGGAGCGGCGGCTGGCTGTTCTGCCACAGTATTGGATTTTGCAGCGGATTGTTCGGCGGCTGCTGGCGCTGGCGCTGTTGTGCTTGTTGAAACCTTAGCTTTTTTACTGGTCTCGGTTTTGGCCTTGGTTTTAAGCTTGTCAGAAACCCTCTTTTTAGTGGTTTTCGGCTTCTTTGGCGCACCGTCTTGTTTCATTGCTAGCTTGCTCCTTTACTCCTTAACTTAAATCTATTATACACACGATTAAAATTGCTGGAAATATTTATCTTTGATAGCTAGCCATTTATCGCTTTGGCGGACTAATTCAGCGTCCTCGGTCATGTCGCAGAGCACCTTAACGCATTCTTCGAGGAATATTTCGTTCTGCGAGCCTTTGACTAGCACTACCGTCCCTGGCTCGGTTATCGAACGGACGAACTCGCCAGCTTCGATAGCGTTGCGCGCCACATGAACTTGGCAGCCTGTCGAACGGGCCGCCGGTGCTAAGTATTGCGTCGCCGCCACGCCGACGACTACCACCCACGACAAAAGACTTGGATCGCACATGCGACCGAGCTTCTCGTGCTCGGCCTGGCTGCTGCCGCCAAGCTCTAGCATATCACCAAAAACAGCCACACGACTCGGTACATCCGTGAACTCGTATAGAGTTCGCAGCGCCGCCTGAGCCGCTGCCGGGCTAGAATTATAAGTGTCGTCTATAATAGTCACGCCGCCAATGCCGCGCAGCAGATTCATCCGCCCTGGCACCGGCTTGAGGAGCGACAGTCCGCGTATAATGTCTTCCACCGGCAACCCGAGCATCATTGCCGCGCCAACTGCCCCCATGATCGGGCGCAAGCTATGCTCGCCCACTACTTTAATAGTAGCGGGAAAACGAACATCGTTAGGAGCAATAACCGTGCCGCTGTAGCCGTTTTCGTCAAGCTGTTGCTGCTCAAAACGAAACTCTGCTAGCCCAGTCGTACCGTAAGTGCTAAAGTTCGCCGATTCCAAGAAATCTGCAAACCGCCCGTCGATATCATCGCGATTAATTAGCGTATATTCAGAAAATTTAGCAACAAATAGCTCTTCTTGAGCCACATGTTCAATTGAGCCAAAAAATTCCATATGTTCAGGCGTTATCGCCGTAACTAGCGCAATATTCGGCCGCAAGTAAGTGCCGAAATCCATCATCTCGCCTGGATGGTCAACGCCTAATTCTTGGATGATGACATCAACATCCGCCGGACTATAGACGCGGCGATGCGCTGCTCTAAAAACCCCCAGCCACGCCAATGGGCTATGCAGCCTCTCTGGTAAGTTAATGCCGAGAATCGCCAATGGCGCCGACACTTCTGAATTGTGATTGCCTTCATGCATGCGAACACGAAAACGCTGCGACAACAACCTGCCGAGAGCACGCTTGGTGCTAGTTTTGCCAACACTGCCGGCAACAACTATCAATCTGACATGCGGATGCAGCTCAAAGTACTTAACAACATACTTTTGAAGCTTCTTCTTGATATACTTTTTGAACATAATTCTATCATACCGTATACGGTTAAGAAATTAAAATGTGCGCCATCATTCTAGCAATCCAAAACCACGGATCGGCCCGTCGCGGCTGAGATCCGACTGTTGAACGTTAATCATGCCGCCCTCGTTACCGCCAATAGTCGTCACCTTGCCGTTATCGTATTTGAGCACAAAGTTCACATGCTCGCCATGACGACTGGCGTTGTCGTACATAATAGCGTCGCCAGGCTGCAACTGGTAGCCGCTATTTGCGGCGCGGAACTTACCAGCGTTACGATAATACGTCTCGAGACTGCGCACACCTGGGATACGCCAACCGCCACTATGCGGATTAGTTAGCGGCGCGCCAGCTTGGCGGCTGACCCAACTAACAAAATTTGCGCACCAATCCTGCTTCTCGCCCTGGCTATAAAACGGGCCAGGCTGCGGATTGTCATATTGCTGGCGAAGTATATTTACAGCGCGAGCACGTAGCGGCGACAGCTTATCTACCTGAATATCAGGGAATTTTTCACGAGCTGGTTGCAATTTGACAGCAGTGTAGCCACCCGATGAACGAGATGCAAAGTAGGTCGCTGTGCACACCAAGACAATTACCGCTATCAAGACTACACCGAAAATTATCGGCCCGCGCCAAGATACTTGCTTTCGCTGAATACTTCTCATTAAAATTATTATACCTGCTTTCTAGCCTAAAGAAAAACACTCTCCGGCGGGGAGAGTATTTTACTGGTGGCTCCTACTAGACTCGAACTAGTGACACAAGGCTCTTCAGGCCTCTGCTCTACCAACTGAGCTAAAGAGCCACAAATTTACCTTATGATTGTACTAAAAATCTGGCGAGCTGGCAAGGAAAAAGCCAAGTTTCACCAAAACATTTCCGCACTGCTCTATTTATATGCGTTTGCTTGATAAAATTTACTTTAGCTGAGTAGCCTTAGAATACTTCAGCGTAGTAACCAAGAAAACAATAGCCGGCGGAATAATAAATACCATATATGTCAGTACCGCAATCAAGGACTTCTCGGCAGGCAGCATCCACAGCGGCATATTGCCAATCGCAGGATTGGGGTCGTTGTCCTTTGCGATACCAAATAAACCATGCATGAATAGCATACCTACATTCAGCATCAGCATGATTGAACTTACAATTCGCCATAGCCGCAGCCTCGCTAACGGTGAATGAGCCGTCCCGAGAGTCAAGCAAAACGGTACCAAGAAAAGATTAACTATTACAGGTCCAAAAAACGGCTCGTCTTGCATGCGAGCAATAAACATCAAAAAAGCCCCGACGAAGAAAACAATCAGGGTAATTGTTGTACTGCGCGCTAGATGAAAAACAATATTATTACTACTATTAACAAACTCTCGATGCTGCTGAATAATACCTTTAGGAGCGTCGTTGGGGTTTGTAACCGCCTCCGCCTCAGGTTCTACTGCTAACTGTTGGTTTGCCATTTGCGGTGATTGACTAGGTAACGGCTGTGCTGTTGGTGTCACTTGCGGCGCTTGGTCGGGCATTGGCTGCATCGTTGGCGTTGTTTGTGAAACTGGCGACTGCGGATTCGCGTTTTGCTGATTATTGTTCATATGGTTATTATACCGCTTTGGTGCTAGAATATCATTATATAAATAGGAGGTATTTATGGAAATAATGATAGTAATTTTAGTCATCGCGGCTATTTATGTGCTGAGCGGTATCAAGGTTGTCAACCAATATCAGCGCGGCGTGGTGTTGACGCTGGGTAAATTTACTGGTGTACGCGAGCCAGGCCTAAGGGTGGTGGTACCGATTTTTCAGACGATGATGATGGTCGATGTGCGTTCCACGCCAATTGATGTGCCGAAACAAGAGGTCATCACCAAAGATAACGTCACCGTCGGCGTTGACGCAGTGGTCTATTTCCGAGTGATTAACGCCCCAAAGGCAGTACTGGAGACGACCAACTACATTTACGCCACCAGCCAATTTGCCCAGGCTGCCCTGCGCGACGTTACCGGTAACGTTGATATGGATGACCTCTTGGCCAAGCGCGAGGAGATTTCGCAGCAAATCAAGGAAATTGTCGATGCCGAAACCGACAAATGGGGCATTGATGTTGAGAATGTCAAGATTCAGAACATTGAACTGCCGGGCGACATGAAGCGCGCCATGGCCAAGCAAGCCGAAGCCGAACGTGAGCGCCGCGCCAACATCATCAACGCCGACGGCGAAAAAGCTGCCGCTGAAACGCTGGCGCAGGCGGCGGAGATCCTGGCAAAAACCCAAGGCGCGATTAACCTGCGTACGCTAAATACACTGGAGCGTATCTCCACCGAACCGTCGCAAAAGACAATGATGCTCTTCCCGATTGAACTGATCGACGCAATTCGCGGGAATAAAAAGTAAGGGGTAAGCATGAGCGAGCAACACCGTACCGAAGAATTTAGTGTTAACGGCAATCAAGTTGTCGAGAAGGTTAAGCAACTTATCAAAGAAGGCAACGTCCGCCGCGTTATCATCAAGAACGAAAAAGGCGAAAGCATCATGGAATTCCCCGTCACTGCTGGCGTGGTAGGCGCATTATTACTACCGACACTTGCAGCACTCGGCGCAGCAGTGGCATTGATGGCGCAGTGCACGATCGCGGTAGAGCGGCGGGACTAAAATCATACACTTAATGGATACAGGCTAGCTTACTGCAATCTGAAACAGACGAGCATCTGCCACAATTGCATTCTCCCGCGCTTTCAGGCATAATCATAACCAGCATGTACTATATTAATAGAATCGAGCTGGGGCGGACTTTGGCGGGACGTGTGAGCGATTTGAAGGGTCAGGAAGCGGTCGTTATCGCGCTAAAAGAAGATGCGCTGACAGCTTGCATTGGTTTGGCGAGCGAGATTAATGCTTGGGTATTTCCTTTGCTCAGCAAGCGAATCATTATCCCTGGCGATCCGCGGGTGGTCGGGCTGATTGACCCGGCGGGTATGTTCACATGGAACCCTGACCTAGAAAAACCGCAGCGCGACGGCATTGAGCTAGAATCCCGCTCGGTACTGGAAGACATGAAACGCCAGGCTTTTTCTGAGCTGAATCGCATCCTTGATCAGTACGGGACATTTTCTAAGGACGGACTCAACGGAAGAGTACTGCTACTGACTGGCGACATAGTCGAGGATCGGATAGAGATTGCGATGGCTCTGGAATACTTGAAGAGCGTGCGCTACAGAGCCTTATACGGACTGGGCGGCAATGTAGATAGTACGGCGGCAGATTATTTTCACCTGCAAACCGACAAAGACGTCGCCCTGGACGTCATGACTCATATGTTTCCGGCAGAGCATTATTTTGAACAAAAGGATAGTTACACTCCGGAAGAGTGCCGCTTGTTGGTAACGAATATTTCGCAATATTGGACATAGAAAGGAATAATCATTATGAATCCAAATCCGTTTATATCAGCAGACCAAGAACCAGCGCCAGCTCAGTCGAATTCTCCGGCAGACAATGGTGCGTCCGCAGCTATGCCAGAAGCGCAATTTCAACCAGCAATCGAGCCGGCAGCACAATCCCAGACTGTCGCACAGCCAGCAGCACAATTTCAACCTGCCGCCGCGCCGATTAGCGACGACGAGCTAACCGCAGCTAACCAAAATATCCAGACTGTTTTCGACGCCTTCTCGTCACGGGTGGTCGGACAAGAGAACTTGCGGACGGCTTTGATGGTAAGCTTGATGACTGGCGGGCATATTCTACTGGAAAGCGTACCAGGACTTGCCAAGACGACCGCCGTGCAGACGCTAGCCGCCAGCGTGCAAGGCTCTTTCAAGCGCATTCAATGCACGCCAGACTTGCTACCAAGCGACATCATCGGTACGCAGATTTACGATTATAACAAGGGTGAATTCCGCACCGAGCTAGGCCCAGTTCACGCCAATTTCGTACTATTAGACGAGATTAACCGCTCCAGCGCCAAAACCCAAAGCGCCATGCTGGAAGCGATGCAAGAAAAGCAGACCAGCATCGGCGGACAACGCTATGACTTACCGAAACCTTTCATTGTGCTAGCTACCCAGAACCCGATTGAACAGGAAGGAACTTACGAGCTGCCAGAGGCACAGCTAGACCGCTTTTTATTGAAAGAAGTTTTATCCTACCCTGCTCCGGACGAGGAATTAGAGATTTTGAAACGCATAGAATCGGGTAAATTAAGCGAGGCGCCGAATAATAGCAACACGCCGAATATCGAGCTGGCGGCAGTCGAGACACTGCAAAACCTGGCGCAAAAAGTATACATTGACGACGCCATTAAGAATTATATCGTGAAAATTGTCTCAGCAACGCGCAATCCAGCCTCAATCATACCAAGCGAAACGGCGCGCTACGTCCAATACGGCGCCAGCCCGCGCGCCAGTATCGCTTTCCAGCAAGTCGCCAAAGCCCTCGCGCTGATTAACGGCCGCAATTACGTTATTCCAGAGGACGTCAAACAATTACGCCACAGTGTATTGCGCCACCGCATTATCCTCAACTTTGAAGCCATCGCCGACCAAGTTCATCCGGAAGTTATCATTGATTCGATATTTAACGCTGTTTCTGTGCCGTAATATGCCAAGTCTCTTCGCCAAAGTCAAAGCCAAGATGGATCTCTACGCCCACGAAAAGGTGCGGAGTTTACTGGACGGTCAATACGGATCGGTGTTTAAGGGGCGCAGTCTCGATTTTGACGATTTGCGTGAATACACTCCTGGCGACGATGTAAAAGATATCGACTGGAAAGCAACTGCTCGCAGCAGCGGCATTCGAATCCGGCGTTACCAAGCAATCCGCAAACATAATATTTTATTAGTAGTCGACACTGGCCGCCACATGGCAGCGACCGGTAAAAGCGGCAGCAATAAGCGCGACATCAGTATTATGGCTGCCGGAGTTCTGAGCTATATCGTATTACGGCACGGCGATTTGATCGGACTGGTATCCGGCGACGCCAAGAATAACACCTATATTCCTTTCAAAGGCGACGACCGGCATATCGAACAGCTACTGCGGCACATTGAAAAGAATACTCAGCTAGCAGCAGCGCCAAGCAATATTGTGAATCAGCTTGAATATATTGCACGCAATTTACGACGCAAGATGATGCTGGTAGTGGTCGCCAACGACGATGAACTGACCGGCGAGCACCAGCATATTATCCGGCGGCTGCGCGCCCAGCACGAGATGCTATAGATAACTGTCAATGATGCTTCAGGACTTGACGGAAACCGCAGTTTTTACGATATTGACGATTTGTCCGAGCTGCCTTATTTTATTCGCAAACAAACGAAATTGCAGGCCGATTTCAACCGCGAGCAGCAATCATACTACCGCGAATATTCCACCGCCCTGGAGCGCTTGGGCGTCGTCAGCGAGCGAATTTCCGGAGAAGAGGACGTCGTCGGCAGCTTCTTTTCACTGCTAGAAAGGCAAAAACATGCACGCTGGCGCTGAGCTTCGCGAATGGGTAGATTATGACCCGCTGTGGCTGATTGTCGGCTGCTTGCTTTTAGGCGCGATTATTTTATGGTACGGATTTGTATTTTATTCCACTCGCCGCCGCTCTCACCGCAGCCTGGCAACGCTCAAACCAAAACCGTACACACCGCCAGATCTGACTGATTTAAAACAGAAATACCAACAGCTAATCGACGAAATTGAACAAAATCACACCGCCGGAAAGCTATCCTCGCGTAAAGCCCACCAGAAATTAAGCCATATTCTTCGCATGTTCGTCGTCGAGATAAATGGCCACCGCGTTGACACGTTGACGCTGCGAGATTTAGAAAAGACTCGCTATAAAACATTGGCGGCTGCCATCAAACAATTCTATATTCCTGAATTTACTGCAGTTGAACAAGGCAGCGTTGCCGAGGCAGCGGCGTTAGCCAGAAAGACGGTAGCGGCATGGAATTAGTTTTTTGGCAATTGTCGCTGGCGTTAATTATAATTATCGCCCTGCTGTGGTTTGCCGCGCCGATTATACTCCGCCGATACAGCCAATCGAAACACCATGACGCGCCTAGGCAAAAACTCCCTATCGCTAATACATCGCGGCTGCGCGCTTTTCCGCTCTATATTCAGCAGGTTAAGCGGTATAAAAAACTATTGGCGGTTGTACTGGGACTGCACGCGCTCCTGCTGGTTATGATGATTGTTCTCACTGGCCGCCCGTCGTCGGTAGCCGTCGTTTCTCCCGAGGTAAAAAATCGCGACATTGTGTTATGCCTTGATGTGTCGCGGTCGATGTATGAATATGATGTGGAGATTATTAAAACCTACCGCACATTGGCGCGAAAATTTGACGGCGAACGACTCGGTTTAGTATTATTTGACCGCTCGCCGGCAGTGATATTTCCTTTGACAGACGACGCCAGCCTCATCGATAGTAAATTAGCGCTAATCGAAAAGGCACTGACGCCGCCTGGAGCGTTAGAATATTTTGACATCCTGTCTGGCACAGCAGTCTCGAACGGACAAGGCTCGTCACTAATCGGCGATGGACTAGCGAGCTGCATCGGCCGCTTCGACAAGTTAGACAGCAAACGCTCCCGGAGCATCATTTTAGGAACCGACAATCAATTAGCTGGCACGCCGATAATTTCCCTACCCGAAGCAGCAGAACTTGCCAAGCAAAAAGACATCCGCGTATACGGCATTTACCCGAATAGTAATAAAAATCGCGAGACCGAAGCGGCAGAATTGAAGCGAACCATGCTGGCGACAAACGGCGATTACTACGCACTGCGCGACAAAAACACAATTCCAAACATTGTCCAAAAAATTGCCGCCCAAGACGCCTCCCGCTTCAAAGGCACGCCGCGCGTTACTCGCACTGACCAGCCGCAATTGTTGCTATATGGCATGCTTATTATCATAATTTCCCTTATTATTATCGATTGGAGGCTTCGCATATGATAATGCGACCGATTTTACCGTGGTATCTGCTGCTGATAATTCTGGTAGTTGCTGCAATTTTTACCGGCTGGAGGATTTTCTCCAAACCAATATCTAACCGGCGAGCGTGGCTGCGGCGGTTCTGTATTGTCTTGCTTATCATTGCCGCTTGTTTTCGCCCAGCTGTTCCCGGCGAAGTGAAAGAATGGGGTGCGCCGCTAGTCGATGTTTATGTTGTCATAGACACAACGATGAGTTCTGCTGCCGAGGATTACGATAACGGCCAGCCGCGAATCAACGGCATGCGCCGCGACGCCAAAGAAATTGCCAAAAAGCTGATTGGTGCGCGATTTAGCTTAATAACTTTCAACAATAAAACTTTTGTCAATTCGCCGTTATCGACGGACGTCAGGATGTTTGAATCAGCAGTTGACACGGTAAATATCATCAGCGAAAGCTACGCCATGGGCAGCTCAATTGACGCGCCGATTGACACCATCGCCTCGGAAATCACTCGCACCAAGCATAAAAATCCCGAGCGCACTTCGCTGCTATTTTACCTGGGCGACGGCGAACAAACCAGCGACGCCTCGCCAAAGTCATTCGCCAGCTTAAAGCCTCTGCTGAGCGGCGGCGCGATTATGGGCTACGACACTGCCAACGGCGGAAAAATGAAAACGCCAAGCTACAGCGGCGACTTTGACGGTTTTTACCTACGCGGGCCAGATTTGAAATATGCCGTATCAAAAATCGACGAGACAAATCTTAAAAACATTGCCAGCCAAACAGGCCTGCCGTACACGCACCAGCAAACTCCAAACTCCATCGACGCCGTCGTCAAGAACGGCTCCGTCGACAAAGCTGTCAGTAGCAGCCGCTCGTTTGATGACTACAACGATATATATTGGATAGCAATATTTGCGGCTGCTATTCTGCTGGCCTTTGAAATCAGAACCATCTATTTGCCTCTATACAAACTTCAGAATATAACGCCGTCGGAGGGAGAAAATCGTGAGTAAGAATCGTCCATTTGACCTGAAAAAATTGGACTTTGAAAAAATCCGCCGAGAAAAACGCCGGAAACTGCTCCGCTATTCGTTCCCTGCTTGCGCGGTGATTTTGCTGATTGCTATTAAATTGACGAGTTTTCCTCTGCTATCGCTAGCAGCGCACGCCGCCTATAAAAACGGCGACAACAGCCAGGCCTCCTTCCGCTTATCGCCAGTTTATGCCGTGAATTTGTTTGAATCTTATAAAGTATTTTTTAACGACGGTAATGCTTTATATAGGCAAGCCCGCTACGACTCGGCAGAAAAACAATTCCGACAAGCCTTGCAAAAAGCGCCGAAAGCTCACGAATGCCCTGTCCGCATCAACTTGGCGCTATCAATTGAAGCGCAAGCAGACGCCCTCGCCAGCGAAAAACGCTACGACCAGGCAATCATCCGCTACGACGAAGCAAACGCCGTACTGCACGACGGCGAAGATAGCTGCGGCGTGCAATTTGCTAGCAGGACAGTCGACGCGAGCAACGACGACGGCAAGACGGCAATCGTTATTGAGCAGCGAATCCGACAAAAGTTGGCGCAGATAAAACAGCTTAGAAACGGCGACCAAGATATTTCAGTCACCAAACCTGGCGATAAAGAAAAAGTTGACGCGGGCAGCACCGACGGCAAACTCAAAGAATTGGACAAGCGATTCATCGACGCCTACAACGAACAGCGCAAATCCCAGGAAAGAAACCAGCACCTGGAAGATTACAAAGACGCCACGCCAGATCATACGAAGAGGAATTGGTGAGAAGATTATTGAAATGGGCGGTTTTGTTTGCTATACTTACTATGTAATCGAAAGATTGGCTGTTGCATCGCACATCATAGGCGAGTTCGCAAAATTATGACGATTTGCCGGCGAGATACGCAGCAAACATTATGCGGGTTTAGCTCAGTTGTTAGAGCGCTTCCTTGCCATGGAAGAGGCCAGGAGTTAGAGTCTCCTAACCCGCACCAAAATGGAAAGAAATGATCGCCTCGTTGGGCGATTTTTTAGTTCACTTAGACTGCATTTAGTATTATAGTTATATCATGCAACGTTTTTTGATGAATCGCTGGTTAGCTATTTCCCGTTTTTTTCAAAATCTTGGTTACAGTATGCAGTGCTTTTGGATGAGTCGTTGGCGTATTACTCTCATTTATGTGATAATATTGCTTTTATTTTATATTTTCTTTGGCTCCATGCTAAGTGATGACTATTTCAATAAGCATTTCTCTAAACTTGCCGTTCTAAAGGAATTAAGCACAGTCATTGAGTATATAGGATTGTTATTTGCGGTACAGATCCCAGTTTTCATTTTACTCTTGGAAAAAATACGTGACTCAGGGGACATCCGACGGTTTTCCCTTCCTAATGTTATTTATTTTCGTGAAATATTAGCCACCTATATTGTTCTCAGTTCCTTGCTATTAGCCTCTCCTCGAGCATCTTACTATTATTTCCCAACTATAATAATTGCGGTAGTAAGTTCGTATGCAATAGTCCAATCTATACAGTTACTGTTTGGAATTGACCAATTAAAGCAACAAGAAAATAAGCACATCAAGGGTCTTGTTAAAAGGTCTTTAAGGGCAAGCAGGATGATACGTGCCAACGGGAGCAATTTCTTTACTGATCTGGAAAATTCTCTATACGTTATACATAGACTATTTACTAGTAAACGCGACAAGAGAGAATTAAAAAAACACTATCTAATACGAGCGTCTAAGGCAGGTGTTATCAAGTCTATCAACGTAAAAAGGCTAGATGAAATAATCACGAGAGAATATTATAATAGAGCTCCGCAAGCAGCCAAAAAACAATCGGTAAGCCGACCTTCAGATAAAAAGATAGCACAACTTATACTAAGCACAAGACCAGGTTCTGACATTGAAGACCAGAGTGTAATTATGGAGCTGGTTTTGTCCGATAGCTTACCAGCTCCACGCAAGAGTCTGGAACGTGGTCTACTAGATTGCATAAAGATAGACCCAGACCATGCAGATTCTCCAAATAGACAGCTAGAAGTTTTAGTTAAGGGCTTCAGGCAGCAACTTAGAGGTGCTATTGAAAAAGATGATGAAATTGCTGTTGATGACGCATTAGTAATATATGAATTACTTACTAATGCAACAGTGGAAGAATATTCAAATGAGAGCAAGAGTTTTAATTATGCGACGGCAAAGAGTGAGTTTGAGCAGATATTTAGCGATAGCGTCTCTCGTCATTTACAGAGTACAGTTGACATCATTGATGAGGCTTTCTTTTATGCCTTACGCACAGAGCGTCAGGATGCTACAAAAAGCATAATATCAAGCATGTACAGAAGCCTATTGAACGTATTTGATTCATTCAGTGTAGTAGTTGCGGCACGCTTAGAGAAAATCTTTACTCATGCAATGTCAAGGACTATATACGACACAACATTGGAGAATACTCACTACAAAGAATATGTCTTGGAGTCATTGACGCTCAGGCTCAAAGAGCACACCGGATTCCTCCTGTATAATTACAGAGAGTGTGATGAGTCGTCATCATTTAGACGAGAACAGTTAGAACAGTGGCTTAATGATCGTTTGAGTAATATGACTAGTTTTTTACTTGACACTTACAAAAAATCTCAAACATCAGCGTTTAAAGAGGTTAAATCAATATTTGATGAGGTAGAGAGCGGTCATAGGCTGTATCATCAAGAGATAAAAGAGCTTGCATGGATGTCTCGGTCTAGGCTTTTTATGGTTGCTGCTTATATCCACTATAGAACAGATCTTACAAGCAAGCAGGAAGATATTAAAAAGATAATAGATGATTACTTGGATGGTTTTTCCGCACAAGATTTAACAAAGATGCTCGTGAAATGTGTAGATAATAACTATGCCAGTGAGTGGCATTTTGACATCTATGATTTACCCGCTGATAGGAAAATGCATCTTGTACCCGATTTTAACCTTAGACTGAAGTCGCTTTGGATCGAACGGATGCTTACATTAGACAGCATCCCTGAAGATATTGAATATTATGGACGTGATGATATAGCAAGGACAGGTGCTTTCTCTGATTTCACAACAAGGGAGGAGAAACCTTTCGTCATTCGTCGTTTAGCTGAGATGGAAGAGCAAGGTGAAGACGTATCCACGCTAAGCAAGCTGGTTAAAACATTTATCGACGAGCGAATGAAATACGAAGATGAGAAGCTCATCGCTGCACCGCTTGATCAAGATGAGGTTACAGAATTCAAAGAAGGCGTATTAGCAGGCTACAGGGACTATGCCTTAGCCTTCTCTGTATTTGAACCAAATGGACATTTGAAGACTACTAAAACTACAAAGGCGACAAAAGGATTTTTGAGCTATGGATGGAACCAAATCCAAGATAAGTATGGTTTTGTGAAAGACTGGCACATAGGAACTATACATCAACCTCATAGCTACGGTAGTGAGATAGCCGAATCTGAGAATAAGCAGGTGCTTGAAAGTTTATTTTCAAAACCAAGTAAAATCGATGATTTTGAAGAATGGCTGAAGAGATTGAAACGAAGTAGAAAGTCCTGGCTTGTCGTTAGTGTGCGGACGGCCGATTGGTATATGATAAGCGATAGAAAGGATGATATTGGTAAACAGATCAAGAATGACTTTAGCACCGGTGATATGTCTTTTAAGGGTCTGAACCAAGTAGTTCCAATATATCACGTATACGATAATTATTTACCAAAGGGGTTGTATGCAGTATCGATAGACGATCTGGGCAGGCTGGAGATAGTGGATAATAAGGATGAACCTATAGAAATCTCAATTGACGCATATTCCGACAATGAGAGACTACTTGAAGGTACCCTAGAGAGACAACCTGATTGGCTAATAGAAAAGGGTGATAGGGCCGCTCAGGAATTTTTCCTCAAAACGCAAGTCAGAATGTTTATCAAACACGCTTTTAGATATAAGCCTAAGGACAAACGATCCGCATTTTATTATCCTATTGATGATAAGGATAGTGACTAGGCTTCATTCTAGCGTAGAATAAGGACACACTAGCAACTCTCACTCATCTTACATGAAAACTTGGCGCAATGCCGCTCCTCTACATCAAATTCATCCGCATAGTTTTCATAGAATACCAATGGCGGCGACAATGACTATAAGACGGGCAGTCTAACACACCTCAACAAAAATGCTCCACAATCTTATTGCCGGCGATGCCAAATCCGGTTAGCGTGTAGGTGCTCGACATGATGGATTGCCTGTGCGGCGGCGATTGCATCCAGGCATTGAATGCTACGCGGCTGGTGTGCAGATCTGGCGGCGAAGTTTGCACCAGATTCTCGGCTGGCGCGTTGCAGACAGTCCTCGCTTTAAGCAGTCCGTGCGGAATAGTTGTGCCTGGCTTATAATGGCTAAAATAATTATTCTCTTTCATATCATTCGCCATCCACTGCGCTGTTCGATTAAGCGGCTCGTACATTTTTAACGGCTTCAGATTTTCCTTACTACGAGCATAATTAATCAATTCAAGAATCTCCAAAGCATCTGGCGGACCTATGTCATACTTTTTATCTTGGTCTGCCGGTTGCGGCTGTGGATTTGGAGTCGGTTTTGGTTGCGGATTCGGCGCAGGCTGCTGCGAATTACCGGGCTGCTGAGACTGCGGAGCTGGCCGCTGGTTGTTTTTCGGCGGCGAGGCTGGACTCGACGGTGGTTGCGGGGCTGGATTATGCTTCGGGTGCACAGGGTCAATTCTCTGCTCTTTTTGGCTTGGCTGCGGTTTTTCAGGCTTCTTCTCTTGCTGGCTCGGCGTAGTTTGTTTAGAATTAGAGCTTGTGCTAAATTTACTGCCGTTAGAGTTATTGCTAGAATCGGAATTATCAGAGCCAGAATTAGAATTGGTAGTTGTCTTTTGCTGCTGATTAGTACTACCCGCGTCTTTCGACGCAGCACGCACAGCAATATATAAGCCTATTCCTACCCCCGCTAGTATTAAAATAACTAGGATAATTACAAGTTTTTGTTTTTTCATACTTTGATTGTAGCAAGGAAACTGGTTATGTCAATCTGGAGGTAGCGTCCTGCAAAAATAACCAGAGCATAGTGTATAATAATAGTCAGCGCGGGTATCGTATAACGGCTATTATGTATGCTTCCCAAGCATGAGACGAGGGTTCGACTCCCTCTACCCGCACCAATTCAAACTATTATCATGAACCTTTAAGATAACGCTGGCACGCGTTATAATTAAAATATGAAAAAAGCTGTCATGAAGAGGCTGCTTCCGCTGTATGTTGGCAAGTTCTTCTTAAGCTTTGTACTTTGGTATTCAATTGAAAAATTATTCATAAGAAGTATCGGCATTGACAATTTTGGAATTAGTTTGATCGCGATTGTTCTGCTGATATCATCCGTTCTGACCGAAATTCCATCAGGAATTATCGCGGATCGCTGGAGCCGCAAGGGTTCAATGGTGCTGGCTGGGCTATTCTTAGGAATTAGCAGCCTGATGGCTGGTGCTAGCGATAACATCTTTATGTACGCTGCCGCTGTGACGATTTGGGGTCTTCACGATGCTTTTTCGAGCGGAACTGGCGCAGCTATGATTTACGATACGCTGCTCGAGGAGCAAGGGCACGCCAGGAATTTTAATCGAGCACTAGGACTATACGAAACTTTAGGCGGGATAGCGTTAATTATCAGTAACTTTTTAGGCGGCTGGATCGGCGAACACTCGCTGCTGCTGGCATTTAACTTAACAATTGTTCCAATTGCGATGTCTATGGTTTGCCATCTAATTTATAAAGATGCAAAAATTAGCCGCGAGGTGGCTGATGAAAAACTTATCAAACATACTAAAAATACATTCAAATGTGTTTTCAAAAGTAAAAGCCTGCTATGGTTAATGGCTGCGATTATGATAGTCTTTTGTATCCAAAAGATGAATCGCGAGGCTTATCAGCTGTGGTATATTGCGTTGTCGGCCCCGGCGATAGTATTTGGCATCGCTGGATCATTCATAGAAGGCTTGGGCGGACTGGGCGGCTCGTTAGTCAAGTACCTCAGCTCAAGGCGAATAAATATAGTTCTGTCGATTTTGCTAGGCTTGGCATCGCTCGCGCTTTCAGTGGGCAGTAATTTATGGATAACTATCGCCGCACAGGTCTTAATAGCTGTAGTCTCGGGGGCGCTGCTATTTCATTTTACTGCGCAGATACAACACCAGTTGCCGTCGCGGTACCGCACAGGTTCCGGCTCGGTGATAAACGCCGTGGGACGAATTGTCCTCATGCCGCTAACGTTTGTATTTGGAGTTTTGTCAAACCAAAGCGTTTTCATCGCTGGTTGGATGCTAGTGGTTTTGTCAGGGTTAGCTATTTTCGTGCAGCTAAAGCTTGATGAGCAAGCTTCACCGTAGTAGCGTACTTCCCATCCCCGCTCATCTGTGCTATAATAAGTCACCAAAGGAAGGTCTGCTGTTAATCCCAGACCATATTTTTATGAAGGACGCTAGCAAGATTCGAAATATTGCCATTATTGCCCACGTCGATCACGGTAAGACGACCATGGTTGATGGGCTGCTCAAACAGTCGCGCACATTTCGCGACAATCAGGCCGAGATGAGCCAGGAACTGATCATGGATTCGGGTGATCAGGAGCACGAACGCGGTATCACCATCACCGCCAAACAGACCTCGATTTTTTACGGCGATTATAAAATCAACATCATCGACACGCCGGGGCACGCTGATTTTTCCGGCGAAGTCGAGCGAACGCTGCAGATGGCGGACGGCGTCCTATTGATCGTCGATGCCCAGGAAGGGCCGATGCCGCAGACGAAGTTTGTGTTGAGCAAAGCGTTGGAACTGGGTTTGAAGCCAGTAGTGGTGATTAATAAAATTGACAAACCTGCCCGGCGAATCGCCGAAGTCGAAGATGAGCTGAGCGATCTATTTTTGGAGCTAGCGACTGATGATGCTCAGCTGCATTATCCGATTTATTACGCCGTTGGGCGTGATGGCAAGGCATGGCGGAAGATCCCTGCTGACCCGAGTGAAGACGCCGATCTCACGCCAATTTTTGAGGCGATTATCAATGACATCCCGGCGCCGAGCGTCACGGCTGACGGCGGGTTTCAGATGCTGGTAACCAGCCTGCAATACGACACCTTCCAGGGTAAATATGCCATTGGGCGGATCGCTCGCGGGTCGGTTAAGCGCGGCCTGGCGGTTAGTTTGCTGAAGCACGGCGAGGTGTCAGGCTCAGCGCGAATTGAGAAAGTTTTTGGTTACCGCGGGCTGAACCGCGAGGAGCTTGACGAGGCGTTTGCTGGCGACATCGTGGCGCTGGTGGGCGTCAGTGAGGCGCACATTGGCGATACCATTGCCGACAAAGAACAGCCGGAAGCACTGCCAGCGATTGCCATCGAAGCGCCGACGCTGAGCATGTATCTGGGCCCAAATACCAGCCCGATGAAGGGGCGTGAGGGCGAATTTACCACTTCACGGCAAATTGGCGACCGGTTGCGGCGAGAGCTGGAAACCAACGTGGCGCTGCGCGTTGAAGAAAACGGCATCGGCTTTACGGTGTCTGGCCGCGGCGAATTACACCTCAGCGTCCTGATCGAGACCATGCGGCGTGAAGGCTTTGAGTTTGAAGTCGGCCGCCCGCAAGTGGTGACCATCACCGAGGACGGCGTCGAGAAAGAGCCAATTGAAGAATTACAAATCGAAATTAGCAGTGAATTCATCGGCGCAATCAGCCAGGAGTTGGGTGCGCGCCACGCTGAAATGAAATCGCAAGAAACCACCGCCAGCGGCGCTACTCGCATCACCTACGTGCTGCCGACGAGAGCGTTGATCGGCCTGCGAAACGTACTGTTGACCGCTACCAAAGGCACGGTGATCATGAATTCCCTGCCGTGCGGCTATCAACCGCTGGGCGGCAAATTGCCAAAGACCCGCGGCGGCGTACTCATCGCCTTTGAAGCTGGCACCACCACGCCGTATGCGCTGCAAGCGGCCGAGGCGCGCGGCGAACTCTTGGTCGGACCTGGCACGGAAGTGTACGCTGGGATGATCGTCGGTATTTACAATCGCCAAGAAGATATTGAAATTAACGTTTGCAAGGCTAAACACCTAACCAACATGCGCTCCAAATCATCCGACGGCACGGTACAACTGACGCCATTTACGCAGTTTAGCCTGGAGCAATGCATCGACTTCATCGAGGACGACGAGCTGCTGGAAGTAACGCCGAAGTCTTTGCGCCTACGTAAACGCTACCTCGATGCCAATGAGCGAAAGCGCGCCAACAAAAAGTAAATT
>CAJPNK010000001.1 GCA_905372095.1 Candidatus Saccharimonadota bacterium | reverse complement strand
TTTTTAATATAATAAATAAGAGGGGGTAATTATGGCAAAAAAATGGCGCGACGTTAACGGATTTTATCAAATCTATCCGCGATCGTTTAAGGATTCTAATGGCGATGGCGTCGGCGACTTGCGCGGCGTGATCGATAAGCTTGATTATATTAAGGGCGGCAACAATTCGCTTGGCATCGATGCGATTTGGTTTTCGCCGTTTTATCCGTCACCGCAAGCCGACATGGGCTACGACGTGGCGGACTACTGTGATATTGATCCGATTTTCGGCTCGCTTGATGATTTCAAAGAGTTGGTCGAGAAAGCGCACGCTCGCGATATTAAAGTAATGGTCGATTTCGTGCCTAATCATACCAGCAACCAGCATCCGTGGTTTTTAGAATCGCAAAACTCCAAGGACAACGATAAGAATGATTTTTATGTTTGGCGCGACGCAAAACTTGACGGCTCAGAACCGAACAATTGGCTGAGTATTTTTGGCGGGTCGGCGTGGCAGTGGCACGAAGGGCGCCAGCAATATTACTTACACACATTCCTGAAAGAACAGCCAGATCTCAACTGGGATAGCCCTGAGGTACGCCGCGAAATGCAAAACGTACTGCGTTTTTGGCTAGATCTCGGTGTTGATGGCTTTCGAGCGGACGCGGTACGTTGGATCAGCAAAGACCCAGAGCTGCGCGACGACCCAGTCGCCGAGCATTATCACGATAAGAAACCGCCGACACAATTCGATGATTTGCAGCATAAGTACAGCCGCTTCTGGGATAACCTTTTCCCGTATTTGCGGGAACTAACAGATATAGTCGCCTCATATCCGAATCGAATCATGGTTTTTGAAGATTATCCAGATGAAAACTATAGCACTAGCGAACAATACTTGGGTTTTTATGGTGTCAATCCAAAAGTATCAATGCCATTCAATTTTGAAGGATTACACGCCAAATTTAATGCCGAGTCGATGAGCACAATCGTCAACGAATTCCAAGGCATGATCAACCCCGACGTGCACACACCCGTCTATTGTTTTAGTAATCACGACCAATCGCGCATCGTTACGCGCTTTGGCGGCGAAAAGCAAGCTCGCTTGATTGCATTGATGCAACTGACACTACCAGGGCTACCAGTAATATATTACGGTGACGAGATTGGCATGAATAATGGACCAATTCGCTTTGAAGAGATCCAGGATAAGTCGGTCTTTAGCCACGGCAATGACGAATCTGTCGGGCGCGACCCAGAACGCACGCCGATGCAATGGACGGCTGGCCAAAATGCTGGATTCAGTACCGCTAAACCATGGCTGCCAGTAAATCCTGCTTGCCAGAACGTCAATGTAGAATCAGAGCAGAACGAACCAGACTCATTTTTGGCGCTATACCGCCGCTTATTGACCTTGCGCAGCCGCTACGAAATCTTGCGCACTGGCGAATACGAGCCGCTCAGCGATACAGACAATGACATATTTGCTTACGCGCGATGGATTGGCCGAGAGCAGCATGTCTTTGTCGCATTAAATTTCGGCAACACCAAACACCGTGTTACGCTACCACATACCGGCAGTATCTTATGCGCCACACACCCAACTGACTACCCCGAGGTTGCCGATGACGGCTCGGTAGAACTACGCCCGTACGAAGGCGTATTAATCGGATGCAGCGAACACCGGCTATCAATTGAATAAAAAACTGGCCGCTCTAGAAAAGGAGCGGCCTATTCGTATAGAGAAACTTTTTAGTATTTTAGTTAACCAGAGTCTCTTTCACGCGCCTAGAAACAAAGAAGTATAAACAAAGCAATCCCATAGAAATCCCGCTAGCAATGATAGTGCTAGTCATACTAATAATTGAGTCAGTGTTCGGAGGTCTTTTGACCACGCTATCAACTACCGCAGAACTTGCTGAATAGAAGAACGAGGCTACCAGCGACGCAACCGCCAGCCACTTGCCAAGCTTCTTTTGCAGATTAATGAGCACTACCGCGACAGTAGTCAGTATAGCAATGATCGGCATGAATATCACCGAAACGACAGCCGATGGATCGCCTAGGTTTAACAACGAGGTAAAAAACAAACCAACCGAACAAACGCCATCAATCGCCAGACACACCATGAAAAATGCGAGCCAGCCCTTGACGCCTTTGAGCGACTGCGCCATAACAACATACTGAACTGGCGCTGCTTGCGGCTGCGCGAAATATTGCTGATTGACCGGCTGCTGTTCATAAGGAACATTCTGCTCAGCTGGCGCTGGCCCGTACTGCGGATCGGCAGCGCCTGGCTGCTGAATATTCGGTTGCGGCTGTTGTGGCGGCTGATTAGGACATTGCGGCGAAACTACATATTGGCCGTTTAGAGAAGTATTCGCATAATACGCTGGCTTTTCATTCTGGTATTTAAAAACGTTAACACACCAAGCAATTCCTAATATCATCACGCCGAAAGGTATAGGCAAAAAGAACGCCGCATCACCAAAGCCTACCACAGAATAGAAGTTTAAATAAATCCAAAAAACAACAAAAGATATGACCGATATAGAAAGCGTACAGGCAGCTGCAATTTTGGCTACTAATTTGTTTTTACTCGACAAGTAAGCTATCCACAAAATTATAGACGATATCACCGACAGTGCCAGAACAATCGGCATGACTATTTTCACTACTTGAATCAAATAATAGTTTACTTCGCTCGAAAAGTCTTTCATCGAACCATTCATGCTGAATAAACCAATCGGAAGGCCTATCGTCAAGAATAAACTGATCGCGTAAACAATCGACAATCCGATGACGTTGCTTTTTCTTGAATAGTTGACATAAACGTATTGATATTGAGTCTGATTCTGGTAAGCTTGTGACGGGATGACTGCTGTCGGCTGATTCTGCTGTTCGGGTTGCGCTTGCGCCTGTTCAATTTGCGGCATTGGCGGCTGGACTTGCTCTACCTGCGGCAGTTGAATTTGTTCGCCTGGGACTGGTTGAGTAACACTTTGCTGCGGCTGGATTTGCTCGCCTTGGCTTGCCTGAGCGCCATCTTGCTGCTGATTAGATTTGCGCTGCTCGGATTTCTTTGCGCTCTTGCTGCTCATACGTTTAATGTACCATACTATTGCGACAAAGGCGATATTTTCATTCGCTTTTCAGTAAAATTCCTAACGTGCTAGAATAAACCTATGTTCACAGAGCGCACTAAAAATCCGTTGTCACTTTGTCTATTGCTGTATTTTACATGTTTCGCTGTGCGAATGTGGGAATTTTTAGCTTTGCGTACCGATCAATCAGCACTCAGTGAAAATATAGTGCATAAAATTTTCGGTATAGTAATAATTTTCGTTTGCCTGAAATATTTGCACGCTCGTTGGCGCGACATTGGCTTTACGCGCAAAAATTGGCTGAAAAATATTGGCCTGGGGCTTGCCTTGGGGCTTTGCTTTTATACAGTTACGCTGCTGATCGAATTCGGATTTCTGTATTTTTCCGGCGCTAAACCTAATATTTTAATGAAAGCTGGCGGATTTTCGCTCGCTAGCACCGAACAATTCGTCGGCGTGGGAATTGGGTCAATTATTATCTTTAATATATTCAATGTCTGGATGGAAGAAGGCCTGTTTCGCGGATTGTTCGAGAAATTACTGCGCCAAAAATATAAATTTGCGGCAACGATTTTCATAAGCGCCCTGCTGTTCGGACTTTGGCATGTAGCAATGCCGATTCGATCGTTCCTTGACGGTGAGTTTTCGCTGGTTCAGACGGCAATTTTTAGCATTGGCTATATTTTGTTCGCTTTCATGTTTGGATTAAAAATGAGCTGGCTATATAAAATGACAGGAAGTTTGTGGCTTGGCGCAGCAGATCACTTTTTTAATAATGCGATAATTAATATTGTGCATGTCGTCTCAAACCAAGGAAATGATAGCTTGCAAATTGCGCGAATATTCTTAGCGCAAACTTTGTCGTTTGTTTTTGTGTGGATTTTATGGCGAAGATTCAATAAAAAGCCTATCAGCGGTTAGAAGATTCTTCCCTGACTTCTTCCGGCAAGAATCCTTTTTTGTGCTGGAAGCCAGCTTGCCATTTGTAATCTTTGGCGTAGCCCAAATCTTTCATCAGCTTGGTTGGCGCATTTCGAAGGTGCAGCGGCACCGGCGAGTTCGGATATTTGTGCGCCAGAGCGAAAGCCTCATTCATCAAATCGGTAGTCTCGCGCGACTTCTGGCTGCGAGCCAGGGCGATGGCACAGTGGAATAAATTATATTTGGCTTCAGGTAGCCCAACGCGCTCCACTGCTTCAAAGGCAGCAACTGCCAAGCTCAGCGCGCCGTTACCCGCCAACCCAATGTCTTCTGACGCAAAGATAACCATCCGCCGAGCAATGAACTTCGGGTCTTCGCCGGCGTCGATCATGCGCGCTAAATAATACGCCGCAGCCACCGCGTCGCTACCGCGCAGTGATTTGATGAATGCCGAGATGACGTCATAATGCGCATCGCCCTTTTTGTCATAACCAGGTAAACGTCGCTGAGCCGCCGCCTTGACCACCTCCGGCGTGACTTTCTCACCAAAGCTCAGCGCCAACTCCAAATTACCCAAGGCAACTCGCGCGTCGCCGTCCGCCAATTCCGCCAAATAGTCTAGAGCTTTGGACGACACCCGCTTGGTTTGTTTCAAAACTTTAAGCGCCCGCTTCAGCACTAGTATAATTTCATCTTTCGTCAGTTGCTGCAGCACTAGCACCCGCGTCCGGCTGAGCAGCGGCGTGATCACCTCAAAGCTCGGGTTCTCAGTGGTCGCGCCAATCAAAGTAATCAGCCCGCTCTCGACATGCGGCAAAAACGCATCTTGCTGCGCCTTGTTGAAGCGGTGGATTTCATCGACAAACAAAATCGTCCGTAGCCCCAAATTCCAGTTCTGCCTGGCGTGTTCAATTACCCTTTCGACATCTTTTTTGCCGCTGGTCACCGCCGATAGCTCAATGAACTCGGCATTGACTTCGCGGGCAATGATCCGCGCTAAGGTAGTCTTGCCCGTCCCTGGCGGTCCCCACAAAATCAAGCTGACCGGCTCGCCACGCTTAACAATCTGGCGAAGTAACTCGCCCTCGCCCAGCAAGTGGCTCTGGCCAATCACCTCATCTAAAGTTTGCGGCCGCATCTGCTCCGCTAGTGGTACTCGTCCCATATCTCTATTATACGCGCCAGACGGGAAAATCTCACACGGAAGATTCAGAAATCATACATGGAAGATTTGAAAATCAGAGGCGTAAGATTTGGAAATGTTACGCGTAAGAATAACATCATAACTAATCAACAACCATTGAAGTTTGTTCTGAGCGATACGCCCGCACTGCTTTCAGCGCCATGCGTGCAATCAGCCCAGCAGCTAATATTTGCCACCAAAACGCCGCGCAGAAATTCATCGGCCATGCTGAGGCAAAGCGTAGCGGCAGCTCAGCCAGCGGTGTACCTGCCAAGACCAACCCGATCAAGCTCATCGCCAGCGACATACCCGTCACCATACACACTGTTCGCGCCAGTGCATGATCTTCTATACTATCCTTGGCCCGGACAAAACGCTTCATGGCTTTTTGCGCCAGCTTCGATACAACCAAACTCTCAACAACCATGACGATTGCAAAGATTACTGGCTGCAGCAGCAGTGCTCTGCCCAGCGATTGCATTGACACGCCAGCGTGCAAAAACGTATTCAGCAAATTCATAAAAATTGACATCGTAAACGCCATGACGACGCCATAAAATACTCCTTCTCGCTTAGTGCGGGGCATATTTCCTCCTTTGATTAATGATTTTTGGGCAACAAAAAAGTTGCGCGTTATCGGTGCAACTAGGGTGTGTTATTTTTACAACATTACGCTCCCGCTCAGGGCAAAAGCAACGTATTGACCTCTGAAAATATTAGCAGGGCGACGGAGTTTTGTCAAGATTCGAACAGCTCATTGATCAAGAGAACTGCCGGTTCAAATATTACAGCGTCTATTGTCTTTCCTTCTTCAATATAATCGGTCAATTTTGGCAACATATGCGAACTTGTCCAATTGATAATCTGGTTTGAAGTTGGTTTTCGCTTCGCAAGTAATCTTTTAAAAGACGGACGCATATCATCAGTAGTCGGACGAGATTTTCCAGTAAGTTGAATTGGTAATAATAAGTAAATAATGTCTTGAAAAATAAAATAACGGCAGCGTCCATGATTACGCTGCCGTTTTCATACTATTTTTGGTGGAGATAGAGGGACTCAAACCCTCGACCTCAGCAATGCGAATGCTGCGCTCTATCAGCTGAGCTATATCCCCATGCTTGTGGCTAAGTTGTTTACAAGGATAACTATTCCCAAAAACCGTTTACGCCTAAATTGGTGGACCTTGCAGGGCTTGAACCTGCGACCTCACGAATGTGAATCGTGCGCTCTAGCCAACTGAGCTAAAGGTCCGTGGTGGAGCATACCGGATTCGAACCGGTCACCTCTTCGCTGCCAGCGAAGCGCTCTAGCCAAATGAGCTAATGCCCCAAACTACTACAGGACAGTCGCCGATTTGACTAGAGCGCTTGCGCAATATTTCTGCCGAAGGCTCCCCAAATGAGCTAATGCCCCAAACAATATCCCCTCTATCTACAATATCAAAAAACCGCTACAATTTCTAGTAGCGGTTTGTGCTGCTACGCGCCCACCCGGGGCACGGCGTTGGTATGATGTTTGTTTTCGCAACAGGGCGGCCCCATTGCGTACCAGCATAAGCATATTATCGCGCAACGTTTAGTAAATTGCAAGCGCTTATTCAATTTGGCTAGCGAACATCTTATAAAATTCACCCTGGCGAGCTACTAATTCGTCAACACTGCCCTGCTCGACGATCTTGCCATTTTGCATCATATAGATAACATCGGCTTTTTTGATAGTTGTATAACGATGGCTGATAGCGATGATAGTATTGCCATGCTTGCCAAATAGCCGAGCGAAAATCCTTGATTCTGCCAAGGCATCGATAGCGCTAGTTGGTTCGTCTAGAATAACAATTGGCGCCTGGCGATAAAAATTACGCGCCAATGCTAACCGCTGCCATTGTCCACCCGACAAATCGACACCGTTAGTACCATCATCGTGCTCAAACCATTGCCCAAGAATTGTATCGCGCTTCTTGGGCAATTTGTCAATGAAAGCGCTGGCTTCAGCCTGCTTGATTGATCTTTGATAATGCTGCTCGTCATAGCTGCGCTGAACGTCTCCATACACAACGTTCTCGTAAGCTGTTGCAAATCGATATTTTATGAAATCCTGTTGCAATACTCCGAGATAGCTATGCCACGAACTCTTATTAATATCCGCCAACGACACGTTATCAAGCAAGACCTGGCCGCGCGTTGGCTGATACAACCCCAGCAACAATTTAATAAGCGTCGATTTGCCAGCGCCATTTTCGCCGACAATAGCAACCCGTTGGCCAGCGCGAATTTTCATGTTAATATCGCTTAGCACTAGCTTGTCGTTTTTGAGGTAATGAAACGAAACATTCCGCAGTTCAATCGTCTGCGGCGGTTCGAGCAATTTCCGACCTTCATTCAAGTTTCTCGGCAACCGCATAAACCTTTGGAAATCGACCATCGCTGCAATATCCTGATCAATGCTATTGAACTGTATAATTAAACCACTCATACCGCCAAGCGCCCTCGACATCATTTGCTCGACCAGAACAAACTGGCCGACCGGCTGAACACGATGGATAATTTGCAAAACAATCGATAATAGCCCAACTAGCTGAGCTATTGCTTCGACAACGTCGGCCGCCAATCGTTTGATAATATAAGCGCGCTCAAATTGAATACGCTCGAGCTGATCTTTGTCGCGCCACTTCGCTCGCATATCTAACATATAGCGCGCTGCGTTATAAATACGCAGTTCCGCCAAATTTTGCGGCTGCATCACATTCCAAGAAATTGAATCACTGCGGCGCCGAGCTTCGGTATATTTACGCCAATGCTCTGTCTGTAAACGCGACAACTTTAACTGAACTATTGCACTAGGAATAATCGCTAAAAACAATATCAAGCCAATCCACCAGCTAACAGAAAATAGCGAGGCTAAGGCTACTATTACACTAACAATTGACGCAATTATCCTAGCCATAGCGTCGAAGAAGCGCGAGAAAAACGAAACAAAACTTTGCGCCTTATCAAACATGTCGGCAGTGTCCTTGTCGTCATAACGCCAAAAATCAATACTAACAAAATGCTCGTACAACTGGTCGCTAATAGCCGAGTTGATTTTATACGAAGTGAATTGATCTATATAATTTTGCAAACTATTCCACGCCATCATAAGAATTCCCAGCATCACAGTCGCTGCAACACACCAAATTGCCCTTGCGCCTGCTTGCTCGTCACCGGCGAAGCCAGCCGCCAGATAAGTAGTCGCTTGCGCGGCCACAAACGCAGTAACTAACGGGATAGCCGAACCGATAATCGTACCGATTATTTTGGTAATCGCCGCCAGCGGAGAAGCTTTATAAGTCGTTATCGCCACCGTGCCAAAAGCTTTTAAAGTTTCATTGAAAGACAGCTTCTTTGGTTCTGCCATGATTAATCGCACTCAGATTTTATCAGGGTAATAATAGTAGTATCTAGCTCGCTTTCACTATGCCAGGTTTGCGTCCGCCTAGCGAGATCTGGTAAATACGATTTGCCGGCAGCGCTCTGATGCTGCGCCAATAGAATTGATTTATCGCGAGCCATAGCGACGCCGATTTCTATCAGCATGCCCTCGCTGCGGCGCGGCGAAGTTTGAATCACTAATATTTTGTCGCACTCATTCATTTGATCAATTGCTCGCCGCAAGAACTGACGCGGGCTGTCGTAACTTTCGGTCGCACTATCAAACAAATTACAATAAACCTCATACCCGCAGCCCTCAAGCAAATCAACCACCCGGCGCATACGCGCTTCAACTTTCAGTTTGTCCTCGCCAGTAAAAGCATACGAACAGAATATTTTATGCTTTTTCATAATCCTATTTTATCATCTAGCTGGCAAAAGCTTCGTAAAAGAAGTTATAATCCTTTGGCGCAACGCGTTGTCGAGTGGAACTATCGCTGCGTGATTACGCCCGCCGAGAGTCATGTGTTCAATAATTAACGATAAACCGCGTACGATCTTGACACAAGCGATTTCTCGCTGAGTAGTCGGCTCCTCACCCAGCCGATCAACGACCAAACGCCGAATATTGCACATACGTTTGGCGGTTTCGGGGCGTTCCATCTCGCGATTGTACGTAAAATTAACTACATCGTACCAGCGCGGCCAATCATCACGGAAACTCTCGAAATCAACTAGCCAATATTTATCGCCGTCATACAACAGATTATTTTCGGTAAAATCCGCATGCATTGGTCGAGCTTCGCACAAGCTATGATTATTACGCAAGAAATCCAAACTAGCCCGAAATATTTCCGGCGGTATCACTTCTAAATTAAACCCGGAAATAATTCGTTCTAACTTCTGCCAAATATATTCTCCGTCTTTATTTTGTTGCGACCAGCGCGAGCGACGACGTTTCTGACTGCGAAAATAGTGATCCATTTGCACGAAACTTTGTACAAAAAAGTCGTCAGGCACGTTGGCTAGCTCTGGCGTCCATCCGTTGATAAATTGCGTTAAGATTTTCACATCGTCATGATACAGCAATTTTGGCACAGTAAATGGTATATCGTTAAAATTACGAGTCAATTTATCAAAAGTTCGCAGACCATTTGCTTCGCGCAATATTTCATCTTTGCCAGTCGCCCCGGGCTGCGACTGCTTGCAAAACACACGCTCGCCAAGCCAATCTACTTCACTAACCGCAAACCTATGATTCTGGCGAATGACTCTGATAGTCTTTAGATTGGCGTTGCCATTCTTCATTTTATTCTCCTACGTGGATTAAAGGCTCGACGCCATCTTCATACACCACATCGTTAATCGCGACTTCGTAAATATGTTTATCGCCGCGAAACGCGAAAAATCGAACGGTTTTCTGCTGCTGCCAGGCCCGCATTATTTCCGCCCGCACGCCATCAGCAATATCGCCAAATACCCACAGCTCATCAGCGCGCGCCACCAGCGTGTTATTGGCGCGCCGCACCGTGTCGCGCTCCACCGCGTCGAGCAAAAAATAATCAAAACTGGTAAATGGGTTGATTGGTACAACGCCTTGATCAAGTGCAAATTTCGTTACGAAAAATCTCATGTAAAAATATTTCTTCGACATAGCCGTAAATACAACCGTGTCGGCGGGTTTGATAGCAAGGGCGCAATGTGATTGCTGTATCATGGTTATGCCTCCGTTACTGTATGAGTTCTAATAATGTTTGCTCGTCAATAATTTTCGTGCCGTATTGTTCGGCTTTTTTCAATTTACTGGCGCCGACCTTGCCGCCGGCTACCAAATATGTTGTATCTTTTGCAACAGCAGTTTGGAAGGTGCCGCCGAGTTCGCGGATTTTTTCCGCAGCAGTTTCACGCCCCATAGACTGCAGAGTGCCAGTGATGACAAAACTTTGGCCAGCTAGTCGGTCGGATTTTTGACTAAACTGTGGTGTCACACCAAGGTTAGCAAATTTTTCGAGCAGCGTCACGTTATCTTCATCAGCGAACCACGCCACGATCGACTCAGCAACAATTTCACCCACGCCATCCACTTCGCGTAGCTCATCGATAGTCGCTTGGCTGAGCTTTTCAATACTTTCAAAGTGGTTCGCGAGATCGATCGCCGTCTGTGCGCCAACATGACGAATACCGAGACCGAACAAGAATCGCTCCAGGGCTGGCTGTTTTTTGGCAGCAATGGCATCGACGAGCTTCTGTGCGGAAATCTCAGCGAAACGCTCCAACTGCAGCAAATCATCTTTCGTCAACCGGTAAATATCCGCCAAGTCATTAACCAGCCCAGCCTCGACCAGCGCCTCGACATTTTTCTCGCCCAGCGTATCGATGTCCAGTGCGCCTTTGGAGGCAAAGTGCGCCAGAGACCGCTTCAAAATCAGTGGGCCGCTCAAACCTTTAACCCGATACACCGCCTCGCCTGCTGGCCGCACAAATTCTAACTCTGGATATTGGCGTGCCAATTCTGCCAGGTAATCAATTGGCTTAGAATCTGCCGGCCGCAATTCTTTCAGTACGGTTTGCACCTGCGGAATGATGTCGCCTGCCTTGAAAATCACCACCGTGTCGCCGCGGCGCACATCCAGCCGGGCAATTTCGTCGGCGTTATGCAGGCTAGCATGCTGCACCGTCGTACCGGCCACCACCACCGGGTCAAACACCGCTACTGGCGTAGCCGCACCGGTTCGACCGATAGAAATAACGATATCGCGAACGATGGTCGTGGCCTGCTCAGCAGCATATTTGTAAGCGACCGCGCCTCGTGGATTCTTCCCGACTAACCCGAGACTTTCATACAACGCTCGATCATTGATCTTAATCACCAAACCGTCAGTATTAAACGGCAAATCATGGCGCTTATCATCCCATTCGTTAACGAAATTCATCACATCAGCTAAAGTAGTAAAAACGCTCGCCTGCTGATTACGAGTAATTCCTAGAGCAGTCAGCGCCTCGTAAGCAAAGCTATTGGTCGGCACTTCAGCATCGTCATCGCGAAGCACATCATAGCCGCGAAAATGCAGTGGCCGCGCCGCCACCAAAGACGGATCAAGCTGGCGGATTGTCCCTGCCGCCAGATTACGCGGATTCGCAAACTCTGGCTGTCCCGAAGCTTTTTGCTTCTCGTTTAGCGCAGCAAAGTCGCGCTTCAACATCACAATCTCGCCGCGAATTTCCGTCCGTCCGCGCAAAAATTGTTCAAAGCCTGGCGCCTCATGCAGCCGCAACGGTACATTTTTTATAGTCCGCACATTGTTCGTCACGTCCTCGCCGATAAAGCTATCGCCGCGCGTCACCGCCTGGATCAACACGCCATCAATATAAATCAACGCGCACGCCAGGCCATCCATCTTGATATCGGTAAAAAATTCATGCTTATGTCCCGGTATCAGCTTATCAGTACGCTCAATCCACGCTTCGATTTCATTCTTATCAAACACGTCGTTCAGACTAACCATTCGCCGCTCGTGACGAACTTTTTGAAAACCTTCAAGCAGCTTGTTACCAACCCGCTGCGTTGGGCTATCTGGCGTAATCCACTCTGGATGCGCTGCTTCAATGTTCTTTAGTTCTATCATCAAGCTGTCGTACACCGCATCGCTGACGCTTGGCTGATCAAGCGCGTAATATTCGTAGCTGTATTGATTGAGTAGTTTTTTAATTTCTTCAAGCCGGCTTCGCGTCATCTGCTACCACCTTTCTATACAGCAGATAAATATACGCTGCTAACCAGACAAACAACAGCGCCATCATAAACGCCCCAGCAAATGGCACGATTGGTACCGACTCGAGCCACTTCAGCTTTGACGATAATCCGCGTTCTAGCAATACCAACGACACCATCACAACGCACCATATCACCGAGCTATAGACAAACGCCCAAACTATCCTGAGCATAATCCTTAGTCGCCGGCCAACCACCAAGTCGCTAGCAGCCTGGATTGCCCGCAGCGGATACATACCAGGCAAGGCCACCACGACTAGCGCAATAATCGTACTGGTCACCCAATAGAGTACAAGTGTTAATACACTTGCCGCCAGCAGACCAAATAACATCATACCGAAACCTTCTGTTAATATATGCACCGATACCAACGCCGAATACGCCAGCGCCATAATACCAACTGGCGATAGCTGAATTAGCAATATCAATAATACCACCGACGTCGATATCAACGGTGCGGTTGCGTTGTACAAGCCGTCGCGTAATTTTGGCTTAAGCCCAAGTAGAATTTCGCGCAGCAACCACACCGCCGTTAGCCAAGTCATCAACACAAGCAGCGCCAGCATAACTCCCTGTTCAGCCCGCAGCGACGTTGTGTCAATCGCCAGCGACGAAAATGTCAGCATACCAGCATTTAGCAACTGTCCCGCGCCGCCATCGAAAATCTTGCCCAGCGACTCGGACACTAGCTTGCCAATTGAATCATAAGTTGACTGGCTAGTAATAATTCCTAGAAAAATTATTATCAGCGCATACAAGATTATCATGGATAAGAACAGACCTTTACTCTTCCACAACACGCGATTGACATAGTGAGTAAAAGCAATATATCCAGGCAAACGCAAACTGCGGCGATAATCTCGCCGCCGCGTCCGCCGAAAGCTGCGATGCGGCCGCCGCTGCAGGAAACGTACATTGCGATAGCGCGCCAAATACCACTTCTCGGTAAGCCAATCAAGAAATGCGCTACCGTAATGCTTCGGAGTATTATGTTTCTTTTGCTGTTTCATAAATAAGCTATGGTGCGCAAGGCGGGAATCGAACCCGCACGACTTTTGGTCAAGAGATTTTAAGTCTCTCGCGTCTACCAATTCCGCCACTCGCGCTTGTAATTTTATGGAGGCACGTACGAGAGTCGAACTCGTCTAAAAGGTTTTGCAGACCTCTGCGTAACCGCTCCGCCAACGCGCCGTCTGCTTTATTATACCAAACTACAGTTGCTCTTTGAACATTAACTATGAAAAAATCGCTGGCAGAGCAACGATTTCATGATGTATATTTGGTGCACTGAAGAAGACTTGAACTTCCACGGCCGCAATGGCCACTAGCCCCTCAAGCTAGCGCGTCTACCAATTCCGCCACCAGTGCATAGTGCTTTAATTGGCGTGATTACAATTATACTAACCTCACGGCGTTTTGTAAACAGAAGCCCTACCCGTAGACCACGTCGTTACGTCAGCGTAGCGATCGTTCATGGTATTTAGAGAACCGCGTGGCTCAACAATCGACGCGCCATTGTTCAAAACGTAGCTGCCGACAGATTGATACAAACCAATTGCTGGCGCATCGTTCAGCCATTGATTAACAAACTGAATATACTTAGCTGCCCGCAGAGCTGAATTAGTGCGCGAACGCCCGCCAACCAGATCGTTGTCAACTGTTCGATTAGAATAATTAGCAAAATTGTAACCAGAAGCGCTAGCCTGCGACGAATGCCAGTAGGCAAAAACGTCTGGATCAGCGCCAAGCTCCAATTCATACAACAAAGCATCGTAGTCGCGCGGCTGCAACACGCTTTGTACGAAGCTAGTAGTTGTCGAGCTGGTATCGATTTCGCGCAGCTGGACATCAACGCCAAGCTTTGACCATTGCTGTTTAAGTGCATCGACTATTTTCTTGTATTCATCACGCCCAGACGAAGTTGTCACAGCAACCGCCAACGGCCGGCCGTCCTTACCTTTCCATTGGCCTTGGTTATAAGTCCAGCCTGCTTCTTTGAGCAGCGCTTTGGCCTTATCTAAATTATAATCTGGCGCTGCCGGCAGTTTTTGCGCAATCTGACTTTGCAAAATCGGCGTGTCTAGCCGCGCCACATTGTCGCCGACAGTTGCGCGAATTGATGAAGTATCAGTAGCATAGCGTAAGGCCTGGCGAACTCTAGCATCTTGAAGTGTTTGGCTGCGATTGTTCATCAAAAGATAGACGCCTTTGTTGAGAAGCCAATGTTTAGTCGAGTACTGTTTAGATTTAATGTTATCAGCAGCCGACAAAGACAAACCCGAAGCCGCCGAAACCTCGCCGCTATTTACAGCTTTAACTAACAGCGATTCATTACCGTAAGCTCGCAGCTCCAGGCGCGACAAAGTCGAAACTGCTCCGTAATATTTAGTATTCGGTTCCATCCGCACCATGTCGGTAGAGCTAGTTGACTCGCTAGTTTGAACTCGTTTAACCGCAAATGGTCCGCTGCCGACTGGGTTGCTGCTAAAATCAGCTTCGCGCATTGACGACGGACTAACAGTTTGTAAAATATGCTTAGGTATTACCGGAAAAGTCAAGGCGTGCGAAAACCCGGCATACACCGCTGGTAGCATAAACTCTACTGTTGAATCGTCAATTGCCCGCGCCGAAATGTCTAGCCAATTAACTCGCAAAGGCGAACGCACTTGCGGGTTTTTGATCAGATTAATTGTATATACAACGTCTTCGGCAGTCAACTTTTTACCATCGTGCCAGGCGGCATTGCGCAGCTTGATTGTATAAACTTTGTCATCTTTTACCGTCATTGATTCGGCCAAGTCAGTATGCAACGCTCCGGTAACATCGTAATTATACAGAGACGAAAATAACAGCCGTGATACCGCCTGTTCAGGCTCGCTAGCCGCTAGCAAAGGATTAAGCGTGCTAATGTTGCCAATCACTCCCTCGACATACACGCCGCCAGACTTAGCGCCATCTTTCTTGCTGCCTTGTGAATTCCAGGAATACTGAATACCCAAGCCAGCTATCAGCAAGGCTATAGCAGCCAGCCAAATCATAATCTCAGTCATCACTAAGCGGACATTTTCAATACGCCGCAGAATAAAGCGGCTAGCATGGCGCTGCGTGGCGCCTTCGGCATGCTTGACCCTCAGCGCTAGCCGCTTGTAGCCCAGCCTCAGTTTGCCTTTACTTGCTTTACTCATTTATATCCACCCTTGATTTATCTATAAGTTCGGCAAAACCAACAGTGCCACAATCGACATCACAAACGCTACAGCCAAGAAAATCGTCACTTCAAACAGGTTTTTATCGAGACCGCGCCGCGTCGTATACAATTCGCCAGAACCGCCAAATCCAGCACCCAGGCTAGCCCCGCGCTGCTGCAGCAGAACCGAAATTATCATCAGCACCGCCGATATTACCATAACAATTTGTAGAGTTAACGTTACGTCCATTTATGCTTTCTCCTCTCGTTCGTCGTGATAACTGAGCTCCAGAACACTACTTACTACATAGTTTACCAAACTTAATATCAAGCCTGCAAAAATCGAGTTCAAGAACGTCATTTGCAAGCCTGGAGCCAACATCAATGATAACCAAACCAAAAAACCGTTAACAACTATCGTGAAAAAGCCAAGCGTTACCAAAATCATCGGTAACGACAAAATCATCACAATCGGCTTAAGCGTCGCATTGATGATTGAAAAAATCAGCCCGGCGCCAAAAAAGGCCACCAAACTAGAATCAATTTGAGCATTGCTATAACCCGTACCAAAAATCCGCACCGCTACCCAAATTCCCAGCGAGTTCAGTATCCACCGGAGAATAAAAGCTATAAATTGTTTACTCATACTGCTACAGTATACCGCATCAGCCGTATTTTTCATAGTTGCGGCATATCGCCGCTCTGGTGGCAAAAAGCCTCATAGACGCGAGTTCCTAGCGCTTGCCCGATAGCATCGCAAATTTCCGTTTGGCTAGCTCGCCTAACTGCCCGCATACTGCCAAAGCGCCGCAGTAATTTGCGCCGCGTCGCCGGACCGACACCAGGAATGTCGTCAAGCTCGCTTTTTGTGGCGCCTTTGCGCTTGAGCGTTGTATGATAACTGACAGCAAAACGGTGCGCCTCATCGCGGATACGTTGAAATAGCTTTACGACATCATCATACTCACTCATAGTATCGCTACCGCGCAGGTTACGCGAGTGCGAGCCAGCATTCTGCTGCCCAGCATGCAAATTAATTAAGTAAAAATCACCAGAATCCAGCACACTAATGCCGAGGCGCGGCTCTTTCATCAACTGGCCAAGCAGCGCGTCATCGTCATTAATATGCGAACGATTCTTGGCGACAACGATTTCTTCTTCGCGCTTCGCTATGCCAATTACTGGCACCGTAACGCCTAGCCTGTCTAATTCGTCGAGCACTGCACTAAGCTGCCCTTTGCCGCCATCAATCAACAGCAAATCCGGCACCCCCCAATCTTTGCGATTTTTCTCGCTAAAGCGCCGTCTGATGGTCTCGCGCATATTAGCGGTGTCGTCGTTACGCTGCACGTGCATCTTGAACTTACGATAATGTGTCCGGTCGCTCGCGCCATTGGTGAAGACTACCATGCTGGCTACAACGTTGGTGCCGCTCATATGTGAGATATCATAGCCCTCAATCCTCGCTGGCGGCGCTGGCAAACTCAATAGCTCGGCTAACTGCGATAGTGCCCGATCTTTCGAAATATTAATGAACTCTCGATCGCCGAACATAATTCGCCGCTGCAGCTCGCGCAAATAGGTCAATTTATTGCGAAGTTGCGCCGCTGTCTCGAATTCTTGGTTGCGCGCCGCTCGTTTCATGTCGCGTTCAATTTCTTGCGCGATTTTGACGCGCCCGCCCTCGATATATTTGATCAGCTTGCGCAAAGATTTCTTGTACTCGTGACTAGTCATATCAAGGCTGGGCGCCAAACCGATTTGCTCTTCTAAATTAGCGTGTTCGCGTTTAGGCGGCTTGATATAATAAGGAAAAATTTTGCGCAAATAACGCAGCGCTTTCTTGACTGGCAAACCGCTATAAAAAGGACCAATGTAGGTCGCACCGTCATCAGCAGGGCTGCGCGTAAAAGTCACCGTCGGCCATTCGCTTTTCATATCAATTCGTACGAAAGTTTGTGATTTATCATCGCGCAGCAGAATATTGTAGCGCGGCATATAACGCTTGATCATCTCGCTTTCCAAAAACAGCGCGTCAATCTCGCTCTCGGTTTCGATCCAATCGGTATCATAAATTTCGGCGACCAGCGCCCGAGTTTTGGCATCAAAATCTTTGCCGCTCTGAAAATACTGCCGCACGCGGTTTTTCAACACTGCTGCTTTGCCGATATAGATGATCTCTCCGCTCGCCGACTTATGAAAATAAACACCGGGGCTGCGCGGTAGAGTTTTGAGCTTTTGCTGTAACTGCTTATTCACAAGTACTATTATATCTTATATCAAGTAATCAAGCTGCTTAATGATATCAGTCAATACTCTCTCTTCAATAATTATTTTTGTTACGAAATATTGTTTCAAACAACTCAGGAAAAGTATCGTCGGCCATGTCGCGCTTACCACAAAAATGCCCATATCCCGGAAATAATCGATAACAGGCAGACGGAAAAGATTTTTTTATAATTTTTATTGCAGTATCAACTCGCACCGAGTCATTGTCAGAGTAAAATATAGTTAGACTACGCACGCGATCAAGTAGCGCCTCGTCAATCTCAAAATCAAAAAAACCGCCACGAAGCGGCTCATCATATGGAGCTTCGGGGTTAAACTTATCGCCAAAAGCTGGCGCAACAAGATAAACGTCGCCTGCACAAATTTGCGGATTCTCGCTCATCCATTGAATTAGAAAACCCCCGCCACAACTATGGCCAACCAATATAGTTTCTGAATTTACATCATACTTTTCAAAAGTCTGTCGCCACAACGAGTAATCTGGTCGCCACGATTCAGGCATCTCGGGCGTCTGAGTGTCAATACCGCAAATTAGCAGCTGCTGTTGCAGCCATGGAATCCAAATCGAGTTACTGGTACTCGGTAAATTTGGGTTAAAATATGACTGTTTAGACGGCTTACCGTGAACAATTATCGCCTGCTTCATATTCCAATATTAACACAATGATACATTAGCTTATACATTTGACAAATATGCAATGTGTGATTATTATAATAAACGAAACGATGGATAATCTAAGACGGCCGATAACAACTTTTTGCATAGGCGGGGGCGGTAGTCATTTGACAAGAGGCTCAGTCGCTTTTAATCATATTAAAAATACCCTGTCAGAGTATAACATTACTCCTCATAATATTCACGGCGTTACCGATGACGCAATCGGCCCTCGCGTCCGTTCTCCCTCAGAACAATATGAAGAAATAATGGATAACCTGCCTGACAGAGCCAAAGAGAAAGGCGAAGAAGGCTCTGTATTACTAATAGCTCAGTGTATGGGTACAATCGCTGCCCATCAGGCATTATCATCCATGACTGAAAAAAACATAAATACAGCACTTGTAACCTTTTCACCTCCATTACCAAACCCCGACAAAGTAGTTCAATTGCCAAATTCTAGAAAACGACGGCGCAATAACGACACCGAAATGAAGTGTCCGACATTTCCGGACGGCAAAATAGGCGATTTTGATGCTCTATGCCACGAGTGGCTCCCTATTCCTCCCGAGTATTTCTATGGCATCCAAGAAGCTCACGGTCTAGAACATCAACTGCACCAATCAGTCGAAGTTGGCCGCGCAGCAGTAATTGCAGCAGAAAGAGACTGGAATACTAATACTCCGTTAATTGTTAGCGGCTGGAGGCGAAGTTGGCAACTGCGCGGATTGCACGGAGCCAGACAACGAGCTATCGTCATACCAGAAGCTGGCCATTCACTCCATCCAAGCGGCGAAAACAAGCACCTCGCTCCCCTCTCGCAACGGCAAGCCTGCCAACTGGTCGTGGACGCTGGCTTAAAAATTTTGAACACCAGCTTTCCAGGCAGAGGGTTGAAATAAACAAGAAGGTACTTCAACTACCTATCAACGGCGTAAGTATTCTTCCAAAAACTCGCTCCACTCCGGTGCATTCTTCTCGCGAAAATAATGGCGCAAGAAATCAACCATAATTTGCTGGCGGTTTTCCGCTTCTATTCGCCCAGGCTCCGTCAACATCAAGTCTTTCAGTTTCAGCAGCTTTTCAAAAAAGTGATTGATGAAGCCGTCGGTATCGTGCGTATTGCCATCAGCATTATATTCGTGCGCCGCCAGATTAACATTCGGCCAAACTTTGGGATCAAAAATCCGCCCGCCATGATGGCAAGCATAAACCAGCGCCCGCTCAATCCCAACCGCGCCAATAGCATCGCACATGTCAGCGTCAGACACAATTTGACCCGCCAGCCGCTGTGGTTGCCTGCCGTTCAGCCGTTTGCTATAACCAATCGCCGCAATATTTTCCAATACCGCTCGGCGCAAATCTTCAGCCACCTTTGCTTCTGTCATAATATTTACTGCGTTCGTTAATTTCTCTGCCTGCGCCTTGCCGACCAATTTGTAATCATCAACGTCATGCAGCCAAGCCGTCAACAGCACTTCTTGTAGATCCACTGATTCGCTGCATTCGCTAGCAAAACGCTCTGCCAGCAGCGCCACCCGCTCGACATGATCATCGGCGTGACCTGAGGTGTCGCCGCCCAGTAATTCACGAACCAATAGTTTAACTTTATTAAGTTCAGGAGTTTGCTTATTATTCATAGCATTTATTATATCTCATCGCCGCCACTAGCACATTAGCTGCCCTTGTATTTCTATAGTATTTATGCTATAATATAAAGATATGGCTGAAGTAATCACCACCGCCCCAAAGTCAGAAGAAGCGGAAATTGAACTGTTAATTATGCCGCTAGGCGAGCTAATTTCGCACTTAGGCGACGATGAGGCGTCCGCTGCTATAAAAGCGATTGCTAATTTAGTCAACCACCGCAGCCCAGGCGATAAACAGATGCTGTTTGTATCTGATGCAGATATCGCCAGTAAATATACTGATATCGTAGCCTTGCGGCTGCCTGAAACCGAAGACGTTATAGACGCTAACTTTATCACAAACAATGTAGTCGGGTACGTTGGAGCGATGAAACCAATCAAGCATGGCGCCCGCCTAATGTCTGAAGTTGGCTCGCTCAAAGTCGACGATAGCCTGCGCGGCCACGGTGTCGGAACTATATTATTTGGGAGAATTGTTCAAGCAGTACAAGATGAAGGGATAACACCATATGCTTTCTGTAATTCAGATAGCCTGCCCATCGCTGAACGGCTCAATGGACGTGAAATAGAATCGGCAGACGAAGTACCCCCAGGGGCATTGGAATTATGCCAAGATTGCCCTCTCTACGGCAAAACAAGTGGCAAAAACTACGGTTGTTGTGATACTGTAGTGGTATGGAACACGCCGACCAAAACCAACTAGATCTAGTTGACTTAGCTAAGCGGCTCATTGCCATACCGTCAGTATCGGGCAACGAGGCAGAAGCTTTAGATTTCGTTGCATCGTGGATGCGGTCAGCTAATTTTGACGAAGTTATTACTGATGAGCGCTTTACCGCCGGGTTAATCCGTGCCAAAAAGCAGATAGCAAAGCACGCGCTCATTTTGTGCGGGCATATTGATACGGTTTCTCCTGGCGATGAGTCAGCTTGGCGGCAGAGTCCGTGGCAACCATACGTTATGGACGGCCGGCTGTATGGTCTAGGGGCCACCGACATGAAAGCTGGCGTCGCTCTACAAATGATAGCCGCCGCCGAATACGCAAACGAACGGCGTGACGACCTTGACGTGTGGTGCGTCGCCGTTGCTAGCGAAGAAGTCGATGGTGCTGGGTCGGCTGATTTTGCGAAGTATTTTTCAGAAAAGACACAGTACAAGGAAGTTAGCTGCGCCATCGCCGAACCGACGGATAATCGAATTGAGATTGGACATCGCGGCAACAAGTTTGTTGAATTTATCTTTGAGCGCACATCAAGCCACGCCTCGCAAGAGAGCGCTTATTACGATAGTTCGCTGCCAGCCGTGGTGTCGTTCCTAAATGATTTACCAGAGATTCGCGAACAGCTTCATGCCGCCTATAGCCACGATATTTTGGGCGCTCCTAGCTTCACGCCAACGCGCATTGAACCTGCAGGGTCATACTCTAACAACAAAACAGCTGGCGCCAGCTCTGTCATTGTCGATATCCGTACCACGCCGCTCTTGGACGCAGACTTTGAAAATTGGGTTGGCGAGATAGCTGCTCGCTACGATTGCACATGGCGGCATCCCGCTACGCCTGTGCCGTCTGCTTTGTGCGATACGAACGCCAAAATCTTGAAAACCATGCAGCGCCTACTACCAGAAGCTGAGACAGCAGTCAGCTACGGCGGCACCGATCAAGCGTTCTTCCAGGCCATTGGCGCAGAGACGGTCATCTACGGCCCTGGCGATTTCGACCAAGCACACACCGTAAACGAATCGGTATCAGTAGCAAGAATTAGACAGACGCATGGCATTTACCAACAACTCATTCAGTCAACATAGGTTTAGCGTATTGCGATTTGCTTGACATAGCAGGTTAAAAATTATTAACAGATAAACCTCGTGTTACAATATCTGTAAGCTTTGTTAAATTAAGGAGGTTTTATGAAAACACCAAAATTACTATTGATCATCGCTGGATCGCTTGCGGCTATTGCAGCAGTATTAATTGCTGTCAGCTGCATACCGCCGTCCGGACCAGAGCCAGAATACGTTTGCGCCAAAAACGGCCAGCCAAGTTCCGGGTTCAAAGACACCAAGAAAAATTGCCCGATAACTTCAGAAAGCTTGAAAGCTCATATGACATGGGAAGAAGGCCCGTTTGGCAGAGGCAAATATATTATGCGCCAAATCGCCGTCGTATCGATATTTGGAGCGATTGGCTGCGCTGTTGCTTCGCCAATTGTAAAATCAAAGCAGAACAAAAAGTTAGAAAAATAAAACTAACAAACTCATATAATATAACTAGCTGGATCTGCCGTCTTTTTATGCAAGTAAAGTTACAAAACACAGTGTGATTTTACGGAAAATTTGACTTTTTGTCCTAATATTGATATAATTTATATTGACTTTTCGCTCAAAGTTTCGAAAAGGGCGAAGAGTCGCCCTTTGCTTTGAGCTCGCCTTTGAGAGGAGGTGAGAAGAATGGAGGACCGCGCTATCGCACTGGGCGGCCTTGTGGCGACACCGATTAGCATCGGTATCGTCGCAGGGGCCGTCCTGCACCACATCGGCATGTCCGATGTGGCGTGCGTTACTGCGGGGGCGGCTATTGCCGTCCCTGGGGCCATCATTACCTACATCCTGCTCATGCGCTACTGGCGCAAGCAGGACGGTGAAAAGTAGGGTTGGCCCGCTCGAAAATAGCTCGCTGAAAATTGTTCAATTCGGTTCGAGACGCACATTTTAGCGTCTGCTGGATTGAAATCCAGTTTCCGGCTTGAGCACGTTTTCGGCGGGCTATTTTCTTGTCTGGTCAATCTTTAACTACGGCTTCGCAAAATGCATTTTACAAAAACCGCCGCCCTTCCAGCGCGTGCCCGAGGGTAATTTGATCGGCATACTCTAGATCGACGCCCACAGGAATGCCGCGAGCTAAACGCGAGACCTTGGTGGCTAGGTGCGATTCCTTGATTTGGCGCTGGATGAATAGCGCCGTTGATTCGCCCTCGACGCTAGCGTTGGTGGCGATAATAACCTCCTCGACGTTATCGTCGCGCAATCGCTGCAATAACTCAGGTATATGAAGCTGTTCTGGCCCGACGCCGTCAATCGGCGAAATCGTTCCGCCCAATACGTGATAAGTACCCTGGAATTGCCCGGTACGTTCTAATGCCACTACATCTAGCGGCTCTTCAACGACAGCAACTAGCTGGCGATCACGTTTCGGATCGCTATATAGTGGCGAGATTTCCTGGTCGGCGTCAATTAGCACGAAAGTTTTCGGACAACTTTTGACCTGCGCATGCAGCTGCCGCAAGGCATTCGCTAGCGCTTCGGTGGTGCGAGAATTGTTTTTTAGCAAGAAATAAGCATAGCGCTCAGCCGTCCGCGCCCCAACGCCTGGCAAATGACCCAACTCCTCAATAACACGCTCGAGCGCGCTTGGCAATAGTGCCATTAGTTTATAATCCGAGACTTCCTAGCCCGCCCATCAGCGGTTTCATCTTTTCGGCAGCAATTTCCTGCGCTTTAGCCATACCGTCGCGGATAGCAATCTCGATCCAGTGTTCAAGCTGGTGGATATTATCCAGATCAACGTACTCTGGATTAATTTTAATTGACTTGATCTTGAGCTCGCCAGTGATTTGGACAATGACTGCACCGTCGCCCGCCTCAACCTCGACGATTTCTTTGGCTAAAGCTTTCTGCGCTTTGCGCAAATCATTCAACATTTTCATTTGATTCAAGGCCATTTTGACTCCCCTTCTTCAGAAATTAACTCTACCAATTATAACTTATTACGGCAATTTTTTGTAGACATAGAGCCGATCGCCATTTTGAGCACGAGCGTTAGTTATAATACTCTCTAGCTGCCAGTCTTTCGGAATCTTGCGGCGGGCGGCGCGTGTCGCCACCGCTTGGGTTGCTTCAGGATTAAGCTCGGTAGCAACCGTCAAGGATTTATTGTAGTGAGCGGCTAGATTATAAATAGGAATCTCACCCACATCAGCCAAGAGCGTCATGCTTTTTTGACGCCGCAATTGGGCATTAACTAGCGATAGATCACTGTTGTAGGCGCGAACAACAGCCGGATTGTACGTATATCCGTTAAAATATTGATTAACGCTAATATAAATCAATCCGCTGACTAACACACTCAATGGCAGCAAACCCGTAACGCGAGCATACGGATTGCAAGGAAATAGCCGATACCAGTAGCGAATCAAGAAATCAAAACCAGTAGCAACTGCAATTACCATCAGAACAAATATTACATACTGATTATTATAATTAAGCAAGGTAAGCGGCACCATAACCAAGCTCATCAGGATAGTAACATAACTGCGCGCTGTATAATGCGTGGCTGCCAGGCGGCAAAAACCTAGTAAAGCAATAGCCGTCAACGGCATAGCATAAGCCGGCCTCAGTAGACCATCAGCAGCACTATCAGTAGTAGCAAAACCAAACAAGCTAAGGCTCGAAAGCAGCGCATTAGTTTTGATATGAGCGAAATCTGGCGGCAAACCGAGTAGTATTTTACCAATGCCTTTTGGTTCTAATATTAAGGCATAAACTAGCGGCGCCATCGCAGCCAAGCCGACCAACAGCGCAATGAGTAGTTTTTTCTTGGGTAGCCGCCTGATAATCGCTCGAATATGCGGATGAACCAGAGCCACGATAATTATAGTTAAGTCCAGGTATACACCCATCGGCAAATAAAGCGCGACGCTCATCAACACGCCGCCAAGCACTTTCCAGAATGTATGAAAATGTTTGCCGCGCGTCACATACATACCCGCAACCATCAGCCAGACTGCAACAGCGCTAAAGGTAATACCGGGCGTACCGTCTTGCGCCTGAAACAGAAAATGTGTCGAAGTTGCCAATACAATCGTCGAAATGACAGCAACGTTGGGCTTGAACCAAGCGCGAATCAACATGAAAATACCTAGCATCGTCAAGGTGCCGAGCGCAATTGACGGCAGTTTAATCGAAAATTCGCTGACACCAAACACAAAAATTGATAGCCGCTGCAGTAGATAATACGGTAGATTTACCACCATCGACGGCTCAAGAGTTTGGCGCGACAACATACTAGCCTGGCTAACAGATTTGATTTCTTGCTCGCGCAAACCGCCAGGAGTATACAATACGCCGATCCATAGCACTGCCACCAAAAGTACGGCGATGCAAAAATAACTCAAAATATAGCGATATTTATATAAAGTATAGTCCGCAGGTTTACGCATACTAATTATGATTATATCACGCGAGAGATTATTCGTGGCGCTTATCGAGCGACATGAACCGCAGGCGCTCTGGATGGAAGTATAATTGGACTTTGCCAACCGGGCCATTACGGTGCTTGGCAATGATTAAGTCGGTGATATTGGCGACATCTGGGTTGTCTGGTTCGTAATAGCCGGGGCGGTAAATAAACGTAACAATATCAGCATCTTGTTCGATACTTCCCGACTCGCGCAGGTCAGCTAGCTGCGGGATTGGCGGCGTACGATTCTCAACCGACCGGCTAAGCTGGCTAAGCGCTATCACTGGCACATTCAGCTCGCGAGCGATAACCTTCAAGCCGCGGCTAATTTCGCTAACTTCTTGAACGCGATTGCCGTTGTAATTACCGTTCGCCTGCATCAACTGTAGATAGTCGACGATGATTAACCCGAGCGTTTGATTATGCGCGATTCGGCGGGCTTTGGTGCGCATACCGAGAACGCTGAGTGCTGGCGTGTCATCAATATAAATCGGCGCTTCAGCCATTTCGCCCATAGCTTCACTAATCTTTGCAAAGTCGTCGTCACTGAGATTGCCAGTACGAATATTCCAGCTGTCAACGCCAGCGGCATCGGCCAGCATACGATCGATCAACTGCTGCTTACTCATCTCGAGGCTAAAGAATAGCACTGGCAGTTTAGCAATAGTCGCCACATTGTATGCTAGGTTAGTGACAAATGTCGTCTTACCCATAGATGGCCGAGCCGCTAGGATAAAAAGGTCGCTGCGCTGCAAGCCAGCAGTCATGTTATCGAGATCTTGATAGCCGGTGCGGATACCGCGTAGCTGGCCTTTATTGCGATGCAGCTCTTCGATGCGCGAAAAACTCTCGTCGAGGATAGTTTCGATACTGACCAGATCTTGCTTAATCGTTTGGTCAGAGACGTTGAATAGCTCGGCTTCGGCTTTTTCGAGGATTTCCTGGGTTGGAATTTCTTCGTCAAATCCTAACTCGCTGATTTCGCCGCTAGCTTTGATTAGGCGCCGGCGGACAGCTTTCTGAGCAACGATTTCAGCATAGCTAGCAGCGTGAGCAGCCGTAGGTACATAGTTAGTTAGCTCGGTTAAGTACGTCGAGCCACCAATTGTCTCGAAATTATCCGTCTTCTTGAGTTCCTCGGTTAAAGTCAAGAGATCGACTGGCTTATGCTGCTCGTACAAATGCATCATACTTTTAAAAATCAGCTGGTGCCGTTTGTCGTAAAAATCTTGTGGTTTTACTGTCTCGCTGACATCCGCTAGCACGTCGTCGTCAATCAAAATTGCTCCGAGCAAGCTCATCTCGGCGTCGATACTCTGCGGCGGTATTTTGGCAGCGACTTCTTTTTGCTTAGCCATTACAAGTTCACCTCTTCTCCTCCGCCCATAATATCAAGAATAGCGGCGGTTTGGCTATCTTTTGGCGGTTTTGGCTTAGCGCTGACGATAATTTCACGGTCAAGATTTTGCGCCTGTAGAGCGCCAGCAAGCACTGGCAGCGACTTTTCGATTTGATTTTTAGCAAATTTCTTACCAGCAAAAATCGTTAACTGCTGATCGTCTAATTCGTAACCGCTTTTCGCGAGATAACTATAGGCGCCAGCGGATTTTGCGTGAACAGCCTCGAGAAATTTTGACCAGTCAAAATTAGCTGTTTGATTTGGCTGGACATTTTTCTTCTTTTTTTGCGGAGTATCGCTAGCTGGCTGCGGCGCGTAAACAGGCGCTGGTTCGTTCACGGCCATTGGTTGCGCTGATTCCGGCTGCGCTGGCGTTGACGCCGCGAAAACATCAGAATTAGAAACATTTGTATTAGAACCAAGCGCTATCAGCAATTTGACATACGGCCAAGCGGTTTTCTGGTTTGACAGTAATTTGTCGGCCAGCGGCAAGCAATTAGATTTATTGATGATGTCGCTACGGATTTCGTGCAGTAATTGCTCGCTGATAGCATTAGCTGGCACGCCTCTATGCTCAAGTGCGCGCAAGGTATCGGCGATAGTTTGTAAATCACCCGCGCAATAAGCCTCTAGCAGCTGTCGAATTTCAGCCGTGCTTGCTAAGCCTAGCGAATCTTCGACCATAGCGGCAGTGACTGTCTCGCTGCTTAAATTTTGCATTTGATCTAGCAGGCTAATACTATCGCGGAAGCTTCCCTGCCCATAGCGGGCAATTAGCTGCAATGCGTCGTCGTCAATAGAAATCTGCTCGGCATCAGCAATAGTACGCAAGTGCGCGGCAACTTCGTCTTGGCTAATTGTTCGGAAATTAAAGCGCTGAACACGGCTAAGAATCGTAGCTGGCAATTTATCGGCGTCAGTGGTTGCTAGGATAAACACAGCGTGCTCGGGCGGTTCTTCAAGCGTTTTGAGCAGTGCATTGAACGCTGATTTGCTCAGCATGTGAACCTCGTCAATAATATAGATTTTTTTGGGGGCGCTAACGGGCGCAATCTGAACCTTCTCACGCAAATCACGGATATCTTCAACTGAATTATTGCTGGCTGCATCAATCTCGATAATGTCGAGATGAGTTGACTCATCGCGGTACGGCAAGCGATTGATTTCGTGCGCCAGAATCCGTGCAATTGACGTTTTGCCAACGCCGCGCGGCCCTGTCAACAAATAAGCATGCGCCGTCGTTCCGTTAGCAATTGCCCGCTCTAAAATCGCCGTAATATGCGGCTGCCCGACAATCTCGCTCAGCGACCGGCTGCGATATTTCCGATATAAAGCCTTACCCATTTGTTATATTATAGCGCAGAATCAGCGATTAAAATAGCGAAGCTTGAACTGGCGCTAAATCTAGCTGCTCAACAGTACGGCTAATAGTCATATCGTATCCGATATATTTTTTGATTGGTAAGAAAATAAAGCGGCTATTTTGCTGCATAATTAGCATGCCGCCAATTAGCCCTGCGAAGCGTCCAGCGATTTTTGGCTCGATTATTTCTGTTAGATCATCGCTTTTTGGTTCGATAGTTAGCATGTATGGCGATAAATCCAAGAACTCGCTGTTATCAAATTTAACGCCTAACTGCTCTGCGATCCGCTGGATTGTTTGGTGTAATTTCTGCTCGGCTAGCGTCGGATCATAATGTTCATTTGCTAGAATTGTTGCTTTCTTGCGCAGCTGCACACTCTCGCAAAGACCTGGCAGCCGGGCGATTTTCGCTTCGTATTGGCGAGCAATATTAGCGCTGGGAAATACTTCAAGGATAGCAGCATTGCGGGCACCTTGTTCTAACAATCGCGCTAGTTTGCGTTCAGCATAAGAAATGCCAACCTTTATCACCTCTGGCGAGAAATAAGCTAAGTATAAGATATGCGGCTGCTGATTCAGCTCAGCCTGCTGTTGGCTGATATTGGTAGTATTGTAGAATGCTGGATTGAAGCCAGTCTTTTGCTGGCACTCTGGACATTGCTCGTATCTATCATCAAGCTGGCGGTCGCCAGGACAGCGATGGCATTGTTTAGCTGCCAAATCGTACCAACCAATACATTTTTTGGTGCTAGTATCAAATGATAGAGTAAATTCGCCTTGCGGCTGCATACGCCAGAACTTACCGCCATCATCCATGACGCGCAAATACGGCAAGTTACTATTAGGATCGTAGCTGACCCGTGTAAACCGAAAAGTTCCCTCGCCTAAATCATGCATTAATACCCCTATTTGTGATGATCCAAACTTATAGATTATAGAGCTGCTTCAACTGCCGCCCAGGTAGCATCAGGATTGTCTTCTGGCACAATGATAGTAACCTGATCGCCAACATTGATACGGAAATAGGTCACGCTCGCCAGCAAAATCCGATATTCTTTGCCTTGCGCTTCAACATAGTAAGCGCCGTCATGCTGCGTAAGCGTACCGATAACTTGCTTGCGGGCAACCGGGCCAATTTGCTTGTAAATGAAACCACCATCATCAGCGATAGTTAGTTTGAGGATATCGCCCTCAACTAGCTTAGACTTGCTAGCATAATTAGCCGGTACCGGGTAATTTTTGCCATCCGGGCCGACCATCGTCTGGCCGTCGAAAACGCCCTCGATAACTTTGCCCGAAACATCTTCGCGGCTGTTAGTTGGCATCACGACTTGCCCGTCTTCGCCCATTATGCTAATTAGTAACTCTTTGGCGGCAGCCAAATTAGTCTCGGCGTCTTGAATAAGCATCTTGAGCCGCTTGACTTGTTTCTCTGGTAATTCTGACATACTAGTCTCGCAATCCTTTGTATGTTTTTATAATATCATTCCAATTATAACGCATCAGGATATCACGTCAACCCTTTAGGCTATCTTTCCACAAGTTTAACAGATATGAACGCAAAGTCGTTGTAAAAATCGTCGACCGCTTCAGGCATACAAAAACGCCCCCAAATTTTGGAGGCGTTTTCTAAAACAATACGATCGTGCGAATCTGGAAATATATTCGAGATTAAGCGACTTCGACGGTAGCGCCAGCCTCTTCCAAGGCTTTCTTGGCAGCTTCGGCTTCGTCTTTGCTGACTTTTTCTTTGATTGGGCTTGGCGCGTTATCAACCAAAGCTTTCGCCTCGCCGAGGCCAAGGCCGGTTAGTTCCTTGACGGCTTTGATGACAGCAACTTTTTGGCTGCCAGCGTCTTTCAAAGTGACGGTAAATTCAGTCTTTTCATCAGCGGCGGCCGCACCAGCGTCGGCAGCTGGACCAGCAACGGCAACTGCGGCAGCAGCTGGCTCGATGCCGTATTCTTCTTTGAGGATATTCTTTAATTCATTTACTTCGAGAACTGTCAATTTAGTCAGCTCTTCGGCAAGTTTCTTTAGGTCTGCCATAGTGATTCTCCTTGTAGTTAAAACTTTTTAATTAGATTGGTTGCTTAAGCGGTTGCTTTGTCTGCCACACCGTCCAGCAATGCATGCAGATTGCCAGAGAGCGCGTTGGTAACGTCGTGTACCGGACTGAGCAGTTGCGCCACAGCCTCAGCGATGAGCTGGTTCTTGCTCGGCAAGCCAGCCAGAGCTACCACATCGGCAGCGCTCTGGGCCAAGCCCTCACCGCTGAATCCAGCAACTAGCTCGACGCTAGGATGAGTCTTTGCAAAGTCGTTAAGGACTTTAGCAGCCATCACCTCGTCGTCGCTAGAAACAGCATAAATTAGCTGGCCTTGCAGCGCAGAAGTATCAGTCTCTTTGAACGTCTCGCTAGCGGCAAAAGCTACGCGCACCAAGCGGTTCTTGACAACTTTGACGACCACGCCATTTTCGCGAGCAGCTTTGCGCAGCTCTTGCAATTCAGCTACGCTGGTGCCCTGGTATTTAGCCACAGCAATAGCTTTTGCGCTGGCAAACAACTCGCTCATCTCTGCAACCAAAGCTTGTTTCTTATCTTTGGAAATTGCCATTGATAATACTCCTTTGGTTTATTTGATATTTAAGCGATCGTATTGTTAAGGGGCGACATTCGGCGAGCAACAAAAAACTTTGGCGCTCGCCAAAGACTATACTACAGGAAAAGTTGATTCCCTCGGCGGCATATTAAGCAGAATTACTCCTGCGGCCGCTGTCTCTGGCAATGTCTAATATCTATTATAGCAAATTTTGCTGCATTACACAATAGCAAATGCTTGACATCTTTAGGCGTTTCTGGTACAATAGAGATTCGTGAGAACGAAGACAAGCCCTGGTGTTCGTACAAGGGAATGTAATACGCTTAACCCTGTTGACAAGCAGGGTTTTTCCAGTCAACAATGTCCAGAGAAGTATAATTCAGACGATCTAGTTGACAACCTAGCTATTAATTACCTAAGAGCAGCCTCGCGGGAGCGTCCTGATCTGATTGAGCATGCTCATAGAGTTTATGGGCTAGTCAAGGCCTTCGCCGGCGATCTTATACCCGATGTGCGCGACGCAATTATGCTGCACGATATCGTGTCTCGATTTCGCAATCCAGACGGAAAATACAGCCAAGAATCGCGCGATGCAGCCGGATTAGCGTTATTGAGATACTTCACGAACCCCGAGCTCTCTAACGAGGAAGCGGCCTACATGCGCAATATCTTGTCAGATTTCGACGAAATCGAGGTAGCAGCTGGCAGCCATCGAAAAACATTAGCCGACGAATCCGCCGCATGCTTGCCAAACGAAAATAACCGCCGCAAAGACATAGCCAGCGTCATTTCCGATAGGTACGAGGGTGTCGTCCCCAAGGAAGCTTGGGCTATATCAGAAGCTCGTATTGACCCAGAGTATATGAAAGACTTCTTGAAAACTGTAAACATTGAGTCTGTTATTATCAAAGCCTGCGAGCTAGTTGATAATTTGGAACACCCAACGTCCAGGCGAGAATCTGCTCTGTTGCAAGATGTCTTAGAAGCGGAATCGTTCTATGCCCCGCTGTGCGAAGTGCTAGGACTAGAAGCTTTAGGCTCGAAACTGCTAGGCCTGGCAAAACGTATCCGCCTCGAAAAGTTAAATAAGTTCGATTCAATAAAACAAGCAAGAGACATGCTATTCAACATAAAAACAGTCGGAGTCAGGCGCATACTGGAGAATATTTTCGGAGACGAATACGACGTCTCGCTCGTAGTGGGTCCTGATTATAGCGGAGAATGTCCTGCTGAAGTTGGCGAATTCGCAGCTCAACTACCGAACGGCTGTCTGATTTCTGGCAACTACCGCTTGAAGACTATCGGCTCGCTTGCTGATAAATTAAATCGCAGCAACGGCGATATGCCTATGGACCCATTTGCCATGATGGATATCTCGCCCGATAAGCAATCGTCGGCGAAAAATTTTGCTGAAATGGTGAAAATCCTTTCCAACACGCCAAATATTGAATTGCAAAAAGCATCTAGTAAAAAATCCGCCCTCTATGTCCAAGGTACTGGCGACTATGTCGAGATAATGACTCAAGCCCTAGCCGAAGCTGGCGTAGATAAATCAGAAATCGAAATAAAACAGCAAACCGAAGCAGATATTGAAAAACGCGGCTACAAGAAGATGGAGGTTTCGAAAGTAACGTTTATCGTAAGACAAGAACATCCGTACCAGCCTGGCGAGATAGTTGATATTCCTATCGAATTCCAATTCTTGACTATAGACGAACGTCGGCGGTCGCGAATCGGCGATATTGCGCACATTGCTTACAAGTATATCGATACCAAACTCAAGAAAGAAGGCTACTATGAGTTATCTGATGACGACCCTAGAAAGAAAGCCCTAGACGAAGAGGCTCGTAAAACGCGCAAATTATTTGTAGGAGTACTAAACGACATCTACGACCGTATGAGTCGCTTAAATCCTGACAGTTACGAAACTAACGGCCAATCAGACGAAGGCGGCGAGAAGTTATTTTGTGAACTTGAACACCTTTTGCAAGAGCTGGATATAATTGAATTATAACTGCTGAACAATTGATTGAATTTCAACGTTTATTTGCTTGGCTGTCTTGTAATAACCATTGCTGTAACATTCTATAACATGAGATGAAGGCAATTTGCTAGCAATTGTACGATAAGCGGCATCAACACGTTTTTGAAAATTACTACTACGCGACTCGAAAGTATCTGAAGTGTCTATACTTTGGCTGCGCTTAGCAATCCGTTTTTTACGCTCGTTCTCGTTATCAAGGGTTAAAATAATAATGAAATCCGGCTTCATGTAGCGCTCGGCTGTAAAAAGCTTAGTAGTTGCCATAATATGATCCGTATTAACTCCCTCGCCATATCCTTGATAGGCTAAAGTTGAAATATAGTTACGCGCCGAAACGACAACAGCGCCGCGATTTAAGGCTGGCGCAATTTTTTGTTGCCATAGTTCGCGGCGAGCAGCGCTAAATAGCGCTAGGTTGATTTCAGGATCGCGGGCTAGAGTGCCGTTCTTGATTAGCGAGCGCAAGTAGCTAGCAATGGGTGTGGTTTTGTCTGGGTCTTCGCTGCCAGGCTCCTCTACAATTATCACTTCCCGGCCTTGCTGGCAGCAGTAATCAGCTAGCAATTCAGCTTGGGTTGATTTGCCTGTACCGTCGTTACCTTCAATGACGATATAAGTACCGCTCATTACATAATCTCCAGCCTTTACAATAATCCTTCGCTAAGGCCAGCGACAGGTTGCGGCAATTCTACCGGCGAAGCATAAGCTCGCGGCAATAACATCCACGGCCGCCAAGCAGCTTTAACAGCGGCAAGATCAGCGCTAATATTAGCTTGATAATTACCAGAGGCCTTGGCATATTCGGTAGCCACTGGTCCGGTAGCACTAAAAACAATCTGCGCTATACGGTAGCCGACTGGCAGCACGATGTACTCATTTTCGTTGAGATTATGAACCTCCATAGTCCAGCGGTTAATATAACCTGGATCACCCCAACCAGCGCAGTAGCAAGCCGAGATGCCGATACGTCCAGTAGTACTACGGGCTTGCATACTAGTAGTACCTGGCGGCAGAATGCCAATAAATTCATGAGTATGCGCTAGAATTCGCTCGTTTGGCCGCAAGACGATGACCGGATGATTGTCATTAATGCCTTTGATGCTATCAATGCCAGCGACACCTTGATCAGTAATTCGACAGCGAACTTCGCGCCACGGTTTAGCAATTTTGTATTCACCAAAGTAGCGCCGAACGTCAGTTTCGTCGAATGGATTAAATAACCTTTCCTTCCCCTGACCGCCAGCTCTATAAAAATAATAGCCAAGCGTTACATCAACACTGCTACCATTGATACGCGCTGGCGCTGGGTCGCAAACTATATGACCATCTGCTAGTGCTGCTGCAATTTCTCTATCGCTATAAATGCTAGTTGGCTGCAATAATTCGGTCGAATCTGTTTTCATGTCTTTTCATTATACATTCACCGCTACCGCTTACACAACTAGCCTGTGATATGATTAAGTTGATGGAACGCAATCAAAAAAAGCAGTGCAATATAGTAGTCGCCTACGATCGCCAGCACGGTATTGGCATTGATAATAAACTGCCGTGGGGTCGCAGTTTGCCAGCAGACTTGCAGCATTTTCGCCAATTAACCACTGGCGGTACAGTAATTATGGGCCGTAAAACTTATCAATCTATCGGCCGTCCGCTACCAAATCGCCAAAATATCGTATTAACTCATACTAAGCTGGACGGCGTCGCAACAGCTAGCTCGCTAGAAAGCGCTCTGCAAATGGCGAGCAAAGATACAATATACATCATTGGCGGAGCAACCGTTTACGCGGCCGCACTCAAATCAAATGTGGTAAGTAGAATATACGCTACAGAAGTCGGCACAGAACTTCCAGCAGATACATTTTTCCCCGAGCTTGACGATACTTGGCGAAAAACATCAGAAGAATCACATGCTGCTGATGATACTAACACTTATCCTTATATATTTGCGATATATGAAAAGTAGTCTTGCCATGCAGTAATATTTAGACTGAAATTGGTGCTTTGATGGCTGGCCATGGATCGTAGTTTTTTAACTTGAAATCATCAAGATCATAATCATCGATTGATGGTTTTGGTGTGATATCGAGAGTTGGCAACGGACGCGGTTGGCGTGTCAACTGAAGTTTTGCTTGCTCGAGATGATTCAAATACAAGTGAACATCGCCGCCCATCCAAACAAATTCACGCGGCCGCATATCAACCTGCTGTGCAATTATCATAGTCAATAATGCATAGCTAGCAATATTGAATGGGACGCCCAGAAATGTATCGCATGATCGCTGATCAAGCCGGCACGATAACCAGCGCCGCTGGTCGGAGTCATTGGAATCAGCGGGTGTGGTATAGAATTGAAATAACATATGGCATGGCGGCAAAGCCATGTTGCCTACTTCGGCAGGATTCCAAGCGGTAACGATTAGCCGCCGTGAGTCTGGACTAGCGCGTAGTTGATTAATAACGTTAGCAATCTGGTCAATATGTTCACCATTAGGTGCTGGCCATGCCCGCCACTGCGCGCCGTAAACCGGACCGAGATCACCATTCTCATCAGCCCACTCGTCCCAGATATGAATTCCGCGTTCTTGCAGCCAGTGCACGTTGGTATCGCCACGCAAAAACCAAATCAACTCGCCGAAGATACCTTTGGTAAAGAGCTTTTTGGTGGTAAGTAGTGGAAAGCCTTCGCGCAAATCAAAACGCATCATATGCCCGAAGATACTGAGCGTACCAGTACCTGTCCGGTCATGCTTTTCGACACCTTCTACTAGAATACGGTCGAGTAAATCAAGATATTGTCTCATCCCTACCCTCCTTCTAAAAATAGAGCGAGATACTAGGTCTCGCTCTGAAATTATATGGGTTTATTTTGCTTGATAATCAACTTTGATGCCGGGGCCCATCGTGGTAGCGACGGCAACCGATTTAATGTAAACACCCTTAATAGAGGACGGTTTCTGCGCCTGCAAGCTAGCAAAGAAAGTATTGGCGTTTTCAAGCAATTTTTCAGCGCCGAAGCTAACCTTACCAACACTTAAATGGATAGCAGCCTGCTTGTCGACACGATACTCGACCTTGCCAGCTTTGGCTTCTTCGGTAGCTTTGGCGACGTCGGTCGAGACAGTACCGCTCTTCGGGTTCGGCATCAAGCCTTTCGGGCCGAGCAAACGAGCGTACTTACCGAGCTTTGGCATGTAGGCCGGCGTAGCGATTAAGACGTCAAAATCAAGCGTACCCTTGTCAAGAAGTTTGACGATAGCTTCATCACCAGCCAGATCGGCACCAGCTTTTTTGGCTTTGTCGGCATCAGTATCAGCTGCGAAAACGGCTACCCGAACAGTCTTGCCGGTACCATGAGGCAGGACTACGGTCGAACGAATATTTTGGTCGGCTTGACGCGGATCGACGCCTAGACGAACGTGAACTTCAACACTAGCGTCAAATTTACTCGGGCTGGTCTCGGTAGCAAGTTTGATAGCATCGGCGAGCGTGTATGCCTTATCTTTTTCAACTTTTTCGGCAGCCTGGCGGTAAGCTTTGCCGCGGCGTTCAATCAACGGACGAACCTTTGGCGCTGGGCCTTTTTTGACAGCTGCTTCGGCGTCGCCCTGCGGCGTAGTATCGCCAGCTTCTTTGCGAGCTTCTTTTTCAGCTTTAGCTTCAGCCTCTTCGATAGCTTTGGCGCTGCGCTTACCGGCTTTGGTAACAGTTGCTTCGCGGACTGAATGCTTTTCGGCGACAGCAATAGCCGCTTCAATCTCGGCTATAGTATTTTTTTCGCTGACGTCAAGCTTAAGCTCGGCAACTTTTTCTAATAATTCGGCTTTTTTAGCCATCAGATATTTAATCCTTTCTGTGGTACAAGCGACTTGACGTCTCCCAACATTGATTTAATAAAACGTCTACGATTATACCAAAAAATAACTAGAAAGTCCACCTAATTTTCCAGAGGTAGTGTAGCATTACCACTATAAAATTATTGACCAAAATACTACGTTTTGCTATGATTGGTCTCATGTCCTGTGAAAATTACGATTAAAACAATAATAAGCCAGGACATAAATCCACGAGTATTTGAAGTTTAGCCTATCCGTGGGGGTATTTAACCAAGGAGATAATTATGCGTTTATACGGGGTCTTGACGACACTCGGCGCCGCTGGTGCAATATGCTTAATAGCAACGCACCCAGCCTATGCCGAAACGAGTACGGGCCGCTCGCTACTACTCGCACAGCAAAATAAAAATAAATTAACGATTGCAAAGAAAACACCGCTGCTAGCTGCCCACGACAAGAAAGCCTTGCTAGCAAAAGTGGACGAAAAGCAAACCAGCGGAGTTGATGACGATAAAGCCAAAAAACCAACGTCTACACCAAAGGACAAATCTAACGAAACAAAACCAATCGAACAATCAACCTACGCGATAGTAGCCGCAGGCGATAGCTTGGCGTCAATTGCCGAAAAATACAATACAACCTGGACGCGTATCTTTGACGCCAACGAGTCGCTTAGTAACCCAAATACTATTGACATAGGGCAGAAGCTGCGAATTCCTAGCGCAGAAGAGGTCTTGCCAGACCGATCGTCAGCTATCGTTGCAGCGCAACAAGCAGCCGCCAGCTCTAACGCAGCGGCGCCATCAGCTCGGACTTCTACAGTTACTACGAGATCGTATAGCTCAAAGCCGATTAATTCATCAAGCTACTACGTCGGCAACGGCATGTGGTGTACCGATTACGTTCACAGCCGCCGCCCAGACGTCGCTGTATACGGCAATGCTGGTTATGGTTGGATTTCCAGCGCTCAAGCTGCCGGTAAATCAACTGGTAGCGCCCCGCGCGCTGGAGCTGTCGCGGTAACAAACGGCCATGTCGCTTACGTTGAGTCGGTTAATAATGACGGTAGTTATACTGTTTCAGAAATGGGCTGGAATTACCGCGCTGGCAATTACAACAAACGTACAGTAAGGCCAGGCACGTTCGGACAATTCATCTACTAAATAATTATAACTAGTAGAATTAGAAAAACCGCTACATACGCTAGCGGTTTTTTAATTTAGAACAGACAAATTACCCGCGTAAAGACTTATCCGCAGCCTCAACTAGTTCGCGCACAATCACTGCATAATCGTCATACACGCGAAAACCTGCAGCATAAGCGTGCCCGCCGCCGCCGAAATATCCAGCTATCTGCTCTGACACTGGCATATTACTGCGTAATTTCCCGGTTAATTTACCGTCAGGGTAAGTTTTGATAGCGCAAGCCACTTCAACCCCCTCGACTAAACGCATTTCGTCAAGCACTAGAACGCTCGGATTATACTGATCGCTATATTTTTGGATCTCTTCCCACGGAATATGAATTATAGCTAATTTACCATCGAGCAAATATTCGATACGTTCAATCAAGCGGCCTTTATATGCCAAAATCTCTGGCGACTTTTTCATAAATTCGCGGCGTCGCTCCTCAATAGCTGAGTTGCTAGCACCGAGCGCAGTTAATTCGCCAGCGACACGAAACGAGTCGGCTGTGGTATTTTGCGTTGTTAAGCCTAGGCTATCACTCATGATAGCAATCAGCATATTTTCTGCAGCTTGCGGATTAATTACCCAGCCGGCAGTATGCGCTAGATTGTAAATCAGTTCGCCAGCTGCAACTACCGGCTGGTTGACATGAGTAGCATCAAAAGTCAGCGTCGAATCAGTTGCGTGATGATCCAACACTATAACGGGACGCGTCTCAAGAAAATGACGCACACCTGGCATACTTAAGCTTTTACTGATTAATAGTTCAGCATTAGTATCAACAATGATTGCTAAGTTGGCATTCGTGTCAAAATCGCTAGTTATTCGATCCCAGCCGTGAATGTAACGTAAGTATTTCGGTGTATCAACTGGACAGTGCAACTGAACGCTTTTCCCGAGATCGCTTAGAATTTCTTCCAAGGCTAAGCTGCTGCCGATACTATCACCGTCAGGATTTTCCGCTTGGACTACAACAATTTTCTGCGCGTTATTGATAGCGTCAATAGCTTTGTCAAACATCACCTAATAGTATAGCAGCAATTAGCCAGCCTCGCACCCGAATTAGTCGAATAAACTCTGTATAAAAAGAGTATCTTACGGCTTCTTATCAAGAATGATTAAATGTTCAATATGCGGCGTACGCGGGAAAAAGTTGTAGCCGCGGTGCCAAGCGATGCGGTAGTGTTGCTGGAGCAAGGCGACGTCGCGGGCTTGGGTGACAGGGTTGCAGCTGAGGTAGATGATGCGTGGTGGCAGTTGTTGCAACAATGTTGCAATAACGTCGGCATGCAGGCCGGCGCGCGGCGGATCAACGATGACGATTTCCTTGCCTGTAATATAATCGAGAGCTTGTTCGCTGGGAGCAAGGACAGCATGAGCGTCGGTGCGGTCAAGTTCGGTGATGTTGCGCTGCATTTCGGTGACGGCGTGTTCGTTGATTTCCACCAGCGTGACGTTGCCACCGCCAATAGTCAGGCCGATGGTACCAACGCCAGCGTAGAGGTCGAGGGCTGGCTCGCCCGTCTCGCAAACATCTTTCTCTTCAGGCCGGCGCGCCGCTAACTGATCTAGCTGGCGCTCTTGGCGCGCCTTTGCCGGAAAGGCAAAGCCTTCAGAAAAAGAGTTTGACGAGCCGTGCTGCTTACTTTCTCTATGTTGCCCAGATTTTTTCTGAGATATTACTCGCTGTTGATTATCGCTACGATTGTGTGACATCCACTCCCGCATATCGCGCAGCGCCTGCTCGTAAACCGGTATGTTGACTTGGAAAAAGCCTTCGCAGGCGTAGCGGAACGGCGTGCCGAGGATGGTGTCGATCAGTGTCGTGTCGCCAAAACGCGCCAAGCGCTCGGTGATGCGGCTGGCTGGCGAGCGCGGATCAGAATAGATAATTTCCCCGCCCTGAGCCGGTAATTTGGCGGCTTCATCAGCGGTGATAATTTCGGGCAAGCGATCTTTAATATACAACTGCCATACACAACCTCCTGACTGATCGCAGCGGATGAGCAGGGTTTTGAGCTGGCGGGCCGAGACGCGTTTATGGCGCAGTAAATCGCGGATCGCACGCGCCAAGTTGTTGATTTCTGGGCGCGCCAAACTTGTGCCATCGACGACAATCTTGCCTTTGCTGCCGCGGCGAAAAAACGCTAAATCAAGCGTATCACTAAATGGACCATCGCGGTCACTATGCGCATTTACCCCTCGGGTATCATCAGAAAATAATTTGGGACCCGAGACAAGCCAAGATTTTTTCTGAGATACCGCTCGGGATACTACCGATTCACTGTACCAGCTAAATTCGACTTTGTTGCGATAACCATATGCGACATTGTCGCAATAAATGTCAATTGTCTCTGGTAATGCAATACCATGCAGTGTGAAGGCGTCGTCGATCAGTTGCCTTTTGTACGCCTGTTCAATCTCGAGCGGCATGATTTGCCACGGACTGGTCGAAAGATAACTGTCTGGGTCGTGCGGCTGGATACGGTCGGGACTCGGCGAGATTACTTTCTCGACGATCGCTTCGACGAAGTGCGACTTCTTTTTGGTAATGCGAACGGTGACGGTCTCACCAGGCAGTCCGCCCCATACGAAACATTTGCGCCCGTCGACCAGCGTCCCTAGGGCTTGTCCACCACCAACGATTTTGTCAAGGTGAATAGTCTCGAGTGGCTGTCTTTTCATCGTACTTATTATAACAAAATGAAAGATACCATTTGACATAGATCACGAAGACTATCCCCGCAGCAATAACGCATACCTTTCCAACGACCAAAATTATGACGCTAGTAACTTAACAGTATGGCGAGCAATTTCGACGCCTTCATCTGTCGGTATGACAATTATCGGCTTGCTGACTGCCGCTTGCGAGATGCTAGTGAACTCGGTCGGGTTAAGACATGATTTGTTACGATTGCCGTCAAGTATGAAGTCGAGGCATTCCAAGTGAGCAACGATGCGCCGGCGCAAATTTGCCGAACGTTCCCCTACCGTGCCAGTAAATACCAGCAAGTCGGCGCCGTTCATGGCGACCACCATCGCACCGATAGCCTTATGGACACTGTGAATCAAAGTCATCAGCGCTAGATGAGCAATATGGTCGCCATTAGCTTCGCGATCAAGAATTTCACGAATATCGCTAGTTCCGCTGAGTCCGAGTAGGCCGCCCTTCTCATCAAGATAATGCTCAAACTGATCATCATCGAGACCAAGTTTAGTTTTGAGAGCCATAGCAGCAGTGTAATCGATAGAACCGGTACGCGTTGCCATAATTACCCCCTCTAGCGCCGAGTAACCCATGGTGTTGTCGATGCTGCGACCATGAAAAACTGCACTCACAGACGAGCCGCTACCTAGATGACAGACGACGACCTTTGGTGGTAATTTGCCGCGGTTCCACAGCTCATTAACAGCAGACGAAACCGACAAACCATGATAACCAAAACGCTTAATCTCGAAGCGATCAGCGTCTTGCAGATTGATACCATAATTCCAGGCGTAGCTCGGCTTGCGAGCGTGAAAAGCACTATCCGAAATTAGCGCCACTGGTACAGTCGGCAGCGACGAGCGCAGAGCTTCTAGCTCTTGCAACGTACCGGAGACGTGAATCGGGTCAAGCGGCAGAATATCGCGTATATGCTGGACAACGTCATCGTCAACAAGCCTGTCTTTGAGAAAATAGTTGCTCGGCGCAACAATCCGCAGGCCGATCGCGCGAACATCGCTAGGACTTTCTAGTAAATGTTCGCGGTTAAAAATGCCATATAGATGTGCGGCCGACTGGGAAATGTCAGCAAAACCAAGCGGTACTTGTCGCGTATCGCCGCCAGTACGCAGCGTCACGATTAATTCGCTGCCGCTCTGCTCAATATGTAACGCGGCAACTTCTTTGAGCTTGTCGTCGACCAGCGCGTATTTGCGGCTAGCGCTGCCTGGATTTGCGATTAGTAGTAATGACATTCCCCCACCCTTTTCTTTACGTTAATTTGTTTGCCCGTGCCAGGCTTCCTCTTTTGCCTCGCCTAGTCCGCGTGCTGCTGGCCACACCCAGGCGTCAATTTCTGGCAAGTCAACGCCGTTAGCCTTGATATAAGCAGTATTCTCGTCAATCTTGCCCTGGTAGATCGAAGCCAAGTGCTCGGCCTCCTCAAACGGAACGACGCCATTGCGGCCCAGCTGGCGGAATGCAGCAATTGCCAAATCATAGCGGCTGGTTTCATTGCGAACATGCATGTCAAACGGCGTGGTCGTCGACCCAATCTCTTTGTAACCGCGAATATCGAAGCGTGTCGAATCAACAGCATAGTTAAAGAGTATCGATTTGACTGTCTGAGGATAGCCGTGGAAATTGAAGATAACTGGCTTGTCGTCAGTAAACACCTTGTCAAAGAACTTTTGGTCGGCAACGCGACGCAACGTACCAAAGCCAACAGTAGTCAGACTCGAAACGTTAACGCAGCGAATTTTAGCGTTCGGGCAATGCGTTTTGACAATATCAATAGCTGCCATAGTTTCTTTGGTCGGATAATCGCCGCAAGCGGCCATAACTAGATCAGGATGTTCATCGCTAGCAAAATCCCAAACCATCAGACCAGCATCGACCTGTTGGCGAGCCAGTTCTGGCGGCAGCCATCGCGGCTCGAGAGTTTTGCCGGCCACCAGCGCGTTAATCTGGCGAACGCTTGACAGCATATGCTCTAAGCAAACTAGCGTGACATTACCGTCCGACGGGAAGTAAACATCACTGAAATTACTCTGGCGGCGTAGAATATCGTCGATAAAGCCAGGATTCTGGTGACTGAAACCATTATGATCTTGGCGCCACCCGCTCGAAGTCAGTATATAGTTGATACTAGGTATGGTACCTCGCCATTCGACGTTACGGCTTTGGGTGAGAAACTTAGCATACTGGTCAACCATGCTGCCGACGACTTGCAAAAATGCTTCATAACTAGCGAATATAGCGTGGCGGCCTGTTAGTACGTAGCCTTGCATCAAGCCCTGCATATTGTGTTCGGACAACATTTCCATGACTCGGCCATCACGCGACAGATCCTTATCCCACTCCATGATCGGCCATTGCCAACTGCGGCTAGTAGCCTGGAATATCTCGTCAAGCTTGTTGGAATAAGTCTCGTCTGGGCTCATGAAACGGAAGTTCTTACTCTCGGCGTTGAGACGAAAGACCTCGGTCAAGTAAGCGCCAGCCCGGCGCATACTGCTAGAGCCAATAGTGCCAGGGATTTCGGCGTCTTCAGCATAATCTTCGACGCGCGGCAATTTGAGCGGCTGATAGACATCAGCACCGCCACGGGCGTGCGGCGACATGCCCAGCCGCCTCTCTAACTTGTCTGGCAAAATTTCTTTGACAAAATCACCAAAACCTGTCGTTTCGTTGAATAGCTCGTCAAACTTATAACTCTTGAGCCATTGATTCAAGATTTTGAGCTGCTCAGGGTCGGATTTCGCTTCGCTAAGCACTGTCTGGTGTGCTAGGCAGTTACCTTCGATTTTGTTGCCTTCGACAAATTTCGGCCCAGTCCAGCCCTTTAGCGTGCGCATGATAATCATCGGCATGCGCGGCGCTTCTGTGTTCGTACTAGCACGAATCTCGGCAACCAAATTGTGAGCCCACTCAAGCGCGTTTGCCATTTCATCGTGCGGATCGACGCCGTCTTTTGTAGCGTCAACAATGCGCGGCTCATAACCGTAGCCGCTAAAGAGCGTCATCAGTTCGTAATTACTCATTCGGCCAAAAACAGTCGGCGCTGAAATCTTATAACCGTTGAGATGAAGAATTGGCAACACTACACCATCTTTGCGCGGGTTAAGCAACTTATTGAGATGCCAAGCGCCAGCCGTCGGCCCAGTTTCGGCTTCGCCGTCACCAATCAAGCAAGCTACCGTCAAATCAGGATTATCCATCGCTGCACCATAACTAGTGCTGAGTGCGTAACCAAGTTCACCACCCTCGAGAATCACGCCCGGCGTCTCGGGATTAGAATGGCTCGGAAAACCGTACGGCCAGCTAAATTCGCGGCATAGTTTGCGAATACCATCCAAGTTAGTCTCCATCGACGGATCAAAATTAGCAAGCGTACCTTCCAAAAAAAGATTAGCTTGCAGTGCCGGGAAGCCATGCCCCGGCCCCAACACAAACATCATGTCCTTATTATGTTTCTTGGCCGAATAGCTGAGATGCGCGTAAGCAAAGTTAATACCTGGCCCGCTTCCCCAGTGTCCGAGAATCCGCGATTTGATATCGTTAAAAGTTAATTCCTTTTTCAGCAGATGATTTTCTGCCAAAAATATTTGCCCCACCGTCAGATAGTCTGCCGCACGCAAATATTGCTTTATCGAGTGTTTTTCGTGTGCATTCATAACTTTATATTATAAAGGTTATGGTAAATATTGCCAACTGATTAGCCGCTTTTTCGTGGTAAAATCACATTATGAGACGCCAAGTCGCCACCCATTCGCAGCATTTTTTGCGTAATCCACGCTTGATTGCCGAGCTGATAGGCCACAGCAACATACGCCGCGGCGATTTGGTAATAGATATCGGCGCTGGCAGCGGCGCCATTACGGCAGTGTTAGCACGCCGATGCCGGCAAGTTTTAGCATACGAAAACGAACCAGGTACTCTCAACAAACTACAACAAAATATGCGCCGGCACAAAAACGTCAAAGTAATAGCACAAGATTTTCTGCAAGCGAAATTACCAGATGAACCATACAAAGTTTTTGCTAACATCCCTTTTCGCTTGAGCGCCGACATAGTACGCAAATTGACTAGTAACGACGAGATACACGCACCGCGATCAATTTACCTGATCGTCCAAAAACAATTCGCGCAAAAAATAGTACCAAGCGACCGGCACTTTACCTCTCAATTAGGCGCGCAATTAGCTCCTTGGTGGCAGACGCGAATCCGCCGCCCGCTGCGCCGCACAGATTTCACACCGCCGCCAGCAGTCGATACCGTGCTGCTAGAGTTGAAACCGCGACCCGAGCCGCTCTTGCCTACATTAGAACGCGACGAGTACCAAAGTTTCGTCGCAAAATGCTACGCCTCACAAAAAGTCTTTGCTGACACACCGCGCGTTAAAGCCAGTATCAACCCTGAACGCAAACCGTCAGAGTTGACCCCTGAGGAATGGGTGCGGTTATATTCTATGTCGTAATTTCCATATCATTGATGAGCGTGGTATAATACTTGTTGCACGCTCGTTTATTAGTGGGTCGTCGCCAAGTGGTAAGGCACTGGGTTTTGGTCCCAGCATTCGCAGGTTCGAATCCTGCCGACCCAGCCAAGAGAAAATTTCCGTACTTTTGCGACAATGCATCAGCCTGTACTGAAGGTCAGTCTAGTGTTTTTGCTGGTCAGGTAGTGACTCGTTCCGATTTTCCCGACAAACGTTTTGATTTCACCAAAATCGTTTAAAGCGGCTAATCCTTCGGCATTATGAGTTTTTTGAACCCATTGTTTCAATGGTTCGATCCAATTGTTTTCTTTTTGCTCAAAATCAGCTTTCTTTCATTCTAACTTGATTTTTCTACATATCAACTTGTCTTTCTTGGCAAGATAGACCAATTTTTTGATAACTCCATCAATCAAAGAATCAACCAAAACGTCGAGTCTCTTTTCAATATTCCTAAGTTCGCTTGAGATATTTTGGTGTCACACGTATCTTTATTGATCCCATTAACTCAAATAGTAACTGTACCCGCCTTAGCAAAACCAGTATCGAGACCTTCGGCTCCAGTGAATAGAGATATCGACTTTCTGCTCTTTGTCATACCTCGCTCCTTATAACTCCAACAACCTTACCTTGGACCTCAACACTATTTTCATAAAAAGGTTTCATAAAGCTATTGGCGGGTACTAGCTTTATTCTACCAGCTTCTCGATATAATTTCTTGAGCGTAACAGCGTCTTTTTCTGGCAAATATACCACAGCTTTTTCACCGTTTTCAACAATAGGTTGATTTCTTACGACAACAATATCCCCATCGGATATACCTTCTTCGATCATGCTTGTGCCACTAACTCTTAAGGCGTAGTATCTGGCACTGTTTTTTATCATCATTGATGGCACGTCAATACTTTCACTCGTACAGATTGCCTCGATAGGACCTCCAGCGGCGATTGTACCGAGTAGAGGAATACTAACAACCCCAAAATCACTAGAACGTGGCTGAGTCATCTCGATAGCCCGCCTCGCTCCCTTATCGCCAGAAAGTAGCCCTTTTCCCTTGAGGTACGACACATGCTGATGTATGGTGGGTATTGAAACACTAAAGTGCTCTGCTATCTCGGCCAGTGACGGCGAATACCTGTTTGTTTTTTGAAATACTTCAATGAAGTCGAGTATTTCTGCTTGACGCTTAGACGGCTTTGTTGACATCTGTTTCATATTTCCATTATAATACCTAAAGAAAACCTAAACAATAAGTTTTCCAAAGTAATATACATAAGCCGTTTAACCAAAGTGAGGGAAGAATAAAATGAACGAGCATTTTGAGGAGATGTTACGCCGTCTCAAATTGACTAAAAACCAGAAAAAAGACGCCAGTATAAAATCCACGGGGGTAGCCGAATATCTACATGACCAGTTTTACGACACAAAATACACTGGTAGTACAAAACTATTAATTGGCTCGTATGGCAAAAAGACGAACATACGTCCGCCCACAGATGTTGACTTGTTATTCAAGATTCCAGCAGAGACTTTTGACCAGTATTATAACTATTCTGGCAACGGACCTTCAGCACTTTTGCAAGATATCAGGACAAGACTTAGCAAGAAATACACCACAACCGAAAAAATCTCTGCATGGGGCAAGGTCGTACTAATCAAGTTCTCTGACGGCAAGCACAATGTAGAGCTTCTACCAGCTTTCGATGTTGGTGATGTGTTCATGATACCTAATAGCGAAGATGGCGGAAGCTGGGAATCATTCGATGCGCGAGCCGACCTGGATGCGGTGAGCGACGCAAATACTAACACCGGAGGAAAAGCTCGAAAGCTCATCAAAATTATTAAGCGGTGGCGCATAGAAACTAAATCGCTATCAATCAAATCGTTTGAAGTTGAGCAAGCTTGTCTTAGCTTTCTTGAGACCTACGATGTATCGGGCAAAACCTGGGCCATGATTATCCATTCATTCTTTGGCTGGTTCGCAACCGCGTCCGACAAAGACGTTTCCCAGATTCAGACAGCGCTAAGCAGATCAGCGAAAGCGATTGAGTATGAAGAGAATGAGAAGTTCGCAGACGCCTGTAATGAGTGGCGCAAGGTATTTGGCAATAGAGTATTTCCAGCTTACGACAAAAACTTGATGAAAGTTCGCCAACTTATGGCCATCGATACACATGAGAATGAAGAGTTTATAGAAGATTTGTACCCGGTCAGAATAGACCCTGCTAACCAGCTGAGCATCTCGGCCACTATTTCTGGTAAAGGGTTCATTACTCGCCCATTACAGGAGTTTATAAATAAATATCTTAAGATACCAAAACATCTTAGTATTACATTTACTGTAAACGGTGCACCACAGGGTAGCCAAATGTTATGGAAAATACGCAACTTTGGCGCTGCCGCCCGTATCGCGAATGATTTGCGCGGCAAAATTACAAAGGGTGGCTTGACACATAACGAGTCATCGAAATATATCGGTACGCACTACGCCGAATGTTATGCTATCTTGAATGGCGTATGCGTAGCACGAGCCATGCAGTTTGTGCCGATTAGCGAGGAAGAACGTGAAAACTAAAGTTGATCGAGAAAACCTTGCGATAGTCCGCCAGTGCTTTGCGAATACTGTACTATCGCATAAGACTCACGAAATGGCCGTCGAGCGTAAGAGTCGTCGAATTACTATTTTCAAAATCCTGAATATCGTTGTCATTGCACTCGTCTTGACTATTTTTGTCGTTCAGGCGATGTGGGTTAATAATCCGATACTTGGTTACATTGGCGCCGGGCTGACAGCAGCGGAGATAGTGCTACTAATCAGTCACCTTACGTTCGTTACTGAGTCGGATACAACTGCCCACAAAAATTCCGCTTTGAAATATATGTCGCTACGCGACAGATACAAGCCGCTCGTCGCCGATTTGATGAAAGGAACTATTAGCAAAGACGAAATTGAGCGTAAGCGCGACGAGCTACTGCGTGAATACCAGATGATAGCAGACCTTTCCCTGCAAACGTCTATCAAAGATTATCAAAAAGCAATGAAGAGCCTAAAATTGACTGAGGATGATGAAAATGTTTGGTCTGACAAGCAAGTAGACAGTCTGCTTCCAAAGGAACTACGACTGACAAAGTAGAGATTTCGGACGCTAAAGCGCTCAACTCGGCTTTGCTGAGCGCGGCTACGTCTGGCTTGCTTTAACAAGACAGTAAACAAATCAAACCAAATATAATTTTCTAAAAATCACACCGCCGAAATCTCAATAATACTACAGAAAATGGGGATTGGTTTGCATCGCTGGCAGCGCCAGCGGGCGAAGTTGTTTCAAACATAGTTCTTGAACTAGGTTCAAATTTCGTTCAAGATTTGTGGCTAAATTACACAAATTAAAAACCACCGAAACCGCTCAGATCTGGATAATCTAAGCGGTTTATTTTTATGAATCGTATCAACATTTAGCAAATTCATAGTTTGCTTTGTTTTATTGACGCCACCCCCAAATACCATTAGTATAATAAATATGCGAAAAGTGTCTCTGCCGAGCATATTGCGGTACAAGAAATCTTATTTGCGGCATGATATCATAACCGCGTTGTTGATAGCCGTCGTGAATGTTCCCAATGCGTTGGCTTTTTCGGTAATCGTCGGACTGCCGCCCGAGACTGGCTTATATACGACAATTATTGGCGCGCTAGTATTTGGGTTGTTGGGATACTCACATCGATTGGTGGTTGGCGCAGATTCAGCGACGACCATTCTACTAGCGTCAGGTGCAGTGTTAGTGGCGCAAACAGGTACGCCAGAATATGTTAATGTGATCGCAGCGATGACGTTACTATCAGGCATTCTACTACTATTGCTGGGGCTATTCAAATTTGGCTTTTTGGCAGATCTGGTGTCGCGGCCAGTGATGATTGGTTTCATGGCAGGCGTAGGAGTACAACTAATTGTTACACAGATACCAGCTCTACTAGGCTTGAAAGCATCAGGCGGTTTCTGGAGTCATTTAGCGTCAATTACCGCGCAAGCTGGTTCAATCAACTGGATGACCGCTACGCTAGCGCTCTTGGTGCTAGGTGTAGTGTTGTTTTGGCGATCATCGCGAATACCGAGCGAACTAATCGGTATCGCTATGGCTGTAGTATTTGCAATAGTATTTCACGTCGATGCGTACGGCGTAGAGTTTTTAGGTTCGCTACCAAGCAATATGCCAAACTTAATAGTGCCCACGGTGTCGCTCGAGATGCTAAATACAATTATGCCAACCGTATTATCAATTGCGCTCGTAGTACTAGTCCAGAGTTCCATGACGGCGCGTTCCATTGGTAGCGAACATGACGATAAAATCCAGACCAACCAAGATACGGCAGCCCTTGGAATAGCTAATGTTGCTTCAGCTCTATTCCGCGGCTATACCGTTAGTGCCTCGCCGCCACGCAGCCAGTTAGCCGACTCGCTAGGCATGCGTTCGCAATTGAGCGGTATTGTTGCCAGCTTAGCAATGATGGCGTTGATCGTTTTTGGCGGTACTTTGTTACACTACGTGCCGCTAGCAGCACTAGCAGCGATAGTTTGTACGGCAGGTTTACGCTTGATTCGTTTTCGTGAATTGCACTATTTGTGGGCTGTCCATCATGAGGAGTTTATGATCGCGCTAGTTGCTCTAGCTTGTACGGTACTATTCGGCGTACAGTTAGGTATTTTGGTAGCGGTAGCAGCCTCGCTGATGGAGCGATTGCGTCGGCAGTACCACCCTGATGACGCTGTGCTGCTGCGCGATGGTGAGCTGTCATCATGGGCGGCTGATCGGGTAAAAGATAAGATAGGCTCTTTGCCAAAAGATACATTAGTTTATGCATTCGGCGAATCGCTTTTTTTCGAGAATATTAATTATTTCGCTGAACGGTTACGGCGAGCTATTCATCGCGCTAAACATCCAGTAACATACGTGGTGATTGATGCCGGAGCGATTGATGATATCGACTATACAGCGGTTGAAGCGCTCAAACGTTTGTACCGCGAGCTTGGCGAAGATGGTATCGCGATTGCTTTTGCGCACGTATCACCGGGATTGCGCAGCCAGTTTGATATCTATGGCATTACCGATATAATTGGTAGCCGCAACATTTACACAACATTGTCTCTGGCATTGGCGCATCAGAAACAGGCTTCGGCAATTGAAATGATCAGAGACCTTAAAATCGCTAGCGATTCGTATATCGTGGTCGGCGGCGCCGTGCTTGATATGATGCATTTGCGCGATACACCTAATGTTGATTTAGTAGTATCGCGCGAAGTTTATGACCGTTTTGCACGCAAGAAACATTGGCGCGAGGTGACACTAACTAGCGGCAAGCGAATTTTGGTACATGAACAATACAATCTGCTAAAAAGTTGGATGGGTAATTCCTTGACAGCATTACAGCGAGGTATGCAAACCATCGATGGGATACCCGTGGTCTCGACCGACCGGCTGATCGCTGCCAAACGAAAGATGGCTCGTCGTAAAGATTTAGCTGATTTAGAACTATTGCGTGGACATATCAAACGCCGGAATTAATTAGCAAACTTTTTATTTTTCTTGAGCGGCCGTTTAAGACGCTTGGTAATTCGCTGAAGATTCGGTCGCTTACCAAAGAACTTTCGCCCTACCCATTTGTGCAGTTCAATCAAGACGATAGGTATAATGAGAGCAGAGACAGTCACTAAGAGAAGATGCGTGTTGTCTACTGGCGTAATATGCAGCAACCGTCCAAGCGGCGTAGCCAGGGCGGCAATCTGCAGCGTGACAGCGATGATTAGTCCAACAATGAACGGTGCGTTCCGCTTGCGTAGACGACCGATCAATGATTCGTAATCACTGCGCGCCTCGATAGCGCTAGCCCACTGTGCGGTTACCAGCGAACAAAAAGCAATCGTCTGAGCATAGTCAGCACCAAAGCGTTGATTGAAATAAATATAAAATCCCAGCGTCATTGATGACATAATTATAGCAATCAACAATATTCGTGAAGTCATAAATTTACTGAGTAACGGCGCGTTAGCGCGTTTTGGCTTCTCTAGCATATTCCGAGTCTCGCCCGGCTCCAGTCCAATCGGAATTACCATAGCGCTATCAGTGACTAAATTAACCCATAAAATCTGTACAGGCGCCAGCGGCAGCGGTAAACCGGAGATCAACGCGCCCAGCGACACGATAACCTCGCCGAGATTAGTCGCTAACAGATACGTTACCATGCGCTTGATATTGGCGTAAACAGTTCTACCCTCGTGAATAGCCGAAACGATTGAGCGAAAGTTATTATCAAGCAAGATAATATCGCCCGCATCCTTGGCGATTTGCGCCCCCGCCCCCATAGCGACACCGACATGAGAATTAGTCAGCGCTGGAATGTCGTTGACGCCGTCGCCAGTCATGGCAGTGATATTATCGCGCTTAAGCACTTCAAGGATGCGATGCTTATGCTCGGGCAAAACGCGCGCGCAAACACGGATAGTACGCAGCCTTTCAGCTAGTTCGTCGTCAGACAATGTAATAATCTGCCGGCTATCAAAGACTTGGTTGCGATGCTCGACTAGGCCAAGCTGCTTACCGATATGATAAGCTGTCTCGAAGTGGTCGCCAGTGACCATACGCACGCTGATGCCAGCGGCTTGCGCGCGAGCAATGGCGCCTTTGGCTTCTGGTCGCAGTGTATCTGCCACGCCGACAAAACCATCAAAAACCAGCGGCGTATTATCCGGAATGTTTTCAAGCGAATCAATTGGTTTACTGAGCGACGCATGCGCTAGCGCAATTACCCGGAAACCAAGTCCAGTCAGATGATGTAATTCAACTAAAGCTTTCTCGCGTTCGCCTTCGGTGATATCGCAATGGTCAACGATTTTCTCTGGCGCACCTTTGACAGCTAGAGCATACTTAGCGCCATCATGTCGCAAATTGCCGCTCATTGCCATTGAATGCTCAAATGTAAATTCCCGCAAAGGCTGGCCAAGTTTGGGAGCCGTTTCGGACGAATTAATAAACGAAGCAAAAGCTTTATCAAGTGGATCGGCAGTTTTTCTCTGGCCTAGCAGCGTGCTAGCAGCGAGTGTCTGCAAAACGCGTTTTTCGTTGTGGCGCGGGTGCCAAATTTCTTGAACAGATAATTTGTTGCGTGTTAGCGTGCCGGTTTTATCAGTAGCGATAGTCGTGATAGCACCGATTGACTCGATCGAACCCATAGTTCGTACCAATGCTTTGCGGCGAGCCATCCGGCGCATTGCTAATACCAAAATGACTGATATAGCAATTGGTAAGTTCTCGGGTACTGCACTAACACTGAGAGCAATCACAAAGCGCAAAGCTTCGCTCCACTCAACACCGCGAGCTAGCGCCAACCAAAAAGCAAATAAAGCAATGCCCAAGATAACAGCCACTATACGCGTGATAAGCCTATCGATTTTCTGCTGTACAGGATTGACATTATGGTCACCAGACGATAAATCGCTCAAACGACCAAACTCGGTATCGTTAGCAGTAGCGGTTACTATCGCCATGGCAGTACCGCCAACGACAAATGAACCTTGAAAAACCATGTTGGATTGTTCGTAAATTTCGCGGTCGCTCGGCAGGACAGTGCAAGTTTTTTCGATTGGTAGCGATTCGCCAGTTAATTGCGATTCATCAACACGAAAAGAGCGCGCCTCTAGCATGCGGGCATCAGCAGGAATTTTATCGCCCTCATCAAGGATTATCACGTCGCCTGGAACTAACAGTGTCGCAGCAATCATCTCACGCCGCCCTTTTCGCAATACCTCGACTTCAGCCACAGACTGTTTTTGCAGCGATCGCAAAATCCGCTCAGTCGAAAACCGTTGCACATAATAAATAATTGCGTTCACCGCCATGATAAAAATAATCAACCCAGCATCAAAATACGACTTGTGCCACAAACTAACAATTGCCGCCACTATCAGCACTGCCATAAAAACCGACTTGAACGGCTCAACAATTTTACGCCAAAGCGGGTCAGACTTAACCTTAATCGTGTTTAAGCCGTAATGGCGTAACCGTTCATCGCTCTCGATATCGGATAACCCTTTGGTGGTTGATTCAAGCTCAACTAGTGTTTCTTTAATGGTTTTATCGTAAAAAGCCATAAGCACATTATAGCAAATTTTAGTTTTTAACAATAAAGCGCTATACTGAAAATATGAAGGTTAAAATCGAGATAGACACTATAACATTCGTACGTTTTTGGCTGGTAGTAATCGGCTTTGGGTTAGCAGGCTTATTAATTTGGAATGCTCGTACAGCGTTAGTAATTATTGGAGCGGCAGCATTCTTAGCACTAGCTCTCAATGGGCCAGTCAGCTGGTTGGCTAATAAACTGCCCAACCGCAGCCGAACCCTCAGTACAGCTATCGCTTTTATCGTTATTGTAGCAATACTAGCGGCAATTCTGTTTTTGGCAGTGCCGCCAATAGTTCAGCAAACAATTAGCTTTTTACAAACTCTGCCCGATACGATACGAACAATGTCGGCGCAATGGAAGGGCTTTGGTGCTATAGTATCGCGTTATCATTTAGAATCGCAGATTGATCAAATGGTTGTTTCAATACAAGGAAATGCAACGTCGTGGCTGGCAAACTTTGGACAGAACTTTCTCAGCGGCGTCGGAACAACAATGTCGCTAATCACCGAGGCTTCGCTAGCGCTAGTTCTAACATTCCTAATGCTAGTCGAAGGGCCGCGCTGGTCGCGATACTTCTGGGGATTATATAGCAACGACAAGCGAATGCAGCACCATCGGATCATCTTTCGGCGAATGAATGCAGTAATCTCTGGATATGTGAGCGGACAATTGATCGTTTCGGGTTTAGATGGTGCTTTTGCCGGCTTAACAGTATTTATCTTGAGTCAAATTTTTCCAGCAGTACCAGCAAACATTGCTTTGCCAACGATTGCTATCATGTTCATCTTGTCGCTGATCCCAATGTTCGGCGCAGGAATTGGCGGCATTATCGTCTTTGCATTACTGGCAATTAACAGTATGCCAGCAGCGATAGCTTTTGGTATTTACTTCATCATTTATCAGCAGATTGAGAATAATGTAATTTCGCCAACCATTCAATCCAAGCGTATTGAACTTTCGCCGCTAATGGTTTTGATGGCGGTAACTATAGGACTGTACATGTTCGGTATGGTTGGCGGTATTATCTCGATACCGATAGCTGGCTGTGCCAAAGTGCTCGCTACTGAATATATCAAGGTCGAACGCCGCGAAGAACCAACTGCCAAACCAACAAAGCTTGCTCGCCTGCTCAAGCGTGTTCGCCGCGAAAAAAGTAAACCAGAGGCAGCTAAATCAGAAGCTGAAGCCTAGTAAAGGATTGGCCTAGCCAGCTCACGCCATTCAAAAAGAATCTTTTAAACACTTGAGTCTACTCTGGTTTTTCGTCAGCATACGCCCATAAAGTATCATGTGCAGTATCTTTGACAACTACACCGTATTCATTGAGCAGCTCATCGCGTAATTCATCGGAATTTACCCAATTCTTGTTATCGCGAGCACGGCGGCGTTCTACCAATAGCCGCTTACATTCATCATCAATATCGGGAGTTGAGTCCAACAGCTCAAGCCCCAATGCCGCATCAACAAACTCTAAAAATTCGATTAATCCAGCTCGATAGACTTTCTGCGGTGGTTTTTTGTCGAGTTCAGTTAAGGCTTTATCGACAATAGCTAGCGCCCGTGGCGTTTCTAAGTTATCGTTTAACGCTTCTTTGACAGCGCCAATAGCCGCGCTTGGCGAGAAATCATGTCGTAAATCGTTGTTCTCGGTATCGCTATGTAAGCGATCGTGAACTTGATGTCGCAAGCAAGCCACGTCGCGCCAATGTTGCAGCCGGTTGTGCGCTGCCTGCAAATTCTCGAATGAAAAATTACCTTCATTAGAATAATGTCCCTGCAAAATAAACATTCGCAAATCCATCGCTGAGAAACCATGCCGCTTTAGATCACCAAGCGTGTAGCCATTACCGAGGGATTTGCTGATTTTGCCGCCATTAATCTTCAGGTGGTTGCAGTGCAGCCAAAAGTTCGCAAACCTTTGGCCAGTTGCCGCTTCACTCTGGGCGATTTCGTTAGTGTGATGCACCGGGATGTGATCAATTCCGCCAGTATGAATATCGATTGTCTTGCCGAGCAAGCTCATGGCGATAGCCGAGCATTCCAAGTGCCAACCAGGAAAGCCCATGACTGGCTTGTTATCTTCTGGTGGCGTATCTAGCAAATCAGCAGGCGTCTCCCACTCCATATCGCGCACTTTGCCTTTCTCGGTAAATTTCCAGAGCGCGAAATCCCACGGTTGACGCTTCTCACTATTAGCATCGACGCGAGCGCCAGCTTTTTGGGCGCTCAAATCAAGCTGCGCAAAGTCGGCGTAACGCGGAAAAGTACTAGTATCAAAATAAATACCGTCACTGGTTTGATAGGTGCAGCCGCGCTGTTTAAGAGCCCGCAGCAAAGAAATCTGCTGCGAAATGTAGTCAGTCGCTTTGGCTATATGCGTCGGTGGAATAAGATTGAGCGCTTTCATGCCGTCAAGAAAATGTTGCGTGTAGTATTCAGCGATTTCCCAAGCAGTTTTTCCATCACGGCGAGCGCCCTTTTCAAGCTTATCCTCACCTTCGTCTGCATCACTAACCAAATGCCCAACATCGGTTATATTCATCACGCGATCAACCGTATAGCCGTCAATTTGCAATGTCCGAACTAGCGTATCCCAATAGACGTAGGCTGCCCAGTTACCGACATGTAAATCATCGTAGACAGTCGGTCCGCAAGTATATAAAGTCACTCTATCAGACGATAGCGGAGTAAAATCATCAAACCGACGCGTCAGAGTGTTGCGGAATCGTATCATTAATTATATTTTACGTCAAAAATGAGTATTTTTGAAGAGCGCTATTTATTCTAACCATTGCTTAAGTACTACCGCCTGGTTAAACTCCGCATCCTTAGCGCTATACAATAGCGTAACGATTGGATGATTAGGCCAGTCATTTCTCGCCTTGATAGCGGCAGGATTTTCATCTAACTCTTTTCTGTAACGTTCTGAAAATTCTGTAAATTTTTCTGGGTCATGATTAAACCATTGGCGCAGCTCATTGGTTGGCGCGATTTCTTTAGCCCACTCGTCTAGCGCCGCTCGTTCTTTACTTATACCGCGCGGCCATAATCGATCAACTAGCACGCGGTAGCCATCGTCCGATTCTGGCGATTCGTAAATTCGTTTAATTTTATAAACTGTCATGACAGCACCTCCTTAACTATCGTTTGTAGAACTGGAATAACGTCCGATTCAAACCATGGGTTGCGTTTGCGCCAGCCAATATTGAGCGGAGATGGATGAACTAATGGAAAATAATCTGGCAAAAAAGCATTAAAGTCCGCCACAGTTGCTGTCAAATTCTGCTTGGCGCGGCGGTCAAGATAATATTTTTGCGCATACGAACCAACCAAAATTGTCAGATGTACATTTGGCATCTGTGCCAATAAGCGCGGGTGCCATTTCTTAGCAAAATCCAAGCGCGGCGGCAGATCGCCATGTGTACCTCTGCCTGGATAATAAAAATCTATCGGCATCAACGCAAAGAGATCGGGATTGTAAAACTGCTCGTCCGTTACGTTCAGCCATCGCCGAAGTAAGCGACCGCTAGCATCATTCCACGGCTTTAGCGTCTGCTGGGCAATTCGACCTGGCGCCTGCCCGACCAGTACAATTCGCGAGCTTGACGAAGCAGAATACACAGGCAACCAACCTCTATTAGCAAAATCATCACTCATTGGATCGGTCGCGATTTGGTCGTATAAAAGCGGTTTAGTATGTGACTTCATATATTATTAATAATAATCTTATCACATCCACTTCGTCAGCTTTAGCCTAATCTCTTTTCTCTACCAACCAAGCAATTCAGTAAAACGCTTCTGCATACTGACATATTCGCCTAATTCAATGCTCGTCACTGGTATGTCGATACCGTATGAAAGCAATAATTCTCGCATTTCGTCCTGCTTATCGCGAGGAACTTCTATGTGTGAAATATTTGCAACGCCTATTCGTTTATCAGCGCGTACTTCGTAATGACTCATTGGTTTTTCTAGTTTTAATTGCGAATCAAGACTCCTAACACCAATTAAAATTGGATAATTACCCGAAATATCACTACCCAGACAGAAGACATCCCACACATCGCGTGCCTGCTTATTCACTTTCTTTCCCCAAGTATTATCGCCATTTTCATCATGCGACAATGTACGCCAAGTTTTCCAACGGCGCAACATTTTGACCCAATTGACCGTAAATAGCCGCGCATAAAACAAGCTGTAGTAATACGATGTCCAAGTCAGAGCGTCGCCATAGCGATTTTTCTCTTTCCAGCCAAGACCATGCATGTCAGCGTATGATCGCGCCACCATTCGACTCCGGCATAATGAAATCGAATGTACGATATGCCGATCACTGCCGCCAAAAACTGCATACACATCGCGGGATGGCTTGAGGCCAGCAATATCGCAAAAACTTTTCATTACATCAACGATACCGTCCTTACCGTGCTGCCAACGACCAGTACCATGCCAAAGTTGAGTATCTTTCGTTAGTTTTTGATATTCTCTTATCTCAGAATTATCAAATGAAAGTGAATCATTTACATTAATTATTCTCCTTTTAGCGATGGTATCTAAAGCCTTTTCAAAACGAAGCAACTTACTTTTGTAAATAATTAACATTAGGGTATGGTGCGGTAAATATCTTAGCGATCTTCGCACGAAAAGCTTTTGATAATTACTCCGTGATGACATATTAATTAATAGTTTCTCTAGCTTTTTCCAACGCATCAATTAGCGTCTGTTTTGGTTTCATACCGATCAGCTCAGCAACCTCCTCGCCAGCAGCAAAAATCTTCATATTTGGGATGCCCTGCACGCGGTAGTGTATAGCCAGTTCTTTGTTGTCATTACTAGCATCAGTGTCAATTTTGACGACATCAAAATCTGTCTCGTCAGCGATCTGCTGCAATATTGGTGCCATCGCTCGACACGGCGGACACCATGGCGCCCAAAAATCAACCAAGACCGGACGCTTGCTTTTTAGCACTTTTTCTTCAAACTCTTGTTTAGTTGTAATACTAATTAATGCCATAATTCCTCCTTCTATTTTTGCATTGTTGACATACTCCAGTAATGACTAAAGGACCGTCGAAACAGCAGCCGTCAAGCTGGCACTCGATCTGGCAACGCACTGAATCAGGAACTTTGATATCCCGTAAACTATCGCACTCGCTGCATATAAAATGATCGTGTGATTCCGGTGAAAAGTCGTACCGCAAACAGCCCTGTTTTGACGCGGGTGCCAGTCCAATAACGCCATCACCCTGCAGACGTTGCGTAATACGATGTACCGTAGTATCGCTAACATTTGAATACGACTCTCGCAACCGGCTAGCAATCTCGGCATTAGTAGCATGCTGCAACTGGCATAAAATCGATAGTATACTATCAGTATATTTCGTGATTCTTCGACTAACTATTTGTGTCATATTTTTATTGTAAATGATTTACAATAAAAATACAATGCTTTTTACAAAACTTACCGCGCTACACTTCTCGGTCATGATTTTCAACAATTAAATTACTGGTCAGAACAGGCTATTTTCGCCCGCTGCCTAAATTAATTTTGCTAGCGAGAGCTCTGCTAAACTTCAAGCTACAAAATCGCGTCAAAAACACCAGAAGTTTATTCGGCCAACCAACTACATACACTGCTTTGTTATTCATAATAGCGCGATAGCTTTTCGCGGCAACTACTTCTGGTGTATAAACTCTAAGCCTAGTGAACATTGCTGAGTTTATCATTTGAGCGTTTTTCTCAAAATTAGTTGCTACCGGACCCGGACAAATCGCCGTCACCGACACGCCAGAACTTTTCATTTCTTCATGCAAAGCTTCAGAAAATGAGCGGACAAAAGCTTTCGACGCATAATACATCGCCATGTACGGCCCAGCTTGAAACGAGGCAATCGATGCAATATTAACAATCTTACCCTCACCACGACGATCCATATCTTTACCAAATAGATATGATAACTGCATCACGGCCAGCATATTAACGCTAGCGAGCCCTTTCTGGCGCTGCCAATCGACATCAATATAGCGACCAAACGAACCAAACCCAGCATTGTTAATTAAGATATCTATATTAATGCCTTTATGTTTAATCTCGTCATAAACTTCTTGAGCGCTATTCTCAGCACTCAAATCTTTAACTATGTAGACCATTTCAACGCCAAACTGGCGTTCTAACTCCTGTTTTTGCTGTTGCAATAGAACTTCGTTACGCGCAACAGCAACGATATTATAACCATTTTGCGCAAATATACGAGCAAATTCTCTACCCAAGCCGCTCGTAGTGCCTGTTATTAAAACATACGAAACTGTTCGTTCTTGACTCATAACAAGATTATACCTTATAATTGGTTAATCTATGAACTCAAACCAAAAGAGTTCCTCTAAATCTCGCGTTTGAATTGCCTTATCAACAATCGAACTGCTCACAATATAAATTGCACAAGAGAGGAGATGCTTTTGAAAAATAAAATTAACGATAAAGAAATTTTACGCCTATTCTGGCAAGTATCTGTACCCTACAGACGCCGCAGAAATCTGGCGATATTTTTTACAATTACTACGATTGTTATTTCTATTTTTGTCGGTCCGCTTGTTATCGCAGAGCTGCTTAATATTATCCAGCACAACCAGCTGCAAACCGCTAATAATTTATGGACGCTAATTGTTCTGTATGGCGTTAGCGAACTATGTTCAACGGTGATTGGCTGGCGCTTGGTACTGTATCTAGTTTGGACGTTCGAGACTGCATTGCAACGCGATCTACACTCGCGCTGCTTTAGTAAATTGACCAATCAAACAATGTTTTTCCATGCTAATAAATTTGGCGGTTCGCTCGTCAGCCAAACTAACAAACTAAACGGTGCAGTCGAACGTTTTTGGGATACAATTTTTTGGTCGATTTTGCCGTTAGTTATTTCCTTAGCTGGATCAATAATCATTTTATCGACATTAATTTGGCAGTATGCTTTATTCCTGTTTATCTTTTCAATTATTTTTAGTATTGCCGTCTATTTTGGCTCTAGGCCAATGGCCAAATTGAGCGAAAAAGAGGCTAAAGCCAGCAATAAAGTTAGTGGCCAATTAGCCGACATGGTTTCAAATATTCTGGCGGTTAAATCGTCTGGCGCTGAATCGCTAGAGCAAAAGCGCTTTTCAAAAACGGTCAGTTCATGGCGCAGCGCTAGCTTGGACACGATGCGCGGTTTCCTGAAAGTTAGTACCGTTTATTCGACCATCAACACGATTATCAAAATTGGCGCAATTGCTTTTGCGGTATACGCCGCTCAGCACAATTTAGTATCAGTAGCATCAGTTTACTTAATCATAACGTATACAGGCAGCGTGGCGCACGAGTTGTGGAACATGAATGGCATCATGCGCAGCTACAATCGTATTATTGGCGATGCTCACGATATGGTAGGAATCCTTAAAACACCAACGACGCTAGTTGATCGCAGCGACAAAAAACTAAAAATTAAACGCGGCGGCATTGTCATGGACAACGTAACCTTTACGCACGACGAAGGCCAAGGCGATACCTTGTTTCATGATTTCTCGCTCAATATTCAGCCAGGTGAAAAAATTGGTTTGGTCGGATCAAGCGGGTCTGGCAAAACTACCCTCACCAAATTATTGCTACGATTTGCCGATATTGACTCGGGCAAGATCACAATCGACTCGCAAGATATTGCTGAAGTTACCCAGGCAAGTCTGCGCCAGCAAATCGCCTATGTGCCGCAAGAGCCGCTGCTATTTCACCGCTCCGTCCGCGAGAATATCGCCTACAGCCGACCTGACGCGACTGATGCCGAAATTGAAAAAGCTGCTAAGAAGGCTGGCGCCTATGATTTCATCGTCAAACTGCAAGACGGTTTTGACACGCTAGTCGGTGAACGCGGTGTCAAACTTTCGGGCGGACAGCGGCAGCGTATCGCTATTGCCAGAGCAATTTTGAAAGATGCGCCGATTCTAGTACTTGACGAGGCAACATCGGCATTAGACTCAGAATCAGAAGCACTAATTCAAAAGTCGCTGGAAACATTGATGAAAAACCGAACGTCAATTGTCATCGCCCACCGTTTATCGACCATCGCTAAGCTCGATCGTATCATCGTCCTGGAAAACGGACGCATTGTCGAAGACGGTTCGCACGATCAATTGCTCGCCAAAAAACGCGGCGTTTACGCTAAGTTGTGGGCACGGCAATCAGGCGGATTCATCGAGGAGTAATTTCTAGCATTTCCGACTGTAACAACAATAGAAAAACACCGCCAAATCATGACGGTGTTTTTTGATAACCTAAGACCAGACTATTCCGACGCTTCAGTCTTTTCAGTCTTTTCAGCTTCTCCCGTAACTTCTACTTGCTCGGCATCGGCGGACTCAGCTTCACCGGCCGCGGCATCGTTGGCGGCTGCTAGAGCGCTCGGCTCATAGACGTTTGCCACAACCAAATCTTTGACCGTAATATCGTCGTCAGCCGTGCCTTCGCGGCCATCGTCGCTATCGACCAACTCAACACCAACTGGCAAAACAATATCGCCCACGGTCACCCGGTCGCCTTCTTTAACAAGACCATCCGTCGGCGCTTCCAATGCTTCTGGCAGATCCATCGGCAAGGCCTTGACCTTGACCTTCTCAAGTGCTTGCAACACTACCAAGCCGGCACGCTCCGCCTCAGATTCTCCTGTACCACTCAAACGAATCGGCACTTCGGCAATTACTGGCTCATCAGCACGGACTGCATGAAAAGAAATATGACGAAGAGCATTTGACCTAGTCGGATATGATTCAACATCCTTAATCATCGCTATGCGCCGCTCGCTGCCTAGCAACTGGACGGGCGTATGCTTGCCAGCTAGCTTATAGACGCGCAGCACTTCGCCAGCTTCAGCCTGAATCGGCACCGCTTCCATACCCGCACCGTAGACTACGCCTGGCGTAATTCCTTGGCGACGTAGCGTCTTAACTTTTTTGCCAAGCACTTCGCGCTTAGCAATCTTCAGAGTAATTTTTTCTCCCATTTCTCTCTTCCTTTCGTTAGATACCTTTCCGGAGGGTTACTATTACTTCTCTATTATAACATGTTTATGATAATGATTCTAACCAAGCTGGTAATTCACGATATCTCCGATCCGTTTCGACAATAAATTTTTAGACCCAAACCTATTCCATTAGCTGGTGCTAGAAATTTGTGCTATAATCAGCTCTAGCATGGAAGCCTTTATTAATTTGATTATTCATCTCGGCGTGCCAATTATCTTATTGGTAGTTTTCGCTGAGTCAGGTTTATTAATCGGCTTTATATTTCCAGGCGACAGCTTGCTATTTACGGCAGCTTACATGGTACAACAGCATATTTTGCCAATTGATATTCATCTATTCGCTATCCTGATATTTTTGGCAGCCGTGTTAGGCGATAGTGTTGGCTATAGCTTTGGACATAAGGTCGGCCGCAAATTATTTGAAAAAGAAAATTCGCGTTTTTTCAAGAAAAAATATTTAGAGCAAACTGAAAAATTCTACGACAAGCACGGTTCAATTACTATCGTGTTGGCTCGTTTTGCGCCAATCGTCCGAACTTTTGCGCCAATCGTTGCTGGCGCCAGCAAAATGCATTACAAAACATTTTTGGTTTTTAACATTATCGGCGGATTCTTGTGGTCATCACTGTTCGTTTATCTAGGTTATTACGCCGGTGAATTACTTACCAAAGCAGGCGTTAACATCGAGGTTGCTGCGCTTATAATCGTATTCCTCTCTGTCTCGCCGATGATTATTCACGCGCTCAAGAAACCATCAAACCGCGCGGCTCTCAAAAAACAGTTCCAAGTTTTATTCTCAAAAACCAAGACGTCCAAACGGAAAAGATAACGCAAATCCGCACCAAATCTTTCGTCTGAGATTGGGCTTTTAGTCTTTGTAAAGATTATCGTTTATAACAGCTTCTGTAAGTATTTCCCAGTTTGACTTTCTGGATTGTTTGCGACGTCTTCTGGCGTGCCAGCAGCAACCACTCTGCCACCACCCTGTCCACCCTCTGGACCCATATCAATAATCCAATCAGCGCATTTAATGACTTCCAGATTATGCTCAATGATTATCATACTGTTGCCACCATCGACTAATTTTTGTAAAATCTCGAGCAATTTACGCACATCAGCAGTGTGCAAGCCAGTTGTTGGCTCGTCGAGTATATAAAGTGTTTTACCAGTCGAACGACGTGATAGCTCTGCTGCCAATTTAATGCGCTGCGCCTCGCCGCCAGAGAACGTCGTCGCTGGCTGCCCAAGCTTCACATAACCCAGGCCAACTTCGTTAATTGTCTCGAGCTTGCGGGAGATTGCTGGAATATTAGTAAAGAACTCGCAGGCTTGCTCGACCGTCATTTCTAGGATATCGCTAATAGTTTTACCTTTATATTTAATCTCTAGCGCTTCGCGGTTGTAACGCTTACCGTGGCATTCTGGACATTGTATATAGACATCCGGCAAGAAATGCATTTCAATCTTTATCACACCGTCGCCTTGACAATTCTCGCAGCGGCCACCCTTGACATTGAAGCTAAAACGCCCCGCTTTGTAACCGCGAATATTAGCCTCAGAAGTATTAGCAAACAATTCGCGAATCTGCGTAAACACGCCCGTATAAGTTGCTGGATTAGAACGCGGCGTGCGGCCTATCGCCGACTGATCAATGACGATAGCTTTATCTAATTGCTTGACGCCGTCAATCCTATCATGATCGCCAGGCACAGTCTGCGCTCGATGCAGACGCGCCGTCAATTCATTGGCTACAATGTCATTAACTAGTGTCGATTTGCCGCTACCGCTAACGCCAGTCACTAGTGTCATTACACCCAACGGAAACTCGACATCAATATTTTTGAGATTATTCTCCTTAGCACCGCGAACGACAAGTTTGCGATCTTTCTCGACCGCACGACGTTTCTTAGGCACCGATATTTTTTCTGCTCCAGATAAATATCGTCCGGTAATACTGGCCGGATTCTGCGCCACCTCGGCTGGCGTGCCGGCAGCTACAATCTCGCCGCCATGCACGCCAGCACCTGGACCCACATCCACCAAAAAATCAGCTGCAGCGATCGTCTCTTCATCATGTTCGACCACCAATACGGTATTGCCCAGATCGCGCAAATGCTTGAGCGTTTTAATTAATCGATCGTTGTCGCGCTGATGCAAGCCAATTGACGGCTCGTCTAACACATATAGCACCCCTTGCAGCCCAGAGCCAATCTGTGTCGCTAGACGAATCCGTTGTGCCTCACCGCCGCTCAGAGTGTTAGCAGCTCGCCCCAGTTCTAGATAATTCAACCCTACGTTATTCATAAATCCCAGACGAGCGTTAATCTCTTTAATCACTAGCTTGACGATCTTCATTTCGTTATCATCAAATTTCAGCTGACTAAAGACATCTAAGGCGTTCTCGACATCTAGATTACAAATATCCATAATCGACAAGCCGGCAACCGTCACCGCTAAGACTACCGGTTTAAGGCGAGCGCCTTTGCAGGCCGTGCATTTGCGTTCACGCATAAATCGCTCAATATCTTTGCGCATGAAGTCGCTATCGGTTTCGCGGTGACGACGCTCGAGATTTGGAATAATCCCTTCAAAGGTTGAATCGTAGTGCCGGCCATTACCTAGCTCAACACGATATTTTTGCTCGCCTGTACCATACATCAATAATTTCCGCACATCGTCGCTTAGTTCGCGCACTGGTACGTGTAGACTAAAACCATGTTCAGCCGCCACCGCTTCAAGCCGTTTCATATACCAAGCATCAACACTGAAACGATTAAACGGACGAATTGCACCTTCGGCAATCGTCAAATTTTTGTTAAAAACCAAGCTAGGATCAATCTCCATTCGTGTGCCCAGCCCCGTACATACCGGACAAGCACCTTGCGGCGCGTTAAAACTGAATAACCGCGGCTCCAATTCAGGAATCTCCTCGCCCGGGTGATCCACACAAGCATAGCGCTGGCTATAAGTCAAAATCTTGCTGCTATCCGCATCCAACACTTGGACTATACCGCCAGCCAATTCTAACGATTGTTCGACTGATTGCGATACGCGTGAAATCATGTCTGGACGCATCACCAAGCGGTCTACGACCAGTTCAATGTCGTGCTTATAGTTTTTTTGTAATTCTGGAAACTCATCTAGTGCATAAATTACGCCGTCCACTCGCGCTCGAGCAAAGCCGCTGCGCATATACTGTTCAGGAATATGCTGAAACTCGCCTTTTTTCTGGTTAACAATCGGCGCCAGGATCATTAATTTTGCGCCTTCAGGCAATTTCATGATTTCATCAATAATTGATTGTGCTGTTCGTCGTTTCACTGGCTTGCCGCAGCGCTTACCATCTGGCAAAAGTGCTGGACAATGCGGTACGCCAACACGCGCGAACAACAAGCGTAAATAGTCGTAGACTTCTGTTACCGTGGCAACCGTTGAACGCGGATTACGACTGGTTGATTTTTGATCTATTGAAATTGCCGGGCTCAATCCATCAATTGAGTCAACATCTGGCTTGTCCATGATGCCCAAGAATTGTCGCGCATAACTGCTCAAGCTTTCAACATAGCGCCGTTGCCCTTCGGCATAGATAGTATCGAAAACCAGGCTTGATTTGCCGCTGCCGCTAAGTCCTGTTACCACCACAAACTTATCGCGTGGAATTTCCAAACTCACGTTTTTTAAGTTATTTTGGCGTGCACCGGTGATCTTGATACTATCTGACATGACTACTTATTTTAGCATTTTTCAGTAAAAAAATCCATTACCGCAAAACATCTGTGCACGTATTACACTTAAAATATCATCCAAATAAACTAAAGTTGTATCGCGCTTATCGTTGCACATACTATAGTATATTTGCTATAGTATAGTCAAATGAGAGCATTAATTGAACTATTCGCTGTCCTCAGCATCAAGATTCGTATTGTATTGGCGTGCCTTATCGGTGTACCTCTATTTTTGCTGCGTCACGACATTTATGATTCGCTAATGAATTTCGTACTAGTCGGTGCTATACCTGGTACACACATATCAGTACCATACTGGGTTATGTTATTGCTATACGCAATGATAGTCATAAACATATTCACCTACATAGAAAATACTATTCAACGTCCGTTGCCTCCAAAAGAATAGCGGCCGGCACGCGAAAGATCTAATCGCTAGCTGGTAATGTAGACTCAGCCCACAATTGCAATTCTTGCAAAATAAACTGCTGCTCGTCAGTCGCTGTCGGCGCTAACCGCTGCAGAGATGCCATAAACCCTGGTAATTGCGCCTGCAAGCGCTGAGCCCGCCAGGTTTCCCACTGTGCCAAATCGTCTTCACTGAGCGAACGCGGAAAGTTACGTGCTTTGTAGTGCAGCAGTAGTGGCGCCAACCGCTCGTCCTGAAACTCTGGGTGAAAATCAGCCAGCTCGCGCTCATCGGTATTGCGCACCGCTTCGACACGGATACGATCACGGTCGTTCAAAAAGCCGTCATACAATTGCGCTTCTGGATCGGGCAGTTTCTTGAAGGCTGGCTTGTTTTCAAAAATAGTCCGTAATTTTTCGGCAAAGTCCGGGTGATTCAGTAAAATATTTTGATGTTTCTGCACCGTCTCTAGGTCAAGCGAAAGCTTCTGCCAGCCATTGCCCTGTTCCAGCACACCCAGCGGTGCCACTGCTGGACAACGATTGTACTGTAATTCTTTGACTGGCAATTTGACGAAATCCTCAGCCTGCCGCTCCTCCCACGAAGCAAATAGTTTTGCCGATAATTCCTCTGCGCTCAGCCCAACAAACGGCGTCGGATCATAGCGCAGGTCATAGACAACCACACCGCCGTTTCGACTGGTCGTCAGCGGAAAGGCTACTGTGGTTTTGGCAAATTCTTTATCATAACGTCCGCTGGCATAGACAAACGGTTTCTTGTCATCCACATTGACCAGTTGCTGGACTACTTTTTTGTCGCGCATTTTCAGCAAATAATCATACAGTTGCGGCTGCTTTTGCTTAATCAATTTCGTTACGGCAATCAACGCCGTCACGTCCGCCAGAGCATCATGAGCATTTTCATGCGCAATACCGTTGGCGCTGGTGATCAACTCCAGGCGGTTGCTCGGCTCACCCTTAGCGTCAAGCGGCCAATTGATTCCTTCCGGCCTGAGCGCCCGCGTCAATCGCACCACGTCTAGCAAATCCCAACGCGAGCGGCCGCCTTTCCAGCTCCATTCGTAAGGATCATGAAAATTGCGCCACAACAAATGGCGGATAAATTCGTCATCAAAACGCACGTTATTAAAGCCAACCGCAATGGTGTCCGGCGTGAAAATCTCCTCACTCAACATCCGGGCAAATTGCGCCTCGGTGTAGCCTTCCTCGACCGTTTTTTGCGGCGTGATGCCAGTCACCATCAGTGCGTCAGGACTTGGCAAAGTATCATCATTCAGCGTCACCAGCAGGTTATACGGCTCGCCAATCGGTTCGAGATTCATGTCCGTCCGCTGCCCAGCAAACTGCATGATGCGGTCTTGCCGCGGATTTAATCCGCTGGTTTCTAGGTCATAGAAGAAAAATGTTTGTGCCATACCTATAGTATAGCAAAGCTACGAGATGACATCCAAACCTACTGCTCAACCAGCGTAAACGGCGTCGATTCGCCAATCTGCACCAAGCTATCACCAGTAGCACCTTGGCGCATTAGCTCGTGCGCTATACCATAACGACGCATAATATCGCGTAAACGATTGACGCTTTCAAACTGATCAAAATTGGTGCGACGAGCAAATTTTTCTATCTTGCCGCCAAACACGCGGTAGATTTGCTTATCAGCATCGTATGAAACTTCCCAACTGCTCGAGATCGTCTCGTTGCCACTGAGCGTGATTGTCTCAAGCTTATCGTTATTCAAATCGTCAATCTGCTTCTGCTCATTCTCAGCTGCGCGCGTTGCTACAACCTGTACCTGCAAAGCTCTCAATACATCAATTACGCCTTTATGCGATACCGAGGAAATAGCGAAAACCTGCGTGTCCTCACTAGTGACAGCTCTTAAGGTGTCAATTTGCATTTGAATGATATCCTGATCTAATCCTTCGCATTTAGTTAGGGCTACTATCTCGGGACGCGACGCCAGTTCAGTGCTGTACTTTTTGAGTTCGCGGCGAATCGCCAGGTAGCGTTCAGCTACGTCGTTACTATAAGCGTCCACCAAATGGAGCAGTACGGCAGTCCTCTCAACGTGCCGCAAAAAGGCATCCCCCAACCCTTTACCATCGCTAGCCCCTTCAATCAACCCTGGAATATCAGCAATTAAAAGCGAACTGTCATCGACATCAGCTACACCGAGATTCGGCGTCAACGTTGTGAACTCATAATCTGCAATTTCAGGGCGAGCATTTGACACCACGCTCAAAAAGGTTGACTTACCAGCATTAGGAAAACCCACCAAACCGACATCAGCCAATAATTTCAATTCTAGTTCTGCCTCGAACGATTCGCCGAGCTCGCCCACTTCTGCCATGCGCGGTGTTTGACGAACACTCGACTTAAAGTGAGCATTACCAAAACCGCCATCGCCACCTTTAGCAATAATAGTTTTTTGGTTTGGTTTAGATAAATCGGCGATGATTTTACCATCACGCTTAACTATAGTACCAACTGGCACTTTAATAACTAAATCCTTACCAGCGCGGCCTGCCATTTTTTTCTTGGCGCCCGAGACACCATCTTCGGCCTTTAGCTCGGGTTTGTAACGAAATTTTAATAACGTATTAAGCTGTTCCGTCGCCAAAAACACAACATTACCGCCGCGACCACCATCGCCGCCATCCGGACCGCCTTTATCAACGTAAATCTCGTGGCGAAAACTGACCGCGCCGTCGCCGCCGCGGCCCGCCTGGACTAAAACTTTAGCTGTATCAACAAACATACAGACACATTATACCAAAAACACCCCCGATTTGACAGAGGTGTTAATTAGTTTTGTAAAATACTTAGTGAATATACCTATAGTAACCGCTAGTGGCCTCGCCCCAGGAAATCTGGCCATGACCAACGCGATTGAAGCCGCCGCCAAAGCGATAACCGTTCATCTCGCTAATTGTGATTGATACGCCCGGATTAACGCTCTCGACAATCGCCACATGGCCATATCCGCCGCCGTTTTGCATTATTGCGCCAGGCGCCGGCGTACCATTAACTGCCAATCCAGCCGCTGCTGCCGCATAAGCCCAAGTACTAGCATTACCCCAGAAACTACCGACTGGGCGTCCTAGCTGCATTCGGCGCTCGTAAGCGTACCAAGTACAGTTCCCCCACGCATATTTGTTACCGGCAGAGATAACCCCATTATAATTGCTTCCGTAACCGCCCAGGCCCGACCCATATCCATAAGCGCTGCGCCGATTACTAGCCGCAGCGCGAGGAGCCACATATCCTGGACGTTCATTTTCTGGCAAAGCACCGCCAGGAACAATAATGTTCCTACCTTCAGTCAGCGAGCCAGCGAGTTCCAGGTCATTATACGACACCACATCAGCCTTATTACCGCCATACTTGGCAACGATACTATCAACAGAGTCACCCGCCTTAACGGTATGCTGAACGCCATCAACTGGCAGAATTGTTAAAGTAGTATTCGGCTCCAGCGCATCAGACGATAGATTATTGGCCCAAGCTATAGTCTCTTTCTTGAGTCCATATTTGCTGGCTACTGCATCGACTGTATCACCAGCCTTGGTGGTATAAGTAGTAGCCGCCCGCGAATTAGCTGTCGGCTGGACAATCTGCGGCTTGCTAATCGCGCTACTAGAGGTCTGCGACATTACCGTTTCAATAGTCAATGTCTGAGAAAGTGTCGCCACGTTAGCGCTAACTGGCATGCTGGTAGTGTCTGCTAGCGACGAAGCTATGTTCGTAGCGACAACTGGGTCTACCGTACTAGCGGAAGTTGCAGCTGCTACAGTATTTTTAGTGCTTGAGGTAGAGGCATTAGCCAGCGGCGTATTATTACTACCTTCCTGAACGCCGACTGGACGTTGTCCGATAGCAATTAGCGTTGCTATGAATAGAAAAACGCCGACATACGATACCACGGAAGTCCAAGAAACACCACCGCGCCTTTTAGTTTTGCTAGAATGAGCCTTTGCGCTCGGTACAAAATTAGTTTTAACTCGATTTGGTTGCGTACTAATAATGGTTCTCCTAGAAAATCATATTATAAGCACGATAGAGCTGGCAATAATTCATAATTGTTCCTGCAAGTCCTCGTGTATACTCTATATTATAGCAAATCACTAGCGTTAATGTCAATACTTTATACGATACTACACAACTTCTGGCAGTATTTGTCAATATTGTTTTTATGTTCCTCATCAGTTTTGGCAAAATATATTAAACCGTCATCGCCAGCTATGAAGAACAAGTTATCGCCAGGCGCCGGATCAGCGACCGCTTTAAGCGATAATTCGCCAGGTGTCGCAATTGGCGTCGGCGGCAAACCAGTATGCTTGCGAGTATTATACGGAGAATCAATATCCACCTTAGGCTTAACACCAGCTTTGTCTGCAGCATAAATAAAGGTTACATCAGAACCAAGCTGCATGTTTTTCTTGTAGCGAGCTATAAACACCTGCGCAATACCCCGCTGGTATTGATAACAGCGATTTTTGCGCTCGACGGTCGGTTTATCTTCGCAGCCCAATTCCCGCTCAACAATCGAAGCCATAGTTAACCCCTGATAAAGCGTCAGACCTTGCGCCTTAAATTTATTAACTAAGTCATTTCTCTGCACAACCTTGTACATGTGATCAAACACTGTCTGTAAAACATCTTTGGCTGTAGCATCGCCCGTAAATTGATATGTCTCCCCAAAAACGTAACCCTCCAAAGACGACCCGCTTGGACGATCAGCAAACAGAGGACTATCGTATTTCGCTTTGAAAGCACTTGAGATCTCATCATCAGAGTAACCTGCTTGGCGCAAGATATAACGGACGCTCGTTTTATCAACACCACTAGACGACTGCGAAGCCTTATATTTAGAACTTTCTAACGTACCGCCAGGATAAAAAGTAATCGTTTTGGAGTCATGACAGCCATTATTCATACGGTTAACAATTTCAGCAACCGACTCAGACGGAGCAATCATACAAGTACCAGCTTTGATACTATTCTTATTATTAAGGCGCACATAAACTTCAAAAGCCAATCGGTTGCGAATAAGATTTTTGCTGGCCAGCGTATTGGCAACTGTTGAAACCGAGGAGCCGTCTTCAACAGTAACCGACACCTTATTGTTATCGCTAGAGACTGGTCTTAGCTGCATCTCATACCACTTAAATAGTGCCGCAAAAACCACTGTCAAAAACACCATGACTGTTATCAAAATAATCATCCAGCGTCGAAGACGACGCTTCTTCTTTGACACTTTCTGGCTCGCAGCGTCATGGTCGGAGTCAAGCGAAATATTAGCCTTTTGCCCCATTGGCTGATTTGGATCAATAGCACGAGGTGCAGGACGCGGAGCTGCGCCAAGCGGCGGTATTTGCCGATTATTATTCGGCCGAGAATTAAATTGTTGGCCATTCTGCCGTTTAAAACCATCCATTATTGCGCCTCCAGATAATCTTGTAAAATAATACTAGCTGCCATAGAATCAATCTCACCCTTACTATACGGACGTTTTTGCGATGCTAAGATATTCTCTGCTTTGACGCTCGTCAACGATTCGTCCTGGAATACAACGTCAGATTCAATTTGGCCAAGACTATCAACGAAATCTTCGACATACCGAGTCTGCGCAGTCGGCTCGCCTCGTTGATTGCGCGGATAACCCACTACCAAAACATCTATTGATTCGTCAATCAGCATCTCGCGGATAATATCGAGTTCCTTGCCGTCGACATCAATCCAGTCGCCTGGTACGGCAATCTTAACATCGCTGCTTGCCGATGCCACGCCAATTCGCCGCTCGCCGACGTCAAGCGCCAAATACTGCTTAGCCATCTATCTGAAACTTTACGCTTATCTTCTTGGTGTCATCTGGAACTCTATAAACCCAAAATGGCGAAAGGTTCACATCTACTGATTTTATGCCTTCAACTGTCTTGACGCGCTCTTGAACCTCGCCGACCGACTGGCCTTTGACGTATTCCTTGATGGCATCTTCGTCGATTTTCGGACCAACTTTACCGTTCGCCGAGACTGTCGCATTAATCGTATCACCCGAAATAGCTATGTTAGTCAGAGAAACTGTTTTACTGCCAGTATCATAAATTTTCTGGTTTGACTTGCCATCAATGCGCTGCTGGCAGTAAGCTTTGAGAAACGTATCAAACTCGCTGCGAGCAATACCAGAAAGCGAGAACTTCATTGTACCAGTAATTGCCGCTTGGCCGTCGTTAGCCTCGCTATCAACAGCAGGCTTATTAATCCCAGCAATATTCGCCGCAAATGACTCATTGATAATCGTATAATCCTTACCAAACTCAGTTTGCAAAGCAGCTTTGTTTTGGTTCTTATCGTCCTCGGTGACGAGTTCGCGCATTGCTTTATTTATATCGCTTTGTTGAACGACGGTAATAGTTTTGTCAGTACCTCCCGTCGTCGAGCCGCTAATACTCGCTGAAATACCGCTAGGCGCCCCCTTAACTGTACCGCTAGCGCCATTATAGCTGGCGCCACTGCGTGCGGCAGTAATTTTCACCTTGGCATTACGATAATTACTAAGCGATATCTTAACGCCTTCACTGGTCACATACTCGGCGCCAGAATCTGTCGTCAAAGTTGTTCCTGCTGGGATTTCTGTACCAAGGTTGTCAATATCGCGTGTCGAAAAGCTTACTATACCAGTCGCTTTTTCGCCGACATCCTTCTTGCCGGTAGCTGTAAATGTTTTAGAAATCGCTTTTTCCCTAGTTTTGGTCGTCAGCTTGACAGTACCATCCTGCAAGCTAGTGTTAACCGCAACACTCGACTTGATATGAGTATTAACAGCCACGCTGCTAGTTTGCGCAGAAATGACAATCTGTGCTCGCGGCGCAAACACAAACGCCCACACCAAACCGGCGATCAACAAAATAACAGCCGCACCGATAATGAAGAACTTTTTACGAAAAGTATTAAAATCGGGAATTTTCGGACTTTTTTTCGACTTGCTATCCGCCTGGTCAGCAGATTTCTTATCGCCGCCATCCTTACCCTTAGAAGACGGCAGCTCATCCTCTCCTTCATCTTCAATTTTGCTAAGCTCATCATTAAGAGACGACTGCCCTTTCTTATCGCCAGGAGCTAGCGTGTTAGGCTTAGCGCCACCGTTCAACGTTTCCGATCCATCAATCACGTCATCATCACTATTCACCTCAAGAGCCGGAATCTCAGCTAATTCTGGACGACTCTGCAAATTTTTGGCCACCGGAATACCCGCGCTGCCCGCAAGCGTCGACAAAGCATCATTATTAGTAATAATTACCAGTTTTTTATCGACCCGCTCAGCCGCGCGATGCACCAGCTTAAGATTCACCGCACTCTGAATCGCCCCAATTCGCTTTGGCGGCACCAAAGCAACGATATTCGAATTAGCGGCTTTTATCTTGCCAATAATTGAAGTAACATCGTCTTCTACATCTATATAAATGACATCTTTTTGCATATTATTTCTCTATTAAATTCGCAAAATCCTATTAATTTTACTGCGAACCGACTGAGTGTCGCCTGCTCCTATTATTGTATCATAACCAACACGCAGCAGACCCATCGCCGTAATAAAAGTGTGATCATTGACTTCACCGGTTTTATCCGTAATACCAACAACTTGATCGGGACGAATACGCTGTACTGTCGGACGCTTAGTGAATGGCAACTCGCTGTACCAATCGCGCTTTTCGAGAGCTGAGACCAATTGCGATAAGCTAGCACCGCCACCGCACAACAAAATACGCGGCGGCAGCTGATCAACTGCATCAAACTCGCTCAATGCCAGCTCTACGCCAGCTAGCCAAACCTCGAGAGTTTTATCGACGGCTGCTGCCACATCTTTTTTGACGGTAGCTTTAATTTTACTGTCCTCGATATTTACTTTGAGTTTTTCTGCCTGATCGTACGGAATTGACAACTCGTCAGCGATAGTTTTAGTAAAACTGCGGCCACCGATGCCAAACATCTTAGTACCCTCAACGCCGCCGTCGTTGACCACCGCGATATCAGTCGTGCCGCCACCTACATCCGCTAGAATTGCCGTAAAAGCACTACTGCTATCAGCGCCAAGCACGCTACGGCTAACTGCAAACGGCTCAGCAGCGACCGCCAATAGCTCCAAATCAAGCTCTTGCGCTACTCGCTCTAACGCGCCAATATGCACCATCGGCGCAAACGCTGTATAAATCTGCACTGCTACATCCTTACCCTGAAAGCCAATCGGATTCGACACTTTATAGCCGTCAATATGAATACTAACCAGCGCCGAGTTGACCAGCTTGACCTCAACCTCGTCATTACCCGTCTCTAAAGCGATCTGTTTTTGCGCCCGTTTAGCAGCGCGATCTTGGACCTTCTCGATAATAAACTCAACTTCTTGCTCGTCAAGCGGACGGTCGGGCTGCGGACGACGATAACGAATCGTGCTAGTTGTACCTTTTACTAGTTCGCCAGCTATACCGATGACAGCATGCTTGGCCTGCAAGCCAGCTTCGTCCTCAGCCTGAGTTAGAGCGTCCTCGCAGTGTTGCACTACGCCAGCAATATCGGCGATTGCGCCTGAATGCATGTCAGACAACTCCTGATGAGCACGTCCAACACCAAGAATCTCAATATCGTCGCCGCTAACGCGAGCTAACAGCGCCTTAACGTTTTCGGTACCGATATCAAGTGCAACAATATAGTCATCGTGCTGATCGTCTGACTCGCCCTTTAGATTATTTAGCTTATTGCGTAATCGCTCTAAAACCATAACTACATCTATTATATACTATTTTTGCTTATGGTTGCTAGATTTTGCCAAATCATAGGGGTTTACAAGGATTAACTCAAAACCGCTTTAATCCGGCGAATCCCGGCCGAGCTAGACTCTTCTTTGGTGATTTTGAAGCGCTTACCGCCTTCAGCCAAGACGCCCGTGTGTTCAACGTGCGGGCCGCCGCAAACTTCGAAACTAACGACGTTGTCGCCTTCACCGATGGAATAGACTTTTACTTTATCGCCGTAGCGCTCGCCAAAGGCGCCGATTGCACCCATTTTTAGCGCCTCGTCAGTCGGATAGACGGCAAAGCTGACTGGCAAATCAGCGTCAATCCAAGCATTAACTTGATCTTCCACTGCTTGCTTTTCCTCTGGCGTCAATTTATCGTGGTTGAAATCAAAACGCAGGCGCTCAGACGTGATATTGCTGCCATGCTGCTGCAAATCCGGAGCATTTAGGACTTTGCGCAGCGCCGCTCCCAACAAGTGCGTCGCCGTATGATATTTCAGATGAATCGGATCGTGGCCCTCCAAACCGCCGCTGAATTGTCCTTTACGCGCCGTCTTGGAGCGTTGGCGCTGCTCGTCCATCTTAGCATCAAATTCGGCGCGCCAATTATCAGAAAGCTTAATGCCTTGTTTATACGCCTCCTCGGTACTCAGCTCTACCGGAAAACCAAACGTATCATACAGCATAAACAACTCTTCGCCAGTCAAACCGTCGTCGATATAATGCTGCATTTGCCTGAGACCTTTGCGTAGTGTCTGGCGGAAAGCTTTTTCTTCTTTGACCAACACAGCAATAATCTGCTCGCGATTCTCCTTAACTTCTGGAAAATCTGCCTCATATAGGTCGGCAATCACCGGCACGACTTCCTCGAGGAAATTCTGCTCAATCCCCAGGTCAAAACTATAACGAATCGCCCGGCGCAGTAAGCGGCGCATCACGTAGCCCTGCTCTTTGTTGCTCGGCACGCAGCCGTCGACCGCCAAAAATACCGCCGCCCTAAGATGATCAGCAATCACTCGCATTGACGCGGTATGCGTAGCGTATTCCTTGCCGCTTAAACTTTCCAACTTTTTAATAATTGGCCATAGCAAGCTAATCTTGAAGACGTCGGGACTGTCAATTGCTGCCGCGGCAATCCGCTCCAGGCCGCCGCCAAAATCAACATTCTTACGTTTCAGCGGTTCAAAGCTACCGTCATCCAGCCGGCGATACTGCATAAACACTTGGTTGCCAATTTCCATAAATCGGCCGCTATCACTAGCTGGATGCGCCTGCCCAAAGCTGGCATCATGATGCTGCTCGCCAAAATCATAAAACACCTCGCTATCCGGCCCGCACGGATCACCAATCGGTGTACTATCAATACCGCCGCCGCGGCTCCACCAGTTCTCTTTATCGTTGTAAAAGAAAATCCGGCCGCCCTGCATACCCAGCTTGTCGCCATTTTCAGCGCTATCCAGCTCGACAATTTTAGCTTCAACGCCTTTTTTGGCAAAAACTTCTTGCCAAATTTGTGCTGCTTCATCGTCGCGCGGAATGTTGTTTTTCTCATCGCCGATAAAACAGCTGACATAAATCTTGTTCGGATCTAGCCCAACTATTTCTGTCAAAAATTCGAAAAACCACTCAATCTGCTGACGTTTGAAATATTCGCCCATACTCCAATTGCCCAGCATCTCAAAGAACGTCGTGTGGCGATTATCGCCAACATCCTCAATATCCTGCGCCCGCAAACACGTCTGGCTATCAGCTAATTTCGTACCTTGCGGATGATCCTGGCCCAGCAAGTACGGCAGCAACGGCTGCATGCCCGAGCCGGTAAATAACGTCGTCGGGTCATTGTGTAGTATCAACGGCGCCCGCTCAATAATAGCGTGGCCGTTCCTTTGGCAAAATTCGAGATATTTCTGGCGGATTTCTTGTGTGTTCATAGAGGTAATTATAGCACGAAAACCAACTTGAATATACGAAGGAGTAACGTAAGTTAGAGGCTCAAATCACCAAGCCGCCACCTAGACACTCTTCACCGCGATAGATCACTGCCGACTGGCCAGGCGCCACAGCTCGTTCGGCAGACTCTAGATGTAGCGTGTCGGCACTATATATAGCGTTAATGAGCGCCCCGCGGTGGCGCAATCGGACCTGTATTCGCGCACCTTCAGCCAAAGGTTGATTTATCCAGTGAATATCTGTCAGCTTAATCTCGGTTCGCCACATGTGTTCGTCGTTGATATTACGGCTAACGTAAACCTCATTCTTGTCCATATTTTTGCCAACCACATAATACGGCAACCCGCCGCCAACATCCAGACCATGTCTTTGACCAAGCGTATAAAAAATTGCACCGTCATGCCGGCCAAGCACCCGGCCCAATTCTTTGTCAATAATATCGCCCGGACGCGTCGTAATATACTGGCTAAGAAATTCGCGCATACCAACATTACCAACGAAGCACACACCCATAGATTCTTTTTTGCGAGCTGTCCATAGGCCGCGATCTTTAGCAATTTGACGCACTTCAGGTTTGGTCAGATTTCCTAATGGGAACACTGTTTTCGCTAATGCTTCAGACGTCACGCGATATAAAAAATAAGTTTGATCTTTGTTGTCGTCGCGAGCACGAAGCAAGCGTGCAATATCTACTAAACGCTCAACCCGCGCATAATGACCAGTTGCGATATAGTCCGCCCCCGCCGCCAGCGAAGTCTCTAAAAATAGTTTAAACTTAACTTCTTGATTGCACATGATATCTGGATTCGGCGTTCTACCAGCACGATATTCGTCAAGCATGTAATCAACAACTTTTTGGCGATACTGTGTTTCGAAATAAAATACTTTAAAATCAATTCCTAATTGCACTGCCACCCGCTTGGCATCAGCCAGGTCCTCAGCCCATGGACACTGCATGCCGGGTAGATCTTGACTCCAGTTTTTCATATAGACGCCAGTAACATCATAATCTTGGTCAAGCAATAATGCTGCCGCGACGCTGCTATCGACGCCGCCACTCATACCAACGTAAACACGCGGTCTGGTCATTCCGCTGCAACTCCCATAATCTTTACCAGCTCTTGCAACGCCAGCTGCCAGCCTATAACAGTTGTCCACCACATATTCGACCATTGATTATCTGTAGCTACTGGATGACTACGCGTTAGTATATTTGGTGCTGCTTTAGTAAATTCAATTGAAACTCGCCGCGAATGGTAAGCGCTTGTCACCAAAATTACCGATGATATCTGCTTTTGCTTGAGCAGCCTGACGGTTTGCGAGGCATTCTCAGCAGTCGTTTCGCTGGTTTCCTCTATCAGAATATCACTAGCTGGTACGCCTGCAACGATAGCCTGTCTCTTCATTGCTCGAGCATTACTCGGGCCAGTTTTATCAGCTGCCGCACCAGAGAAAACTAATTTGTGCGCCCAGTTATTCTTGTACAATCGCACTGCTTCAGCAGTACGAGCACTGGTATCGCCGCCGCTCACCGCTACGATCGCATCGGCTGCCGCACACTGTTGGCGTGTCGCATCTGGAATATCGCCACAGCCTTGCAAATCGTTCTTTGATAAAAACAAAGTAATACCGATGATTATTGCAGCCGAAACAATGGCCAGCGTAACGATAGCTATTAAAAATCTTTTCAAGCTAACCTGGCCTTTTCTGTATTAATCGCAGCGATAATTTCTCGGGCAGCCGCCGTGCACGTTTCAGCATCCGATAGGCGACCCAGTGTCAGACGCAAACTGCCGTCCGCCGCCTCTGGCGCTAAGCCAATCGCTTCTAGCACATGTGAACGCGTCCCGGAATTTGCAGCACACGCACTGCCAGTCGCTACCAGCACCCCTTTTTGCTCAAGCATAAAAACTAGACGTTCAGCGTCAATTCCGGGGAATGATATATGCAAATGACTTGCTAAGCGATGTTTTTGATCGCCTGAGACAATCGCCCACGGAAAAGCTTCTGTCAGCTGATTTTGCAGCTGGTCGCGCAACTGGCGCAAGCGCTTATTTTCAGAATTACGATGTTGCTGCGCTAATTCTAGCGCTACTGCAAACCCAATAGTGCCCGCAACATTTTCGGTCCCGCTGCGCAAGCCCCGCTCTTGCCCGCCGCCGCGAACTAGCGGCTGCAAGCGTATCATCCGATTACACCAAAGCAAACCAACTTGTTTCGGGCCATAGATCTTACCAGCATTTAGCGTCAACGCATCAACGCCTAACCGCGCTACATTGATGTCAATCTGCCCAGCACCTTGCGAAGCATCAGTGTGCAGATAGATCGGCGTCGGTTCGCCTGCTTCAAACCGGCGGCGACGCTCAGCACGGACAACTTCAGCAATGTCGCGTAGCGGTTGAATAGTGCCAAGCTCGTGATTGGCGATAGCGATAGTTATTAGCTGCGTATCTGGCCTAATAGCTGCTTGAATATCGCGCGGCACGATATTGCCTTTTTTAGATGGAGCCACCAGCGTTATATTATCACCAAGCGCTTTCAGTACTGCATCATGCTCAATGGTACTTGATACGATATGTCCGTCAACGCTATTTATCATCAAATTAATAGACTCGGTAGCGCCAGCCGTCATAACCAGCTCGCTAGCCTGCCCGCCAAGACAAACCGCCAAACGATGCTTAGCTTCGTTATAAGCGCGCTTGACTTCCACCGCTGGAGCGTATGGCGCCGAAGGATTATAAAACATCTCAGAAAAATACGGCTGCATCGCCGTCAAAACGCGCTCGTCTAGAGGCGTGGCAGCAGCATGGTCGAGATAGATTATCGATGATTTCACGCTTTCTATTATACCAATTTTTCGCCGGTCTCGGGATCTCGCTTGTAAACTTGGCGGGCAACTTGCTCATAATACATTTGCGTAGCGATACTAAAATTACGCAATTCATCACCCTCGAGGTATGAATAACGCGGGCCAGGTTGAGTTTTCAAGATACCTCGATCGGTTACTTCATACTTGATAGTGTGGGTTTTAAGTTTGTGCTTAGCATCAATCCACTCCTCATGCCACATCCATGTTTTTTCGTCCAGGCAAAAGAATTCGCGGCGATGACCCTTTGGCACCTCTCCAAAAAGTTCCGAGCCAATTTCGCTTTCTAGCACTAACAGCTCGCGCTCGCTCAGTTTCTTGAGCGGACGTTTTTTGCGAAGCTTCGGCAAACCAAGCGATAAATCATCGCCGACAAAAAGTTTGAGAGTTTTTGTGAGAACACGCTTGACCATAATTTATGCAGCTAGACCAAACTCGCCTTCTAAACATTCAGTTCGAAATTTAACTACGTTTTGACTGGCAGCAGCAATTTTCTGCTCAGGAGTAAGCGGCTTTTCGGGTTTTGGATTGTTCAATTCTTCTATATAGTCAACCCAGGGCGATTCGGTTGTTTGATCGGCCGACTCAGCTTGTCTACGCGCTAACTCGCCTAAGCGCTCTAACTCGGGATTACGATAAGAATTGCCATTAGCAATTTGTTCATAATTAAAACGACCGGCATTTTCTACCGGTGCATAAGGTTCTACTTTATTATTAAAACTCTCATTCATAATTAATCCCAAAAATTTGCCGCGCGTTGCGAGTAGTTACGCTAGCGACCTCTTCTATAGCAAGGTCACGAGCGCGCGCATGATATTCTGCTACCTGCCTCACATACGCTGGTATATTCACTTTACCACGAAATGGCACTGGCGTCAAGAAAGGTGCGTCAGTTTCAAAAACTAAGCGTTCAAGCGGAATTTGGTTAAACATTTTCTGTTGATTTTTATTTTTAGTAAAAGTACTTATGCCGTTAACACCAACATATAAACCACGATCCAGCCCATGCTGCAAATTTTCCTCAGAGTCGGTAAAGCTATGCAAAATGCCGCGCAAACCTTTGAATTCATCGAAAATCGGCCAAAAATCCGCCCAGACTGCGCCAGCAGCAGCTTTTTCGTCGCGTACATGAAAACTAATCGGCAGGTTAAAATCTCGCGCTACCTCAAGCTGCCGCCGCAAAACGCTCTGTTGTATGTCACGCGGACTATTATCATAAAAATAATCCAAACCAATTTCACCAATGCCGACGATTTCATCGCGATTGCCTGCTACCAATTGGCGCAATTCCTCGACGTTATTTGTCGCTGCGTCGTGCGGGTGAATGCCGACGACTGGCCAAACAAAATCATGCATCATAGCAAACTCTAGAGCCTGACGCGAACTGCGCAAATCCGTACCAACACAAATCATCGCTACGCCATTCTTCACTGATTCCTGGTAAGCCTTCTCGCGTGCCGAAGCGTCATAGAACTCCCCATCATGAATATGACAATGCGTATCAACCAAGCGAAGCAACGAATTCATTTGGCTTATTTCTTTTTACTAGATGCCGTTTGCGGAGCGGGCGTATGAATATAGATTTTTGGGAAAAGTGGCGCTGCTTTCTCGGGCACAACTCCTGCCGAGAACATCTTGTGAATAGTACTAGCGGTCACTGGCATAAACGGAGTTAGCAAATCAGCAATTTCCTCAAGCGCACCAACAGCGTAAGATAAAATTTCCGATAAATGCTCGGCAGCATCAGTGTCTTTTTGGCGCTTCTTGGCAACTTCCCACGGTTTAACATCATCAATATATTGATTAAGTGCTCGCACCTGTTGCCATGCTTCGTCTATTGCTCGATCAAAATCAAGCGCTTCCATCGCCTGGCGGTATGGCCCCATATCGTGTCCCGGGCGAGGAATCTCGCCAATTACACCCGACTGATAACGCTGAATCATAGCAATAACCCGCTGCACTAAATTACCGAGATCATTGCCCAACTCTCCGTTGTAAGCCTTCTCAAACTTCTCCCAGGTGAAGTCGCCGTCATCCTTGGTCGGAATATGCCGCGAAAAGTAATAGCGAAAAGCGTCAACGCCGTAATCCTTGATAATCTCCATCGGATCGACAACATTACCAACAGTTTTGCTCATCTTAGCACCGCCCACATTAACGAAACCGTGTACTAACAGCGTCTTCGGCAGCGGTAGACCAACCCCTAATAGCATTACTGGCCAAATACCGGCATGAAAACGCAGAATATCCTTGCCAATCACTTGCACGTCAGCTGGCCAAAAATCTTTCCACTCCGGCTGATCCGGATAACCTAGCACCGTGATGTAATTAGCTAAGGCGTCCAACCAGACATACATCACCTGGCTGTCGTCTCCTGGTACCGGTACTCCCCAGGTCAGACTCTTGCGCGGCCGGCTAATTGATACGTCGTGCAAACCGTCTTTCATTAATTCCAGAAACTCTTTCTTACGAAACTCTGGTACAATTTTCATTCGGCCCGACTCGATTGCTTGGCGGACTTTATCAGTATAAGCGCTCGCTTTCAAATAATAGTTCTCTTCGCTAACTTGTTGATAAGGCGTTTGGTGGTCAGGACAAACCCCGCCAGTTTCTTGAACTTCTTTATCAGTAAAGAAAGCTTCATGACCCATACAGTACCAGCCGTTGTAAGTACTTTTATAAATTAGCCCCGCTTGGTCCAACTGTTTCCAAATATAGCGCACCGCCCCCATATGATGTGAATCAGACGTACGGACAAAATCAGTATATTCGGCGTGTTCAGCATCCATCAGTATCTTGAAATTTTGATGAGTTTGATCGACATATGCTTGCGGCGTCAGATTTTGTTCGGCAGCCTTGGCGGCGATTTTATTACCATGCTCATCAGTGCCAACCTGAAAGCGTACTTTTTTGCCTTTCTGCTGCTGGTAGCGCGACCAGATATCTGCAAGCAAATAGTCTAGCGCATTACCGATATGCGGCTTGCCATTGACATATGGAATCGCCGTTGTGATATAAAGATTCTTTCCCATTGCTTCTAAGTATATCAGAGGCGACAGAAGTTTACTAGCACATTATCACCCCGCAATACAAACCTGATCAGCAACAACCGAAACTACATCTTGAACTAATTTTCGTCTTTGATATTTCCTGGTTCGACACTAGTTTTCTGGAAATAGTAGATAAGCCATCTTTTTACTTTACCTGCCTATATTACGGACGTTTCGCTTACTTTTTGAACAAAACAATACCAGAAGCTACAAAGATAGACGCCGCCAAGACAAACAACACTGTATTTGAGCCTGTTTCAGCCAGTCTGACACCAGGCGATTTTGGCAACTCCGGAGACAGCGTAGAGGCAGACGCAGGGTTCTTCGTCCATTTTGCATACAAGGTCAAGTCATTGTCTGGCATCGTATTGTTCGCAAAGTCCCAAGCAGTCGTAAAAGCAGTATCTGTGTACCAGCCGGCAAAAGTGTAGCCAGAGCGGGTCGGAGCGACCGGCGGTCTGAAAGGATACGTATAGCCTACCATCTTATTTGGAACGGCAGAACCGGATTGCGAATCAAATGTTACTTTATGTTTTGTACACAGCCTGCCATCACTAGTGATTACCCAGCCGTGTCCGCCGTCGACAACAGGCTTCAAGATATTAGCCCGCGCCGAAGCGGCTGCACAAAATTTCAAACCGGCCGCACCAAGCGACATTGGCGATTTTAGATTCTGCGCATCCCAAGCAATTAGCATAGCATCGTAATTCTGGCGCGAAATCGCTGTATGATCAAGCGCGGCCGCCGCACCAGACAACGGTTTTCCCGGCAAAATAACCAACGAATCCAATCGCCAAGCAGCTAGCGATTGATTGAACGAAGTTGCATCGCTTAAAAAACGAACAAGAAACTGCACCTTCTTCATATTCCACGAGCCAATCGGTTGGTTGAACGACGCCGCCTTTCGGAACATATCATTTGCAATCACGAGGTTCGATGTATTCCAATTCGCAATAGAATCGCTACCTCCGTTATTGAAAGCGCTGGCGCCATTAAACATAGCAGCGGTATCAGTCACCTTTGAAACATCCCAAGAACCTACATTTTGGTTAAATTGGTTTGCATTTTGAAAGACGCCCGACATTTTGGTAATAGTTGACGTATTCCAATTCCAGTTAGCGCTTTCACCTTTCAGCGATTTATTTCCAATGAACATCCATGATAAGTCAGTAGTTTGGCTTAAATCTGGCGTATCAGCAGCCTTGACATCCATATTCTCCGCGCCAGCAAAGGCAGAACGCATATTCTTCCACTTGTTCGTGCCCCATTGATCAATCGAAAGCAGTTTTAACTTGTCGCCGCTGCCATTTACGATAAACCACGGAAAGACGCCGCCAATACGTATGGTGTAGATCCCCGGCGTAGCGTAATTACAAGTATAAGAGGCAGTCTGCCCAGATACCTCAGTTACACCGTCATTATTGCAGTCAACAGTATAATTGTATCCTGAACCGCTTGTCGGAATAACAAACTGAGTGTTTGGCGACCCTGGTTTGCGCGTGTCCACAGTAAACACAAAGTCCGTGTCATTGATAGCATCAGCCGCAGCCTTTGGCGAATAGAACGTCGGCGCGACAAGCACCAACAAGACACCGAACGTAGCAACCAACGTTTTTAATGGCAATTTGAACTTCTGTATTTTTGTTACTTTAAAATGTTTATTCATGATTATTAGTATACTTATGCTTTAGCTTTTTAGCAACGGGTTTTACGACGAAATTATTTGACAATAGAAAAATTATATACTATAATAATACTTATGAGAAGGTCGCCCAACTACGCAGCCGAAAGGATTCCTTGTACTATATTCTCGGGAAATAACAGAGAACCTACTTATGGAGTAATCGACAGAACTCCTAGCAGCGAGCAAGCAAAGCTTGTAGAAAATATCAGACAGCACCCCATACCAAGCTCTCTAGGGAATACGGCGATGACTTTGGTTGAATTTGGCAATGGCCCGTCCGGCATTACTATCGTCTACGGAACTGGATTCATGGGAAACCCTACAACGACAGCAGCACGGCTAGAGATGGCCAGAATAGCCGAGGCCTGGCGCGACGAAGAAGGAAATCCAGCTTCAGTCTTGACGCTACCAACCAGCTCTATGGAAAAGAGCGTTGCTCGTAAAATTTTAGAAACGGGCAGTTTCTCACCCTTAGCCGAAGAAATAGCACCCGAACTAAATGAGCACCTGACTCATTATGCTGACCGAGTAGGCGTAGTCGGGCATTCGTTTGGCAGCAGGCTTGCAGCAAATATACCTAGTGTTCTTGATAATCCTGACAAAACCGAGTTTGTTGCCGCAGATGATGCGCCAAGTTGGCAAAAACCGCTAGGTATATTTATCGCAGTAGCACAATTGATAGAAACGACTTACCTATCGCAATACATCAAACATTCACCCGATTCCGAAGCCCAGAAAGCTTGGCGAGAAAACGACGGAGAAAAAATGCCAGCCGTGCCGCTATTAGTTCAGCTGAGAGACGTTATTGCGATGTCGCGCGGTGGTTTTGTTGAAGATCTCGAGAATTCACTCAAGAAGCTGCAACCTGGCACGCCCGTCACCCTTTTTGCGCCAAAACTAAGCCGCATGAATGATAACAGCCGAAAAAATATACGCAAACTTATAGCGACGCTTAGCCAGGAGTTCCCTGGTTTAGATATTCGCGGCGTACTAGTCGAAGATAGCACACACAACGTATCCGTAGCCAATCCGGCATATTTTGGGCAGATGATAGAATTATCAAGAAGGTAATCTACGGCCCTGACAGCGCTAAACAACTATCAAGATTATTTTAATGTTGCCACTTACAAGCTAGCTTCGTTTAATCAGCTTAATCGCGATAGAACCAACCGCTATAAATGTAACTGCCGCAGAGAAAAATATTCCCGCATCCGCACCAGTCTCGGCCAGCTTGGTTGATGAGCTTGAATTGCTTTCCGAAGCACCACTGCTTGTTGCAACAGACTTAGGATTCTCGATCCACTTTGCATATAAAGTTAAATTACTGTCTGGCATAGTATCGACAGCAAAGTTCCAGGCTCTCGCAAAAGTGTTATCCGTATACCACCCAGCAAAAGTGTAACCCTGCCGATTTGACACAACTGGCGCGGTAATTTTATCAGTAAAAGCAACTTCTTGGCCGGCAATTGCCATTCCTCCCTGGGTATCAAAAACTACAGTATGCTTCGGACACTCCTTTGCATCGCCATTGATGGTCCAGCCATGCCCGCCGTCGGCGACTGGCTTGATTAGATTTTTTCTAGCCGCATCAGCAGTGCAATATTTCAACCCGGCGGCCCCTAGTATAAGCGGCGAGTTAGTTGATTGAATACCCCAAGATATCAAAGTAGCATCATAATTTTTCATAGACAAACCGCTATTGTCCAACATCCTAGGGGCGCCAGACCAAGGACTGTTTGGTAGACCAGTTGTCGAAACGAGCGAATCTAGCCGCCAATTTGCCAAAGATTGATTAAAGGCACGAGCGCCATTAAACATTTCACTCATCAACTCGGCTTTTGAGACATCCCACGAGCCTATCGGTTGATTAAATTTAACTGCATTTTGGAATATTGCATTCATCGCAGTCATTTTGCCAGTGTTCCAATTTTTAATCGAATCGCTGCCGCCATTATTAAATGCTGTCGCGTTATTAAATAAACCGCCAGCAAAAACAACATTAGAGACATCCCACGACCCGATGTTTTGATTGAAATTTTCAGTATCGCTAAACGCACTACCCATATTAGTAATGGTCGAGGTGTTCCAATTCCAGTTAGCATTCTCACCCTTGAGAGAAGTATTGCCTCTAAAGACAGAGTATATCGAGTCAGTCTGCGACAAATCGGGAGTATCAATCGCCTTTACATCCATATTTGCAGCACCGTAAAATGAAGCCACCAACGATCTCCATTTATTCTTCCCCCACTGATCAATAGAAATCATCTTCAGTTTATCGCCGCCGTTATTGAGATAAAACTCTGGAAACACACCTCCGATACGAATCGTATACACACCAGGTGTAGCGTAACTACAAGTATAAGATCCGGTCTGAGCGGTTGCTTCGACCGTGCCATCATTATTACAATCGATAGTATAATTATATCCGCCTCCTCTTATCGGAATGATGAACTGGGTATCTGGCGACCCAGATTTGCGCGTGTCCACGGTAAACACAAAATCTGTGTCATTGATGGCGTCGGCGACAGCTTTTGGCGAGTAAAACATCGGACCAGAAAACGCCGCTAGCACACCTATTGTCACGGCTAACGCCTTGATGGCCAATCCAAATTTTAGCCTTTTTGTTTTCCAACATCTATTCATTTAGTACCATTATACTTATACTTTATTTTTTTAGCAATATACTAATGATAATCAAGATAACACACAACATTGCCATGACGTTTTGGAGCTTATTTAGTAGATTTTATCTCTGCTAGCACTGCGAATCTTCCCCCTGTATCACCAGCTGAATGTGAGAAATAGCTCGGATCATCTGCGGTATCAATTGGCGAGATGAAAATGTTATCACCAGGAACGCCCGCCCGGATAGCCAACGAACGATTAAATCCTTGCATATCCAGATAAATTCCGTCAGCCGTTTGACGGCAGAAATTTTGCCAATTCGTATCATTTGTATGATTGAAATAATCCATACGATAATTTTTCTGCGTGATGCTCGGCGACATCCAAATTTGTAAATCTTTTGCCTGGCTACCGCGCTCGACAAAATACCGAACTGCCCGAGACATTAACCGCGCAACCGTCGAATGCCTACCCAGATGCGCCAGCATAAGCGCCCGGCGTTTTGGATCATAAATGACGGTGGCGATACAGTCCGCCACTGGCAGGAACAATCCTACACCAGCCATTTCGGTATATAGCGCGTCAGCAAAAATCCCCTCGCTGTTGTACTTCACTGTGTCAGCTTCAGTGACTTCGGCAATATTGTCAAAAGTTTGTGTTTGGTCATAGGAAATTACGTGATAGACAACGTCGTCATACTTAACGCCGATTTGATCGCAAAACCGCCGCCGATTATTCATGACATCAGCTACGTGGCGACCGCGAATACGATTGAGCATGGTGCCGTCGTCTTTCGACGAAACCGCAACTAACACATCAGGCGGAAAGCAGGCGGGCTGATCTGCCGCAATCATTGCGTCCGCCATTCTTTGAGCAGTCGCTGCCAATCGTCAATCGCCAAATCTTCAGCACGGACATCGGGTGAGATGTCAGCCTTTTTTAGCAGCTGTTCGGCGCTAGCTTTACTGACACCCAGTCCGCCGCTCAAGCTGGAACGCAGTTTTTTACGCTTAGCCGAAAAACCAGCCTTAACGATGCGGAAAAAATCTTTTTGGTCTTCAGGTGCGACTAGTGGTTCGGTGCGAGTCCTCAATACCACCACTTGCGAATCAACTTTTGGCGGCGGTGTAAAAAATTGCCGCGGTACTTCAATGTCGAGTTCTGGCTCGGCAAATAGCTGCGCGCTAACCGCCAAAATACTCATCTCGCCAGGCTCCGTCGCGATGCGCTCAGCGACTTCTTTTTGCACCAGCAGCACCGCCAAACTCGGCTTATTTTCTGCCGTCATTAGTTTTTCGACAATTTTGCTGGTGATATAGTATGGCACATTGGCGACTACCTTGTAGCCAGTTGGCAACTGATTCAAATCAAATTGCAAGATGTCCTCATTGATCACTTCCAGGTTTTTGCCAGGAAATTGCCCTGGCAACTTGCGTGCCAAATCCCTGTCAAATTCTACTGCCACCACCCGCCCGGCTCGCGCTAATAACCGACTGGTCAAGGTACCAAGTCCTGGCCCAATTTCCAAAACTACATCATCCTTACCAAGTTCCGCCGCCTCGGCAATTTCCGCTAAAATTCCTGGGTCGCGCAGCCAATGTTGGCCTAATTCTTTTTTCGGCCCGCGAGTTGACGCCATCTAACGCCCGTCCCCGTTCGTCCAGTCAGTCGCCAGATCAAACCCATGCGGATGCCGGGCCGCAAACCCGCCGGTATCATACACCTTGCCAGGACCCATGCTGGTTTCCACCACCGAACAGCGCGGATAATTACCATAATTTGCCGCCACCAAAATATAGCCGTCCTTGTCCACCTTAGCGCCGTCCGCCCGCACCGTGTAGCCACCGCCGCCGCAGGCGTTAGCAACAATATTCATCGGTAAATCATAATAGGTTTCGCGGTGCGCCACACCCTTGGAGTCGGTAAATATTTGCGCACCCTTGCCTTTGGTCAGCGGATTTTTAGGCTTGGTGCCGATCACTTCGATTTGCTTTTTAGGCTGCTTGATAATTTCGCTAGAAATTTGCTGACGACTAACTTCAGCACCATCGCGCGCTTCAACTTTATAAGTCAATTTGCGCAGCCCTTTAGCTCCCGCCTGCTTTACCTGGCGATAACCAAGAGGCTGGCTGTCGTCGCGTATTTGCTCAACCGGGAAATCAATTTCTTCCTCGGCAGTCACAGTACGCCGAGTTGCCCGCGTAATCCTCATCAGCAAGCTCGACCCATCCAAAGCGACATCCTCTGGCGGCGTAAATCGAACTTTATCCTCGCGATACAAAACAATCCCCGCAGCTTGCGCAATCTGTGTTGGCGTCTGTGCTGCTGTATTGACTCGCATGCGGCGAGCACCTTCGACTATCGTTATCGTCCGCGCCCGATAAATATTTATTTTGAAGCCATTACTGGTAATCGGTGTATCCAGACCCGGTTCGACAATGTCATGCTGTTTATCCAACTTTGCGCCGAATTCTTCTAGTGCTTTCTGTACTGTTGATGCCTTAGTGATTATCGATTGCTCCCGGCCACCGTCGTAAATGGTGATTATATGACTAGATGGTTGTGCTTTAATCGCAGCTGGACTATCTGCCGCCGCGGTATTCGCAAAAAACGATAACATACCAGTACTAGAGATTGCCAAGACCGCACCAAAAACACAACAGCAAATACGTTGATAATATCGATTTAAGCTCATTTTATTCAAAATCACCCACTGTATCTTTTATATTATAACAAATTATGCGTCGAATGTCAATCAGTAACGTCGCAGACAATCAATAACTATCGATATATATCCTGTAATCCCATTTTAATTTTACAAGACGGCCAAGGTTGCCAACCTCTCCTCTTATAAGTCTCCCATGCTTTCTGATCTTGGACATCAGCCGGAGCTTGAGCAGGATTATTGTAGCCTCCGAAATTACCCCATGTACTCTTATCAAATTGATACGCACCATAATAACCGTTACCTGTATCTGATGTATAGCTACCCTCGCAGCTACGCAAACGCGCCAAAGCTTCAGCGAAACTGCCATTAAACGTAGCTGAAGTTTTAGCACCAATAATTTCTACCTGCTTAACTGGCCGCTGAATAATGTTGCTATTGATCTCGCGGCGTGACACTTCAACGCCGTTTTGGACGTTAATCTCATACGTAACTGTACGCTTGCCGTTAACCCCTTTAGTTTGAATTTCTTTGTATCCTTTATCGCGATTAACATCCTTGATCTGTTCAGTCTCAAACTGTATATCTTCGTCAACGGTAACTGTCTGCGTGCCGTTACGATACAGGCGAACATTCATGCCTCTAGATATTTTTGTATCTTTATTCGGAACAATGACGTCATTGGCAGACATTTTAATGTGCTTTTCAGCTAGCATCTCGCCAACGGTTTTGGCTTGCGTATAAGAAATGGTTTTTTTACCGTAGAAATCAAAATTGAATGGCGTTGCTCGCTTAATGGACAGCACTTCTGCTGCGCTATCGCGCATTGGACTATTAGACTGCGACAAGGTTAGAATATCTTCATCGCGTACAGCAATGCCAGCTTGTTTAACTATCTGCTTTCCAGTACGGTACGATGTAATAATTTTAGTGAGCTGAGAGCCATCCTTGACAACCACCGTTCGGGCTCGATAAATATTAACGTTATATGAATTTGCTACCAAGCGCTCATCAATATTTGGCTCGGTCCGATCGTTACGATCTAGTTTGATAGCTGCCTCAGCGAGAGCTTCGCGCAAGGTCTGTTTTTTGGTAATAAATCCTTTGCTTTGACCGTCATCATGAACGGTAATAATATGCTCGCCGACCGCTAGGCTACGCTCGTCAGCCCGCGCTTTTGGCATAATTGCCGTATAAACAGACAATCCAGCCAAAGCTAACAACATAGAGCCGGTTATCAGCCAACGTAATTTCATTCTCGCAATACTTTTCATACGTAGGCGCGCAAACTAGCGCGCAGTTATAATTATAGCAAAAGATTGATTATTTTGCTACAGCTTCTCGAGGCGAGCATATTCAACGTTGAGCTTTTTGACAGCACCGCTATCGAACTTCACACTAACTGCTAAGCCGTCAATGTCAATGATCTCGCCATCACCAAATTGCAGCGAGCGCACTCGATCGCCAATATCATAGTTCATCACCGGCTCGTCAAAATCATTATAAGCTGGATTCGAATCAATAGCGTTAGGTTCAACCGCGAATAATCCCATACCCATATCGTCGAGAAAACGCGACGGCTGATTGTACGATCGCAAGCCGAATTGCGCACGGCTCTGCGCGTACAACAGATATAACTCTTCACGCGCCCGCGTCATACCCACGTAGCACAAGCGCCGCTCCTCCTCGAGATTGCGCGGACCTTCTTCAAGCGCTCGCTCACTCGGAAACAAGCCATCCTCCATACCGACCATGAAAACCACCGGAAATTCCAGTCCTTTAGCGGCATGCAAGGTCATTAATGTGACCTTTTCACCATCACTTTGCTGATCGACGCTGCTCATTAGCGCTGCCTCTTCGAGAAAGTCTGGCAACGTCGCGAAAGATTTAGCGTCCGCTATGAGCACGCTCAAATTATCATCACGCTCTTCAGCCTGCGGCGTTCCATCCATGACATAATCTCGATAAGCAATCTTTTCAATTAGCTTTTCAATAATATCGCTTGGGCTAGTATTAGAAAGAACAAGCGCCTGCAATTCGCGTAAAATCTCGCCCAGACGCAATAATGATTTTTTGGCGCGCGGCGTCAAAACGCTAGTTTGCTCGACATTTATCAGCGAAGCGATAATATCCATATTGTTATCGTTTTGCCATCGTAAGAATTTCTCTAGACTAGTCGCGCCGATACCGCGAGCCGGCACATTCGCAATTCGACTAAAGCTCATCCGGTCGTTCGGTTGATATAATAAACGCAAATTGGCGATAATATCCTTGATTTCCTTGCGATCATAAAAGCGCACGCCGCCAACCAATTGATATGGAATTCTTTGCTGCATGAAGGCACGTTCAAAAGCAAAACTCTGCGCATTAGTACGATACAATACTGCAAAATCACCGTAGCGGCGAGCGCCAACCGAAACTTGAGCCGCGATACGGTTCGCTACCACGTAAGCTTCTTCGGACTCATCGCGTACCGCCTGAACTTGTACTGGCGCACCATTGCCAGCCGCCGTCCAGAGTTTTTTGTCAGTCCGTTCGACATTCTTGGCAATAACCTTTTGCGCCGCCTCTAGGATAGCGCCTGTTGAACGATAATTTTGCTCTAGTTTGATCACCTTTGCGCCAGGGAAGTCTCGTTCAAAATTAAGAATATTCTTGAAATCCGCCCCGCGCCAGCTATAGATTGACTGCCAATCGTCACCGACCACGCAAATATTACGCGCATCGTTGACTAAGTACTTAACGATAGCATACTGCGCAGCGTTAGTGTCTTGGTACTCGTCAATGAGAATATGCTTGAAATACTGGCGATACTTTTGGCGAATTTCACTGGCATCGCGCAGCAAACGTACCGTCTCGATCAACAAATCATCGAAATCTAAGGCGCCAGCCTCGCTGCGTAGTTGTTCGTACATATCGTAAATCTTAGCGATGTGCTGCTGATTCGGATATTGCGCAGCTGCCGCGTAATCATCTGGCGTGAGTAAATCATTTTTAGCGTTAGAAATTGCCGCGCTAACAGAACGTGGTTTGAGTTTATCAGGAGCAATTGACAGCTGTTTCATCGCTTGCTTGATCAATCCTTGACGGTCGGCTTCATCATAAATAATAAAATTAGACGGCACGCCAATCGCCGGCCCATCGCGCCGCAAAATTCGCACGCAAATCCCGTGAAATGTACCCATCCACGGCATGAATTGCCGCGTATTAGGCTGATCGATCAAAGCCGCCAAGCGCTCGCGCATCTCGCGAGCTGCTTTATTAGTAAATGTCACCGCCAGAATTTCGTTCGGCCAGACTCTTTCGCGTGTCAATAGATAAGCTATGCGGTGGGTTAAAGTTTTGGTTTTGCCACTGCCAGCGCCCGCCAAAACCAATAACGGACCGTCCGTATAAGCGACAGCTGCTTTCTGCGCACCATTAAGACCATCAAATATATCCATCACACTCATTATATCGCGTTAATAGCGAGTCAGAAAGAAATAACCAGCGCCCGCTAGCGCACCCAAAGCCAAGAATACTATAATCACCAAAAACCATTTCAAGCCCGAATGACGCGACTGCTTATGTTTCTTATCATCCTTGAATTCAGTGTAATACTCAGAAGTGTCATAAATAGCGCCTGATTCAATTTCGTCGATAGTTTGCTCGCGGGGCGGATCTGGTTCTGTAGTAGCGGACTGTACAGGCGAATCTACCGTCTGATTTGTCAGAGGTTCAGCTAGTTGCTCGGGTTGCTCGCTCGTATCTTCTACATTAGCAACAGAGGCTTCGGCAGTAGGAGGGTTAAGAGTTTTTTCAACAGGCTTTGGCTTACCGCCAATCGGCATAAACCGATGTTTTTTAGGAGCTGGCGCGTCTTGTATTCTAGCGTCATCTTCATCGTTTTCGGCTGAAGCATCCTCAATTGATTGAATGTCGTTAGCTCGCGATTCTGCTTGCGAAAAGCCAATCTCGTTGCTAGCATCTTGCGCGTCTTTCTGTAGCGACTCAACAAGCTCGGCAGACGGTGCAATATCCCTACCGTGCGTACCGCCAATAGAATACGATCTTTTTTCGTTTTTGCTGTCGTCTGCTTCATCATAATCATTTTTGTCTTCAAAACCAGGATTAGACTGTGAAGCTTGAGGCAATGCGCTGCTACCGTGAAAAACTCGCGATTCAGACGATTGCAGTTCGCTAGAAACGTTATTTGTATTTGCTGCTACATTTTCGTTAGAACTAAACTGAGTAGAATTAGCAGCAAGACGCTGAATGCTTCGCTGGCCAGTTGGTCCTAATTGTTGAGACGAGCCGCCATAAATATTAGATGACACATTACTTAACGACTGTGCTGGCATCGTAGAATACCTAACTTTGCTGGCGGGGTGTTTGTTGACACCTGGCTGCGAGCTAACTATGTCCATGAAACGGCCGCGACTCTTAGTCTTCATTTTTTTTGGTAATCCCGGTCGGACTGGCACAGCTCCGCCAATTGCCGCTACCTGCGGCGGTGTTGCGGCTTGCGGCAACGGCTGGGGAGCTGGCGATGGTATTGAACTATTTAGAGCTGAATTTTGAACAACAGTAGAAGCCTGAGAAGCGACCGACGCACCAGCCGAAGTTGAAGCACCGTTTGTTGGCAAAGTCTGAACCTGAGCGGTAGACACCCCAACAGCTGGCTGTGCTGGAACTGCAGCCGAAACCGGTACGCTAGCTGTTGATACAGATGAACTTGGCTGCTTAGCGACACCAACCGTTGCGGCCGGCGAGGGCGAAGCCGTCATATTCGCAACTGGACCAGGACCAGGAGCTAATTTATTAGGCTCAACTGAAACTGGCGCAGCATTAGAGGAAGGATTTGAAGGCGTAGAGACAGCCGGCGGTGTTGGCGCCTCAGTATGTTGGCCGTCCTCTTTTAATAATCCGCTCTTGGACATAGCCTCGGTAATTGAACGATCTAGCTCGTCGAAGTCGAATTCTGTCATAGCTATTTACCTCTCTTTACTGGTAAGGATGGCATATCTTCACATTTTTTGATAATACCAGCAAAAGCATAGACATCCAAGCTTGATTCACCGATAAGCAAACCATTTACACCAGCTGCTTGCAAATACGACATAGCGTTATCAAGATTAACACTACCGCCGTAAAGCACACGAACATTCTCGGCAGCGACCTTACCGAAAAGATGCTCAATTTGCCGACGAATATATTTAACAGCGCGTTCAACGTCGCGCGGTGAAGCGAATTTACCAGTACCGATTGACCACACTGGCTCATAAGCTATAACAATCTGGCCAACCTCAACGCTCGTGATATTAGCTAGTCCTCCCACCAACTGATCGCGAATTACATCAGACGTTTCCTTGTTGGCTCGTTCTTGCGCTGTTTCACCAATACACAATACAGGCGTAATATTATTACGCACTGCCGCTTGCACTTTGCTGCGAATATCTTTACTGCGTTCAGCAAAGATATGCCGGCGCTCGCTGTGGCCAATTATACCATATTGTACGATACCGCGCAGCTGCGACGCTGATACTTCACCAGTGTAAGCACCGCTGTCACGCCAATAAAAGTTCTGCACTGCCAGGTTAAAGTGATGGTGCTGCACCTGCATATTAAGCGGCTGGAGCGCTAACATGGTCGGTGCCAACACTACCTCAGTATTTTTGAGCTTGCCAACCAGCTTGTCGAGTTTATGAACATACAAACTCGCCTCATTGACAGTGAGGTTCATTTTCCAGTTTGCAATAATAAGTTTCTTGCCCACGTTTTATACTTGCTTATGTTTACCCTTGCGTCTAGTTTACTACAGTTATTAACGCTCGTCTAGTTTTTTGCATGAAAACACCCCGCCAAAAGCGAGGTGTCTCTTAAACTTTAATGCTTTTACTCAACAACACGCACACGCAATGTGTCGGTACCGCCAGCTACACCCGACTGGCGGCCGCTGACAACAACCGCGGTCAATTTGTCATCGCGCCCGAAAGTACCCCAATCAAGCAATTCTTTGGCTAATTTTGTACCAACATGCTCGCCTTCCTCGCGCACATATGAGCGGGTAGCGTATGACAAAGCTAACTGTTGAGCCACACGCTTATTCGGTGTTACTGCAGCGATTGGCAGCTCTGGACGGCAAGCTGCAATCCGCGCAGCCGTCGCGCCAGATTTAGTTTCGGCGATAATCACATCGGCGTCTACTTGGTTAGCTACTACTACCGCAGCATTAGCAATCGCATTACGGCGGCGGTTCTTCTCGCCATATTCAATCGGCATGTCATTCATCGGCCAGCGCGACTGTGTGTAGCGCACCGTCTTGGCCATCATTTTGACTGCCTCGACAGGATAACTACCGTTAGCTGTCTCATCAGAGAGCATCACCACATCAGTACCAAGGATTACTGCTGTTGCTACATCGCTAACTTCGGCGCGAGTCGGCTCTGGATTATCGACCATACTGGCTAGCATTTGCGTTGCCACTATTGATAGTTTACCGTATTTGCGGCACAAGCGAATTGCTTCGCGTTCGACAATCGGTACAATCTCGGGGCTAGTCTCGACCGCTAAGTCGCCGCGCGCAATCATCACGCCGTCAGCAGCCTTAACTATTTCTTTGAGTGCTTCCATCTCGATAGCTGCTTTGGTCTCAACTTTCGCGATAATTTGCGCTGTTGAACCATGGCTTAGCATAATCTGCCGTAAGTTATTAATATCGTCTGCGCTCTGAATAAAACTGAGGGCTACAAAATCAATATCTTTATCGGCGCCAAACTCTACGTCAGCCAAATCTTTTGGCGTTAAAATATCGCCGCCAAAGTCGGTGTCTGGCAAGTTCAAGCCTTTACGGCTCATCAAAAATCCATCGTTCAGAATACGAATCTTGATTGCTGTATCGCTAACCCGCTCAATCATCTCGCCGCGAATCTTACCGTCAAACAAGTAAACTGGCTCGCCAACCTTAACTTTGTTAGCTAAATTGTATTGAATCGGCAAATTCGTACTGCCATCGTGTTCTTGAATTGCATGATCGAGAACGATCTCGTCGCCAGCTTTAACATCTAAGTGGTTGTTCTTTAGAACGCCGAGACGAATTTTTGGTCCTTGTAAATCTTGCAAGATTGCTACCGTTCGGCCAACTTCGGCGCTAGCATCACGAATCCACTTGATCTGATCGAGCCGTTCTTCGTACGATCCATGGCTAAAGTTCAAACGAAAACCGTTTGCGCCAGCTTCAATTAGTTGTTTGATTTTCTCTGGTGAATTTGTGGCTGGCCCCAGAGTCGCCAGTATCTTAGTCCTTTTAAATGTATTACTCATAGATAGTTATTATACTCTAATATGTTCTACGAAAATAGTACGCCCAGACTAGGACGTACTTGACAAGTGCAAGTTATATTATATGTGAACGTCGTTGAATCGAATTGGAACGATATCCTCATGGAGCTCAGGCGGCTACATCACCTTATGAGGGATTTATGTCTGGCATAATACATCCGTTACGGTACTGGAACTAATCAACGTATTCTCCACTAGCAGCATTTTATGATGAGTACTATACACTTCTTGCGTTCTATAGGATTAATTATACTAGCTTTATAAAACTAAAGGGGTAGCCTTATGAGATATGTTACGAGTGGGGTGCGGGAGGGGTTACCAGCCTAACAGCCATAGCTATTAGCTAGCTACGGAAATTAGTGATAATTTATACAAAACTCGTGTTATGGAAAGATATGGATGGTCTAGTATATGCATACAAATAAGTGTATATTGCCGATTATAGTAATTTAACAGAGTTAGAATCGTCGAATTCTAGTAGTTTTGACTATCTATTTTTATTTATGTTAATTCCTGTTGCGGTAATCATCCAAGCACACTTTGCTCATGTGGTTGAATTCTTTATCTCCATGAGTTACGCTACCACTCCATCTAGCTACATCATTAATTTTTCCCATAGTTCCATATTTACCGACTAAATCCGGCCATAAACAATTACATATAGCTTTTGCTGTATCTCGTGAACGCTCACTCTTAAATACCTCGTTTGTATAATACTCATCGCACTCATATATAAAGGTCAACTTGTCTTTCTCGTTTGGTGAGCGGTTATATTGGTGGTATTGGTAGCCTCCAAAAGGTAGACACACCACGAGCAGAAGGATGATGGTTGTTTTAATAGCCTTACCGATACCGCCTTTTTCATCATACATCACCTTAGCGCCAACGAAGGACTCGGTTATAAAGCCTAAAGCTATAGCTGCCACACCGTGCCATATGCTTACTGTAAAACATAAAGCAATAAGACTTAGTCCGATAACTATCAGAACAGTATTAGTTGCACCAGTCTGAAATATCATAGGAGTAGTAAGGACTTTTACTGGACCGTCTTTAATCTTATGACCCATTACAAGCCCGATAAAACCACCGCCAACGATTGCAAAAGCTAGAACCATTAGCCAATCTATACTTGCTGCATTCATATTACGCCCTATATATTTGACTTAGTATTCTATCAACTATCTCTAGTTGTGATTCCGTCAGCTCTTTATGCGTGTCCTTTGTGTATTCATGAGACACCAACACATGCACCAATGTATTTAAGCTAATACCTTTTACAGAGTCCCTTACTTCGCTAATCTTTTTAGCTTCGTGTATGAGTCCTTTGACTGCATCATCATTATATCCTCGTATTTTCAATATGTTAGTATATATTCGAATTTTATCTGAAGGTGACTCGATAGGGTAATTACACTCTGATCGCACCAATAGAAAGCTTGATAGTATTGCACGGGCTGTGGATCTAGTTCGTTTTTCTATACTATCACCACCCTTGAAAAGCTTCTTTGCTCCACCTGCAATTCCCAGTACTAGACATACTAGACCACCTACGCCAAGTCCTACTCCTAGAGCTCCTTCGACCGCGCCACTTGTATATAGTAGCACTAGGCTCAAGATAAGCAATGATCCGGGTCCAAGCTTTTTATTCATTTTACTTCCTTTCTGTTAAATAATAAAAAACGACAACCGTACTAGGTTGTCTGGACCAAACAGAAAGAGTTGAGCTCCTTAAGTCTTTCGTACAGTTGTCGCTTTTACAGCTCAACTGAATCTCCGAGAGACCTGCTTTTATCTAACTGTTTAATCCAGACCCTATCATTATACCAAACATTATTGATAATAAGGCCATAGAGGTCTCGGTTTGTAATGACAAAAACTAAATTATATATCTACGTCATAATGAATCTCAACTTTGGAGCGTACAGTTTGACTATGTTTTACAGATTTTGAGTATATTCTACAGATTGAAGGACAAACAAAAAAGACTCCAAAGAGCCTCTTGATTCCATAATGGTGACCTTACCGGGAATCGAACCCGGATTGCCAGGATGAAAACCTGGTGTCCTAACCGTTAGACGATAAGGCCACACTTACAGATATCTTAACAGATTGACCTTATTTGCGCAATAAACAACTACTAATACCGCGGTGGCAACTCGGTTGTGGTGTCGGTTGAAATAGAGCTGTTTGCGTTAGCTTTATTATAGGCCCACAAGTACGTATCCATCCGCGCGTTGATAATCTCCGCTGGTGTGGTATAACCATTCTCATTGCCAGCCGAACCGTCAGCTCCGTGAGTACGGCGCAGCTGCAGAACACGCGCCGACACTACCCCATTAATCTGTAATGGCTTGTCACAAACCGTCGATTTCAATCCGCTAGTATAATCAGATCGGATCAATGCTGATCGAACACTACTCTCGTCAACTTCGCAGGTAGAGATTACACCACCCACGCCAGCATTAGTACCCGAAGCAATTAACCAAGCATCAATATTAGTCACACTATCCTTAACAATGATATTGCGCGCATAAATTACAACCTGCGGCAATTGACTAGCGCTAGAGAAATTACCAGTATCATAACGTATGTCGCCGTCTACGACCACCGTCTTGTCACCGGCATCAATGATAACCGACCTACCCATCCCAATAGTGCCGCCCGACAAATTCACGATTGCTCGCGACGATGACAATTTGTACGAACCGTCCAGTCCGTTAAGCGAGATATTCTCGCCCGCCAACGGACGCTGAGCGCCAAAATAACTAGATTTGACAGTATTTTGCGCGCCGATAGTTCCCCATTGCCCATATCTAGCCTTATTATTGGCAAATGTTAGACCATTTAACTCGCTATCTGCCGCTATGCCCAACCGCGATGTCGTACCCATGCCAGAAAGAGCACCTCCTGATGCCGACACAACATTTGACCGGCTATACGAGGAAATTTCTGGCGCAAACATACCATACTCACCCCAGCTGCCGATCGAATGAGCATTGCCACTCATAGTCAGCGTACGCGCGCCGCCAGTATAGATACCCGACTTATACTGTTGGGTGACTAAAGCATTCGCGATATTGCTCGACCCGACACGCACATCGCCACCCCAGATTTGTACCATTGGCCTCTTGGAAATACGGTAGCAACGCGGATACGATACGCGGCGTTTTGAAGAATCTCCCGTTGTATCCCAGTTATACTTATTAACAGTAGCTACCCGGCAAATTACATCGCCAATCTTGTATCGCGCCGTATCAAGCGCCGATGTATCAATAACTTCAGTCCTGTCAAAAGCACTCTGCTTGTTATTTGTTGGCGTACAATCGCTAATTTTACCAGACAACTGAGGCTGAGAGTTGAGCCAAGAGCATGTATTCACGCCTGCGCCATAGGTCGTATCGGCATAATGCCTGTCTCCGTCATTCTTATTGAATATGCCATTTAGTATACTGCCCAGTTGACCATCCGACATTTCCGCGGCCGATCCAGTGAAGGCAAACGTAAAGACATCGGCATCACTACTGCCGCCAGCTTCGCGACGCCCGCCCGTATTGTATATGGTGCTATCTAACGTTGTCGCATTACCTTGTTCTAGTACGCCAATAGCCGTTGACCCGCCCGCCGAGCCGACTCCTGGCACCAAATTAAAGTCCGAAGCCACCCTTGCGCAGGCAGGTTCGCTCGAAGCCCAACCCCCGCCTGCTACTGAATTTGGCCATGACCACCATATCTGCGTACATATATAAGACCCCGCTCGACTGCCGTCGCTAGGCGCGCGAATCTTCATACAATCGTCGCCGTCTCGACCACTCCAAGTATTTGTATTATTAGGACTTTGCACTAAGTTATTAAGCGCTGACCGGCATTTATTATTATAAATATTACTGACCGCTCCGCGTGCAATGAGAACTCTATGTCCATTATTGCTACCACCGCAATGGCGCCAATCCTTACCGGCACAGCTAGCAACATCGTGCAGATTATTAAAATATGCCGATTCTATAACTACTTGTACGCTAGAATTTGTATGCTGATAATTTGAATATGGAGTATTCCGAAGAGTCGCTATAAATTCGGCCTGTTTTCCAGGAAAGACATCAGGCTTACCGTCTAGATGCCGCTCGGCGTACGGGCGAGAGGTACCAAAAGCATTAGAATTATTATAATTCGCATAAGTCTTGTTGTCGGAACGATTATAGATATAGCTTTCACCTTGGACCTTCCAGCCGCTAGGTCGCGGTTTACGGCGTACCCACAGTGAGATATTATCAGTACCGCAGTTAACATGAGAGCCGCTATAAGTGTATACTTTATTACCTCTCATGACTGCCAGACAGCTTTTCGCACCAAACGTAACCAGCTCTGACGGGCCGCCAGGTTGACCGACACCATTAACGTCAGCACCTAAATCTAATTGGTCTTTTTCGCTCTCGCCGTTTATCCATTGATACTCAGGACCGCCGCCGCCATAGTAGCCTCTATTAAAGAAATAATTGCCGTTACCGTCTATATGACCTGCTGGATTGGTTACCCAAACAGACCTACCCTGCCCATTGAAAGTGAACAGAGAGTAAATTCTAATTGGATTACGAAACCGCTGGGTGTTCCACGATCCTCGTATCGTAAAATATATTGCCGTCGCGTTCCAGTCCATCTCGATCGGATTGCTTGGCGTAGATCCCACCATACTGAAATAGTTCGTATTATGATAAGATGCCCACCAAACAGCACACGGGTGATTAATATAATCGCCGCACGGATCACCATTCCAAGCCTGCCGCTCCATATCATTACGACCAGACCCCCAGCCATAAGTTGCATAAGACGTATCATTTCTTAGCAAGCAAACAATACCTGCTGCTGCCACAATAACAAAACAGCTAAGCCACCACTTCAAGCCACGCAGCAGCCCCTTGTGCATTATTGCTTATTCTCCGGAACTGATTGCTTGCTGCGCAGCAAATTTAACTGCTCAACATTAACTGGCACCTTCAGCCTGCCGCTAGCGTATATTCCTTTGTCTGACAGGTTTTTTATTTTGTTATATAACTCGTCCGTCTTCTGGCTATGACCGTTCGCATCTGCGGTCGTATGATAAAAATACAAGGCAACAACACACGTGGCGTCATCAGCGTAGTGATTCTTTTTTTCTATTTCGCCAGCAATCTTCTTCAGATTATCAGGGGAAGATATACTACCATTAAACTTATCAATGATATCATTTCCGCACACATTATAGTAAACCAGCGCGCGCTGTTCTGGCGTTTTTACGCCGCCGTAAAGATATCCCAGTGCTGCCGCAGCGACAACAGCTGCTATAACCGTCAGGCCGCCGCCTATGATAAATCCCATCTTCCTCTTCATAAATAAAAGTATACCATTTATGCTTTGCTGCCGTCTAGAGCTGGCGGCGACTTTAACTCCGCAATCGGTAGCCGAAAGCCAAAAGTACTACCCTTGCCGAGCTCCGATTCGAAAATCATCGTACCGCCATGCCCTTCGACTACTTTCTTCGCCAAGAACAAGCCGATCCCCGTGCCGTCTGGCCGCTGCCGCCGAGCGTTGTCGCCGCGAAAGAACTTAGTGCCGAGCTTTTTCTTGGCAGATGGCGATACACCCATTCCCTTATCGATTACCCGCAAAACTGCCTGGCCATCTTCAATTGACAATCGGACCTTTACCGTATTAGCGTCTGGTGAATAATAAATAGCGTTATCAATGAAATTCATAATAACTTGGCGAATCTTGGTGTCGTCTAGATACAGCAGCGGAAAACGCGCTGGCTGGCGATACGTGACCTTGACCTTATGCGTATTTGCCACCTGATCTACGTTCGCAACCTCTTCGGCAACCAGCTGCGATAAATTGACCGCTGTACGATTGATAATAAATTTACCAGTCTGCAAACGGCTCACGTTCAAAAAATCACTAACCAATCGCACCATCCGCTCGCTGCTGCGAAAAGCCTCTTCTAGCAGCTGCCGCTGCGGCGGTGTAATCTCGCCAGCGTCGCCCTCGAGAACCATACTCAGGTAGCCCTTCACGCTGGTCAGCGGCGTCCGCAGCTGGTGGCTGGCCATACTGACAAACTCATCTTTAGTGGCATCCAGGGCCTGCAATCTTTTGTTGGACTGGCGCAGCTGACTGGTCGCCTCATCGACTTCCTTCTCTAAATTTCCAGCTAAGCGGCGAATCTCCTCTAGGCGAAACATGTTCAAAAGCGCCACCGATAGATTACGCGCCAAAACATCAAACAGCTCAAATTCCTTACTGCGAATCTCGCAGCCATCACGCCGCTCGCCAATTACCAGGCAACCAATTTTCTGATCAGCAACGCATAGCGGTAAGATTGCTGCAATACCATATCGAGCATAATCACCAATGTCGCCAGAACCAAGCGTCTGCGAGTCCAACCATGCCGGCACATTACGCTTGCCAGCAATATACGGCTGGTGATATTGATCGCAAAAAGCCACGCCAGCAAAACGTACTTGCAGTACACTAACAAAAGTTTCTAAATAGCTATTTAGCAATGTATCAATGTCTTTGGCATCAACCATTTTGCGCGTCAGAACGTCCACAACTTGCTGCGAACGATACGATGGACGGCGAACTCTACCAAAAAACCGCTTCATTGCTTTTATAGTACACTTTTCTCGACGATAACGCTAGAGCTTACTCGAAAAGTAACTGGGATATGCTATTATAAAAACATGACAACTATCGCTATTATCGAGGACGATCAAGTAATCAACCAAATGTACCGGATGAAGTTCGAGGCGGCTGGATTCGATGTGGTTACTGCCAGCGACGGCGAGACTGGCGTTAAAGTGGTTCAGCATGCTAATCCTGACATCATTTTGCTTGATCTGCAAATGCCGAATATGAACGGCACCGAAGCGCTGCGAAAAATCCGCCAACAACCCGCTAATGCTAATACGCCAGTTATCATTCTAACCAACCTAGGCGAAGAAGAGGCACCTGCCGAGCTGCGTAACCTAGGTATTCATAGTTATATCGTCAAGGCTAATCTAACACCTAGCCAAGTTGTCATCCACGCCAAAGAAGCGCTGAACGATAAGCGATAGAATTACTATAACTTACCAACTCGCCGCAAGCACGCCTCAATCAGATGATCAAATAATACTGCGTATGTCAACGGACCGACACCGCCCTTTTGCGGTGTAATCGTAATATCGCTGCGCTGGCGAACTGCATCGTCAACATCGCCGACCAACACGCCGCCTTCGCTCGCCGTACCAGCATCCACCACTACCGTCTCTGGCGCGATCATTTCGGAGGTGATCAAGTGCGGCACGCCGGTCGCCGTTACAATTACGTTACATTTTTGCAAACTGTCTGCGGTAGCTGGATTTGTCTTGTCGTAGACCTGCACGTTTAGACCGCGCTGCTGCCACATTTTTTCGAGCGGCGCTCCGACAAGCTTACCGCGGCCCACGATAGCAATTTGCTTATCCGATAGCTCGATATTATACCCAGCCAATAGCCAATCGATTGCCTGCGCAGTAGCGCTCGGATAGATACTACTAGCCCCTAAACCATCAACATCTTTCTCTGGCGCGATTAATTGGCACAGCTTTTCGGTCTGCGACACGTCATCAATCGGCAATTGCAAAATTATTCCCTGTACCGCTGGATCGTTATTAGCTTGCTCAATCGCCGCTACTATATCAGCTTGCGCGACTGCTTGTACGTTAACATCAATCAGAATATCTGCTGCGTAACGTGTTTTCATCCGAACATACGTTTGAATCGCTTGGCTAGCGTTTTTGCTCATTATAATAACTAGTTTTGGTACCACACCATATTCTTGGCGCAGGTTTCGTACTTGGCGCGCCTGGCGCTGTTTGATAAAACCCTGCAGTTCCTTGCCGTTTAACTGTTTCATGATATACTGTCCTTTCTATCATCAATAAAAGCTGCCCATTGCCGAATCTTGCGCAAGATGGTTTTGAGCGGTAATTCAATTAACATATCCAACACCATCGACACAATATTAACCTGCGCGTATTTATCACTCATCCACCGACCAGCGACTACAAACGGCAAATACAGCGTATCGCGTACAAAGGTAAAGCCGTTGCTAGCACTGCGCACAATCTCGAGATCACGAATCAACCGGCTCAAGCGAAAGCCTAGGAAGCTCGCCGCCGAGAAAAATACAAAGAAAATAATAATATGCACTGGTGAAAAACCAATCAACGTCAGCAGCCAAGTCGCCAGCGCGAACACCGCCAGACTCATTACGCCGTACATAATCGAAAACATCGAGCTATACGTCCGTCCCGCTAATTGCCGCCGCATCAGTACAGTATTATCGCCGCCGTAGAGCATCTGATCGACCCGTTTAATCAGCGCTTCGGTATTTGCGTATCCCGGCACATTCAGCGTTAAGCGCAGCAACACCATGTATATCGGCGGGAAGAACAAATTGATCATCAATACTAACCACTCAATTTGTCCGTGCGCCCACAGGTCATACGGCACTTCAATAGCGATGCCAATCAAAAACTTAGTAATTACCAAGAAGACCACGCTGCGCATAATAGCCCGGTTAATTCGCGCCATCATGCTAGAATATTCACGGTTCACTTGCCGCTCAAATTCGTCGAGAAATGCCTCGCGTTTTTGCAACAACGCCGGGAAGTCGTCTTGCGTCTCCATCATATGGCGAATAACGCGCAGCGGCGCCCCCTGCCGATCAACCACGCGGCGCAGCTCTTCGACCGACGTGCTGCGCAGCATCTTATCAATTTTACGATTAAATTCAACAAAAGCCTCAAGCGATTCAACACTCGTTCCATAACGCACCAATAGCCCTGCGCGCACCGTGGCTACGTCGCTCTTCATCAGCGCCTGCTGAATAGCCACATAAAGCGCAGCTCCATATTCATCAGCCGAAGTCGATTGCAGCGCATCCCGCGGAATTGCTGTCTCGAAATATTCATACGCAAAATCAATAAACGCATGATCGCCAGCGTGATCAACCAATACATTCGCCGCCAATACCGACAGAGTTTCTAACAGCCATGCCGAAGAACGATCCAAATTGATTGAACGATCAGCAATCAGCTTTTCATACGCTTTATAGTGCGCTGTTGCTAGTTTTGAAATCTCTTTGATTTGGCTGCGCGACACGCTATCGTTGGGCAAATATCCCGCAAAAGTCAATTCAACCACCAATTCTTCGCCGCTTTTGCGGACCAACGCCTCATCGCGAACAATAAACGATTGTTTGAAAAACCGCCGGATAGCATTTTGTAGCAGCAAGTGCTCCTCGGTATTTTCAGCGGCGTTGCGCAGCTGCTCGTAAGCCGCCGTCAACATGCCGCCAGCACCAACGACATTAATTTTATCAGCCTGACTAAGTATTTGCTGCCGCTCATCAGACTGCCGCTGTGCACATATAACACCTGCCCGCAAGTGGGCGCCAATTTGATTCAACTCTGGCATTATTCGTATATTATCGTCGATTTTCACAGAATTAGCAAGAGTAAGCGTCATCATTCGACTACCCAACAGACCGAAAACTCCTAGCGTTCTTATTTACTTTTACCTCTATCTATGCTATAATGAAAAGATAAGGGCCAGTAGCTCAGCTGGTTAGAGCACCTGCCTCTTAAGCAGGGTGTCGAGGGTTCGAGCCCCTCCTGGCCCTCCACGAAACTCCATGTAAAAAACTCATCATTGCGATGAGTTTTTATTATCGGTTAGTTGAATAATGGTACCCCGAGCAGGGTTCGAACCTGCGGCCTTGAGCTTAGAAGTCTCCTGCTCTATCCAGCTGAGCTATCGGGGCGCTCTGAAAATGTATTTAGTCGCCCGATTCGCTTAGACAGAAAAGCTGGATAGAGCTATGCGATTTTTGTCGCTGAGGGCTCACCAGCTGAGCTATCGGGGCAAATATTTTGGTGCGGGTGCGGAGAATCGAACTCCGATCTCGAGTTTGGAAAACTCGCATACTAACCGCTGTACTACACCCGCGCGCTATACATTATATCATTACGTTAGTGTATAATAAAAGCATGGGACGTTTATTTGACCGCTTCTCAACTAATAGCACACAGAGCGATGCTATGCATTCAAGCGGATTAACCAATAACAAGCCGCAGGTTGGCGGCAGGATTGCCAAGAATAGCTTTCAACGGCGCCAAAACACCAACCGGCAATATATCGGCGCATACAAAGATTCTGGAGTTAGACACGCTTATCGCAAAGCCTGGCAAGACCAGCAAATTGCCGCAGCCAATGCTAATGGAACGCAAATAACCGACAGCCGCCAGCCGCAAAGCTCGCGGGTTTCTGACGCAAACTCACAAGGCGGAACGACGCAGACAAATAAATCGTCGCTCATCACGCCTACAACCGAGCCAGACGTTCCGTCGCGCACCTTCACCGAGCCGATCAAGCCGTCGCGCGACCCGTTCAACCGATAGTATTTATGATTTAGAGTCAAATAAAACACCCGAGACTAATGAAGAAAACCGGGTGTTTTATTTGGGGCGAAAGATGGGATTCGAACCCACGGCCTCCGGAGCCACAATCCAGCGCTCTAACCAACTGAGCTACTTCCGCCATAATGAATACTACGAAATGTACTAGCAGAATCTTGTCAGTTGGTTAGAGCGAGCGCTATCTTTGATGCTCACGGCTGTCCAACTGAGCTACTTCTGCCATATAGCTAATCCGAAACGTACTAGCGAAAAACTTATCAGTTGGTTAGAGCGAGCGCTATTTTCAACGCTCAAGGCTGTCCAACTGAGCTACTTCCGCCATATTACCCCTTCCCAGGGCATTTATTACTATAGCAGACAGGCGCTTGATTGTCACTATTCCCAAACGGTTTCGATATCTGCACCTAGCGAGTTCAGGCGGTTAGCAATATCTTCGTAGCCGCGATTGATATTGTAAACATCGCGCAGTACCGATTTGCCAGGCGCCGCCAGCATCGCTAGCAAAATCACCACGCTCGGACGCAGTGCGGCTGGTGCTGTGATATCAGCCGGCTTCCAGCGAGTCGGGCCAGAGATATAAACCCGGTGCGGATCGACCATATTTACTTGAGCATTCATTTTAGTCAGTTCAGTAAAGTAGATTGCTCGATTTTCGTAGCTCCAGTCGTGAATCAGCGTGCGACCCTTGGCTACCGTGGCGCATAATCCTAAGAACGGTAGATTATCCATGTTGATACCCGGAAACGGCAGAGCATGAATTTTATCTTTTGGAGCATGCAATTCGGATTTTTTGAGCACTACATCAACTAGACGAGTGCGACCATTGCGCGCCATATACTCTTCGGAAATATCGTACTGCAGGCCCATACCCGCCAAAGTCGCCAATTCTAACTCCATGAACTCTATCGGCACGCGCTTGATAGTAATTTCTGAATTAGTCACGACGCCAGCCGCCACGAAACTCATCGCCTCGATTGGGTCTTCGCTTGGGAAGTACTCGACGTCACAGTCAATTGACCTTTTGCCAGTAATCTTGAGAACAGTAGTACCGATGCCCTCTATTTTGACACCTAGCTTTTCTAGAAAGAAACAAACATCTTGCACCATATAGTTTGGGCTAGCATTACGAATAATAGTTGTACCATCATAAAGCGCTGCCGCCATAACGACATTCTCGGTGACTGTATCGCCGCGTTCAGTTAAAATAATCGCCCGGTCGACATGCTGTGGCTTAGCCGTGGCAATATAGTTATCATTGGCCGCCTCGACGCTCAAACCAAACGGTGCTAAGCCCGTCATATGCGGTTCAACCGTCCGCGTGCCTAGGCTGCAACCGCCAGCAAATGGTATCTTGAACGTCTCATATTGATGTGATAGCGGACCTAAAAACATAATGATACTGCGCGTCCGCTTGGCGGCCTCAACATCCATACTGTCGAGCTGCAAGACCCTCGGCGGATCAATCTCTAGGTCATGCTCGCTAATCCAGCGGCATCGCACGCCTATACTTTCCAGAACCTCAATAATTCGATTAACTTCCTCAATCCGTGCTACCCGGCGCAGCGTCGTTTTGCCCTTATTTAGCAAGCTAGCACACAGCAATCCAACAGCAGCGTTCTTGCTAGTTTTGATTTCAATTTCACCATGCAGCTCCCGGCCGCCGTTGATGCGAAAGTTAGTTTTGCCCGAGCTATTAATCCGTACTATTTCGCTTGACAGCACCTCGCCGATACGCGCGATCATCTCGAGGCTGATATTCTGCTTGCCGTTCTCAATTCGATTAATTGCCGACTGGCTAGTGCCAAGCTCCTCTGCCAGTTCGTTTTGAGTCATGTTGCGTGCTTGGCGCGTTTCTTGGATGAGCGCGCCAATATTTTTGAGATACTTCGCCGTTTTCATGTCACCATAATATACCTGATATGATATATTGTCAAGAAACTCAATCGCAACCAACTCTATTTCAAAACGTTACAGTAAATGATTATAAGTGCTAAAATATAGATAAGAAAAAGGAGGATAATCATGAAAGACATCGCAGTTGCTGATTGTATCGCTGGCGAAGAGGAGCGCCAGCGTGACGGTTTGGAATTGATACCAAGTGAAAATTATGTCAGCCAGGACGTACGAAAGGCGCTTGGCAGCGTTTTTACCAATAAGTACAGCGAGGGCTACCCCGGTCGACGCTATTACGGCGGCCAAGAATTCACCGACCGTATCGAACAGCTCGCTATCGACCGCGCCAAAAAATTATTCCGCGCCGACCACGCTAATGTCCAGCCGCACAGCGGCGCGCCAGCTAACGAAGCGGTCTATAGCGCTTGGTGCCAGCCAGGCGATACCATCTTGGCAATGGACTTGAGCCATGGCGGACATCTGACACACGGCTCGCCTGTAACTCGCAGCGCTCATTTATACAACTTCGTCCCGTATAAAATGAAAAATATCGAAACTGGCGAAATCGATTATGAAGAAATTCGTCGCCTGGCGCACGAACACCAGCCGCGCATTATTCTAGCAGGTTTTAGCGCCTACCCGCGCGAAATGGACTGGGCGAAATTCGTCGAAATCGGCCGCGAAATCGACGGCTGCCTGCTGATGGCCGACGTAGCGCATATTGCCGGGCTGATCGCTGGCGGCGTGGCCAAGAATCCGCTTGATTACGGCTTTCATGTCATGACTACTACCACCCACAAGACACTGCGCGGCCCGCGCGGCGGCTTAATACTCAGTATGGGCAAGGTGACTAGTCCGCTCAAAAAACCCGCCAAAACGCTCGAGAACATCCCGACACTAATTGATCGGGCAGTCTTCCCAGGTATGCAAGGCGGCCCGCATATGAACACCATCGCCGCCAAAGCGGTAGCTTTCGGCGAGGCGCTGCAGTCCGAGTTCCGCGACTACGCGAAAAATATCGTCGCTAACGCCGCACGGCTAGCCGAGGAGCTGCAAAAACGCGACTTCCAATTAGTGACTGGCGGCACTAGCAATCACTTGATATTGGCCGACATCAACAAGAGTTTTGGTATCGATGGCAAGACCGCCGAGGCTGCTATCGATAAGATCGGTCTGACACTAAACGCCAACGCCGTACCCAACGACCCGCTGCCAATGTTCCGCCCTAGCGGCATTCGCCTGGGCACGCCCGCCATCACCACCCGCGGCTGCCAGCCCGACGACATGGCGCGAATCGCTGAATGGATCAAGCAAGCGATTGACGCCCGCGAAGACGAGGAGAAGCTAGCCGTACTACGCGAGGAAGTGCGGGAGTTTTGTCAAGGATTGAAGTATATCTAAGACTCACGCTCAGCTCAACAAACAAAAATACTCCGACAGAAGCCGGAGTATTTTATACTTTATAAGCTTTGTACTACTATACAGTACTAACAGCCAGTCTGGTCGCCAAGCTTACGGACTTGGTTACCTGCTGCGCCAGTTTGAGTAAAATCATACCAGTAGATTTGCCCACCATTATCGTTGCATCTCTTGTAGCCAACAGTGTTTGGTTTGTCTGGTTTATCGGAAAACGCGCCCTGCAACGTTCCACCGACCTCATATATAACGGCGTTAGAATCAATGTGATACGTTTCATTAACACTAGCCGAGCCAAGTACACCTAGATCTGTTGGATATTTGCCTTCTTTGGTGTAATAAATCTGTACCTTATCCGCAGCAGTCTTAGCACTTGATTCTGCCGTTGTTTTGCGTGCCTGATTCTGAATACCATTATATGCAACCAGTGCGATCACCGTCAAAATCGCGATGATGACGATCACGATCAAGAGCTCAACAAGGGTGAAACCTCGGTTTTTAAGTTGTTTTGTTGTCACAGTAATGTGCCCCCTATTTATTATGTTAGTTAATTGTAATTTGATAATACTACACCGATAACGAAAGCGCAAGTGGTTTTTAATAGATATAGCGGTTCTGCGTCGGGCGCAAGAATAATGACTCGGTCGGTGCGCGGGCATCAATATGGGTACCGTCGCCAATTTGCCCGGCATCATTCAAGCCCCAGCAGTACGAACGCCCGTTTTCCACCACTGCGCATCCACGGTTAGCGCCAGCAGCAATATCAATTATTCTCTGTCCTGCCGGAATTCCGCCTGGGCCAACCAATATCTCTATCGGTTTTACTGATCGGTTGTTGGGAAGCGCGCCAAGAGGGAGGTTTGCTCCCAAATGACCGTAGGCATTCGTCCCCCAGCAGAATACCCTGCCGCTGGTCATCAACATACACGAATGCCAAATACCAACTTCGACCTTTTTCACTTTATCTGACGGAGACAGGCCTGCTGGTCTGTCAACCTTAACTGGCGTAGCCTTTTTACTAATATAACCAATATAATTCATACCTAATTGCCCAGCACGACCATTACCCCAGCAGTATGCCTCGCCGTTAGCAGCAGCGCATACATGAGTAAATCTGTCTGGCTCGCCGCTTTGAGCCAAATATCCGTCCTGCGATATATTTGTAACATTAGTCAAACCAGAAACTTTCATCGGGCTGTATACTGGCTTATCAGCAGGACTAGCAAAGGTATTATTGCCAATTTGACCAACATTATTCTGACCCCAGCAATAAGCAAAGCCATTGGCGATAGCGCACATATTCATCGACCGCGTACCACTGGTCGCTAACGCAGTTGCCGTATAATTATTCGGCAGACCGCCAGAAACACCTGCTCTAACTAAAGTCGGCCATGGGCGCACCTTTGTATTGTCACCAGTACCAGTCACGCCGTAATAACCCTCGCCCCAGCAATATATCTTGCCGCCAGCGATAGCACACGAAGTATTATATGAACCGCCGATACTAGTTACCGTTTTACCAGCCAGCGCCCCCTTAACCTCAATAGGAACATTTGAATGTTCTTCTGCGCCAGATCGTCCATTACCAAGCTGACCAGTACCGTTATAACCCCAGCAATAAACTTTACCTTCAGCTAAAGCGCAGCTATGATACTGGGCGGTAAATAAGTCATCAATTCTCTTACCGTAGAGAACTCCTGTTTGTTTAACTACTTTGACTGGTATATCGGAATCGACGCTAAGCGCAGCTTTTGCTGGATTGCCTGGATTATGACCAACAGACCTCCCGTTGCCCAACTGACCATAACGATTCCTACCCCAACACCAAATACTATTGGATAGAATACCGCACGTTCGATAAGTACCGCTAGAAGACTTCGTAGCAACCAAACCCGGACGAGTGATAAGTTTTTTAACCGAAACAGTGTACTCTCGCAAAACCATACCGCCAGAATCCACAAGCTGCGTTTTGCCAACAGCCGAGACATCCGAATGATGATCATCATGAAAATTAAGGTCGCCAACAGTGAAAATTGTACGGATCGAACCTTCGCTCATAACGTATTTGTTGGTCGGAATCTTACCGTCTTGACCTTTGCAGTCGCTACTTGGCGTTAGATACAAGCCAGCGGCTCCAGCAACATGGCCCCATGTTTGTTTCCAGTTGTTTATATCTAGACACGCATTAGCTGCCGCCGTCCCCGATTCGCCAGCTTCTTGAGCCAGCTTATAATAATACTCCTCGCGAGAATAAATATACGAACGCGTAGTAACGCGGTATGCAGCCGCTAGCACCGCCAATATAAATGTTGTCATTATAATCATTACTGCTAGAGAATAGCCCTTATCAAAGCGAATCATTCTTCATTTCCTTTCCGAACAGTTAATGACTGAGATATTTTAGACACTCCCCCCACAGGAGGACTAATTGTTATATCAATTTTAACCTTGTTAGCATTTTCAAACATATGGTCGGAACTGTGAGCAGCATCGTATTGGTTGGCTATTGGCGTATCATCCTTAAAATATTGAACATCAAATGCCGAAACGTTGCGAGCAATTGTTTCGTCGCGATAAAGCGATCGCCCTGGCGTTGCACCGCCAGTAAATTCGGATGATTGCGGAGGTATGGATTGTACTGCGATCTTGCGCCAAAATTCGTTATTTTCATCACCGGTACCACATATAGCAGAAGCGTTAACACCAAGGGCTTTATATCTTTCGCTTTTTATATCATCAAATATAACCCTTCGATACAATGTATTGTCCCGCATGAAGTAAACCACCATCTGCCTGTATTTTGGCTGGAGACGTCTCTCTGTACTGCAATTAAACCTTTTTGTTGCGGCGTAAACTACTTCGCGAGAGCCTGCCCCGCGCCGTAAATTGGTCGCATACTGTATCAAGAGCAAGGCTCGTTTGTTGCTACCTCCGCCAAAATATTTCCAAGTTTGCAGAGTAGGTGCAGGATTACTTACAGCGCTATATCCGTATCGATCAAGCATATTCATATCACCCCTTCTAGAAGTAGAAGCAATCTCGACTGAAGCCAAAACATCCATTTCGATAGCGTCCATCGTCACGTGCATGTCACGCGTCATTGAAGCAAGCGCATCTGCTGCTATAGCCTGACGGTAAGATGCTGATATAATACCGCCAAATACTACAACCACTATAAACATAACAAACGTCGTCACCATTAGCTCTACGATAGTGAATCCAGATCGACTAGAATGCCGCATATGCAACATGGGTTACCCTCTTACCATTACCATATGTTACTACAGACTCAACACGAATCGGCATACCCAAACTGCTGACGGCGTCGCCGCAACCATACGGCGCCGATGCCACAACTTTTTGCTTGGTAGTTCCGGGCAACTCACTAATATGCCCTTCTGAATCAAGCAATACCTGCTGCACAGCGCCTGGCAGCGGATCGGTACACAAAAACCACGTTGGCGGAGCTCCGTTAACATACTTACGCATATTATCGTACGCTAAATAACTAGCCTTTTGATCCTGGCGGTTGATAATCGAGAGTATGCTAACCTGAGTATGCATTGTTAGTATGCCAAGCGATATTATCGAAATAAATAACAGTGTAACTACCACCTCAACGATTGTAAAACCTTCGTCCGTTCTCATCTTGACCATATACTATTCACCTGATGAAACGCATTATCTGATTCGCTATAGTAATATATTCTGAAACCGACGCAAACATCCTTACCCGAAGCGCCGTAAACTTTATCGCAGTCGGATCTCTCTCTGTCTTGAGCACAATACCTGTAGAGCATTTTCTGCTCATCTGTCCAGCCCCAGCTAGCTGGTATCGGACCCGCCGCCGGGCAGCCCTTGACTAGTCTATTACCAGAACGGGAGGGATCTTGCACAACTGTAGTGTCACTAAAATATTTGCCCATATCAGCTAACAGCGCGTTGCCAGTTGGATATTCATGTCCCCTGGAAGTGGTGTTGTATTTATAATAACGTTCAAGATCTAGAGCCATGGCTTCAGCGCGAGCTCTACGGGTTGCATCGCGACCTTTCGCCGTCAAGCCATTGAGCGTAGTCATAGCAATTATCAGCAGCACGCCGATGACGGTAACTGCAATAACCACTTCAACTATAGTAAACCCGCCCTCTTTACGCTTCATGACTTAATTGTAGCGCACAATTTATAAAATGGCTATGCTTTTTCTGAGTTTTTGCCAGGTATCTCTAACGGCTCTTGCTCAATGGTGATACCAAATTTTTGGTAAACGGTGTCAATAATTTTTTGGCGAGCTTGCGCTAGATCTTCATAGCTCTGTGCCGACTCATTGATAAGGACTAGCGCGTTTTTGTCGTGGACGCGCATACCATAATTAAGCGTACCTTTGAGCCCGCATTGATCAATTAGCCAACCAGTTGGAATTTTGTATGTATCATGCGACATATCATAATGCGGGACATCAGGATACTTCCGCTGCAATTTAGATAATTTATCAGCCGAAACAATAGCGTTCTTGAAGAACGAACCAGTGTTTGGGCGGACTTTCGGGTCGGGCAACTTATCAAAGCGAATCTTCATCACAACTTCGCGTAATGTTTGCGGTGAATAATCGTGAATATCGTGCTCGTCTAAATAACGCTGAATCGCTGCATAAAACGGCGGTCGAGATTGATGCCGCGACAAGTTAAACGTTACTGATGTTATAATATAGCGCCCCGCCCAACGACCGCGAAAAATACTATGACGATACGCAAAGTCACACTCAGCATTGCTAATAGTTACAAATTGGTTATCGCGCGTATCGTAGGCATTGACCGAGACAATCGTTGAAGCAGCCTCTTGGCCGTAAGCGCCAATATTCTGCACAGGCGCCGCACCGACCGTACCGGGGATCGCCGACAAGCATTCCACACCACTGAGATTCATCTCGACCGTCCGCCGTACGAAGTCATCCCAAACCTCGCCAGCACCAGCTACAATCGTCACCAAATCGTCAGTTTCGTCAACAACTTCAAAACCTGGGATGCGATTGAGTATAATAAGTCCGTCGAAGCCCTCGTCATGCGCTAACGTATTACTGCCGCCACCGAGAACATATATATCCAGATTGTACTCATGAGCATAGCGTACTGCTTCGGCGATATCGGCGCGAGTTCTAGCCTCGACAACTTGCCGAGCCACACCGCCGAGCTGCATAGTTGTAAGCTTTTTGAGAGAGATGTCCTGCTGTATGTTCATAGTTTGATTATACAATATGTGATATAATTGCGATAGGCGCCCGTAGCTCAGCGGATTAGAGTACTTGGCTTCGAACCAAGGGGTCGCAGGTTCGAATCCTGCCGGGCGTACCAAACGTGCCCCGTTAGCTCAACTGGATAGAGCGTTGGTTTCCGGTACCAAAGGTTGCAGGTTCGATTCCTGTGCGGGGTACCAAAGATAGCAGCAATGACAGCTGTCTGTTTTTTAATTTGATCGATTGATTCGTTATTTGACTTTCCATATCGCCTATGCTTAAATTGAAGTATTGTATTCTGAGGAGAGGAATATGGAAAACCAACAAGCAAACCATAGAAAAATAAAAGTTGTTATCGGGATATTGGCCATTGCACTAGCAGCAGTTTTGCTGTATTGGCTGTTCACCAGTTTGATTAGCATGAACCAGCATAATCAGACAAATCAAGAGCCTAGCCATGATACTACTTCTCAAGCAGACGACGAAAATAACAAGCCGCAGCGACCAGATTCGGATTCAGAACCAAGTTCGAACCCGGATGGCAAGAACGAGACTAGCCAGACCAAGACTGACGAGTCCACGAACAGTTCGCCTAGTGATTCTACCAAGACGGCTGGAAATGGCGTCTCGGTTGTTGGAAATCACAATGCTTATCATTACCGCCAAATAGCGTCGCCGGGCAGGCCGTCAATTCACAATGCTGCTAACCATAAACCTGCGAATACTCCGTCCACTAAGCCCAACAATAACAAACCGACTACACCACCCAATCCATCCAAGCCGCCTAAGCCAACACCCGAACCTGCACAAGCAGCTGTAAAAATCGTGGGCGCAGCAGAAGTCGGCTCAACCCTAATCGCGCAAATCGACGATCCTGACGGGTTGAAAGACGGCGGTATACGGTATTATCAATGGTTTGCCGACGGCGCGGCTATTTCTGGCGCCAGCTATTTCTCGTACAAGTTGACACCATCAGAAGTGGGTAAAAAAATCACTGTCAAAACAACTCATGCTGATGGCAAAAATATGATGAAAAATTTAATTAGCCCAGCTACGGCAGCTGTCGGCAACGCCGCATCAAATAATAACCATGGTAGCGTCACCATCGACGGAATTAACCGAGTCGGACAAGTATTCACTGCTCACATTACCGATGCTGATGGCGTGCCAGAGAGCGGTATTACTTACAGGTGGTACGAATTTTACGGCAAATTCTTGGGAACTGGCAAAACTCTCGCGCAAACCAAAGACCACCTCGGTATGCAAGTCATCGTTCAAGCCAGTTACACCGACAAAAAAGGACATAAAGAGAGCGTCACCAGCGGATTTAGCGGGTCGGTCGTCGATAATTCAGGCGGCGGCACTGGCGCGGGAATAATCAGTCCTGCTGCGGCTGCGCCAAAAATTACCCTTCATGGACCGGCCAGCGTCAAAGAAGGCGAAACTGCTGTTTACACGGCAACTTTAGACAAAGCAGCCAGTACCGATGTTAGCGCGGATATCAAAATCACGCACAATACTAGCAGCCCAAACAATCTCAACATCCGCTGGGACAGCCAGCGAGTGGTTATTAAAGCCGGAGAAACCAGCGCCAAATTCTACGTTGATACCAATGCCGACACTGGCGGCAAGGGTAAGACCTACACCGTTTCTCTTAGCAACGCTGTCGCTGGTATGGTTAATAAAACAAATACCAGCCCTTCTACTACAGTCAATGCTCAATCGATCTTTATGTTATCGTACGTTTATCCGCTCGCTGAAGCTGGCGGCAGCGAGTTCTCTGACTACTGGAAAGCGGTTCATACAGCAGGCAGCAGCAAAATCCCGTATACACTCATCATGGCAGACGGCAGTCCTGACGCCAAGCTCGACCCAGGCTATGTGCGGCTGCTAAAAAAGAACGCCGAGCTTGGTTTCAAAACTGTCGCTTACATCCGCACTATTCATCAAACTCGCCCGATTGCCGAAGTTAAAGCCGCCATGGCTAAGTTCATTGAGCTTTACGGGGCAGATAAAATTCACGGATTCTATTTCGACGAAGTGTCGTCCAGAAATAACGGCGCAACGGCTTACATGGCAGAATTATACAACTACACGAAAAGCACCTACGGCAACAAGTTAGTCGTCGCCAATCCTGGTACGCACATCACCGACGCGATTGCACCATACGCCGATATTTTCATGACTAACGAAGGCACTGCTGACGAATATATTAATAACTATAAGACCGCTTACTCTGCCTTTGAAAAAGATCCGGCAAACTCCCATCGTATTTTCCATACGATTTATGCCGCAAAAGCTGGCGATTACCAAAAAATAATCAATTTATCGCGCCAGCGTAATGCCGGCTGGGTATTCATCACCACCGATAGTACGATACCTGATGGCAGGCCGTACAATGATTTGGCGAAGAATTTCCCTAGTCTCGTTGATAGCGTCAACAATTTAGGCCGCCAACCGCTTGATCCGAATAGAGCCACGGAACAACCTTTGCTATCCGGTGCGATAATCAGCGGATCGTCTGTCACCACAACTATACTTAGCCAATAATCGCATCGGTATGCTACACTATGTTTATGGTTACCAAGGCAAATAAATCTCCCAAGAAGACTCGCAAGCAGCGTGTCAAACACATTACAAAAACAGACACTCACTTCATGGTGCGCCGAAGCTTACTGGTGTATGCGATATTGGTTTTTGTGCTTTTTTGGCTAACGGCTATGAGCGTATATCTAGTTGACAGAATGGTCGTAGAATATAACAACACTGCTCGTTATAATCAAATTCATAGTATATATAACAATTTGAAGCTAGATGAATCGTATAGGCTGGCTGTTTATAAAAGTAACATTTCAAATGATAAGTCTATCACTACAGAGTATGGCCATAACATTTCTGTAAGTAAAACTCGTATAGATTTAACCAAAAAAATTAAAGAGGCCGGCTTCTCGCTTATCAGTACGAAAGATAAAGATACTATCATTCAAAGTGATACGTTCAAGGATACTAACGGCCATATTTTATACCTGAGCGTTATACCGCAGACTCTGCATAAAGATTATGTATACGGTACCTCCGAGATAGCCAAACCGTACGCCAAAATAGACGCCAATAAATTCGACCACGAGCCAACTAGCTACGTCACTATCAAAATAAGCCTTGGCGACTAGCAGGGTAATTGCCGGCAAAAATACGAAATACATGCCTTGCATTAGATAATTTTTCATGTTATAATATAGGCATGGAGACTAAAGGCGGCGAACTGGGTTTTAAAGACTGTTCAGGATCGGCTGTACAAGCAGCTCGCGATGGATCTTATTCTCTTGCCGCAGCGCTAGCGATAATGGCATACAATATAACGTCAGATCCATCCGAAAAGGCTCGGATGGCGCGCGACGCGGGTAATGCCTATAGGCATTTAGGCAACTACGAAGAAGCTGAAAAATGGCTTACTGAGGCAGTTAATCAACATGAAACTTTAGCCGAACAAGAACCAAATCGCAGTACGCTGCGCGAACTGGGAGCTAGCGCAGCCATGCTAGCAACCATGCAATTGTCGCGCATAGCAAGCGATGAAACTTTTGATACTCCAAAAAATAATACCGAGACTGTTGAAACTTTTCGTTACGGACTAGAGAAACTCAAGGATTCGCACAAACATGCCGACGGACTAAATCGTATTGATCAATATGATATTAATTTTACCGCTCGAGCCAGCTACGCCGAGACGCTTGCCGGCAATAAAAAGCGAGGCTTGGCACTCGGCGTCAGAGCGGTGCGGCTAGCATTCTGGTCCGAGTCGCCGCGGCTTGATACTACTAATACGTCCCTCAGCAAAAAAGAGCGCTACAAAACCAAAGCACGGGCGCTCGTTCGCGGTATTGGCGCACTAGCCGTTGGTATTGTTGCACCAGTCAACCGCCGCGCCGCCAAAACTCTTGTTAGAAAACTTTCTTAAGCTTGGTTCTGCTGGTTAGGCACATCGCCTTGCAATGGAGCTACTTGCGATTCAGATTCTTCAAAAATTCGCCGTACTTGCTCGGCATCAATGTTCACCGAATCGCCCGGATTGACCGCCCCCGATAGCATGAGCTTAGCGATAGTATTCTCCACCGCTTTCTGAACGACGCGGCGCATCGGCCGAGCGCCTAGCCGCGGGTCGTATCCTTGCTGAACGAGAAGCTGTTTCGCGTCGTCATCAACAGTCACTGACACTTTTTGCGGCAATAGAGTTTTGTTAACGCCAGCCAGAATCAGATCAAGCACTTGCACCAACTCGACCGGCGTAAACGGACGAAAGAGCACAATTTCGTCGAAGCGATTGAGAAATTCTGGCCGAAACTGGTTCGAACTAATTAATTCGTTGATAAACTGCTGTTCAAACTGCTCAAGCCGATAGCCGCGCTCGATATATTCGCGGATCCTATCAGCGCCAGCGTTACTAGTAGCAATTACAATGGCGTCGCGAAAGCTGATCTCACGGTTCTTGGCGTCGCGCAAAATCCCTTCGTCGAGTAATTGCAGGAGTGTAGTTAGCACTTCTGGCGCGGCCTTCTCGATCTCGTCGAGCAACACCACACTGAAAGGCTGTTTCATTACTTGCGCGGTCAAGCTCATCGGGTCATCCGCGCCATCAGCGATTAAACGAGCGACATCATCGGAGCGAACAAACTCATTCAAATCTAAGCGGATTAACTTGCCTTCGCCGCCAAAATATACGTCGGCCAGTGCTTTTGATAGCTCCGTCTTGCCGACACCAGTCGGCCCCAGAAACAGAAAGGTACCAATCGGCCGATTCTCATTGCGGACGCCCGCGCGAGCGCGGCGCAGAGCATCACTGACGACATTAACGGCGCGAACTTGATTAACCATTCGTTCATGAATTAAATCCTCCATATGCAGCAGTCGCTCGCGGTCTTCGGTCGTATTAGCTACGCTAACTTTAACGTCCATTGTCCGCTCAATTGCTTGCTGCACAGAATTCATGGTCACGATACCCGACTCGCTGAAACTAGCCGCCGACTCTAGCAATTTAAGCGCCCGGCCAGGCATAGCTATATCGTGAATGTAACGCTGGCTCAAGCGATAAGCTTCGTTAATCGCTTGGATCATATAAGTAACTTTGCAGTTGAACTCAATAGCAATCAACTGTTCTTGCAGAACCTTTTTAGTCTCTGCTTCGTTGGTTTCGGCGACATTAATACGGTTAAGCGAGTTAGCTAGCGACGGGTTGCGGCGGCTAATTTCGAGATAGCGCTGTTCGTCCATGCTTAAAATTAAGCGTAGTCGGCCAGCATCTAAAATCGGCTGTAAAACATTTGTTAAATCTACTGACCCCACGCCCTCTTCGAAAAATAACTGCGCGTCATCAAGACAAACAATTATATTCTTGGCATTGTAAGCTTCACCTAGAACCTGCATGATTAAGTTTTCGAGCTCGCCGCGTCCTGGCGCTGCCGCAATCAGCGACGCCGAGTCGAGGATAAAAATCTGGCGAAAACGAAGATTTTCGGGTACATTCGCATCAGCGTCCAAAATTCGTTCCGCGAAAGCATGAATTACTGATGTTTTGCCAACGCCAGCTTGGCCGATAAGAACTGCGTTTTGCCGACCGCCAGTGCCAAAAGCTTCCACTAGCTGATCAATCACCTGAACATGCGATGGTATGTCAATCGACAAGGTATTACGGCTAGCGCCAATTTGCTCGCTGATATTTTGCCCGAATCGCTCAAGGTGCGGAATCCAGCCAAACGACCAATCACGCGCCAAGCCGCCAGTCCGCCGCCGCTGGCCAAAATGCCGAACAATCTCCATCAAATGCTCTTGCCACAAAATACCAGCATCCAAATCTTCATCTCCTAAATGAGTTTGCGCTATTATCGATTGATAATTCGGAAAGCTCCTCACTAGCGCTGTAGCTAATACGGCACCGCTGATACGGTCTAGCTGATTGGCTTGGCGAATGTCGTCAGCTACACTCCACAGTTCGTCAACGGAAATCGTCGAACTCTCAGCGATAGTGGCTAAAAATGACGGCGTCATACCAAGCCGCACCCCCATGAATTGGCCGCTTGGCACTTCACCAATTACTTTAGCAATCTCTCGCACATTCGGTTCTCGCGACAACCGGCCCAACACGTCGCCAGCTAACAAATCATCAACTGAGTCACCCTTACCAGCTGGCAGATCGTGAACGTGCCAATTATAAAATTTCACCGCCATATATAATGCTGCCGCCAGAGCACCACATAGCCAACCTAACGACAGACGCTCCATAGTTACTAGCATAGTACCCGATATCACCAGTAATAACGCTAACCATGAAAGACTTTTTGAAATCATCGGCGACAGCAGCCGCCCAAAGCGCGCTTCGCTGGCTCGCTGAGACGCATATCTAAAAGTACCTAAAGATGCCATGGTACCCACCCCGATATTGCCGCAACAACCATTACCGCCGGCGTCACTGGCACCAACGGCCAAATAGCCAAACGTAGTAGACCAATCAACAGCATCAAGCACAAGGCTGCTACACCTATCAGCAGCGTTATTATCCTTATAAAGCCGCCAATAATCCGCGATACCAAGCGATCAAAAAACGCCCGCAGCTGCACCCCGATTGGTCCGCGCACTTTCCCAGCTGAAATTTGCCGCCACGGCGCGAATAGTGTTTTGAGTAATAATCCCAGCGAAAACGTATCGTATAATCGCTCGATAGATTCCCAAACATCTACTGCTGCCCGCTTCCAGCCAACGCTATACCACCACGAAATCATGCCCACGATAAACATATGCTTTTTATTATAGTTCAAAAAGCGTTTGGACGCTACTATAATGCGGCAAAAACAGGTATAATGAGTTTTATGCGTCAAACTCTCACGACTATGCTCGGGAAGGCTGTCAAGAAAGCTGCACAGATTCGCGGCGGTAGCGGCTCAGCCTTACCAGGCTTGGTAATTGAAAAAATCGACTCAGATTTTGTTAGCCGCACATTACAGCAACTACCAATGGGCGTAGCACTCATCAGCGGCACTAATGGCAAAACCACTACCACCAAAATTGTTGTCGAATTACTAGAAAGCCAAAGCCTGAAAGTATTTACCAACCGTACTGGCAGCAACTTCACGCGCGGCGTGGCAGCAGCGCTATTAGGCGAAGTTGATTTGCATGGACGAATTAACGCCGATATTGCCGTGCTTGAACTCGACGAGGCTTATGCTGTTCACTTTGTAAAAGCAATCAAGCCAAACTACTGTTTGCTGCTCAACGTTATGCGCGACCAACTCGACCGCTTCGGCGAAATTGACAATACCGCCAAACTCCTCCACAATGTTGCAATAAACACAACAAAGTGCGTAGTCCTTAACCGCGACGACCCGCGATTAAGTAGTCCTGATTTTGTAAACGATATTAAATCACCGCTGCGAAGTTTTGGCGTTAACCCAAAATATTCGCAGACTTTCCCTTCTGATGATTCTCTACGTAGTAGCGAGCAAAATGCGGCTAAATTGTACGCTGACGACACCAGCCTTGAGGAGTTTAAAGACCAGCACGCCGTTATCGGCTTCAACGGCAGCGATCACTCGGTGAATCTAAATCTGCGTGGCATCTACAATCTTCAAAATGCCACTGGTGCTGTTGCTTTAGTGCGCGCAATTCTCGGTAATAGTCTAAATGTTGATTCTATGCTCAAAGCGCTATCAGGTATTAAGCCAGCTTTTGGCCGCGGCGAGCAATTAATAATTGACGGACAACCCTGCGAGCTAGTGTTGGTCAAAAACCCGGCTGGCTTCCGTTTGGCCCTAGCTTCGTTCGACCCAGCAAACTACGCCACTATGATAGCTATTAACGATGCTTACGCTGATGGCCGCGATATGAGCTGGCTCTGGGATGTCGATTTCGATAGCTTACAAGAACAAGGCGTCACTGCTGTATCTGGCGTCCGCGCCTATGACATGGCCCTGCGACTAGAATACGACGAAGTGCCTATCGATTTTGTCGATACCGACCTGACGGTTGCGCTGCGCCAACTTATCGCTAAACACACTCGCCAACCAAAACGTATTTACTGCAGCTACACCGCAATGTTAGCACTACGACGACTACTAGCCCGCTATACCGACGTGGAGGAAATCCGATGAAAAAGCAACCGCAATCTATCACTATCTTGCAACTTTATACGCGCGATATGAACATTTACGGCGACTGGGGCAATGTCCTGACTCTCAAGCGGCGACTAGAATGGCGTGGTTTTGCTACCAAACTAATTGAATACAACGTTGGCGACGCTTTTCCAGACGATGTTGATTTAATCGTCGGCGGCGGCGGGCAGGACTCCGGACAATTACGAATTAGCGACGACCTGCAAAAGATTACCCTTCAGCTCAAACGATTGGCTGACGACGATTTGCCAATGTTAGTTATCTGCGGTTTATACCAACTATTCGGCCGCTCGTTTACTACCAAAGACGGCGACATAATTCCTGGTATCGGTATTCTTGACCTAGAGACAATTGGTGGTGACGAGCGTATTGTTGGTAATATTATCGTCAAAAGTCCAGAGTTCGGTGAAATTATCGGTTACGAGAATCACTCCGGACTAACTACGCTTAGCCAAAATACTACAGCGCTCGGCGACGTTATCAAGGGCGTAGGCAACAATAATATTGATGGCCGTGAGGGCGCCCGTTATCATAACGTCATCGGTACTTATTTACACGGTCCGCTCTTGCCAAAGAATCCACACATCGCCGATTGGATGATTTCGCAAGCTATAATCCGTAAATACGGCGCCGTCGTTTTAGACCCGCTTGAAGACAAATACACTGAACAGGCTCGTAATATCGCCAAAAAACGCCCGCGCTAGCCGTTACTTTTAACACTATCCTCAGATTGGACCTGCTATACTGGTAGAAGTGACCAAAATGAGCGCTGTAAAAAAACCAAAAATTAATCGTATTGTCAGCCTAGATTTAATGAGAGGCTGGTTTTTGGTGATAATCATACTTGATCATTTGAGTTATTTTCCAAACGGTCTCGTGTTCATAAGCGGCGACAGCAGATTATACGTCACTGCCGCCGAAGGATTCTTTATTATTTCTGGATTAGTATTAGGTATTGTCCGCGGTGCTAAATTAACAGAGCGTTCGTTTAGATACGCTGCTAAATTGATCTGGCGGCGAAGCTTCATGCTATATCTGACCAGTATCATCATTACAATATTATCGATTGCGATCGGCTGGCATTTTGTTGGCAACGACGGTGTCAAGTCGCCTTTGCCTCCGCTAGATAGCAATATCTTTAGTTTATTTTGGAGAATAGTTACCTTGCAAGAATTCTACGGCTGGGCCGATTACTTGCGTCTATATGCGATATTTTTGGCGCTAACACCAGCTGCGCTTTGGCTACTGCGCCGCGGCAAATGGTACATCGTTCTAACCGTCAGTACTCTAGTTTGGCTGCTAACGCCAAAGCCGGTTAACGAATTCACTCAGCCATTTACTTGGCAATTCATTTTTTTCATCGCCTTCACGCTAGGATTTTACTCGCCGCAAATTAAATCATGGTGGAATAGTTTGTCTGCCAAAACACGGCACCGTACTAAAACTGTCATCTTTACCATATTTATCATCACTTTCATCGCCAATGTTTTTGCCGAGTTTTTCGCGCCAGCCTTGAACGATAATCTTTCGACAGCTATTAATAATTTTCGCCCTATTCTAGCGGCCAGCTTCGATAAGTTAGCTCTAACGCCAGCGCGCGTAGCTATGTCGTTGCTCTGGTTTATTGGGTTTTTTATGGTTTTTCAGCGTTTTGAAAAACAAATCAAACGCTATCTCGGCTGGCTACTTATTCCGTTTGGGACTAATTCGCTTTACGTTTATTCAATTCATGCCTTCGTAGTCATGGGAGCACATCTAATAGTCAATCCGCAATATGGCGCGCCAGCTAGTTATTTTAATTCGTTTGACCGTCTAGCCGAGATTCCTCAAAACCTCGCGCTATCAATTTTGGTAATTGCAATTATTTACCTAGCAGTGCGAAGCAAATTTTTGATGAAGATTATTCCGCGCTAAACTTAGTGATTTTTAGCGGTGATAAATCAATCGTTTCGACCTCGCGATAGTTGCCTGGCAGACTAGCTTTCATATCGCTATAGTAGACGTTATAGATATTCTTTGCGCGGGTAAATGTTTTTTTCGTGTCGACAACTTGGCGGCTGCTACCATCTAGCGGAGCATAACCGCCGCCAAGATGTTGGTCGCTACTAGCAAAATATATCTGGCAATTCTGTAGATAATAATCTAGCTCAATCGCCACATACGGATCGGCCGCTAACACCACATCGTTTTCGCTACATTTAACTATAGAAGCAACAGAGTTGACGTTTGGCTTTTGCATACGCTGAAAGTTATAATTGCCAACCTGGCTGAGATTATTTGCCCCAATCGCCAGAACTACCAGCAAAACTAACGGTGAAGCTATTCGCCAAACTTCACGATCCTCATGTTCGGTCGACAGCGCGAGACTAGCTCCCACGAGCATAACTAAGCCAATCGCAACGTGCGCCAAATAACGCTCGACATACATCGGTTTATACAGAGAAATCACCATCAATAATATTATCGGCACGCTAATATAACTAACTAATAACCACAAAATATCGTTTTTTTTCTTAATATGAAAAGTAATGACAATCGAGCGGACAGATACAAAAATTATCGCCAGCACCAATATTGAGGCAATCACCCCCAGTTGCCAAAGCGGCTGATATATTGTATTAAACGAAACAATACCAACTAACTGCTCGAGATTCATTGGCTGTCCAATTGGTGCGAGTGCGCCATTGCCAACCTGCTTCAAAAAAGACGACAGCCACGGGAGAAACAGCAACAGGCTAAATGTATAAGCTCCTATCCAACGACACTCTTTCCATGAAGACTTACGCAACCGACCAGCATCCATCGCGACTAGCCAGGCTAGATGAGCCAGCCACAAAAGCGCCAAATAGTATAGCGTGTACATACCGAGCGCCACTAGCACTCCATAAATAAGCCAGTCAGTCCACCACTTGCTAGAGTGCGCCCGTACCAACATTGCCGTCGCCGCTACGCCGATTAACGACGCCATAGCGTACATGCGAATTTCGAAACCGTAGCGCATTAATAATGGCGCCAGGAGCAACATCGTTAATACATAAATGGCTGCTCGCGCATTAAAATGCTTTTTAATAAAACAACCAGCTACAGCAATTGAGGCTCCATAAAAGATCACGCTTAGCGAGCGCAATGCCAGTTCGCTCCAGCCAAAAACATTCGCCCAAATTTTCAGAACGAGATAATACAGCGGCGGATGAGTATCAAGCGCCGACAGCCTAATAATCTCGCTGGCAGACCGCTTGGCTACCATTATCGAATATGCTTCATCAAACCAAACGCTCTGCCGCAAGCCAATCCATAAACTAAGAGCTGCCGCTACTACTGGCACAGCAATTATCAGCCACCTATAAACCTTGTCATAGTCATTACTATGCTTCCAAAATAATATTTTCATGCTTTGATTATATTACGACTAGGAAAAACTCGCAAAATAATATATAATAGCTTTGCACATCTATCGGGGTGTGGCGCAGTTGATAGCGCGCGCGGTTTGGGACCGTGAGGTCGAAGGTTTGAGTCCTTTCACCCCGACCATTTGAATTATGAACCTGCCGACGAGCGGCAGGTTTTGCTATTGTCCTATTTTGCCCTCCCATACTCCTCATGCTATCATAACTATATGAAAAGCAAACAACACTCGCGCCGCCGCATAGTCGTTAATATTTTTGGCACATTAGGGTATTTGTCAGTATTTTTGCAGTGGACGTGGACGGCAATTATATTACTATATCCGTTATTCCAATCAGAAGCTGTACAAAAGATTTTTCTGCCAGAACGCCAAGCGCCTCGCCCCGTCGTGAGCCACTCTGGATGCTATAGCGACGCCGCCCCCTTCATTGCCATTGTCTCTATTGCCATTACAGCTGCAATTATTGTTATGTCAATAATCACGCTGATAGGATTGCCAAAGAAAATCGGCAAGACTGGCGCTAAAATCACGCATTCGGCAGCCAACGTGATAGCTGCCAATACCCGCCCGCCAAAACAACAACCAGCAAAAAAATGGAAATTAAACTTGTCGTACAAACTGATAATCTGCATTAAATTAATATTGACGGTTCTGCCGGTCATTCTGCTGCTCTTTGCGCCGACAATTCCTAAACTACCGCACCAAGTTATGACTATTGTCGGTAATTTCTGCTTAGTGGTATCAGCTGTTTATTGGCTTATCCAATATGCCTTAGCTAAAATCCTACGCGTGCCGCATAAAGAAATTTGGTAGTTCAAGCCTTCGGCGGGATGATGTCTATGGTGCGCGTTTGCTTATCTAGCGGCAATTGATGCTCGGTATCAAATTCATACACAAGCATTGTACCGAACGGCATTTCCACCTTACCAATCTTTTCATCAGGAATCTGGTCGAGATACTTCATCAGCGCGCGGATAGTGTTACCGTGCGAAACAAGCAGGATATTTTCGCCTCTTTGCAACCGCGGCAAGATTTCGCTTTGAAAATATGGAATTGCCCGCGCGTAAACATCTTTGAGCGTTTCACCGCCCGGTACCGGGTAATCCCAACCGCGGCGAATTCCCTGAAATGCTTCGTCGCCAATCTCGTCTTTGACTTCCCATTTGTTTTTGCCAGTTAAGTCGCCGTAATCACGCTCGTTAAGCGGCTTGGCGATAATCCGTTCGAGATCCGCCTGGTCGCCCTTACCGCGCAGAATTCCATCGCAAGTCTGCTGCGTACGTTTGAGCTCGCTAGTATAAGCGGCATCAAAGTGAATATCGCGAATAATTTTACCAAGCTGCTCGGCTTCGCGCATGCCTTTTTCTGTCAAATTGACATCCGTCCAGCCGGTCCACTTACCTAATAAATTCCACTCGCTTTCTGCGTGGCGGCTAATAACTAAGATTCCCTGTTTTTGCACTTCCATAAATTCATTATACCGCGAAAATCGAGTTGCCTGAAATATTTTATCCGTGAGATTTCAAACAGTCTAGTCTTCTGCATTAAATGCTATAATATAACTATGAACGATTTCACAATTCAATCAATCAAAGCAAGACAAATCCTCGACAGCCGCGGCAACCCAACCGTTGAAGCAGACGTTATTTTAAGTAACGGCACGCTTGGCCGTGCTGCCGTACCGAGCGGCGCTAGCACTGGCTCGGCTGAAGCGCTTGAATTGCGCGATGGCGGCATTGACTGGTCGGGTAAGGCTGTTTACCAGGCAGTCCGTAATGTTAACGAAGTCATTGCACCAGCGCTAGTCGGACACGATGCCAGCGACCAAGCTGCTCTCGACCAAATAATGCTCAATTTAGACGGCACCGATAATAAGTCCAAGCTTGGCGCTAACGCCATTCTCAGCGTCAGCCTAGCCGCCGCTAAAGCTGCCGCCAGCGCTAAGAATCAGCCGCTGTGGCGCTACGTCGCAGAGATGACCGACAGCACACCTGTCCTGCCATTACCAATGATGAACGTGCTCAATGGCGGCGCTCACGCAGCTTTCGCTACCGATATTCAGGAATTTATGATCATTTGTAAAGGTGCGCAGACTTTTGCAGACACACTCAAAATGGGCACCGAGATCTTTCATGCGCTAGCCAAAGTACTAAAAAATTATGATTATCCAACTACTGTCGGCGATGAAGGCGGCTACGCACCGCGCGTCCGCAACGGCAACCGCGAAGCGCTGGCCTTATTGTCCGAAGCCATTCAAAACGCCGGCTACGAACTCGGCCGCGACGTTGTCTTTGCGATGGACGCGGCGTCAAGCGAATTCTATCAAGAAGGACGCTACGAGCTTAAATGCGAAGGCAAGTCACTAGCAAGCAGCGAAATGGTTGATTGGCTAGAAGCCTTGACAAATAAATTTCCAATTGTCTCAATCGAGGATGGTCTAGCCGAAAATGATTGGGATGGCTGGAAGCTGCTGCGCGAACGGCTCGGCGACCGCATCCAGCTAGTCGGCGACGATTTGCTTGTCACGAACACCTCGCTGATTGAACGGGCTATCGCTGAACAAACTGCCAACGCGCTGCTAGTTAAACCAAATCAAATTGGCTCGCTGACCGAGACTATTCAAGCTGTTAAAATGGCGCAAAATGCTGGCTGGCGCACCGTCATGAGCCATCGCTCTGGCGAAACCGAAGACACGACAATCAGCCACTTGGCCGTTGGCCTGGGTTGCGGCCAGATTAAAACTGGATCGCTATCGCGAACCGATCGCGTCGCTAAATATAACGAGTTATTACGTATCGCCGAAGCTGACCAATCATTGACGCTAGCGCAGCCATTTAGCGAATAAATAAAACTGTAGGTTTTACTTCTAACAAAGCGAAAAACGCCTTTTCTTTGTCAAGAGGTGTTTTTCATATCAAACTAATTATGTTATACTACTAACGAATAATCGTTTTAGGAGGTCAGTTGCTCTCGATCAAACAAAAAAAGCACCGCCGTCCATATGCTATTTTTGCAGTGGCGATATGCCTGATTAGCACTGGCGTGTATTTTATGATGCTGACCTTATCGCCGTCGGTAGCGCCTCTGATTTTTACCAAGCCGATTGATGCTAAATCGCTGCCAAAAGCCAAAATCGGCGAGAACCGTATTGTTATACCGCGCATCGGCGTCAATATTCACTACGACAAAGGCCGCACCGCACTCGATCGCGGTGCTGAATGGCGACAGCCAAACCATGGCAACCCCAAAGATGGCGGTAATTTCATTATTGCTGCCCACCGCTTCAGTATCCAGCCAACACCGCAGGGTACTGTTGAGAAATCGCCTTTTTATAACATTGATAAGATGAAACTAGGCGATAACATTGTAGTCGATTACGAAGGTGCTCGCTATGCTTACGAAATCACTAAAATATTTGATGTCAAACCAGACCAGACTGAAATCGAAGCTCCATCCCAAGAAGCAAAACTAACTCTATACAGTTGTGAACTTGGCGGCTCTGATGCCGGACGTATCGTCATCACAGGCAAACTGCTCGGTCAAGTCGAACAATAAAATACTCTACCAGTTGTCGTACAGTAGAGTATTTTGATTATAAATTGCAGGCAGATAAAAAGGTAGTTATTTGGCGAACTCAACCGCGCGAGTTTCACGGATAACATTCACCTTGATAGTTCCAGGATATTGCATGGTTGACTCAATCTTAGTTGCGATATCACGGGCTAGCTTGATAGCGCTAAGGTCGTCGATTTTCTCTGGCGTGACAATCACGCGAATCTCGCGGCCGGCGCTTATGGCGTATGCTTTCTCGATTCCTTGGAAACTAGTCGCGACATTTTCGAGATCACGCATTCGCTCAGCGAAATTCTCAGCAGAGATATTACGCGCACCCGGCCGAGCGGCACTGATTGCATCGCAAATACGAACGACGATAGCCTCTGGCGTAGTCGCTTCAATGTCGTCGTGATGAGCCTCAATCGCATGACAGATACCCTCGCTCAGGCCAGCTTTGCGAGCCAGCTCGGCACCGATATGGTGATGTTTGCCTTCAATTTTGTGGGTAACCGCCTTGCCCATATCGTGCAGCAGCGTCGCTATTTTGGAGGTGCGGACATCAGCGCCAATCTCGCTAGCAATCATACCGGCCATATGCGCCATTTCGGTCGAATGCTTAAGAACATTTTGACCATAGCTAGTTCGAAATTTCAGCTCGCCAAGTAGCTTTAACAAATCGCGCGGGATACCGGTAACGCCAACTTCGCGCGCCGCATCTTCGCCAGCACGCTGGGTTTCCTTGTCGATTTGCTTTTCAGCTTTCGCAAAGACTTCTTCGATACGCCCTGGGTGAATACGACCGTCTTTCATCAGCATTTCCAGCCCGAGACGCGCTACCTGGCGGCGAATTGGGTCAAAGCTCGATAAAACTACCATGCCTGGCGTGTCATCAACCAAAAAGTCCACGCCAGTAACGCGCTGCATCGCTTGAATATTACGGCCTTCTTTGCCGATAATTCGACCTTTCATGTCGTCGTCTGGCAGTTTAACTGCAGTGACCGTGCGCTCAGCAGTCACCTCGCTAGCCATGCGTTCCATCGTTTCGACGAGGATAGTTTGCGCCCGCTCCTCGGCGTCAGCTTCAACGTCTTGCTGCATTTTGGCAACCAGATTTAGTAGATCACCCTTAATGTCGCGTTCAGTCATCTTCATCAACTTATCAGCGGCATCTTTCTTCTTGAGGCCAGCAATTTTCTCAAGCTTTTCCTGCTGACGCGTACGAATGTCACGGATCTCATTCTTCAATTCTTCAACTTCGTCTTCTTGCTTGCGTAATTTTTCACTGCGTTTATCAAGCTGGTCAAGCTTTTTGTCAAGCGACTCCTCGCGGTCCGCCAGACGATTCTCGGTTTTTTGAAGCTCTTTGCGGCGCTCTTTCTCGATTCGCAGCGCTTCATCTTTAGCTTTGAGTACGATATCGCTAGCTTTGCGCTCAGCTTGCGCTATGACCTGTTCAGCCGTATTTTTGCTCTTGGTCTCTTGTTGGCGATCATATACCACTTTACCGCCCACGCCAGCAACAATACCAACAATCGCGGCAATAATTCCCTCAACCATATTTTTCCTTTCTTTCGCGGTAATTAGTCAACACGTCAAGTCAAAAAAACCGCAAAATTATCAAAATTAAACTTATCAATGTCACATTCGTAGACATTACCATTGTACCGCGTTTATAACAAAATAAGCAACTATTTACGCGGTTTGGTGACGCGAGCCTCAGCGCCATATTCTGGCAAAACTATTTCATCATTGCGGCCATTCTGCAACCGCTCCAAGCACTCTTCACGCCAAGCATCGCCGGTAACTCCAACGATCGGAATACGTTGTTCGTGCGCTATCGTATTCAACACTGCCAGACCAATCCTCAAACCAGTGAAACTCCCTGGACCGCGAAATACACCAATGCCCGAAATATCAGCAAAACTGGCCTCATTCTCTGCTAAGCGGTCGCGCAAATAAGCTAGCATGTCGCGCGCGAGATTGCGTTCAGCCGCCCATTCGTAGTCGGTTCGTTTGTCACCGTCAATTAGTGTTAATTGCACCGTCATTTCAGCGCTATTCCACAATACAATCATCGTAATTTCTCCACAATTTGACGCGATTTTTCACCGCGGCTCTTCAAAGTTAGCTTGCGACTATCATCAGGCTGCACCTGGATGACGATCTGTAATACGTCCGTTGGCAGTACGTTATTTACTACATCGCTCCACTCAATCACAGTAATTGTATGCGAATCGTGAATCGCTTCATCAAGTTCCATTTTCATAATACCAGCATCTGGTAAGCGATAAAAATCATAATGAGCCAACCGCAAGCCGTCCGCAGCCTCGTAATTGCGGCTAATCGTAAACGTCGGACTCTGAACCTCGTCGTCAATCTGCAAGCCGCGCGCCAATCCCTTGGTCAGTGTAGTTTTGCCAGCGCCAATATCGCCGACAAGTTCGAGCGTCTCGCCGCCATGCAATAAGCCGCCAAGCTTCGCGCCAAACTGTATCAAATCATCCGCCGTCTGCAAGCTCACCTCTAATATCATATATTTATTATACAATATCGGACAGAGTTACTGTGTTAAAATACGTTTATTATGAGTAATTTCTTTTGTAAATACCAATCGCCGCTGGACGAAATTACCATAGCAAGCAACGGCAGCGCTATCACTGGCCTGTGGTTCGCTAAGCAAAAACATTTTGACGCTGAGCTAGGCGAGAATAACGCAAATTCTGATTTACCGATTTTCACTAAGGCAATGCGCTGGCTTGATGCGTATTTCGCTGGCAAAAATCCTGGAGAAATCCCGCCAATACAGCTTGATGGAACGCCTTTTCAGTTGGAAGTCTGGCGTATCTTGCAAACCATACCGTACGGCGAGCGCACTACCTACGGAGAAATTGCTAAAAATATCGCCAAGAAACGCGGTATCGCCAAAATGTCAGCACGAGCCGTCGGCGGAGCAGTCGGGCGCAATCCAATTTCAATTTTCGTACCGTGCCATCGGGTTGTCGGCAGTAACGATAAACTGACGGGGTATGCTGGCGGAATTGAAAAGAAAATTAAATTGTTGAAGCTAGAAAATATACTTTAATCTAAAGGAAAGACGCTATCTTTTCGGACTTTATACTTCCTCATCAAACCTGACCAACAACGTCTCTGTGTATAGATTATTACCTCGCTGTCAGAGTCGGGCCCTATTTCTTTGCAACTTTTTTCTGCTTATTTCTCTGCCCCCTGGCCACCACAACCACCACTGCCGTGATAATCGATAGTCCGGCCAAAATAGCCAGCGCATAAGCGTAACCCGACAGCAGATAGATTAAGGCTAGCGTCACGCCGACAGCACCCCAGATAGTAACCAGCTGCCTGCCAAGCGCCAAGCCGATGATAACCATCAGCGAATGCTCGACTAGGAACAATATTTCCATAGCATTATCTCCCCTTAGCGCTAGGACAAGGGTCGATAAGCTGAACACAGCGAGCGCCAGCACCAAGTGCGCGATGGTGCATACATGAGCATACCCCAGCCAGCGCCACGACATCACCGCTCCCGAAAGAATTGCTGCCGACCACAGATATGGCACCACTATGTCGTGAACAGGCGCAATTAGCATATGAATAGCAAATAAAATACCGCACAATACTAAAAGCACACCCGAGTCGAAGTATAAAATATTCTTCTTCGGCAACCCCTCAGCTATTAGAGCGCTGCCATTGACCGCCCACATTAGCGTTACTAGCAGTACCGCCTCGGTTGTGATACTGGCTGGCATGGCCATCAGCAGTAAAGTCATCGACCAGCCAATAGCGCTCCAAAATGACGCATAATACCAATAAACTGATAATTTCTTGGTTCGCGCAGTCACGGCGGCGCCATAAAACACCGCAAAGATGATCAGCGAAACGATCGACATAAACTCAAGCTTAACGCCGAGCCACTCTGCTGTTAAATAGAATAACAATACCAAACTTGGATGTGCCAATATCGCCATCGGCCGCCAATCCCGCTTGGCATACACTACCATATAAAGTGCCGCGACAGCCGCTAACCAGCCCAAGATTTTGAACGGCAATTCGTATGTCGTCGATAGATTTATCATCGGTAATATCACCGCTGGTACCGTAGCAGCTAGTAGAGTCATATCGCTGATAGTTGAGGTTCGCTTATTCATCGCCAACGACCAATACACTACCCCGAAGCCAACGAGCGTCACCCAAGCAGTGATGGTGAAATTGTCACTTAGCGGCACATCCAACCAATGTAAGAACAATAACGCCAAAGCAATCGTCGCCAAGTATGCTCCGCCCAGATAACTATCTTCACGCCGCCGATAAAACGTATAGTACAACAGCGCTACTAATGGCAGCCAAACTGCCGGATGAATAGACGAAAAGATAATGACACCAGCCGCGCCAATAGCAGAATATAGCAACAATTCGCGGCACTTAACTGCTGCCTCGCTACGGTAATTATGCAGCCACTCTACCAATAACAGCAACGACAAACCGTTCAGCCACGCCATCAAAATGGCAAGCTCTTCGCCAGCCAGCTTGAAATAAGAAGCCAGTAATAATGCTATCAGAAGCAGAGAAGCATGAATGCCAATCACTAAACCGTAGGCTTTCTCGCGCCACACAGCGATACCCATGACGATAGCGGCAACTGCCACTGAATCTGACAGATACAGCATACCTTCTCCCGCTGGATGAGCAGTCAAAAAAGCTAAGGCTATAAACACCGTCATTAACCACCAAGCGGCCGCCGCGCCGTACACTAGTATTGTTTGACTTTTAGTAATATTTGGGCGTTTCAAAACTAATAATCGGCAGACAACTGGCAGGAAAGCCATAAGCATAAAGATAGAGTAATGCGCATGCAGGGCTGTTATGGGTTCGAGGCCAAATAGTCTGACACCAGCTGGCACTAACAAAATTCCAGACATTACTACCATACCGCCAAAACGGGCGCGGCGCAGCAATGAAAGCGCCATAAAACTTACTGCCGATATCATACCCAGCAGGATAAATATGATCATATCTCTTAGCGGACTTTCGATGCCAGCTATAACCAAGAAAGCGGCCAGCGACACAACGAAACTAATCCACAGCACTATTTCGTGCTGCTTGTCGGGCTGCTTTTGGACACGTATAGACCCGATAGACCAAATCATATTACCAAGCGCCACCACCCCAAGCGCTATACCCGTGGCCAGCCCATCATTATTTGACAGATACATAGTAAAACTAGCAGTCGCCGCCATCAGCAGCACGCGCGCCGCCGTTAGTTCATACGTGCGCATATCCTTTGATTTTTCAACAAAAGCAACGGTAAAATAATATATAACGCTGATAAGCAGCAGCATGCTGATGTCAAGCGTTCCCATATGCACCGACGAACCGATAGCGAGAAGTAAAGTAGACGGGACGATAAACGGATTAACCAGTGTCAACGGCTCAGTGAATTGGCGTGGAAAATGATTAGAAAAATACGCAGCCAAGGTCATCAGGCATCCGAATAACAACACCACGACATAATACCACACCAACTGAGCATGCATAACAGCCGGCAAGCTAGTGGTCATCGTAAACATCGACAGCAGCGAAATATAGGCGAGCGGTTGGCTATTGAGCCTGACTGTAGCATCAACGCATAGGAAAGTACCGATGAAAGAGGTAGCAAGCCAGCACAGCGCCGGATCAATCCCCAAAAGCAAATGCATGCTCCAGCCGCCGATCGGCACAGCAGCCAGCGCCGTACCAATAAACGCCGTCGAGGCCGGCTTTAAGATTAGCAAGCGGGTATATAACACCTGGCCAATGACATAATAGACAAAAATAAACAGCCAGACCAAACTAAACCTGAGCTGCGCCGAAAGCTCAATCGTTTGCGCCAACAATAATATACCAGCGGTTAGCAATAATGATGCCGTATAGAGCGCCACATTGATGGTAGTTTGACGATTTTTCTCTCTATCTTTATTACTGGCTGGAGATAGCCACTTGACAATCTGCGTCTTTTCGTCAGGAGTATTTGTATCTTCTTCAATTGGCACAGCATTAGTAGGCAATACTACATCAGGCTCGTTCGATTCGTTGCGAGTTGCTACAAAACCAGCAAATTGTGAAGCTGCAGCCTGATTCTCGGTAATAAGTTTGACCTGACCGTCGCTACCTTCAATTTTCGCACGGCCATTCTGCGCATCGCACACGCCGTCCCAGTAACCGCGCCGGTAACCCTCGGATTGACAAGGTAGTCGATTATTACCTCTCTGCGCCACCTTAATTATCACGATGACAATCACTAACAGAAAAATTAATTCCATGCTTAATTCCCCTTATGCTAATTTTAGTATAGCACGGGAGGGCTTTTTCATGGAGAAATTTTCGAAAGAGACACCGGGCTATAGTAGCAATAACGTTTTTGCTAGCCTTTCAGAGCCTCGCCTTAGTCTATCGCGCGCCGCCAACTACCGAAGTTCCACCGCTCAACTGTGTCGTCCAGCGAAAAATATAATACCCCGGAGACTTGGGGTATTATATTAGCCTGCATTAGACTCTGCTACTTCTCGTCAACCACTTCGCCTTCGACTGGTTCGTCTTTGTCAGATTTTTTGTCATCCTTAGATTCATCAGCCTTGTTGTCCTCAGCAGCTTGCTGGTACATTTTGGCGCCGATTGGCATGATGGCATCCTGCAGTGCTTTGGCTGCCGCCTCCAGCTCGTCTTTGTCGTCAGCGTCTTTGTGCTTTTCCGCTTCTTTGACCGCTTCGTCAATCGCTTTCTTGTCGTCGTCAGAAATCTTATCCTTGAACTCATCTGGCATTTTCTTTGCCTGGTAGATGGCGTTTTCTAACTGGTTTTTAGCGTCAACGGTTTCGCGCTTTTTCTTGTCCTCATCGGCGTGGAGTTCGGCTTCTTTCTGCGCTTTTTCGATGTCTTCCTTGCTCATGTTGCCAGAGTTTTGGATAGTAATTGATTGCTCCTTGCCAGTGCCCTTGTCCTTGGCGGTGACATTGAGGATACCATTCGCGTCGATATTGAACGTCACTTCAATCTGCGGCACACCGCGCGGTGCCGGCGCGATACCATCAAGCACAAATCGACCCAAGCTCTTGTTGTCATTGGCGAATTCGCGCTCACCCTGCAAGACGTGAATCTCCACTTGCGGCTGATTGTCGGCAGCGGTTGAGAACACTTCGCTCTTGCTGGTCGGCACAGTAGTGTTGCGCTCGATCAGCTTGGTTGACACGCCGCCCATTGTCTCAATACCAAGACTCAATGGTGTTACGTCCAGCAGTAGCACATCTTTGACGTCGCCGGCTAGCACACCACCCTGAATAGCTGCACCGACAGCTACCACTTCGTCTGGGTTAACACCCTGCATTGGGTCTTTGCCGAACAGCTTCTTCACTCGCTCAACCACTGCTGGCATGCGGGTCATACCGCCAACCATCACCACGTTTTGGATGTCTGATTTAGAGAGTTTGGCGTCTTTGAGCGCTTTTTCAACTGGGCCGTCGAGGCGCGCTAGCAGATCTTTCACCAAATCTTCCAATTTAGCCCGCGTTAGGCTCAACTCAAAGTGCTTTGGCCCGTCAGCGTCAGCGGTGATAAACGGAATATTAACCTCGTATTCGGTGACTGTCGACAATTCCTTCTTGGCTTTTTCAGCTTCGTCCTTCAGGCGCTGCATGGCCGCGTTGTCTTTGCGCAGGTCAATACCTTCTTTAGACTTAAAGTCATCCAGGAAATAGTTAACGATGATGTTGTCGAAGTCCTCACCACCCAGGTGGGTGTCGCCATTGGTAGCCTTCACTTCAAACACGCCGTCGCCAAGCTCCAGGATGGAAACGTCAAAGGTACCACCACCGAGGTCAAACACCACGATGGTTTCGTCATTTTTGCCTTTTTCCAGGCCGTACGCTAAAGCAGCAGCCGTTGGCTCATTGATGATGCGTTTAACTTCCAGGCCGGCAATTTTACCAGCGTCTTTGGTCGCCTGGCGCTGCGAATCGTCAAAGTAGGCCGGCACGGTGATGACCGCTTCGGTGACTTTTTCGCCCAGGAACGCTTCGGCATCAGCTTTGATTTTGCTGAGGATCATAGCTGAAACTTCTTCTGGCGTGTATTCTTTGTCGCCCATCTTGACCGCCACGCCAGTACCCTTTTTGACAATCTGGTACGGCATGATATCCAGGTCTTTTTGAACTTCCTTGTCATTAAATTTACGGCCAATTAAACGCTTCACTCCGTAAATAGTGTTTTTTGGATTGGTCACGCGCTGGCGCTGAGCCACTTGCCCAACCAAGCGTTCGCCCTTTTTATTAATCGCCACCACCGATGGTGTAGTACGGTTACCTTCAGCATTAGCGATAACTTCTGGCTTACCTGCCAGCATGTACGCAAAGGCGCTGTTGGTGGTACCAAGGTCAATTCCGATAATTTTACCCATATGATTCCCCTTTCTTGTTTCGATCACATCTGGTTTTTCTTATATTCATTTTAGCACTCTTTTATGTCGAGTGCCAACTATTTCAGTATAAATAATTAGCACTCTGGTGTCAAGAGTGCTAATTTAGATTTTTGCATTACTGTCTATTTTGTAGTAGTCGGCTGGACTGGCGGTACCGCTGGCGTCTTTTTGGCTAGATTAATATATTGCACAACTGAAAGAATATAAACTACCGAACCAATCAAAATCAAACCGTAAGCAATCGTGTAAGTGCCGCCAGTATTGCTGGCTAATATAAACGTTACATACGTGATAACAGCGCCAATCAGCGGAGCTAATGACGAAAAGGCAACCGATTTACGCGCCGCCAAAAGACTAGGGCTCAACTGCTTACCTCTGCCAATAGCGAACCAAACAAACGATCCGGCTGCTATGACCGCTGCAACAATTGTCACCGACAAGTACAAAATTCCTGAATGCGAATTAGACTCGCTAACAGCTTTATTCATCCCTTCCATAGCTGCATAGTATTTCTTGACAGAGTTCTGGATTTGGTTCAAATATTGGTTAGCTCTATTATAGTCATTTCCGCGCAAAGCGGCAGCAATCTTGTCGAGCAGCACCTTGGTTTCTCCGGCATACTTTTTAACTTCCGCCGCTTTCCTGCTATATTCAGCACCTAGCTTGGAAGAAAAATTATGATTGGCAACATTTCTGAATGCCGATGACGCAGCTGTAGCTTGAACAAGTACCATGCCGTTGGTTACGGATTTCTCGTCATTTGTCGATTTTATAAAATCTGTATACGCCTTATCCGAAGCGGTAATTATATCAATATCAGCTTGATTTACATAACCGGCTGCACTAGCAAACGAACCCCCAGCCGACACTGCAACAAGCGCAGCTAAAATTATCCCAAAAACTTTACGCATACTTAGAATTATAATACAGAAAGTTAAATTTTACCAACCGCCGCTGGCGCCGCCGCCCGAGAATCCGCCGCCGCCAAAGCTGCCGCCAGACGAGCTGCTACCTGACGAGCCGCTATCTGAACCTCCAGCAAGCCACCAATACCGCCGACGACTACCATTACTCCCATTACCTTTCAGGATAGCTATTACTATGATAGTAATAAAAATAACGATAAATAACATTGAAACAATTGACTCTCCATCTATATCATTGTCAGATAGATTCCTGCCTTCTGCTGCATCAATAATTCGCTTGACACCCGCCTCAACGCCGCCAGCATAATCGCCGCTGCGAAACTTTGGTGCGATTGTGTTACGGATAATTTGGCTAGCTCGCGCATCGGTTAACGAACCTTCCATACCATTGCCGACCTCGATTCGCATTTTACGGTCATTCTTGGCAATGAGCAGCAATACGCCATTACTCTTTTTCTTGTCGCCGACACCCCATTGGCGGGCTACTTTGAGGCTATATTCCTCTAGACTATCATCACTGCCAAGCGTCGAAATCATCAACACGCCGATTTGGAATGATTTTTTCTGGCGCTCAGCATTAATCAGCTGCGCAATGCGGTCAATATCTTCATTTGCCAAACTTTCCGTCTGGTCAATTATAGGACGTTCAAGCGGCGGCGCAGCTGGCACTTCTAGTTTAGCGAAAGCCGTGTTACTAAACAGGCAGCTAAATAACACTGCCAATGACAACAATCCAGCTAAACTGATTACAGAGCTTCGCCAACGCATATCTAGTTTTCTTGTTTGGTTGAATTTGCTGCGTTGAAATCAACCGACGGAACTTTATTAGCGCCAGCGTCCGACTCAAAATACGGTCGCTCCTTGAAACCGAACATGCCCGCTAACAAATTTGTCGGGAAAGATTTAACCTTCGTGTTATATGATCTAGCAGCGTCATTAAAGTCATTGCGCGCCACAGTTATACGATTTTCTGTACCTTCTAACTGCGATTGCAAATCCTTAAAGTTTTCCGTTGCTTTGAGCTGAGGATAGTTTTCAGCTACCGCCAACAGCCGACTGAGCGACGAGCTAACCTCGCTTTGGGCCTGCTGGAATTTGGCTATGTCATCTGGATTATTGGCGTCGACTTTGATTTGCGTAGCTTTAGCGCGCGCCTCGACCACCTTTGTTAATGTCTCTTGCTCGAAATTAGCCGCGCCCTTAACGGTGTTCACGAGATTAGGAATTAAGTCGCTGCGCCGTTGATATTGCGATTCAACCTTGCTCCATGCCGTATTAACCGACTCGCGGCTAGCCACCATGCTATTATAAGATCCAGCGACTATCATTATTAGCAGCAATACCACGCCGCCGATGACTGCTGGGATTTTCCAATTTTTCATTCCAACCTCCTGCTTATTGATACTTTTATTTTATAGGCTGCCAGCGAAAATCGCAACAAAGATCCCATACTGGCTTGGTCGATTTTATCAAGGGTGCTGCCAAATCCGAACCCAGTCAACTTCCATCGGCCAGGTCTTTCCAGTACCCAGAATAACGTCAATCGCTGTCTCAGAATCAAACAGTCCAAACGGGTTACTAAGCGTCGGATTAGTGCCATCGGCAGCTACCGGATTTTGCTGCGGATCATTCGGCGCCAAGAGGTTCCGCTTTTCTCCCCAATATTGCTTTAATACTAACGCGCCGTCGATATACCATTCAACGCCGTTTGTGTCCCATAAACAACCGTACGTATGCCAATCCGCTGAATGATAGTTCGAATTTCGATAATCGGCTTTTCGATTTTTAATCATTAAAGATTTATCAAACTGGCCGCCGTGATGAGCCCATAGCGTACCCAGAAACTCATCTTTGCGCATAATTTCAACCATATCAAGCTCGACATACGGCCGCTGGTTCAAACGATGCATATGATTCGACTGCGCCCAAAATGCCGGCCAAGAAGAATTTTCCGGCGGCACATTGCGCACGCCGTCAGCATCGACGCGCATCCGCACTTCGTAATAACCGCGCCCAAATGATTGCCCTTCGCCAGTATTTGGGTCGCGCGTCATGAAATTACGATTGTAGGTACTATGCGATGGTGCAATCCGCAGCACAGAATTATTCACAGAGTATTCGCTTGGCTGAGTGTCGGGTTTGCCCCACTTGTGAACTCCAGCTGGATACCATTTGAAACCTGGCGCGCCGGTATTGCCAGTGTCAATCGTGCTAATTGAAGTAAAATCATCCTCAAAAGCCAAGCGAGTAAAGCCATTATTAGCGGCGGCACCCGGAACAGCAGGCGCAGGCGGTGTAATCGGCGGAGCAACTGGCGGCGTTGACGGATTGCTCGGCGCAGGTGAATTATCTGGCGTCATCGGCACGGGCACGCCATTTACCAGTTTAACGCAGCCAGCGTATTGATAACCGTCGATCGCTGCTGGAGTATAGGTAATTTCTTCGCCATCCTTCAGGCTAATAACTTCGCTTGAACCAATACTAGTAATAATTGCTGAAGCGGTGTTGTTGAAGTAGCCTGACACGCCGACGCCCGCCACCACGAGCACCGCCAAAAAGCCTTTTTTGCTACGCATAGCAAAGTAGCCGCCCAGTATAATCAATACAATTCCTACCGCGTAATACGGTATAGCTGTTTTTTGGTCGCTTCCGGTATCAGCCAAGCGCCCATTCGCTTTTTTGCCTGAACCCTTGTATGCCAAGAGAATCTCTGAGCCAGCATCCCTAGCGGAAATGGTTAATCTTCCCGAAGCCATGAACTTTGTTTCCGCCGGCGACAATCTACTTGCTTCCACGCTCCTCAGCCGGACAGTCTTGGCTGGACTATCAGCGCAGGCAACCGCCGGAAACAAAAGGCTTATCGCCACAAACAAGACCGATAGAAAGCTTGCTATTTTTTTCTTCACCACAGTACTCCAATCTCTTTTTATTTTTAAGCTAACGGTTATGCTTATGATTATACAGCAAAAAAGATATAACGCAATTGAGACGCTTATGGGAAATTGTTATTATTGGCGCGTAACTTTGACCATCGCGTCGCGAATCACTACGCCGTCTAGCGTGTAGCCAGCACGTAGTTCCTCGGCAATCACTTCTTTGTCGCCTTCTGCTGATTCGTCGAATTGGATGGCTTGATGCAATTCAGGGTTAAACAGCGTACCAGGTTTAGTGTTAATTTTCTCGAGGCCGATTTCTTTGAGTTGCTTGTCGAGCTGTTTACCCAAACCAGCCACACCCTTCGCCCAGGCATTATCTTGCAGTTCTTCCGGTACATTAGCAATCGCTCGCTCAATCGTGTCAACTACCGGCAACAGCTTCATCACCGACTTCGCCTGGCCCATTTGGTGCGCCGATTGTTTCTCCGCCTCCACGCGCTTGCGGTAATTCTCAAAATCCGCCCGCGTCCGCTGCAAATCCAGCGTCAACTCGCCCAATTGCTGCTCTAAGTCTTCAGTTTTGTTAGTCTTATTCTTTGTCATTTTTTCCTCCTTCTAAACAACCAAACTGGTTCGCCGCCTACCATACCAGGCGCAAAGGCTAAAATACCAATCACTGCAACTACGCATATTACTATCAAAATTATCACCGCTAACCACATCGGTAAGCCGCTTAATAATCCGCCGAGCCACTCCGCCATTATAAGTTCGCCTCCAGCATGGCGCCAGTCCGGCGTACCAATTCCATCGTCCGGCGATAATTTTGCCGCGTCGGGCCGATCACGCCGATATAACTATCATCGCTAAACTGCGAGCGGAATTTACTGATAATCAGCGTGGCGCCAGAACTTTTACCAATCGGGTTTTCACTGCCGATAAACACATTCAGCGGCTGGTTCGGCGCAGCCTCGTGCAGCCACGGCTCGATATTGTCAATCAGCCGAGCAATCGCTTGCACATGATCGCCCTCGACAAATTCCGGCTGGCTAAACAGCTGCGTCATGCCGTTCATATACAAGTGCGTACCAAACGACGCAAAACCAAAGTTTCCCGTCAGCTCAACCAGACTATCAACGGCGCTGCGAATTGCCCGGTCAGACTTATCAACGTGCGAATTAACGTGCGCCTCGATCGCTCTCGCACTGCGATCGATACCGCTGGGCAGTTCAGTCATCTGCGCGTCGGTGATGCCATTGACATAAAAGCGATAGCCTTTGTCGGTGGGAATGCGCCCAGCGCTAGTATGTGGCGCTTCAATAAAACCCATCTCCTCGAGCTTGGCCATTTCGCTGCGAATCGTGGCGCTGGACACGCCAAATAACTTGGCCAGCGTCACGCTGCCAACTGGCGCCGCAATCTCGGCATATTGCTCAATGATGGCAGCTAAAATCGCCTGTTGACGTTCGGTCATACTCCTATTATATCGCACATTTAGCACTCTTGCAAGGCGAGTGCTAACCAGCCGCTTTCAATTGTTCTAGTAAATCACGCGCTGCCAACCTGGCTTCATCATCCTTGCGATTATAAACGTCCGGTTTCGAGGCAATTTCGCGGACAATACGCGCAGTTTCGTCGATGTCATCATTTATAACAAAATGATAATACGGCACCTCGAGCGCATGAGTAATTTCACGAATTGCACTATTGTAGCGTTTCGGCCATTCGCGATCAAATTCCTCTTGCGAAGCGTAACGTACACTGAGACGACGACGCCATTCTTGATAATTTGGCGGTAACAAAAAAATCGCCACCACGCCTGGCGACAGCTTTTTATATTCATCGACACCTTGCACGTCAATATCAGTAACCGCAATTTTACCAGCATCATGAATATCCTGAATCTGCTTGACGCCAGTACCATAAACTGTACCGTGCACAAATTTCGCCTCGACGAAGGCGTGACTTTTGAGCAACTCCGTCGCAGTCGCTTCATCGATATAATGATAATCAACACCTTCACGCTCCCACACGCCCTTATTCTGGCGCGGCTGGCGAGTCGTATACGACACAATATCAGCAAACTCTGGCGACTGCATTAACCGCTGCTTGGTCGTATCCTTGCCTGCGCCCGATATACCGACGAGCAACACAATTTTGGTTTGAATAACAAGCTGGCGAACCGACTCGCTAGGTTGATATTCTTTGATAAGCTTTTCGATATTTGACATAATATTTGTCTATAATAACTCATCCAACACCGATTGCCAATCAGGAAACTGCGAGCTAATAAATATTCGCTTCACACAGATAATCAATCTCTCTTTAACATCACCATAAACGCTTCACTCGGAATGTCAACCTTACCGAAGCGTTTCATGCGTTTTTTGCCGCGAGCCTGCTTGGCGAGGAGTTTCTTTTTACGGCTGACGTCGCCGCCGTAGAGGTAGCCGGTGACATCTTTGCGGTAGGCGCCGATGTTTTCGCGGGCGATAAACCTGCCGCCAATCGCCGCCTGCAACGCCACCTCAAAGCTCTGACGCGGCACCACTTCTTTGAGTTTTTTGACAATCTCGCGGCCCAAGCCTGGCGCCTCCGATCGGTGGCACATCACGCTCAGCGCATCGACCATTTCGCCTGCCACATAAAAATCCACCCGCACCAAATCTTCCGGCTGATAACCGGCCAGTTCATAGTTAAACGAACCGTAGCCGCTAGTTACCGACTTCAATTGATCATAAAAATCCGTCAACAGATTTGCCAGCGGCGCCGTAAAGGAAATTAACGCCCGCTCGTCGATGTAACTGAGGTTTTTTTGCCGGCCGCGCTTAGCGACAATCAGCTGAATCACCGCACCGATATAGTCTTGCGGCACCACAATCTCACCGTCGATCCACGGCTCGCAAACCTCGGTGATTTGCGCTGGGTCGGGCAGTTCGCTGGCCGATTTGATGTCCAACTCCTCGCCGTTGGTCAGGCTGACTTGGTAATCAGTGCTCGGATTGGTGACGATGAGATCCAAATTATACTCGCGCTCGAGCCGCTCACGAATGATATCCATGTGCAGCAGCCCCAAAAAGCCAATCCGCACACCATAACCCAGCACCGGCGAATTCTCCGGCTCAAACTGCAATGCTGAATCACTCAAACTCAGCTTTTCTATCGCCTCTTTCAGATCATTGTAATCTTCGTTGGACACCGGGAAAAACCCCGCGTAGACGAAGGGTTTGACTTCTTTGTAACCAGGCAGGGGTTGGACAGTGATATTTGACATATAGTCAATTATACCACCCTCCTGGCGAAGAATGATGCACTCCACACATACTGTCGTACCAATAAAACACAACGGCATCTATAATTCACAACGATCTAGCACTCAATCCTCTATACAACGTCTTTAACAGACCGCCGCTTGGAATAAGCCTGCCGCTCGCCATAACCGATGCGTAGCAAAATAGTCGGGTATTCTCCGGCCAAACCCAGCATCCTTGCCATCTCTGAGGCAATCTCTGCTTCTTCGTTTGGCTGGTTCAGATAGGCATGAGAGATCCCAAGTTCCGTGGCAGTCAGCAAGAAACGCTGCAGCGTCCGACCTAGATCCACCCATTCGCGCCGACTATTTTCTCTCGTCGTAAAAAGAACCAGATGAGAAGCCGAATCTATCTTGTCGCGATCGGCCTTATTCTGAGTCTTGGTATTGATAGCCATCGCCATGATTGGCTCAGCCATCCAGCGCGGCACATTAGGCGCGCCAAACACGGCGTAACTCAGCCCGTCAAGTGTTTGATCTTGATGCTTCTTATTAAATCGCATCCAGCTTTTCAGCTCAGCCTTAAATGCCTCATTTTGCATTTGACGCGTATTGCCCTGAAGAACGTATTGCTCAATATCATTAAACTGTTTAGTTTGACGCGCATAATAATGAACAGAAATCCCCTTTTCGCTGCGGATAGATTGTAATTTCTTTAGTACATCTAAGGCAATTTCCTCACCGTTATAAACACTGCGGTTAGTCTGCCGCGCGTCTATCTGATTGAACAATGGGCTTGGTTTGACGCCTGCCTCTTCCGCGAGCGAAACCGTGATAACCCCCTTATCACCAACCGAAACGGCAGATTTATAGCCCTTAGTTTGCGCCGCCAAGCAAAGGTTCTCTACTGCACAGCCCAAACTCACAAACAACTCCCTGTCGTCAGGATCGACCACCGGTAATCTTCTGTCAAAATCAGGGTGAATTTCTACTGCCGACTCGTTCTGACGAAAGCACCACGGCTGAGTATTATGACCTGATGGCGCCTTGACAGCTTGCGCAACCAAAAATTCAAAGTTAGCTGATGATATGTTGTTACTGCGAGACATTCTTACCATAATTCTACCCAATATACGAGCCTTCCCATCTCGTTAGCTACTTCTTATGACCAAGTATACTCGCCCTATAGGAGCGAGGTCAATCAATATCGCCAAGACTAAGCTTTCAGCCATTCTTCTTGAAATCATTGTAATCTTCGTTGGATGCCAGGAAAAATATTATTAGATTCTAACTATTTGGTATTATATCAGCTCAGCGTTTTCGTATAAACGCACAATAAATCGCTCCTTGCACGCCTATTTATTCTCAGCGAATTATTCCTTGCGCATACTGCGGCCTAATTTATAACTGCTCAAAAATCTTATGAGCTTGATTCTTGCCAATAGTCTGAATCAATTCAGCGTAGCCCATCCACCGACCACGTTTTGTCTTGTCACGGCGATGATCGTTTTCATCGGTGATATCACCCTTAACTATCGCATCAACATTATGCCAAGTAATCCAAGGTGTGTCATCGCTCAAAAAGCTATAATCTAAATGAACATAATTTTCGTTGACTAGTTTATAGCCTGACGATGAAAATCCGCGTGCATACAACTCGCGGAGAATAACGTCTGCTAGCTCGGCAAAACTGTCAGCCGTAACGCATAAAAAATCATCATATTCCTCACCGAGTTCGTATGATCGTCCATTTATAAAAGCACTATACGAATCATCATCGACAACTTTTTCATCCAACCACACGCGACGGTCGCGTGCTATCGGAATCACCCGGCAGCTAATTTTCTCTGTAAAGTTTTTGAAATTACTCATAATTGCTAACAACAGATATATCAATACCTATTTCGTGCATTTTATTATCTTATCTCATCTGCGCTTTTCAATACTAGTATATACTATTTCCATTGCCACGCGCTCAATTATATTTTTCCTTTAGTCGCCAGCAAGTGGTCAATGGCGCTTTCTATAATAAGTTTAGCATATTCGTTGAGAATAAGACGGCGACCACGCTCGGTCTCTATCCATGTATCTGCCTTCAGCATTGAGCTAGGCTCAGGGCTTGCGGTAAAGATTTCCACTGGCCACGGCGTAAACTCATATATGTTCATTTCGGCGCGGCGAACATTAAATTCACTCGTTACCAACGTGATACGCTGCGGATACCAATGCATCGCCTCCCAAAGGTCAATACTGCGCTTCACATTATCTGGAATTGATATCGCCTGATCTTCAATGATAATATCATCTGCCAAGACACTCTGATTTATAGCATAGTCTGCCATACGCTGCGCTTCGGTTATATTATTTTCACCCTGAGAAACCGCCCAACGCGGCGCCGCACCAGTTGCCATTATTTTGGAAGCAACCCCAGAATGATACAGCTCCACCGCTTTTGCAATCCGCATATTCTTTGCCGAACCAAACACGAAGATGACGTCAGATTGCTTGGGGGAATTTCCTGTTTTAAGCGGCTCATAGAGTTGCTCTGTCTTAATATTGTCGACATGTTGAGCCAAATAAGCCGAACATTCCGACACAAAAACGTGTAGCGCATCGACAACTTTATCAAAATCCCATGCCTGATATTTCTCAAAAACGGCCGCATCTATGCCCGCTTGCGCCACTACACGGCTAAGCTCCATAAATAACCATGGCCGTGTAGAAAGGTAGTCCCGATGAACCGCTAGCCGAGGCGACTCTTCGCTTATTATCGCACGGATCTCATCTGCTGACGGTAATTCAATACTACTTGTGCGCATACAAAGCCCCCTTTAATTGCAGCATCTTAGCAAGTTGTGCTGTCTGGGTTATAGATAACGTCATCGCCTAACTACACTCCTTGTCATTATTAATCTTTTGTAAAATACTTTTTCAGCGTCACCGTATCACCCACCCGTGCTTCACGCGTAGTCTTCAAGTTGGTGACGATGTAGCCAATTTCACCGGTGTCCAGCGACGGGTCGGGGATCATACCGGGGCTGAGATGACCAACTTCTAGTGCCAAACCATTAGCGCCAGTCGCCATCATGTGAATAGCTTCACCTTTTTTAATCTGGCCGTCAACCACTCGCACGTACAAAATCACACCACGATAATCATCATAATAACTATCAAAAATCAGCGCCCGCGTCGGGTCCTGCGGCTGGCCTTTTGGTGCTGGAATTCGCTCAACAATCGCCGCCAAAACTTGGTCAACATTCTGCCCGGTTTTAGCAGAAATATGAATAATCTCGCTTTCATCACAGCCCAGCAAATTGATCACCTGCTTGGACACGCGCGGTACATCGGCGGCTGGCAAATCAACTTTGTTCAGCACCGGGATAATCGTCAAATCCTGCTCCATCGCCAAGTACACATTCGCCAGCGTCTGCGCCTGAATGCCCTGACTGGCATCAACCACCAACACTGCACCCTCGCAAGCCTGCAATGAGCGGCTGACTTCGTAGCTAAAATCGACGTGACCGGGCGTGTCGATGAGATTGAGGTCGTAGACAGTTGACTGAACCAGCCCATTCACGCCAACATCTGCACAAGCCCGAGAATCAGACTGCGCTAAGCGGGTAGTAGTCGATGGGGTAGCGCCCGCTTCTGAAGAAATCTCTGATTTTTCAGAAGAAGGGGCGGATCGACTGACAGGACCCGCGTCTAGCGACCGACGTGAAGACTCTGCAAGAGTCTTCGACGATGGGAGCGGTGATGTGCCGCTCACCTCCACCTCCTGATATTCATATTTCATCCGCACTGGCGCGAGCTTAATAGTGATCCCTTTCTCACGCTCCAAATCCATACTATCCAGCAGCTGCGACTTCATCTCGCGCTTCTCCACCGTCCCCGTCATCTCCATCATCCGATCGGCCAGCGTCGATTTGCCGTGATCAATATGAGCGATGATACAAAAATTGCGGATACGTTCCACTCTAACGCCTCACTCTGCCGAATAGCAGCTGTTGTAGTTTCGCAACAATCGGATCCGCCTCTTCAAGCTTAAATACTTTACTTAAAGCTATGTATACCGCAAAACTCACTACCACAATGACAGTAAACTTCGGGAAAACCGCCATAAAATTCATATCGCGCGACTGCAACTGTAGCATCTGTACCACAAAATAAGTCACCACGCCCATAATTGCACTGGCAATCATCATAGTAATAATGCTGCGTAGTGTCTTGCGATTAAAAATACCTGGTGTACGTACGTGCAATATAGTTAGCAAAATCGCAATCTCTACCACCGAGACAATCGATTGCGCCCAAGCCAAACCAAACACTCCCCAGCCGAACAGCTGCGTGAAAACTATTGCCAATAAGATATTCAATGATATTGTAGCTATCGAAATATACAGAGGTGTTCGCGTGTCTTGCTGTGCATAGAATGTTCGCGCCATAATATGATAAAGCGTCCGGAAGAATATCGATATCACCAACGCGCCGAGAACACTAGCAATCGCCGGCTGCCCGCCGTTCTTGATGAATGCCACCACATAACCACGCGCAAAGAAAGTAATCACGGCAATCGGCAAGGCCAACCAGACAATCCAGCGGAAAACCGAGCGCAGCTCTTTCTTGAAGAGATCAACTCGCCCTTCCGCTAGCCGTTCAGTCATCCGCGGAAAAGCCGCATTGCTAATAGCTACGCCGACTAGATTTACCGGCATCAAACTCAAGCTTGACGCCTGCTGGTAAACACGCATAATTCCGTCGCCCATCCGTGACGCTAGATTAATTTCAACAATTCCATTAAAATAATCAATTCCTTGATCAATTGAGCGCGGTGGTAGAAGTTTCAAGACTTGACGAAAACCTTTGTTGCGCCAAGAAATCACCGGGCGATAGTCAAAGTTTACGCCGACCAGACCAATTGAACTAACCACTAGCTGCAGAATTGCCCCTAGCACCACGCCAAGCGCCACACCCATAATGCCGCCTTCAAATATCTGCCAACCAAAGATATTAATGCCGTTAGTAAAATATTTGGCACCGACGACGATACCTAGATTATAGATGGTCGGCGCCAATGCCAAAAAAGTAAACCGGCCGATTGCTTGCTGCATGCTCGACACTACCGTCGCAATCGCAAACAAAAACGGATTGACGGCAATTATACGCATCATACTCACCGCCAAAGCATGTCCTTGTTCGCCAAAGCCCGGGCCAACAACATAGCGCACCAGCGGGTCGGCAAAGATGATAATTAGCACGCTAGTGATTAACGTCAATACCGCAAAAAGATTCAGTAAGCTTGAACTCAGCTCCCATGCCGATCGCTTATTGCCGCTCGCCAAACGCTGATTAAACACTGGAATAAACGATACGCTCAAAGCGCCCGACACTAGCAGGAAATACATAAAATCCGGCACGGTAAACGCCGCTACATAAGCATCAGCACCCACTTTATAAGTGTCTAGGTACATGCCATTAATTAAACGATCGCGGTAAATCCCCAGCAGGCTTGATAGCATTGTCGACCCAGACAGCAGAATTGCCGCCCACTGTACTGACAATTTGCTATTCGCTTTCGCAACAACCGACCGTACTCGACTTCCTCGCCCCGCCATAGTTTATGCGTGTAGTTTTACTTCCTTTGGCAGCACCGCATCCTTCATGTATTTAGCGGCGTCTTCTTCTTCGAGAGTTTCGTTTTTGAGCAAAGCATCCTTGAGCTTTTCAAGCACTGCCCGATTCTTGCTGAGTATTGCCTCGGCACGAACCGACGCTTCCTTGATTAGCGCCTCAACCTCGTTGTCGATCTCTTGTGCTGTCGCCTCTGAATATGGCCGGTCGTGGGTAATTTTGTCAAAAACCATGCCGCCATTATCCTCGTGGAAGACTTGGTCGCGCAGTTTCGAGCCCATACCTTGTTCGATTATCATATTGCGGGCAACTTTAGCGGCGTGGCGCAAATCACTGCCAGCGCCAGTAGTGATACCATCATCGCCGTAAATCAGCTTCTCGGCAATCCGGCCGCCCAGCGCCCGCGCTAGAATATCTTTGAACTCGTAAACATTAGTGTAACTTCTGTCTTCTGGAGGCAAGAACCACGTCACGCCACCCGTACCGCCGCGCGGAATGATAGTGATTTTGTGTACCGGATCGCTGTCTGGCAAGACATGACCAACAATGGCGTGGCCAGCTTCGTGATAAGCAGTTAATTCCTTTTCGTGGTCGTTCATTACTTTAGCTTTGCGCTCCGGGCCGATAGCCACTTTTTCAAAAGCTTCGGTCAGGTCGTCATTCGACACCTTCTTGGAGTTGCGCCGGGCTGCAATGATTGCCGCCTCGTTGGCAATATTCGCCAAATCGGCACCGCTAGAGCCAGCCGTTTTGGCTGCCAGCTTATCGAGATCAACTGTGTCGTCAGTCGGCTTATTTTTGAAATGAACTTTCAAAATAGCTTCGCGATCTTTGCGCTCCGGCAAACTAATCGTCACGTGCCGGTCAAAGCGGCCTGGCCTGAGCAGCGCCGGATCAAGCACGTCAGCCCGGTTGGTCGCCGCAATTACAATCACATTGGTGTCCGCTTCAAAACCGTCCATCTCTACCAAAATTTGATTCAGTGTCTGCTCGCGCTCATCATGACCGCCGCCCATACCGCTGCCGCGTTTGCGCCCGACGGCGTCAATCTCATCGATAAAAACAATCGCCGGCGCGTTTTTCTTAGCCTTCTGGAAAAGGTCGCGCACGCGGCTGGCACCAACACCGACAAACATTTCAACAAACTCTGAACCAGAAATAGAGAAGAAAGGTACATCCGCCTCGCCAGCTACTGCTCGCGCTAGCATCGTCTTGCCAGTACCTGGATCGCCAACTAGCAGCACGCCCTTCGGGATTTTGGCACCGAGACTTTGATATTTTTTCGGATGCTTGAGAAAGTCAACGACCTCTTGTAAATCCTGTTTAGCATTATCATTGCCAGCGATATCGTCAAATACCACCCGCTCTTTATCAAGGCCGTATAGCCTAGCCTTACTTTTACCAAAACTCATCGCCTGGCTATTCTGGCCCTGAGCTTGCCGCATCATAAAAACAAACAGCGCGCCGATCAGCAACACTGGCAAAACCACCGTCATCAAAGTCAGCATCAAAGAATTATCAACTGGCGCGCTATCCGAAACAACTGCACGGCCTTTTTCGTTAAGTATATTGTCTTTCAGCAGCGACGAAACCCCGCCGCCTAAGTATGTCCGCTTAGACGGCTTATTTTCACCCTTCATAGTCACCTGAAGGTCGCCGCCTTGGCCTTCGATCTTGGCTACTTTGCCTTCGTTGGCGTCTCGAATCACCTGAGCGATTGGTACTTCCTGGAGCGGCTTAGCCGGCATAAATGCCGCATATAGCGACAGTCCAATCAAAACGATAATTGCCCAGAATAAACCGAGCCGAACTTTATTACTCACCTTTTGTTTACGAGGTTTAGGCATTGAAATATGTATCCTTTCGTGGTTTTATAATCAAATTCAGAATATCTCTGTAATTATACCACCTTCGCGCAGTAAGTTCGAGAGGTAATTTCTAATTGCACGCCATCGCCGACATCAATTTTAGCACCCGGCCGCGCCGTCTTGATAGCCAGCAAAGCCCGCTGAGTACGCGGCCGAGTCGGGCGCAGTCCGCCAGTTTGCCTGGCAATATCGCTCGCTAGTAGCTCTAACGCTACGTCATCATCAATCTGCGACAAAAAATACCGCGAACCGCTATTATGTAGCGCAATCCGCTCAATTTCGCGTTCAATATCTTTCCGTAAGGCTAGCTGTCTAGCGCGCAACTGCAGTAATTTTACAACTATGCGTCGATTAATAACACTTTTTAGTGCTTTTCTAACACGATTGCGTTGATAAAGACCGCTTGCGTTCGTTGCGTCCTCAACCCACTCCAAGCGATGCTGCAGCGCATAATCGTACAATTGCGTCTTGGTAAAAGAAATCAGCGGACGTCTAATTCCTGTACGCGCTAACACAGCCAACCCACGCCATCCCGTACCTCGCTCAATATTGATAGCAATTGTTTCGGCAACATCTTCAGCATGATGCGCCGTAACCAGCACCGCGCCAAACTTCTGCGCCTGTGTTAGCAAAAAGTCATACCGCTTCTGGCGTGCTAATTCTTCGCTAGCATTCGACCCGAGATCAAGCGACACCGAAACAAACGGCAAATTGTATTTCTGCGCCAGCGCCGCCACAAACCGCGCATCAGCGCGCGAAGCCTCGCCGCGAATTCCATGTTCGACATGCGCTACAATTAGCCGATGTTCCGACCGGCTTAGCATATCCAATAAACACACACTATCCACGCCGCCAGAAACTGCCACTAGGTACGTCATATTACCTTTATTATAATCCATCAGGACACTAGTATTAATTGATACTATATGCAGTAATACATTTATAAATAGCGCGTACTGCCAAACGGAATCTTGGTGCGAACCGCCTCGGTATTAAGCGTACTAGCAGCGTGAATAGTCCGAGCGCCGTACCGCTGATTAATCTCGTCAATCGCCCAAGTGGTTTGCCGCTCGCGCGCCAATTCGTCGCCAAACAAACTCAGTTGATCGCTGGTGCTGTTATACAGATTATAACAATGCACGCCTATCTCGCGTATATCGCCAGCCGGCGCCTGGCAGAATAACTCTTCGGCAACACGCCACAACGCAGCATCGCTAAACATTGGCAGCGGCGCTAAATATTTACGCTGCCAGTAATTACCCGCGCGGCCCCAGCGTCCATTATTCGACGATAGTTTTGAGTCGCTACCCACGCCCGCCATTCGCACATAAATACCGACGCCGCGCGCCGACTTGCGCTGCGAGCGCAATTTTTGTCCAACCGCCTCGACTAAATTGTGCAATCGAGCGGCTATTTGTTGCCGCGGCATATTGCGCTCCTCTAGTACGTATTGGCGGCCGCATGTTTTAACGTCGCTTATCAAATCATCGACTTCCCAGCCGTGCAAACGTTGGTGCCACTTTTCACCATTAATACTGTGAAAAGCAGTATGAAGCGCCTCCGGCGACGATTCATACATTTGCAGCGGTGTAAAAATTCCCACCGCATTCAGCCGCTGTTCATTGTGCCGCGCAATCCCCGTCAAATCGCGTAAAGTTAAACCAGCTAGCACCGCTTGCACATTTTGCGCCGCCACGACATCAAGCCCGTCAGGTTTGTGCAAGCTAGCCGCCATCTTGGCCCAGAAACGGTTAGTACCGATACCGATATTACAACGCATGTACGAGCCTACTTCGGTGCGCAACCGATGCTTTATCTCTTTGCCGATGGCTTCTAAGCCGCGCGACCGCATCAATTCGGGCGCTACTGCAAAATCAATTATACCTTCATCAATGCTTTTCATTACCACCGACGGACTGTAGCTGTTCATAATTCGTAGCAGCTGCCGATATACCCAGCGATACTTCGGCGGGTCGCTGTCGAGCGCTACCAGCTCGGGACACAGGCGTTTAGCTTGGCGGTATTTCATGCCAGCCTTAACACCGTAAGCTTTCGCTTCGTAACTCACAGTGATAACCGAAGTGTTCTCGACCAAACGATTAACTACCGCCACTGGCCGCCCGCGCAGCAGCGGCCGCGACTGCTGTTCAATGGTCGCAAAGCAGCTATTGAGATCTATATGCATAATCAGCGGTAATGTTTGACTATGTTTCAAGTTTAAGCCATTTGAGAGGGACCACTTTCTTTGGCTAGCTGATTCAGCCATGCTCCGCCTCGCGCGTCAATCGCCAAGTCAACCGCTCGCTATCGAATTCCAGCCGATAATCAGCTTGCCCGTCCGTCACATCAAAAATATGCATCGTTCGCCGTCCTTTAGCTACTGGATGCCGCAAACCTAGCTCGCTTACTTCAACCTCACGCCCATTCGGACGTCTAAACCGCCGCGGTACGCACAATTCTAAACCGCTGCCAAACGTCGCAATAACTTCTACTCGTTCATTCAATTCTAGCTCATCGTTCACGGCAAAATTATAGCACAGAATAGCAAACCGCCCTTGACACAGAAGAGCGGCTCGCTAGAGAAGTGCGGGAAATATTTCTCAAAGCATATTGTCCGACAGCTTCATTAAATTATCCTTAAAAAACCTAGCTTGCCACCGATTACTGTTATCTGCTATAATCTACAGTGCTTTACTCTTGCGGCACTGTAGCTCAGTTGGTTAGAGCGTAGGACTCATAAGCCTAAGGTCACTGGTTCGATCCCAGTCAGTGCTACCAAGGTATGATTTTTAGCCTCTTCGGAGGCTAATTTTTTTATTAACAGATAAGATCCTATCTCTCGCATGGTTCCAAAACCCGTTCCAGTATCGTACAGAATCCCATTTGGCGCGATAAACTGTTGTACGAGCTTTTTCACAGAGGTGTCGGCATGGTTCCAGAAAGTTTCCGGGTCATCAATAAATTGCATTGCGTTATCGATGATTGACTAATAGTTCTCTTTATATTGTTCAACTTCATCCAATTCTTTCCGCAGTGATTTGATTTCATTTTCATTGGCCGACTTCTGTAAATCTCTTTCATCAATTGATATTTTATTTTCGATAAACTTCTTATTAATCTGAAAAGTAAACTCCTCAAGTCTAGAAATCCTTGCGGTAAGGTCACTACTTGTATTGATTGCCTGCTCGAATTGCGCGTTCCACTCCTGGACAACGATTTCCTTAAATAGGCGCGAGACACCATCATTTAGAGGCTTTAGAGAGCGCAATAAAGCCCGAAAATCATCATGAGCCTTATCTAGACTAACCGCAGGCGAAACATCTGTAATTTTCTTACGGCAGCATGGCTGTGCACAATGATATTGAGGATAACTACCTCCGTTCCCTTTTGGCGCACTCCCCAAAAGCGGGTGCCCACATCTGGCACACAATAAAAATCCGCCCCTAAGAGGGAACATATTTATTATTATTATTATCACCGTGTAGGAAATAGTTGTTAATGGTGCCATCTATAATCCCTCTGTTTTTCTTAATGACTTCAAGAGAAACTAAAGCCTCGTGCAAGCCTTTATTCATCTTGTCGCTTAGCTTGCTTGTGGTATAGCCTGCGTAGAAGTAATTTGCGAGTATTTTCTTAATCGCATCTGTCGTTTTCTGCTTGCCTGATCGAGACTTGATCCCACGCTCAAATGCGTAACTCTGCGGTGTTTTTAGTGCGGCTATTCGGTCATCTTCTACCTTATTAAACTCAATCCGGTAGTCATCCAGGACTAGTGCAATAGCATATTTTATGGACATATCCTCAAGCGATTTGCTATTCTTTGCATTCAATATTTCGCGCTACCTTTTTCGCAAAATATTCCTCCTCTCAGCAGCTACATCTTTTTCTGGCTCATCTACACCAATAAGATCTTCGTCAATCATCCTGAGAACGGCAAAATAGATCGGGTCCATTGATCCACCCTGATAGTCTCTTGCCATTTGAGTAAAGAGTTTTGGAAATTCATATTCAGCACTCATCGGGTAGGACCCTTCTGATTGTCAACTATTGAAAAGAGATGCTCTTTTTCTATTTTCATCATTATCTGGTCGATGATCTTATCAGGGGCAGATTCAAATGTCTCGCCTATTCTTTTAACTCCCTCTATTCCCGAATGGTCAAGGGCCGTTTTTAGAATAAACTCAATCTCCTCATCACTGTAATTGACCCCCTCTTGCTAGCACGATTTATTATCTTTTTCTTAGCTGCTTCAACTTTATATTTCGATTTACTCCTCACCTCATGTGGTGAGCTAGAACTTCCGCCTTTTTTATTTGATCTCGTCAATATATAACTAATAACTGCAAAAAATATTATAAGGACAAATACTGGCTGCATGGACATCCTTTCTTTTTGTCGCAAATAAAAACGACACCGTACTAGGTGTCTAAGCCATTGATCCACACTTGAGCGTAAAGCTCGAATGTTTCTGCACGGTGCCGTTTTTAGAACTTTACCGTGCGAAAAATATCGCATTAATCTCAAATGTGAATGACTTAGACAGTATTAATTATATAATCAACCATCAAAAATAGACAGGAACATTACTGTCTATTTAAGCAAAGGTTCACACTAAGTTAGTCTGTATTCGCCTCGGGGGAACAATAAGCACATCCATTGCACTGCATATAATACATCTTTGCCTTCTGCACCGCGATAATTGCGTTCGTAAATACACCGAGATAGGTTTTACTTCTTATAAGCGAGAGATAGATACACCCATCTCGGTGAACTTCGTGATCTCCATTATCTTGCGCATGATCGTTTACATAATAATTGAACATTTATTTTTCCTTTCGTACGCCCTTAAAAGGCTTCTTATCTGATTTGACATTAATAAATTGACCAGTCGTCGAATCGCGTTTGACATACCGTTTAATGACCGGGTTTAATACCTGGGTCCGTTGTCTAATTGCACCTTTTCGACCAGGGCCTTTTGGCGGATTAGTTGCCACCTCGTACCTCCTATTCTAAATACAAAACATTAGCGTCTTTATTGCACGATATCGGGCAAGTTTGTTACAATAAAAACAGGAAAAATGATCATACATTAATTCCGAAAATAGTTTAGAGTGTCGGTTGCCGCCGGCACTTTTAATTTGGCTACATATTCATCCTCCTCGCAGAAGGAATAACTCGTTCCATTATTCCTAGGATAGAAAAATCTTCAATCATGATGCGCGGTTTGTGAATGGTATTCGTAGAGTTTGGTACGAGTACAGGAAAGCCATCCTTTGTTTTATCTAGCTGCTTTAATGTTGCATCATCACCTATCAAGGCTACGACAATACTCTTCCACGGCGCTTGTGATTGTTTTCGTATAAGAACAAGATCGCCTTCAATGATACCGGCATTATTCATACTGTCGCCTTCCGCCTTAAGAAAAAAGTAATCCTTCGTATTTCTGCTTTTTAAGGAATTAGCTTCAATCGGTACATATGCTTGCACATTTTCCTCCGCCAACAGCGCTGGCCCACAAGATATATTGCCCAGCAGTGGGATTTCTACCATTCTTGGGGCATCAAGATTATCCAACATACCGCTTTCCCGAAGCATAGCCACATGGTATTGAGCATTACTTTTATGCTTATAGCCCATGTGATCAGCAATATATCCTAGACTGGGTATATTACCATGAAGTGCATGATAACTTTTGATTAGCTCAAAGATTTTTTGCTGACTTGTACTGTTATTCATGTTTTTATTGTACCCTATTTTTGTACGGCCGTCTAGTGTCTATTTGTACTTACTTCGCAGCTCGTCCATAGTAACGCCGTCAATTTTATTAGTATAGGGGTTTCGAGAATTGGGATTTTTCGCATCAACAAATCCATCTAAAGTAAACTGTTGGTTATTTTTTATCACCCTCTGACTTCCAATCATTTGGATTGCGTCACTGAGACTAATCTCATTTTTGACAAATCTCCGGAAATAAGCCGATGCAATAATATCTGCAATTCTTATTTCGTATTTAATCTTAGAATCATAAAATTGGAAAACATTGCGCATCTCATCAGTAAGTTGCGCTAAAGCCTCGGCACTTTCAGGATGTTTTATGAACCTCTGTAAATAAGGGTACCTTGGTGTCCATGATGTGACTTGTATCATCGGTTTAACAGTTGATGTGATGCTCCAAATCGTATTCCTCATAATATCCCGCCAATACCTTTCCGCCGATTCACGACCACCAGTAATACATTCATCTATGCTTACTTCATTGCGCCTAGTTCTTTGTCAAAATCTCTGTCTACACTGGTCATAATTGCTAGATTCATTGATCGAACAATACTCAATCCGAGTAATTTGATCTTGTAAAGCGTCTTTACACTTTTAGCACGCAGCCACTCTGCCGTCTGTTCGTATTGAGTAGCGATTTGTATGTATTCTTTGCCCTTGTTACGATATATATCTCTTGCACCAGTAGTCAGCTGGTCAATATTATGATCTCTTTCATGAAGTAGTGAACCCGTATTCGCTTCGCTGATCTGCACAGCAAACGTTTGGATTTTTATCGCTCCATATCCATTGTTAATGAGAACTCGATCAGCAAAATCCTCAAGTTGTTTTGAAGAGAGCAAATATCCTTTCACCTCTCCGTTCCGGCGAACTGAATCTGGAAGCTGCGCCTCCCACTCAATAAAAACCCTCTCAATTTTCTTATACTTCGTTGGGCGTATTAACGCAGCCGCGAAGAACGATAGATCATCCGTCTCGAAGTTACCTGAATCATCAATTCCTATAATCACAGCTGGTCCTCATAAACTCATTATATCTCCCACTGAGTGGTATGGTTGTGGGTTCAATCCAAAACGCTTAGGTACTAACATTTAACCGCGCAGTGGCTGTGTTTGATGCTGTTTCGCAGCAACGACAATTTTACTCATAGCAATAAGGTTATGTCTTATTTGGTTCCATTTCGCATCTACCCAGCCTACCAAAGAAGTCCCCCCGCCTTTGCCGCGGGGATTTTTCTTTGCGCTTAAACTGCCGCTAAAACGCAAAATCCTCAACGTCTAACAGGTCATTACGGCGATTAATAAATTCTCGCAGCTCTACCGTTGTACGCGGCCGATTCCAGGTGGCATTCTCGTTGTGTAATGAGTTATTTGATTCGGTGACTTCCATTTTTATTTTTCCTTTTTGTATAAGTTAATTACTTATACTTTTAGTATAACACAAACTTGCCAAAAAAGCAATAGCTTTTTACAAAATCTTTTGACTTCGCCAGACCGCTTATGGTATAAATAAGATAAGGATTATCAAGACAAACATGAATACTCTCATCGCTGTTAGCATCATCGCCCTGGCAGGACTTATCCACGCTAGCTTTCAGTTAAGCGTTAGTATGGCTACATCTCTATCGGGGCATGCCTTAGGACGCAAACTGGCCGCTCGGCGCACGTTACGGCTGCTATTCAGCTTTGTGGCTGGCGCCTTTACTATGACGCTTTTATGTGTTAGTTTCGCTAGCTATGCTATCGGTGTATTCGCGCCGCACAGTAATTTGTTGTGGATCACTTTGACTGCTGGTCTGATGATCGTTGGCTTGGCAGTTATCCTTTTTTACTATCGTAAAACCGAAGGTACCGAATTGTGGATTTCACGCAGTTTTGCCCGATTCTTGCGTAAACGCACCGCCAAAGCCAGCCTTGCCGCCGAAGCGTTTAGTCTAGGGTTGACTAGCGTTGTCGCGGAACTACTATTTACTATCGTACCAATCATTACCGCAGCCTGCGCTATCATCGGACTGCCACCGATTTGGCAAATCGTTGGCGCAGCAGGTTATACGCTAGCTGCTTCGCTCGGGCTGCTCATCGTTGCCCTATTGATTGGCAGCGGACGCCAACTGAGCCGCATCCAGCGCTGGCGCGAACAAAACAAATACTTTTTACAATTCGCTGCCGGTCTGGGCTTGATTATCCTTGGCTTTTATATATATGTTAATACTGTTTCCGACTTAATCATTCAGGTGAATGTTGTATGAAAATTACCGTTTTCAAACGAGGCAAACGCCCGCCAGAAGATTTCGATGCCAAAAAGCTGCGCGCTAGCCTGTACGCCGCCTGCCTTAGTGCTAAAAGCCCCGAAGGGTTAGCCCGCAATTTAGCCGATCAAGCTGCTCGCGAGGTCGAAGCTTGGAGCGGCCAAAAATCAGATATCACCACTACCGATATTCGCGCGCAAGCTGGACGATTTCTAGAACATAATCATCCTGACGCAGCATATTTATATAAACACCACAAAAAAATGATGTAGGAGACATGAATGGCGAAGAGACACAATAAATTTGATTACGATTTAATAGTTATCGGTAGCGGAGCTGGCGGATCAGCCGCTGCCACTATCGCCGCTCGCAATGGCGCGCGCGTAGCAATTATCGAGGAAGATACCTTCGGCGGCGATTCGCCTAACTGGAGCGACGTACCAACCAACGCTTTATTGCACGTCGCGCACCTCTATGATCAAGCACGCCACGGCGCCAAGTTCGGCTTACGCTCTAACACGCTTGGCTACAATTATCCGAGTATTCGCGCCTGGAAAGACCTCGCCGTTAAGCGAACCGGGGCTGCCGGTAATCGCAAATTTTACGAAAACCAAGGCATTACTACCTATACTGGACACGCCCACTTTCTGTCGCCCAATGAAATTTCCGTTCGACGCAAGCACATTAGCGCCGAAAGATTCCTGGTCGCTACGGGTTCGCACTGGGTAGCTCCAGAAGTACCAGGATTAGACGAAATCCCATTTTTGACAGCGCGCACCATTTTAGAGTCGATGCGTCCACCGAAGAGCCTTTACATCATAGGTGCTGGCAGCGTTGGCGTCGAGATCGCACAGCTGATGGCTACTTTCGGTACTAGGGTTTATTTGACTGATATCGCTGCCCGCATTTTACCAAAAGAAGACGAAGAAGTTGGCGAGCTGCTAGAAGCCTACCTCAAGAAGCATAAAGGCATTACGTCATTGACGCAAACACGAACGGTCGCAGCAGTCAAAGACGGACTCGGCTACCGCGTATCATTCCTGCGCGGCGGTGTCGAAAAGTCGGTACGAGTCGAGGATATCTTGGTGGCGACTGGACGTCGGCCAAACCTTGATTTAGGACTAGAGAACGCCAGCGTCCAATACGACCCAACCGGCATCCATGTTAACGAATATTTACAGACGAGCGCACGCCACATTTATGCAGCTGGGGATATTATTGGCAACTCTGAGCACACGCATACTGCACTGCTAGAATCGCGGATTGCTGCTCATAACCTTTTTTCAAAGAATCAAATCGCGCCAGATTATACTGCTACGCCGCGGACAACTTTCACCTTTCCGGAGGTATCGTCTGTCGGCCTGACCGAAGACGATTGTATCAAACGCGACCTCAAAATCAACAAAGCCATGGCACCGCTATCAATCATCGGCCGCTCCAACACCAGCGATTTCCGCGACGGCTTCGTCAAACTAGTATGCGACAAGAAAGGCGTTATAGCCGGCGGTACTATTGTCGCGCCGAATGCTAGCGATAGTATCCACGAAATCGCCCTAGCTGTGCGGCACGGCCTAACCGCCAAAGACTTGGCAGACACACCGCACGTTTTCTTGAGCTGGAGCGAAGCTGTTCGAGTCGCTGCCAGCAAATTAGCTTAAACCAGTCAGTTAACCAAGAGAAAAGCTCAACCAAAAGTTGAGCTTTTCTCTTGGTAGCGGGGGCTGGATTTGAACCAGCGACCTCTTGGTTATGAGCCAAGCGAGCTGACCAGGCTGCTCCACCCCGCGATACGGGTACTATTATAGCAAACTGTGTGTCACTTCTGCAAGCGCGAAGCAGCAGTTTTGCCAGTTAGAAAATCAATCCATTGCTGGAAGTTTGACTTATGCACGGTAGGTGTATTGCCGCGTGGAGCTGTTTTAATATAAGATGAGTTATCGTCCTGGCTGTCGAGAGATTTCACTGCAGCGCTATTCTCTGGCAGTATTAGCTGCTTCTCGCCAGGATCTGCCAGACCTAACTTGCTGCGCGCTTCTAGCTCTTTATATTCATCGCTCTTATAATAATTTTGTTCGTATTTCAGCGTCTCTACTTCTAGCTGCGCCAGCCGTAATTGTTGTTTTTTTTCGTCAAGCGCTCGTTGAGCGCTAAAGTTCGTCTGGATCGTCGACATCGTACCCATCACCCAGCTAACCGCAATGATAATCGCCAACAACAGCACCAATCCGTTAAAATTCGCGTAATTGAACCAGATATAATGCAGTTGTTGGCGTAATCTTTCAACAAGTTTCATCTATCAACTATTATAAACCATGAGCGGTAATCGAGATAGCGAGATAAAACGACTCTTATTGGCGACGACGGATAATAGCGTATACGCCGGCAGCGCCGCCTAGCACCAGCACGCCAGCGCCGATAATATAACCGTATAGGCTATCGCCAGTTTCAGATAAGCGTCCGCCGTTAGCGGTAGTCTTGCCACTCTTTGCTGGAGCTCCAGGTTGATTACCACCATTAGCTGGCGTAGTATTATTCTCCGACCGCTCATAAATTATAACCGGATCGTCGATAACACCGTTAGCAGTTTTATCCATGTCGCCAAAGCCGCCATCGGTAATTGAGTATTCAACAATAGTGCGTTTGCCATCGACTGATGTTTTGAATGTGACTTTCTCGGTAATATCGGTAGCATTAGCACCATTAATACTGTACTTGATTACTTTTAGGCGATTAACTTTGTAAATACGCGATAATTCGAGAGTAATTTTGGTAGTATACCCAACTGCTGGCTGCGCATGTCCGTCACAGTTGATCGTAAACTTGGCCGAGCCCTGCATCTGATAGCCAGTCGGAATATTTTTCGGCTGCCCTACCGCAGCAGCGTTTTTGATGTTGTAGCATTTATCGCCTGAGGTAGACAGCGTAATATTGGTATTGTTTGCTTGGCGAATTGTTTGCTTATTGACAAAGGTTTGGACAACAATCGCATCTAGGCGCGCCTGAAGGTTTGTCTTAACGGCTTGATCCTGTACTTTATCAACTAGTGTTCGCGCATGCGCTATAGATTGAGCAGTTTTCTGGCTTTCAGCATCGGCAACAGCTGCCTGCGCGGCCGCCTGGGCGTCAGCTTCTTTCTTCTGAGCGGCAGTAACTGCCGAATTGAGCTGTTGTATCGCGGAACTAATATCAGCTGGCGTCGAGCTAGCAGCGGCCTCAACGTTCTTGGCATGCTGCAAAGCAGATTTGACTGCAGGATCGTTTCGGATATACGCTGGCTGCGCTTCCGCCCGGGCAATCACGTCGCGCAAAGTAGTCTTGTCTGGCCGCAAGGCATCTAGAGCTGCTTGCAACCCCGACGCCGCCGTTTGCAAGCGCATCACTGATGCTGAAGCGTCGTTGTAGACTTGTTTAGCCTGCTTGATTTTAGCCTTTAGAGCATTGACGGTGTCAGCACTCATACCAGTCGTATCGACAGCCTCAGCTTTAGTAATAAGTGTGCCAAGCGTTTGTTTAGCATTGCTGAGCTGCTGCGATACAGCATCAAGACGCACCTGCAGAGCAGACTTAACCGACGCGTCTTGGACAGCGTCAACGAGAGTTTGAGCCGCCGTTATCGACTGCGCCGTTTTAACGCCTTCTGCTGCCGCAACCGCATTGGCAGCAGCTGTTTGAGCATCAGTTTCTTTCTTTTTAGCAGCATTAATTGCCGACTTCAAATTATTGACAGCTGTGCTAACTTCTGCTGGTGTTGGATTAGCCGCAGCATAAACATTTTTAGCATGTTGCAGGGCAGTTTTAACCGCTGAATCATTCTTGATATAAACTGGCTCTTTGTCAGCATCCGCTATAGCTTTGGCTAGCGCTGTCTTATCGGTTTTGAGGTTATCAAGAGCTGATTGCAATTTGGTTTTGGCTTCAGTAAGCTGCGCCACAGTTGACTCTTGGTCGTTATTGACTGCTTTAGCTGCAGCAATCGCGGTATTCAAAGCAGCAACAGTCTCGGCCGCCAGACCATCCGTCGGCGTGTTCTTCGCCTTGTCAATCAATTTCGATAAGGCTGTCCGCGCATCGGTAATTTCCTGTTTGACGGCGTTGAGCTCATCTTGCATCGCTGATTTCTTGTCTGTGTCCTGAACGTGCGCTAAAAGTGCCTCTGCAGCGCGAATATCAGCAGGCGACTTACTGTTTTTTGCCTTATCAACCGCTGTCCGTGCGGCCGCTTGAGCTGCCGTTTCTTTAGCTATTGCGGCGTCAAGTGCTTGCTTGAGGTCGTTTGTTGCTTGGCTAATTTCGGCAGGTGTCGGATTTGGTTTAGCAACAACGTTTTTCGCAGCTGACAGCGCACTGGCTACCGCCGCATCTGCTTTGATATAATCTGCAGAGTTATTCGCGCGATCAATTTGCGCTTGGAGCTGAGCTTTATCAGCTTTTGGCAGCGTTGCAGACACTGTTAGTTGACCGTTGAATTGGGCGGTAGCAGTGCCAACTGTAACATTCTTAGCCCAAGTTGCTGACAACTCATGAGCATTATTATCATAAATTGGCGAGACAATTTTGACACGACCAGCCCCATCATTAGCCAAATCAGCGCTGTTGGTTATAGCAACAGCCGTACCCGATATATCTTTGAGCGGCGATGCAAACGGCGTTGTACTCGTACTCATACGGACACGCTGATTAGAAACGTCAAGCTTAGTTAATTTAGTTAAGCGGCCCGCAAACGACATATCGCTAATATTACTGCGGTCTGCTTGCAGTGACGTTAATTGCGTCATCGCGCCAATACTATTCAGATCGCTATTAGTTAACGAAATTGACGATACTTGGAGAGTCGTTACTTTAGTAAGTTGCTTTAGAACTTCGCTATGCACTAGCTGCGGCGTACCATTATCAGCACCAGACAACTGCAATGTCGTCAAGGTGCCCGCACTCTTGGCAAAATCAGAAATATCAAACGCTGTCGATTTACTATCTACACTTACTTGTGTCAAATGCGTCAGATTAGCTAGCGGCTTGGTCGAAGCAATCGGATTACCAGACGCTAAAAGTACGCTTAGGTTAGCCAAATGCGCCAACGGTTCGATCGACGCGACTTTGTTATTTGTCATTGTCAACTTGGTCAATTTTGCTAACGATGACAAAGGCGCCAAATCAGCAACTTCGTTATTGTCGATCTTCAACTCTTGTAAATTAGTTGCCTTCTCGAGACCTGTTAGATTTTTGACTTTGACACCGCCATCTACGGTAAGTTGCGTCAACTGAGCTAGCTCGTCCACTGTGATATCCTGAGTGCTCGGACGATTGCTGTCAAGTGTTTTATTGATAGCTGCCTTGAGGCCAGCATCAGGAATATTGACAGTTACTGGAGGTGTCGGCGGAGTCTGCCCGCCCGTCGCATCCATCAACACATTAACCAGAGCACCAGCATTTACCGGTACGCCAGCTTTAACAGTTTTGCCTGTTGGGTCAATCGCTTGCGCTACGTCGCTCGATAACGGTTTACCCTTGTTGATGGCTGGGCTACCTGGTTTGAGATTGTAATTGCTCTTTTTGTAGTCGTTATTATTTGCTGCTTCTTTCACGAAATACGGATTATTTGCTCGCGAGCCAAAAGTATCAAGCGAATGCGCATCGCGGCCGTCAATCGAGTTCGATAATTTTGGATTATTCGCGATATCAGAAGCTCTGCTTATAACTGTATCAGTCTTTGAAGGAATCTGTTTGAAATCCCACACCGACAAATTTATATCGTCTGATTCGTTACGGTAATATACATTATAATCAAATCCTTTGAGCATATCGTTGGCATCGACATACGGTCTATTTTGATCGTTCTGAGATCCTTCAACACGCAGTGAATACGCGCGTTGATAATTACCGCCAGAAAGATCCTCTGCTCGAGCTAACGGCCGCGAAGATATAATGTTGTTATACAATTCAACGCCCGAAGTATTCCAATCTAGACCTAGTCCCTGCGACCAGCTTTCGTTAGCTACGCAGGACCCGCCTTTCCAATAATTGCATCCGTCAACACGACTGTCTTCAAATATGTATATTGGCCGATAAGTGCGAGATATGGTATTGTTATACACCTTAACATCATCGCTGCCGGCTACACGAATACCCGTACCGGAACTTTCGATTATATTAGAAGCAATTATACCATTACCAGAAACCTCATACATGATAGCAAGCGGAGAATTAGTAAAGAAGTTGCCAACGATTTTCGTTTCTACGCAACCTTCATCGCACCAAAAGCCAATCATACCTTCGCTATTGGCGTTAGCAGCAGTAGAATACGCTTTAGTGTCGCGAGAATAATCAACAATATTATTGCGGAATGTGAAATTTCGCGTATGTGTAACTTTGATATCGGCCATCGTACAATAAGCTCCGCAGCCAATCGTCAAGAAACCTTCCGCGTTGTTGCCATATAATTCACCGTTAGTAAATACTGTGTTGTGAGATTTGTTAGCCCCAACTCCCGAGCCGCCATTATCTATCGCCTTTACGCCGCGCGCCGTCGACGATTCTGCTTTGTTAAAGAACAGGCCTTGGCTTGCACTTTGGGTGACAATCATATCTTGAACTAACGAGCCAGATCCATTAATACTCACCGCAGTTGGGCCCGAATAAACCCCTCTTTCAGCGGCAGGATCGTAAGGATCCTTAAAACCCCAAACCTGAACAGGCGAATACTGAGCAACGTTAATGCCTTTCACGGAGACGTTTTTGCCAGTACTAGTGAAAGCTCGCGCCCGCTCTGATATCTCGGTTACGCCGCTAGCTGGATTCTTGCCAATATAATAAGATATCGCATCTTGCTGGCCAATATTATAGCCGTCTGCATTATTGTTAGGGGTTTTGAGCGTAGTAGGAGTGTTGTCTTCTACATAAAAAGTATTACTACCAGGCGTTACTTCTGCTTTGGTTTTAACCTGCTTTAGTGGCTCATCGTTAATGAAGACCTGCTCTGGGTAGGCCGCGGTACCTTCAACGCTTGGATTGGCATTTGTGGTACAAACATGACAGAAGTTGTGATAATTCCCAGTTGTTTTCCATATGCCATTTTCACTAGTCCATGAATTTACGACATCGCTGCCCTTTAGCCAAACTTCTGCCCCCGGCGCCGCTTGAATAGTCACATTATCGCCAGAGATGAAAAAATGCGGTTCACGATAAATACCCGACTTCGCGACTACCGTGCCGCCATTACTAATAGAGCTGAGAGCTTTCTTGAATGTAGCGTACGGCGAACCCTCGGAACCATTACCTGAGGTGTCGTTGCCATTCGGCGCTACCCACGCGACATTACTCGTTGGGACGGTGTAATTGGTTTTAATAAAAGAGTACTTTTTGTTAAGCTGCGACGCCTGAGCTCGCGGCAAATTCACCAGCACCAAACTTAATACCGCAATGAATACGGTTATTCCAACGCCAATACGGCGATATTTATATTTGATATTTTTCCTGTGTATTTTCATACTCCTACCTCACTTGGGTTATGTACTTGACATAGTAACATAAGCAAATCGAGCCAGTCAACAAATAATCTGTACGTCGTAATGATTTTACGCTATAATATCAGCAATGGGGGCGTAGCTCAGGGGTTAGAGCAGCGGGCTCATAACCTGTTGGTCGTTGGTTCGATTCCAACCGCCCCCACCACCATAATCAACCACAGAGATCAAAAAACCTCCCTTAGGGTAATCGGGGAGGTAATTTTGTGCACCTGTTTGTTTACATATCTAGAGTAGCAAACTTACTATCTAAACGCAAGCACTTCGCCACCACAAAAAACCCTCAGCTGACAAGCCGAGGGTTTTAAAAAACAGCAAAATTTATTTCTTCTTAGAAACTGTCAGAAAGCCATTGCGCGGGTTTTCTTTAACGACGCGGTCCTCTGGCAAGTCGCACGGCTCGCCTTTTTCGTTTTTCTCTACCTTAGTGAAAAAGTAGATGGTTTGCGGTTTGCCGCCGCGAAGTGTAACTTCAGTTTTGTGTAGATAATAAGTGACGCCCTTTGAATTCGTGTGCTTGTAAGCCATTGTTTTATACCTCCTATTAGTATTGGTTTACATCTGTTAGCTTATCGTAACCTGCATTGAGTGTCAACACTTTACACCCCTAGCTGTACCACTCAAGCAGCTCGATATTTATAGCGCAATAATAGGTGTAATATTACAAGGCTAATCAAACGCAGTACTATAACTACCAAAATCACTACCGCCAAAACTATCGACCAGCCAGCAAAATCAGGCGTCCAAAGCGGCGACGTATATTCGTGGCGGTATAGTTCAGTGTTGGGCAATTCTGGGTCTTTGAGTTTGTCAGAGGTGGGATATTTTGATAATTCGTTAACAAAGCATTGAATATAAGCCATCGACCAGCCGCTATATTGCGGGTGGCAAACTGCTTCAGCCTGAGCATGAACTCTTGCGTTCTCAGACGACGCCGCCGAAGCTCTCTTGATAGCCGCTTGCGAGTCGCGCTCATACTGATGCTGCAGATAAATCACGCCGCTGCTGGCATTCATATGCGTGGTTGAGTAATGCTGCAAATCTTGCAGACGATTAAATATTTGTGTTTCGTTGCCTGATTTGTCAGCTGTCGCCACAGCACTGCGGCGCTGTATCATGCCAACATTATTAATACGCAAAAAAGTTGCCGCTACAAAACACACCAGCACAAACAAAATCAACAGCTGCCAGGTCTTGACTCGCTCAAGACGCCGAAGATTTCGCCTCGCCGCGCGTTTATCGGCCATTATTCCCGCCCTTCATTACTTAATAGTATACCACGAGCAGCTTGATTGCGTTATAGTAGAAGTATGAATATTTATTTCTCTGGCATTGGCGGCGTCGCTATCGGACCGTTAGCTGAATTAGCTCATGACGCCGGGCATAGCGTACAAGGCTCGGACGCGCACTCGAGTCTAGAAACTAGCGAATTAATGCAGCGCGGCATTGTCGTCACTAATGACCAGTCTGGCGATTACCTAGAATACTGCCATAAGCAGCACCGTATCGACTGGCTCGTTTACACCGCAGCCTTGCCCGCTGACCACCCAGAACTAGTGAGAGCGCAAAAATTAGGCATTTACACAGCCAAGCGCGACGAGCTGCTGCGCTATATTATGAGCGAGAAAAATCTCAAGATGATCGCTATTGCTGGCACTCACGGCAAAACAACAACTACCGGCATGATGATTTGGGTGCTGCGCCAACTCGGCGTCCCAATCAGTTATTCAATTGGCACCACTATCAGTTTTGGGCCGAGCGGGCACTACGCGCCGAACAGCGAGTATTTTATATATGAGTGCGATGAATTCGATCGCAACTTCTTGCATTTCAGCCCATACCTTTCGCTGATTACTTCTATTGATTACGATCATCCAGATACATACCCAACTCAAGCCGCTTATACCAGAGCTTTCCAACAATTTCTCGGACAAAGCGAACTATCTATTCTCTGGAAGAAGGACACTCTTACTGGTTTAGAACCAGTTAATAAATCTTGGGTACTCAAAGACGAGGAAGTTAAAAGTTTTCGCATTCCAGGCTGGCATAATCGAGCCAACGCCACGCTGGTTGCCAAAGCCTGCGAGCGGCTAAAGCTAGGTAATCCTGATATCGTAAAGGTTGCCGTCGAGAATTTTCCTGGTACGCAGCGGCGATTTGAACGCTTAGCGCCTGGCCTGTACTCCGATTATGGTCACCACCCAGCCGAAATTTACGCCACGCTACAAATGGCGCATGAGATATCCCGCGAAGTAACACTCGTCTACCAGCCACACCAAAATGTCCGCCAGCACGAAATTCAATCAATGTACACAAACGAAGTTTTTCGCTACGCTGACAGCGTATATTGGCTGCCGACATATTTGACGCGCGAGAATCCGGATTTACCGATACTGACGCCTGCAGACTTAACCAAAAACCTCACCCGCCCCGAAGTACATATTGCCAGCCTCAACGATGATTTGTGGAAGTCTATCATGCTTGACCGCGAATTAGGCAAACTAGTCCTCTGCATGGGCGCTGGCACCATTGACGAGTGGCTGCGGCAGCATCTGAAGATTTAGAGTTTTACCGATTATCGCCGCTGCCATGTAGCTGGCCGCGCTGCTGGCGGCTGGCTAGTTTTTCGTTATTAAGCCGCGCCACTTCTTCCAAGCTAGAGCCGAGCAAATACGCCGCCGAATTGACATACCACAGCACGTCGCCCAGTTCCTTAATAATTTCCGCGCGATCATCGGCAGTTAGTTTGCCCTGCTTGTCGCGGATTAGCTTTTTAAACTTTTCCATCACCTCGCCCGACTCACCAGCCAAACCTAGTATTTGCGCCATCAAATCAGCGCTGATATCGCCGTATGCGTGATCGCTCGTTAGCGTTGAAATAGCTTTTTGCGAATAATCTTGAAAATTCATGTTCCCCTCCTGTTTATACGTATTATAACAGTAATTACTAGCCGCGGGCTATCTGATGAGAGCCTGATTATTCGCTTTCGCGAGAGTCTGGACTTTTATATCTGTCTAAAAGTACAGCCAATTCTCCTGCTTCGCGTCGAAATTTTGGATCTTCAACTGTCGCTTTAGCATGTTCTCTAGAAGCTTCCCTAATAACAGCACCCATAGTCATACCAGTAACAAGTGCTATTCCTCTTAATTTTTCAAACTGTTCTGTTGTTATAGAAACAGTGACAGTGCGCCCACCTTCGCCCACCGGCGGACCCGAATATCACTCAGTAGACCCTCCTATATCTCCTGTAATTCCATAACCTTTCGGTGCTTTTTCAATAGCCATAGCATTCCTCCTTTCGCTACCAGCAAATCATATCGTACCGCTACTGCCGATTCCAGCCAAAATGGTTGATTTTTTATGACAATTTTATAATTTATGCTATATTACAGATATGGATTTTTCTATTATCGGCTTGTCTACTCGTGACAAACGCGTGTATGAAGCGCTGCTGGCAATTCCTAATAGTTCGCTGCGAGCCATCGCAGAAACAACGAATATTAACCGCGGCAGCGTCTATGAATCTATTAAAAGCCTGCGCGCAGCCGGACTTGTCAACAGCGTCACTCAGGGCAAGCAGCTGCGCTACCGCGCCGAAGATCCAGCTGTCTTGGCAGAAATTTTACGCGAGAAGCAGCAAGCTTTACAGGTAGCCGGCCAGCAGCTTGATCAATACATTGTCCGCCTGCGAACCGCAAACAAAATCGCCGAAACCCGGCATATGGCGGCATTTTACGAGGGCGACGAAGGCTTGGCAAATATTTTGCGCGATATATTAAGTACTTGCCGCCTGCAAAAGATTAACTTGTACCGCGTAATTTCTTCGCCGCGCGTCAGCCGCTATCTGTACAACAATTTTCCGAATTTTAGCCGCGAACGCGCCAAACGAAATCTACGGGTACGCGTCTTGCGCTACGCCAAGCCCCTGCGCATAACGACAGGCTTAGCGGACAGCCGCTACTTAGCCGGACCAAAACTAGATGACGGCTGCTACACAATATTGTATGCCAGTAAAATGGCTATTATTACTCTGGACAAATATAACTCTATGCACGGGGTAATTATCGACAACGCCAGCCTGGCCTCGGTGCAAACGCGCTTGTTTGACATTGCTTGGCAGGGTGCTAGCGAGGGCTAACCCGCTTCCACTGGCACGATAACACAGCATCAACGCGTAGTCTTCACAAAATTAATCGCCTTGCCCTCGTTCAGCCATCGCTGCTCGTATGTCGTCATGATTTTGTACTCGTCGTCCAGAGATGATTCGTGCAGGTCAAAGCTCAGTTCTGTAATTTGCCATTTTTCTGCCACCAATTGCTCCAAACTCCAACAAAAAAAGTCGCGGTCGTCGTGTTTGAAAAGCAGCTCGCCGCCAGGCTGCAATAATTGCGCGTAACGGCGCAAAAAATACGGATGCGTCAACCGCCGCCCGGCAGCCCGCTTTTTCGGAAACGGATCAGGAAAAGTCACCCAAATATTCACTAGCGTCGACAAAGCGAACAAATCGCCAATTTGGTCGGCGCGCGCCCGGATAAAATAGATGTTATCCAGGTCTTTTTCTAACGCAATGTAAGCGCCTTTTTGCAAACGGTCAGCCTTAACGTCAATCGCCACAAACAACTTATCTGGATAACGCGCTGCTAATTCGACGCTAAACAAACCAGTACCAGCGCCAACCTCCAGCCTGGAGACGCCCGGCTGGCGCTGCCGGTAAAAATCGCGCCATTCGTCAAGCTCAAAGCAATTCTCGGCGTTATGGAACTTGGCAAATTTGTATTTTTTGCGCTTGCGAACAATAACAAAATCGTCAGGATTGAGCAGTTCGCTCACTAGTTTGAAGCCTCTCCGCTTGGTGCTGTTCCCGATGAACGTTCATTAAAGACTTGAATTGAACTATCTGATAGCGCCTCGCCGCCAAAACTGGTCGATGCAGCCGCACGTTTGGCGTGTTTGTCGTATACATTTTTAAAATCTTTGATAGTTTTTTGATCAATCTCCCCTTGCGCCGAGAAACCTTTTTCAGTTTCTTCGCTAGCGCCGGCCTGTTTCTGCACAGAGCTAAAACCTGGGCGGCTCAAATCGACTTGTGCTGCGCCGCTAGTGTTATACATCTCTAAAGCTACCGCCACCATGACGAGCGATACTATAATTACACAGACCAGCATAGCCGCAAAGCCGCACCGCTGGCAAATATGATCAGCCCGCTTTTTCAAGCGAGCACGGGCGTGAAATCTAGTCATTACTACCTCCTTGACTACTCAAACCCGTTTTTGACAAATCTAATTTGTCGATTTGTGAGCTATATTGCTTAATTAGCTTTTCGAGTTCGACTACTGCTTTTCGTACATCACCGCGATAATAACGCGCTCGTTCAATATCCATATAAAAGTCTGCTGGCTTATCTTGGCAATCCGTCTGGGCTATATGCGACATTATCTGCTCGTAACGCTGATAAGAGTTGCGAAATTGTCCGATTTGATGGTCGAAATCGACGGTTGTTTTGGTTAAGTCGATGCCGTTGAGCTTATTGAGAGCAATGCGGCTATTCATCGGCGCCATCAGTTTGGTAGAAATTGCATCATATTCGCGGCCAAGGTTGATGCGCACCAAAGCGTCGTTAGCACGAATACGCTCTAAAACAGTTTTAGTCGTCGCACAATTACTGCGCACCAGATTAAGCTGCCGCTCAGTCAATAGAGTCATGGTTGGACCTTCGGCGCTAACCGTTGGAGCACAAGCGACATAGACTAACGCACACAATATAATAAGGCTTCTTTTCATTACGTATTATTATGGCGAAATATTCCCAGACGGTCAAGTCTACGTGTTAGGCTGCTAATTTATAACCTGCAAGTCACCTGCACCAGCCTGACGCTAATTTACATCTTTAATGCTAAAACCAAACTTACCAGCGACAAGCGCAATATTCGGCTTACCAAATTCATCTGCTAGCGCCTGAAATTTGGCTTGTTTGTCGCTGCCAAATTTTTGCACCAGATTATAATACCATTCAAACGTGCAAAAATATGGCGGCTCTTTGGGCGGTTTGCTTTTGGAATGAAATTTGTCGGCGTACATTAGCAGCCGCTCCTCGGGCGTGTTAGCGGTATAGTCGGCTGGCGGAATGGACAAGTTTTGGTTAATTACATCCTGCTTGGTCAAGCCTACGCCAGTATGGTGCGAAGCAAACCGCCAAATTTGTTCAGGAAAGCCTTCATTTCGCAGAATCTGCTCGCCAATCACGCCGTGGCGAACGCCGTCGACAAATTTGCCGTTTTCCAGAACATCATACGCGCCGATATCATGAAGCATACAGGCAACATGCAGCAGATCACGGTCAATCTGCGAGTTTGGCTTAGCGTCTAAAAGCTGCGCCGCAATCGCGTCAACCACCTGGCAATGAGTATAAATCAACGTAAAATCAGCATCAGTTTTGGCGTATTTTTTGTGCAAGTTTTTGATTTGAGCTTCGGTTGGTAGTTTCGTTTTAATCATATACTTATTTCGCAGACTAGTCTATTTATCAAATTTTAATTCCGCAAGCTTCTCGATGTCTATACCGATATTCTGGTATAAATCAGAAGTGCTTTTCGTTATCAAATCGCTCTCAGCAAAGCCAAGCAGCGCTGCCGTTTTTACCACTTCCACTACGCTGTTCGCTTCTATTTCGACATATGGCTTTAACTTCGGCCAGCGGTCGATGACAACCTGAACGCCGTCGAGGTCGTATTCTTGGCGTTTGTTTTCTTGATAACCGCGCGGTTTGATGCCAATTTTTGCTAATATTTCCAGTGTCGTTTCCATATCAGACACTTCAACTTCCCACTCGTGAGTACCGTCAATGGTGGCAGCGGTTATTTCTTTGACGGTCAAAGTCGCCTGTTTCCCATCAGAGCGCAACCGAACCCAGCGATCTGGCACCGCTGGCATCGTATCAAATACGTAACGGCAAAAATTGTAATTACCGACTTCCTCAGCGCCGAGATTTGTCAACTTTTCTGTGATATCGGCGGGATCGACATCATATATTTTTGCTTCGTATTCTATGTTTGACATGAAATCCTTTCATACTTTTATATCACCATCTAAACTAATATAATTCTTAGCGCCGCTGCGATACATGGCGGAAGGCTTATTTTTAGCGTCAAACTCATATTTCATCAGTTCGCCAAAATAGCTAAAATGATTACCTTTCGCAATTTTTAAGGTGGCGTCATCGACTATTTCCAGTTCTTCAGCCATATTGAATGGTTGCCAATCATTAGACCATAAACCCCTCAATCCTTTTTCTGTATCAACGACTTCGTATACGCCGTAATCGTTAACGAACCGCGCTTCAAACTTTCGACGGTTTTTATCAGAAGTATCACCAAATTGATCAATAATTCCTAATATCGAATTTGCAACTATTCCTGGCGCTGTATCATACGCGTTCGCCAACACCGAAACAGTTATTCCGTCGTCTATCCGCGACCAGGTGCGGCCGACAAATCCTGGATAACCGCCGCTATGACCGACGAGCCGCTTACCGTCTTTGGCTTTTACGGCATCGATGCCCAATCCGTAACTTCCTGCGTTTGCTTCATCCGCAACTTGCCACGATGGGCGCTGGATTTCCCTTTTAGAAGTGTCGCTCAATAGTTTGCCTGAGCCGACTTGCAGGGCGGCAAATAATTTCACCAAGTCATGCGCAGTTGAGCAAAATCCCGTGGCCGGCTGCAATACGCCAGTTGTGATGTGTTGAAACGGTCGACGCTGCTGCTGCAAATCAAACCTACTGTAGCCAGTAGCCATACGAAGTTCCGGCGAATATTCCGTGGTGGTTTGGATTAAGCCGAGCGGCGTGATGATGTTTTCCGCCACAAAATCAGCGTACGGCTTACCGCTGGCTCGTTCAATCACCAAACCCAGCAGGCCAAAACCAAAATTGGAATACTTGAATTCGGAATTTGGCTCGAACACTAGCTGTGATTGCATGATTTGCTTCTTGAATTCGTCTTTATCTGGAAAATCTCCTTGGAATTGCCAAAAACCTGACGCCTGGCCGTCGCGAATCACGCCTGCTGAGTGGCTCAACAATTGACGCAATGTTATATCGCGCCAACGCTGGTCGCTATGCTGTGCCAACCATGGCAGATGTGTCGTAACTAAATCATCAATGCGCAACTTGCCGCGCTCCTGCAGCTGCATCACGGCCGTGGCAGTAAATGTTTTCGATTGCGAAGCAACGTGAAAGAGATGGTTGGTTGTTAATTTCTCATTATTTTCTATATTTGATAGACCATAGGCTTTATTAAAAACCACCTCGCCGTCTTTGGCTATCGCCACCGTAAATCCCGGCCAGCGCGCCCATTGGCTGCGCAGCGTTAGCCATGAGTCAATGAATTTTAGCGTTCGTTTGGGAATTGATTTCATAGCCTGCTTGTACCTCCTAAAACATTACGCTTCTTGCGGCCACCATTTCAGCACAAAATCCCGATAGCCCGGCGAAAGTTTATCGGTAGTTTCAACTTCTGCGCGCGTCAGCCAGACGATATCTCCTTCGCTGCCATCACATGCACTATTTGGCAAAGTCATACCCTTTTTTGCCGTCGCCGTATAGCCGAGGATAATTTTATGATCCTTAATATTGTCGTCATAAGGGTTGCGGACATAGAAATCGGCTGGCGTCGCATCAATTGTGATGCCTAATTCCTCGCGCAGCTCTCGCTCTAGTGCCGCGTCAGGCGTTTCGCCAGCATCAATATGCCCGCCCGGCAAGCCAAAACCATCGCTGCTTAGGTGATACATCAGCAATACTTGTTTACTATCCTCGCTATACAACGCCACTTTTACGCTAACTTCGTGTCGATCATACATTGCGCTCATAACCCCAATTCCTTTAGCTGCACTGGGTCAACCGTTGACGGCGAATCCATCATCACGTCAACGCCCGAACCGTTCTTTGGAAAGGCTAAGGTCTCGCGAACATTGGTTTCGTCAATGAGCTCCATGAGGATGCGGTCGACACCAAAGGCACAGCCAGCGTGCGGCGGTGCGCCGTATTTGAAGGCATTGAGCATAGCGCCAAACTTTTCCTCGACGTAGCTTTCGCTAAAACCGAGCAGTTCAAACACTTTGTACAGCACCGCCGGGTTGTGATTGCGCACGCCGCCGGAGCAAATTTCGTAGCCGTTCATCACCATGTCGAATTGGTCAGCCACGATGGCTAGTTTTTCAGCATCGGTGTTCGCCGATTCCAGCGCTTGTAGGCCGCCCTTTGGCATACCGAATGGATTGTGGCCAAAGTCAAACTTCTTGCCGTGGTCGTCCCATTCATAGAATGGAAAATCGATAATCCAAGCCAAGGCCACCAGGTTTGGATCTTTGAGGCTGAAGTGGGCGGCAAATTCATTTCGCAGACGACCGAGAACGGCGTTGACGACTGGGCGAGCGTCAGCGCCGAAAAAGACTGCGTCGCCATCAACTGCGCCAGTTTTTTGCTGGATTGAAGCTAGCTCTGTTTCGCTCAAGAACTTGGCAATTGGTGATTTCGCTTCGCCGTCTTGGTAGGTGATGTACGCTAAACCGCCCGCGCCCTCACTTTTGGCAATGTCGGTGAATTGGTCGATTTGCTTGCGGCTGAGGCTGGCGCCATTTTTGACACAAATCGCCTTGATACACTCAGCATTTTTAAACACGCCAAATTCGGTGTTGGCAAATATATCAGTCAGCTCAATCAGCTCCATGCCAAAACGTAGGTCTGGTTTGTCCGAGCCATACATCTCCATGGCGTCGCGGTAAGAAATGCGCGGAATTGACTGGCCATCGCCCACTGGCAGATCGCTCAGATCCAACAACTTCTTGCCGGCGAAATCGGTCGCTAGCTGACACATCAACGGCTCGACTTCCTGGCGAACTTCCTCGCCATCCTCAACGAAGCTCATCTCCAAGTCCAGCTGATAAAACTCGCCATACAGTCGATCAGCCCGCGGATCTTCGTCGCGAAAGCAGGCTGCCAACTGATAATACCGCGGCACGCCGCCAACCATCAGCAGCTGTTTGAACTGCTGCGGTGCTTGCGGCAGAGCGTAAAACTTGCCCTCTTGCAGACGACTGGGGATCAGAAAATCGCGTGCACCTTCAGGGCTAGAATTTGCCAAAATTGGCGTCTGAATCTCGATGAAGTCGCGGTCGTCCATGTACTGATGCATCCGTCGGTACATTTCGGCACGTTTTTTCAGCATCTGTTGCATCTTCGGGCGACGCAGGTCGAGGTAACGATACTTAAAACGCAAGTCCTCGCCCGCTTGGTTTTCCTCGGCAAAGGGCTGGATTGGCAAGGTCTCGGCGCGATTAAGTAACGTCAACCTCTCGACCACCAATTCAACTGCGCCAGTCGGAATTTTATCATTCTTTAGTCCAGCCGCGCGTTCGCGCACCATGCCTTCGGCGCGAATGACAAATTCGTCGCGCAACTCATCAGCAAGCGAAAATGCTTCTGGATTATCAGAATTAAAAACTAGCTGCAACAAACCGGTGTGGTCGCGTAGATCAACAAAAATTAGCCCGCCGTGATCGCGGCGCGAGTGTACCCAGCCGCTAACTGAAATTTTTTCGCCGGCAAGTTGCGCCGCCTGTATATTAAAAGTTCGCTTCATATCTCTGTTATTATACTCGATTTGACCATCCTTTACCAATCTGCGCTGCATTGATAGCTTTTCTAAATAAAATGCGCTACAATTAGCATAAGAATTATGAGGATCCTAAATAATACTCTGGTCAAGATTCTGACGCGTAATAATATTGCGACCGAAGAAACTCTCAAACCGCTAATGGAAGAGGCGGAGCGTTCTTCGCGGCCGCTGCAAGATATTGTATTAGATTCAAAGCTTGTATCTGAAACCGACTTGACAAAGCTTTTCGCGCAATACGCCGATATACCTTACATTGAGGTCGATCCACGTAATATTCCGAGCGAGGTACTGAACCGCATCCCAGAGCGTATCGCCCGCCAATACAATGCAGTGATTTTTCAAATCGACGAAGACGGTACCATGCACTTGGCGATGGATGATCCAGATGATGTGCTGGCTACTAATTTTATCGAGAAAGAGATCGGCAGCAATACTAAAATTTATATCGCACCGCATTCTAATATCTTGCAATGTTTAGAAAATTATCGCGGCGATGTCAATCAAGAGCTCAATGAAGTCATTGACGTGCAGCGCGAAGATGACGGCTCGGATCAGAAAGTCTCCGAAGCTGATGTTGCCGAGGATTCGCCAATCGCCCAAACCGTTAATTTGCTGTTAGAATATGCTATCCGTTCTCAGGCCTCAGATATTCACATCGAGCCGCGTGAGAATTTCGTGCAAGTACGCTACCGCATCGATGGCGTACTTAAAGAAGTCAACCAATTACCGCGCAACGTCCTTAATGCATTGGTTAGCCGTATCAAAATTTTATCTAATCTAAAAATCGACGAGCGTCGCGTGCCGCAAGACGGCCGCTTCAAAATTAAAGTCGCTGGCAAACAATACGCCTTGCGCGTTAGCACTCTGCCAATTACCGACGGCGAGAAAGTTGTCATGCGAATTCTCGACGAATCCAACCAAGCAATTACGCTACAGCAGCTTGGTTATTGGGGCAGATCGCTAGCCATCATAAATAACGCTATTGCCGAACCAAACGGCATGATTCTAGTAACCGGACCAACTGGTAGCGGCAAGTCTACTTCCTTATTTTCAGTGCTATCTATGCTAAACACGCCGGAAGTTAATATCTCGACTATTGAGGATCCAGTCGAATACAAAATCCCCGGCGTCAACCAAACCCAAACCAACGCCAAAGCTGGTATGACTTTCGCCTCGGGGTTGCGAGCACTGCTGCGCCAAGATCCGAACATCATCATGGTCGGCGAGATTCGCGACGGCGAGACAGCCAACCTAGGCGTGCAGGCGGCATTGACTGGGCACTTGGTATTTTCGACGCTGCACACTAATAACGCCGCTACTTGTTTGCCACGCTTATTAGATATGGGAATTGAACCATTTTTGATCGCTTCAACAGTCAAGGCGGTCGTCGGTCAGCGCTTAGTACGACGACTGTGCATGAACTGCCGCGAACAATACGTACCGACGCCAGACGAAATCAACGAAATAGTCTCGCTATTCAATCTGCGTCCAGACCAAACGTTTGCACATATTCATGATCTAGAATTACAAGCCATCGAGCAAAAAGTCGGCGGCGACACACCAGCTGGCACCGACGAGACTACTATTCGCACCCTCTGGCGAGCGCACCCAGGCGGCTGCGACGAGTGCGGACACGTCGGCTTCAAGGGGCGCGTCGGTATTTACGAAGTGTTGGGCATGTCGCGCGAAATTCAAAAAATGATAACTTCCGACGCCACTAGCAACCAGATTCAAGATCAAGCAATCAAGGAGGGAATGATTACAATGCAATCTGATGGATTAGTTAAAACATTACGCGGCAACACTACGCTCGACGAGGTGTTGCGTGTTACGAGGGAATCATAGATGCCGTCCTTTTCCTATGTTGCGACCAACAAATCCGGCGATGTTGTCCAAGGCAAAATTGAGGCTAGCGATCGGCCTGGAGTTTTATCCGCCCTAACCAAGCAAGGTTTGTCACCTCTCAGTATTGACTCGCTTGAAAAGAAAGGACTAGCCAGTATTAGTTTTGGCGGCGGCAAGAAAAAAGTTAAAACCGACGACATCGTGATGTTCACCCGCCAGATGAGCGCCATGGTTAGCGCTGGCGTGCCGTTGCTGCGAGCACTTTCTTCGCAGCATGATCACACCGATAGTCCAGCCCTCAAAGCAGTCCTTGGCGATATCATTAAGGATGTTCAATCTGGTATGCAGCTAGCCGATGCCCTGGGCAAACATCCAGCTACTTTTAACGATGTTTATGTCAATATGGTGCGCGCTGGCGAAGCTGGCGGTATTCTCGACGATATCCTTAGGCGCCTAGCTATTCAGCAAGAAAAAAGCGCTGGCATCCGCAAAAAAATTAAAGGAGCGATGACTTATCCGTTAGTTTTGCTGGTTATTACTATTATGGCCTTTTTGGTTTTAATGGTGTTTGTCATCCCGCAAATCGGCGAAATGATTAAAGGTTTTGGCGGCGAAGATGCCGAGCTGCCAGCCTTAACTCAGGTCATGCTCTCAATTAGCGGTTTTTTGACGACCAAAGGGTACTTGCTAATACCGGTATTAATTGCTGCTATCTATTTCTTGCGGCGCTGGCTCAATACTACCGCTGGCAAGCATACTTTTCACCGTTTTGTACTCAAAATACCAGCGATTAACGGCATTATTCAAAAAGTGGCTGTCGCCCGCTTTGCTCGTACGTTTTCGGCGCTCATGGGGTCTGGCGCGGCTGTTCTAGAATCGCTTGAAGTCACTTCGCATTCAGTCGGCAATGTTGTTTACGAGGAAGCTCTGCTGAAAGCTGCCAAGGAAGTCGAAAACGGCAAAAACTTATCAACAATCATCGAAAAAACTGGATTATTCCCGCCAATCGTCTCGCAGATGCTAGCTGTCGGCGAAGAAACTGGCCAAACCGACGTCGTACTAGTCAAAGTAGCCGACTTTTACGAAGAAGAAGTTGATGTCGCCATCGACAGTATCGGCTCAATTATTGAACCGGTAATGATCGTGTTGATGGGCGGCATGGTGGGGCTGATTGCCGCTAGCGTTATGATGCCAATTGCTGGCTTATCAACGAGTATTAAACAATAAAACTTATGCTATACTGTATATAGAAAAGGGCATCCATGGTAAAACTATTTTTCAAAGACAAACCGATCATCGGGCTCGACATCAATTATACTGGTGTTAAAGTCATGGCCATCAACCAGAAACACGCTGACGTTCGCGGCTACGGCTCAGTCGATCTTGACCCGGTTAAGACACAGGAGGCGCTCGACACCGACGACCACGAGTATCTGCGCGAGCACATAGCCAATATGTTTCGAGATCGCATTATCGGCTCTCTGCCTTCTAACCACGTAGTAATTGGCTTGCCAACGAGCCGCACTTATTCGCGCACCTTTACTCTGCCAGCGAGCGAAGAAAAGCATATTGCCAGCGCTGCCCAGCTAGAAGTCGAACGCTATATACCGGTACCGTCAGACTCGTTATACACTGACTACGAAATTATTAAACGCACCAAAGAGACCCTGATGGTTGTCGTCTCGGCCGCACCGCGCGCACTGGTTGATGCAGTTACGCAAGTTGCCAAGGAAGTCGATCTGCGTCCAGTTGCCGTTGAACCGAGCATGAATGCGGTCGCCCGCATCCTGACTAAAACCGAGGAAGGCAATCGCACCACGCTAGTTATCGACGTCGGCGCCACCAGTACCGATATTGCCGTCCTGGAGGATTCAGCAATTCTCATTACCGGTTCGGCTAATGTCGGCGGCAATAACTTCACTCTAGATATCGCTAGTAAAATGCAAGTGTCGCTAGAAAAAGCTCACCAGTATAAAGTCCTCAACGGCCTCGGGCAAAGCGATGATCATGACAAAATTGAAGCCGCCCTCAAACCAAGCCTCGGTCGTATCGTCGGAGAAGCCAAGAAGGTCATCCGTTACTACAGCGAACGTATTTCGGAGGATAAAAAAATCGAGCAAATTCTTATCGTTGGCGGCGGCGCAAACATGCCAGGTATCGGCGAATACTTTACTAACGCTTTCATTTTGCCGGCCCGCGTCGCTAGCCCGTGGCAAGATCTTGATTTCGGGTCGCTTGAAAAACCGCACCGCCAGTTTCGTCCGCGCTACATCACCGTCGCTGGTCTGGCTAGCGTACGGCCATCGGAGGTAAAAAAATGATCAACCTACTCTCACCCGAAGAACGCAAGCAAATTAAGGCTGCCCGGGCTAACTCAATTTTGATGCGCTATGTTGTCATGTCGCTGATAGTTGTTGTGATTATCGTAGTTGAACTAATCAGCTCGTATTTTATGCTAGTATTCAACCAGTCTGCCAGTAGAGAAACCATAAATGACAATCAAAGTAAATCTTCAGCCTTCAGCTCGGTCAAGAGCGATGCCGAAAAGTATCGCTCTAACCTGCGGGTAGCAAAATACATTCTTGACACTCAAGCGCCATATACTGATATTCTAAATGCGATTGCTAGGAGGTTGCCAAACGGCGCCTCGCTCACTGGCATATCAATCGACCCGACGACTTTTGGAACTGCTTCCGTGCAAATTCAAACCCACGTCAGTTCGTACGCGCAAGCCATTGAAGTTAAAAATAGCTTGCAGGAGACGTCTATCAATAAAGTTAAAGTTTTTGACAGTGTTAGCCTATCAAACGCTACGCACGAAATTGGCGACAATACATTTCAGGCAAATTACACTGTAATCTATTCAAAGAAGGTACTGCCATGAAATTCGTTCTAAAACCAACTACATTCCGCATTTTGCTTATCGTGAGCCTACTAGTTATTGCGGCGGCGGGCGCAGGCAGTTTCGTCTTCGGACACCAAGAGATTGTTAAATATGCAGAAGAAACCCGCAAACTCAATACCGAAGCACAAGCCTCTAGCAACGAATTACAAGCCCTTTCAAGCCTCAAATCGAAACTAGACAATAGCAAAAGCGACGTAAAACGCGCTGAACAAATTGTTTCAACCAGCAAGAAATATCATTATCAAGATCAAATTGTCAGCGACATCGAAAATCACGCAAATAGCGCTGGTATTAAAATCGCTTCAATCGATTTTTCAGCAAATGAAAGCAAATCCAGCAGCTCATCAAGCTCATCGTCGTCTAGCACCGCCAAGAACACTAAAAAACCGGCGCCAGACGGCTTCAAATCGGTTACCGCTACCGTTAACTTGAGTAATCCGGTATCCTATGAGCAAGCATACATTTTCTTGCGCTCTTTAGAACAAGGGCTTTTCCGGATGCAAATTTCTAACCTAGCCTTAGCCAAAGACGACAACAACGGCATCACAGTTAGCGCACTAACTCTGGAGGTATATACAAAATAATGGAAGTCTCAGACGCATTTCGCATTCTTGGCGCAAAGACAGCTAAATTCTTTGGCCGGTATCACTTTTTATTGTTTTTCATGTTAGCTGCCGGCGGATTGTCAGTTGCTACCATCCTACTCTACCAAACACTCACTACGCCAGCAGAAGAACCGCAAGCTAGCACCTCCGCTAGTTTTGATGATACTACCATCAAACGCATCCGCAAGCTAAAATCAGCTGGCAACGCACCGAGCACGCCGCCGCCAGCCAACGATAGGACAAACCCGTTTTAGTCTATGATTTTACTCGGTTCAGCGGTACTCAATGCAGAAATATTCAGCATTCAAACTGGCGGCAAGGTAGCGCGCACAACCCGCGCAATCATTAATCCCGCCAATCTGCAAATTATCGCCTTCGAAGTGTCAGGGCCACTAATTCAGCAACACCCCGCGCTGATGTTGCTTAGCGATGTCCGCGAACTGAGCAATATGGGCTTCATTGTCGACGACATCGACCAATTCATAGCTCCGACCGACGTTGTGCGCGTCAACGACGTCTACCAGCTAAAGTTTGATATCATCGGCAAACTGGTACTTGATGAAAAACGCCATAAACTTGGTAAAGTCATCGATTTCACAATAGATACCACGCAGTTTCTCATTATGCAACTGTCGGTCAAGCGGCCGCTACTGCGTAGTTTCAATGATACTGAGATTTTGGTACATCGCAGCCAGATTATCGAGATTAATAACGATTCAATTGTCGTTCATTCCCAAGCTAAAGCCCCTGAGCCAGAACTTCATGAAGTAGTCGGTAGCTATATCAATCCGTTCCGCAAACCAAAGCAAGCTCGACAGAATTCGGATATTGATTAGCAATCTTCTCGGCGCAAAGCAGTTTTGATATCATCGAAGCTAAACCCCTGGCGCGCTAGATATTGCATAAACTTTTGCTCATCAGAGTAACGCCGGCGTTTTTTAGCAATAACTTTAGCCAGCTCGTCGATATCACTACGCGACGAATCTGCGATTACCGAATCAATGATTGTTTGTGCTATACCTTTTGTCGCCAATTCGCTACGCAGCTTTCGCATTGATACGCCCTTAGCTTGGTATCGATTTTCAACCCACCAGTTAGCAAATTTCTGATCGTCAATATAACCGCGCGCTTGCAACTTCGCAAAAACACGCTCCGCCACAGTTTTAGCGACACCTGGTTTTTCCGCTAACTTACCAGTTTTTCTATTTTTATATTTACGAGCCAATGTTTTGCGGTAAAGATAATCGCGCACTTCGCTGCTACTGCGCGGCCGCATCAATACATACTCAAGTGCTCGGGCATATACTTTGCCGAATTCACTCTCTTGCTTGAGATTAGCTAACTCCTCTTTCGATAAAACCTGGCCAGCCTTAATTCCAAGATCAACAACCTGCGAAATATCCAGGCTAAAATCATATTTGCCATCAATATACACATTGACGCGATCCAAATCGCGGATTTGCGGCGAAAGCGCCGTCACAGTATATCGTTCTTGCTGCTGGGCCATATCATTATTATAGCTGAAAAAGCGGCCATTTACCGACTAGCAAGCTACTATAGTTCGCATAAATTATCAGAGTATTCAAAGACACCACACCACTAAACTTAGCTCGAATATACTTCTAGCGGGCTATTTTCTTTTTACTTCTAATCTTTCGGTTCTGGTTCGGCAACTTTTTCGCGAACTTTAGCGTCAATCTCAGCCAGGACTTCTGGATTTTCTTTCAAGTATCTTTTAGTAGCTTCGCGGCCTTGGCCGATCGTTGCATCATTATACTTATAAAATGCTCCAGATTTGCTCAAGATTCCGTACTGAACACCCAGATCGACAACATCGCCCGTCTTGCTGATACCTTCATTATACATGATATCAAACTCGGCTGTGCGGAATGGCGGCGCAATTTTGTTCTTAACAATTTTGACGCGCGTGCGATTACCGCGAATTTCATCACCGTCCTTGATTTGCCCAATTCGGCGAATGTCTGCTCGCACCGATGCGTAAAACTTAAGCGCATTACCGCCAGTAGTTGTCTCGGGGTTGCCGAACATCACACCGATTTTCATGCGGATTTGATTGATGAAGATTACTGTAGCCTTCGACTTGTTAATAATACCAGTTAGTTTACGTAGTGCTTGGCTCATTAATCGCGCTTGCAAACCCATGTGCGAATCACCCATATCACCGTCGATTTCAGCTTGCGGCACCAACGCTGCTACCGAATCAACTACTATTAGGTCAACGGCATTTGAGCGCACAAGCGTTTCGACGATTTCCAGCGCTTGCTCGCCGTTGTCGGGCTGCGATACTAGCAAATTATCAGTGTCAACGCCAAGCCGTTTAGCATATGCTGGATCAAGCGCATGCTCGGCATCAATAAAGGCTGCCGTCCCGCCTTGTTTTTGCATTTCGGCGATAGCATGCAGCGTCAAGGTTGTCTTACCACTTGATTCTGGACCATAAATCTCGATAATTCGACCTTTCGGATAACCGCCGCCCAGCGCCAAATCTAAGCTCAGACTACCACTTGGCAATAGCTCGACATCAACTTTTTTAGCCTCTCCTAGCTTCATGATTGAGCCGTCGCCAAACTGCTTGGTAATCTGCTCCATCGCCAAACCCAACGCCTTTAACTTGCCGTCGTCAGCCGCTGGCTTATCTGCAGATGTTTTTGGTTCGCTTTTCTTCGCCATATCTCCCCTTTCTTGCTGATATCTTTAATTATACATGAGCGACGCAGTTTTTGGTATAATGGTAAGTATGAAACAAAACGGCTTCACAGTTATTGAACTTTTACTGGTGATAGTTTTACTTGGAGTTGGCAGCTGGCTATTTTTTAATGAAAAAGCAACTATCGATGCCACTGCTCGCGACAATCAGCGTAAAGTCGCTATCAACGCGATGTATTACGGATTGGAAGAGTATTTCTACGCTAAAAACGGCTACTATCCGGCTTCGATTGACAGCAAAACGCTGCGCACCGTCGACCCTGCTCTTTTCACTGATCCGAAAGGTAAAAAACTTGGCAACAGCGGCAGTAACTACGTCTACGAATCAACAGGTTGCAATAACGAAAATCGATGCACTGGCTACACGCTACGCAGTTCAATGGAGCGTGAAGATACTTACACCAAGACTAATCGCGATCACAAGAAATAATCAGCTAGTCATCATTCGTAACTGGGCGGCCATTCTTGAACGCCTCAACAGCATTATTAAGAACCGCTACTTGGTTTTTTGGATCAGCAACATAGCTAAAGCGATAGGTCGTTTCGTCGCCCTCGGTACTTAACCGAATCGAGCCGTAATTAAATAAAGTTTGTAGAATACCTTTTTGCGAGTAGCTAGAGTCCTCGATATTCATCAGGCTAACTGTTTGTTCGCGTTTTGAAAACAAGCTTATTTGAATTTCTTGAATAACACTTTCGTTAGTCAAGAAAAAGCGATTTTGCATATATACCCAAATCGCTATATACAAACCGATACCAAATAAAATAATCACCATCAAGCAAATCAAAATAACCTGCGGATACATTGATTGCGCCAAGCCAATCGGCTTAGCAATATCAGGGTAGCAAAACATGAAAACTGACACCAAAATAATTGCAAGAATCATCGCAAATGTCGGCCCCCAAATACCAATGCTGTGCCGCGGAATCATTTGAATGACATATTCATGCTCGCTGAGATTAAGCCACGGGTAGAGGCGGCATGATTCCTCGTGCTTGCGGCGGGTCTCTTCGGAAATATGAACCGGAATCGGCTCGGTTGAGCGCGCTACATGCACAACCTGCTTGCCAGAGTCGGTGACTGATACTGGGTTGGTTTGCACAGCCGATTCTGCGCCAGTAGCCTGCTCTTGCTGCTGTGAAGCTGTGTATAACGGACGTCCTTCAGCGTCGTAAGCGACTGGTCTGCGGCTATCGTCATCGTCCATGATACCTCCTCGTTTATACTACTTGTAGTATACTATAAATTCCCTGCATTGCCGAGATGCCGCTTCGCCTTAATCGTTACCCGGCGGCCGCGAGGCGTGCGTTCAATGAAGCCAATTTGTAGTAGATACGGCTCATAGAAATCCTCAATCGTCGTTGCTTCATCGCCAGTCAAGGCGGCAATGGTCGTTAGCCCCACGGGATTATCGCCATAATTTTCCAGGATTGATTGCAGTAAATTACGGTCAGCCGGATCCAAGCCCAGCTCGTCCACTTCCAGCATTTCTAGCGCACTCGTTGTCGTTTTAACATCAATTATGCCATCACCATTGACGTCGGCATAGTCGCGCACGCGTTTGAGCAGGCGATTGGCGATGCGCGGTGTCAGGCGGGCCCGCGTTGATAACAGGTTCGCCGCTTCATGCCGAATCGACGATTCCAAAATGGCTGCGCTCCGCGTCACGATTTTAGCGATATCCTCTGGCTCATAAAACTCCAATCGATAAATATGCCCAAACCGATCGCGCAGTGGGGCTGCCAGACTACCCGTCCGCGTCGTCGCGCCAATCACCGTAAACCGCGGCAGATCCAGCCGAATTGACCGAGCTGCCGGCCCTTTGCCGATGACGATATCCAGCTTGAAATCTTCCATGGCCGAATATAAAATCTCTTCCACCGCCCGGCCGAGCCGATGAATCTCATCAATGAACAAAATATCGCCGTCTGCCAAATTGGTCAAAATTGACGCCAAATCACCCGCCTTTTCAATGGCCGGGCCGCTGGTAATGCGCAAATTCGTGCCCATCTCGTTAGCGATCACCGTCGCCATGGTCGTCTTGCCCAATCCTGGCGGGCCGTAGAGTAGCACATGATCCAGCGGCTCGCTACGCTTCTTCGCCGCCTCAATCGCCAACCGCAGATTACGTTTCAACCGCTCCTGGCCAACATACTCGCTAAAACTCTGTGGACGCAGACTGACTTCAATCCGCTGCTCCTCGGCGTCATCATCGTGCGGACTAGTGTCGACTATTCTTTGAATTGCCATAAATTAAGCCGTTTTATCCCTTCAATGCTTCCGTCACCCGCTGCGCCGTCGGTAAATTAGTGTCAACATTTTCCAAAGCCTTAGTGGCGTCAGCCAAGGTATAGCCTAGCGCCATCAGCGCTTCTAAAGCTTCGTCAGAAGTATTCAATTTAGTCTGGACCGGGGTGTCCGCTCGACCGTAATGCGCTGGCAAGCCAACCTTATCGCTCAGATCAACCACCACCCGCTCGGCAGTTTTTTTGCCAATACCAGCAGCTTTTTGCACAAAAGCACTGTCAGCGTTGGCAATGGCGTTGCGTACCTGTTCCGCATCGCCCAAGCTGAGAATTGCTAACGCTGCTTTCGGACCGACGCCCTGAACAGTAATCAGCATTTCAAACAGTTTTTTTGCCGCCAAACTAGAAAAACCGAACAGCTCTTCCGCCTGCTCGCGCACATGGTGGTAGGTATAAAACTTGACGTCTTGATTCAGCGCCACCGCCTCAAAATCACCAGCCGACACGCTAACTTCGTAACCGACGCCGTGAACGTCAATCACGACGCTGCCCGCGCCAAACTTTTCAGCGATTACACCAGAAAGATGAGCTATCATAATCAGCTATGGCGACGTAGCGTTACCGCCAGGATTATTACTATTATTGCCGCCATTATTGCTACCGCCAGAATCGCCTGAGCTGCCGCCACTATTATCGTTTCCGCCAGCAGCCGTACAATTGCTAGTATCTTTACTGTAGTTCACGCCGTCGATTTTACTTTTATCGACCATAACCACTGAGCCTGTCTTGAGGTCGCAGGCTGCCACTTTAGCATTTGTGCTTTTACAGTTAGCAGTATCTTTCGAGTATTTTGTCGAGTTAAAGCTAGCTTCGTCGATAGTTTCAACCTTGCCGGTAGAGAGGTTGCAAACGGTAATCGTCGGCGCCTTACAATTAGCAGTATCTTTTGAATATTTCGTCGAATCAAACTTGTCATCGTCGATAGTTTCAACCTTGCCGGTAGAGAGGTTGCAAACAGATACTTTAGCTGGCTCGGAATTACACGATTCAGTCGGCAGAGCGCCGCTCATAAAGTATTCATTATAAGTATTAGCGCCAGCTTTCGCCGCCAAGCCGCCCTTGTCTTTACAGACAGCGCGCTGAACAATACCGCTCGGCAAAGTGAATTTAACATCTGGCTTGCCTGACAATAGCGACGTCATCGTACTCTTCCAAATCGGCCCAGCCATGTCGCTACCACCGCTAATCATAGCAGAGTTATCATTATTGCCAACCCAAACACCAACAACGTATTGCGGATTATAGCCAATTGTCCAAGCATCGCGGTTGTCGTTGGTAGTACCAGTTTTAACAGCAACAGTATGATTGCCGTTAACCGTAATTGACGAACCAAAGATGCGTGCGCGAGTTGTCCTGTCGCTAAGAATATCTGAAATTAGATAAGCCCCTTGAGCGCTGATGACCTGCTTGGATTTGCCTTCATGCTTGTAGATTGTTTTAGCGTATTTATCGTCAATCTGAGTAATTTTAGTAATATCATATTGCTTGCCGCTATTAGCGAAAGCGGTATAGGCATGCACCATATCTTGCAAAGACGCCTCAGCTGAACCAAGTGCCAATGATAAGCCATGATCGCCCTTCTTGATAGAGGAAATACCCATACTGTTAGCAGCTGTTACCGAACGAGAAATACCATACTTCTGCATCACTTCAACGCTTGGAATATTAAGCGACCAGTTAAGCGATTGGCGCACCGTAGCACTACCGCCGCGACTAGCTTCGTTTTTATCAGCATCGCGCGGCACATAGCCGCCGCCAAAATCCTTAACTTTATCTTGCAAAATAGTCGCTGGCGTAATCACGCCGTCTGCCAATGCTGCTGCGTAATAAATCGGCTTGAAGCTAGAACCTGGCTGGCGCCTAGTAGTTACCATGTTAACCTTGCCCCATTTTTCATTATTATAATCGGCGCTACCAACCAAAGCTCGAACTTCACCAGTCGTTGGATCAACGACAACTCCGCTGGCATTAGAGCCGCCCATTCGGTTAATATGCCTCATTTGCTTGTTAATGTTGTCTTTGAGGGTATTCTGCATATCAATATCTAGCGTCGTTGTGACTTGATAGCCAGAACGCATAACTTTTTCGTAACCGTCTTTTTCGTAGCCGCCTTTTTTAGAGCTATATTTATCGCTGAGCTCAGCCACCACCATTTCAGCAAAATGCGGCGCCACGCTATCATTCTGCGTTGACGGCGGCGCGTAAGCCAATTGCTGGGCTAAGGCCTCTGTTTTTTGCGCTTCGGTGACGTAGCCCTCTTTTACCATTCGACTGAGCACTGTTTTTTGCCGTTCTTTAGCATATTCAGCACTGCCACTAATCGGCGAGTAGCTGCTCGGTGCCGGCAATACGCCAACCAGCATAGCGCTTTCTGCCAGAGTTAGTTCTTTCGGTGTTTTATTGAAATAAGTCTTAGCCGCATCCTCTATACCAAAAGCGTTTTCACCAAAATAGACCGAATTGAGATACATGTCGAGAATCTCGTCTTTAGAATAGTTTTGCTCGACAGCAATCGACATGAAGAACTCTTGATATTTACGCATCAAACTATGCTCGTCGCTTAGCAAGGTATTCTTAACCAATTGCTGAGTGATAGTCGAGCCGCCGCCATGCCGCGTCACTGCCGCCCTAGCAATGCTAAAAAGATTAAATCCGCCATGTTTATAAAAATCCTTATCCTCGCTCGCCAACAAAGCATTCTTCATATGATCAGATATCTGGTCGAGTTTCACGATATTGCGTTTCTCGGCCCGACCAATGCTATAAAAAGTCTTACCATTTCTGTCTTTTAGAACGATTCCGGTATTATTACGGTTCATCAAACGTTCAACGTCGCGGATATCATTAGCCAGCATGATGTATGTTACCACTGGTATGATAATCATAATTGCTAGAATAGGACCGCCAACAACGGCAACCTTCTGCTTGCGCGACAATCCTTGCCACCAAGCGACTAGTTTACCGAACTTACCTGTCGGCTGGCGATGAACCTTACGAACTGGAGATTTCTTACGACCTATGTTAGCGTAGCGCGATAAACGCGGCGGTTGCTTTTGTATCTGCATCACCTACCATTATATCACCTTACGCTTCAATACGGCTCATAAACGCATGCGTTAAAGCTGCCGCCAATGCGTCAGCGCAATCATCAGGCTTCGGCACCTCTTGCAACCCTAGCTGAATACGCACCATTTCTTGAATTTGCGGCTTTTTAGCGGCACCGTAACCAGTGATTGATTTTTTGATTTCATTCGGCGTGTATTCGTGAATTGGCAATTTCGCTTGACGGCCTGTCAATATTGCTACGCCGCGCGCCTCGGCGACGCTGATTGCTGTCGTAATATTCTTGGTAAAAAACAGTTTCTCAACCGACATAACATCCGGCTGCGTCTCTTTAATAATATCGGTTAATCCTGAGTAGATCTCTTCAAGGCGATCTGGTAATGGCGTGTGTGCTGGCGTAGTGATCACTCCAGCCGTAACTAGCCTCGTTCTACCACCGTTGACATCAATTACGCCAAATCCGAGAATACCTGTACCAGGATCAATTCCGATGATTCGCATGCTGGTATGGATCACTTCCTGCCAAATCGAATAGCTTTTCTCAAGCCACGCTTAATTTCAGTGCGCCATTCCCAGACACCATAACTAACACCCGCCAAGGCTAGTCCGCCAATCGTCCACCACACTGCTGGATTAGTTTGCTGGACTGTTACTGGCTGCACTGGATAAGCCGCTAATGTATTACTAGCTTTCTTGATTTTGCGGCAGCGGCCAGTTGAAGGATTACGCTCCCAGCCTGCTTTGCACGGTTTGGGTAGATCGTCAACAGAAGCAATCTTCTTGCAGCGGCCAGTTTCTGGGTTACGGAATTGGCCCTCTTTACACGGTTTCAGAACCGCTGCAGCTGCCTTGGCAATTGAACGACAACGTCCGGTCTCCTCGCTGCGATATTGACCTTCTTTGCAAGGTTTCAAAACAACGGTTTTTTTCTTGTTCTGAACAATATTGCGGCAGCGGCCAGTCTCTTCACTGCGATATTGGTCATCGCGGCATGGTTTCAACATTTTTATTTTTGGTTTAGCCGACAACGCTTTCAGGCTACCCTTACCATAATTAAGTTTAGGCGTAAAATCATTGCCCTCGCTACCTGGACTCGGTGTCGCCCAGCGCCAAGTCGCAGTTTTAGTATCGTACGCCCAAGATCGCCCTTTGTTGCTAGCACTATCGGCTTTCTCATACGGTATCACGCCGTTCTTATAGGTAGTTAACCCGTTGGCATCTTGCAACCACACTGTTCCAGATGCCTTGTCAAGATGCAGCGTCTTCCCCGATATAAGAAAGATTTTACCCGGCAGAACCATGCCCGATAACTTCGAAAGATTATTAGTAGAATCTGATACCTCTTGGTTGCCGCTGCGCAAGCGGTATGACGATAAGTCTATTGGGCTTTGACCAACATTTTTAACCTTGACATAGCTATGACAAGCAAGGTTCGGGTCAGCCGTAGCACAATCTGCTGGATTCGGTAAAATTTCTAGAATCTGTAAAGTTGGCGTCGGCGGCAAATGGTACAAATCACTTGATATCATATTGCCAGTCACTCGTTTACGAAAATCAGTTTTAAAGACGCCGGTTCGATAAGACGCACTCCAGCCTTTACGCTCCCAAATATCATTTTGATATTTGCCGAGATCGGTGTTGTTAATTCGAACCGCCTCAACCAGCTGGCCAGCTTGATAAACATTTATCTCTTTGTCATACAAAGCATCACTATTTGGAGTTGGACAGCCCGCTAAAAGCAATGTATCATCCGCATGCGACAAGTTCGAGTTGTACAGCGTTAAATAACTCTTCGGTCGCAGATAATCTCGCAATTTAGCATTACAAACAAAATCAGCTTCCGCTGTTGCGTAACGTAGTTCTAGCGACATCTGTCCTAGATCGAAAAATTTATCACTAGTATTGTAAAGTTCTATCGCCGCATAGCCGTATTTTGGATCAGTTTTAAACGCTGAGACTACAACATCATTTTCTGCTAACAACGGTGACGGCAATGTTGTTATTTTATCTACAGTTTCGTTGGCATTAGTAGGGTTTAACGGGACCGGCGGCGGGATTTCAGCAGGCTTGGCAGCGGTTTTGTTTTCAGCAGTCTGCCGCGGGAGTGTCTTCCCATCGTTCGCAGCTGGCAGTGAATTAGAATTTTCTTTATTAATTAGCGGCTCGTTAGACTTACCGAGATTTTCCTCTTGTTTAGCGGTTGGTAAATTCTCGCTATTGTTTTCGCTCGCAATGCTTAGCGTGTTATCCGGCGAAACAGCTGCCGTCGATACAGCATCTGCCGCTGCCAACCCCGAAAATACTGGCTGAAGAGTTATAGTTGCTATCAAAATGACGAGTTTTAGACATCGCATCAGGCCTCCTAGCAATTATAAATACCATGTATACTTATAATCTACATGAAGGTAAGCTTAAAAGTCAACTAATCGTTAATATCAGCAGTAATATCGGCATTCGTATAAACATTTACCACATCATCAAGATCGTCGAGCGCGTCAATAATTTTTATTACTTTGCGAGCGGTTTCAGCATCGCTGATAGGCACATCATTTTTGGCAATGTATTGCAACTCGGCTTCCTCGATGGTCATACCTGCATCAAGCAACGCCTTGCGAACGCTCGCTAAATCTTTCATGCCAGTATAGACAATTAGTTTACCATCAGCCTCAACAGCATCTTCGGCGCCTGCGTCAAGTACTTGCAACAATGCTTCTTCGCCGCTTGCTGCCACCCGAATAACCCCTTTGCGGTCAAATTGAAACGTCACGCTGCCAGCATCAGCCATTGAACCGCCGTTTTTAGTTAAAGCCAATTTCACCTCTGGCAAAGTTCGATTACGGTTATCAGTGGCTGTTTCAATGATAATCCCTACGCCGCCAGGACCATAACCTTCGTAAGTAATTTCTTCTAGCGCTGCTGAATTTTTGTCGGCAACCCGGTCGATCGCCCGCTGAATATTGGCAGCCGGCATATTTGCCGCCTTAGCTTTTTCGATAGCCATCGCTAGACTAGAGTTCATTGTGGGGTCAGTGCCAGCCCGCGCTGCGATAGCGATCTGGTTGCCAATTTTAGTGAAAATCGCACCGCGTTTAGCATCAACAACAGCTTTTTGACGATGTGTTGTCGCCCACTTACTATGTCCTGACATGACTACTCCTCGTTAGTTTATTGATAAATGCTTACTTATATAATAGCAAATGAGCCCTGTTATGTCACTATCGAAGCGTCGCGCAGTCGATAGCCGCTACTCCATTTCATGAACCACACTGCCGCAATTATCAAACCGTACCATAGCACCGCTATCCACCACGGTACTTGCAGTTCAACTGCAGCCCAAGATTGCTCAGCACACCAATTCACTACTACAACCATCGCATCAAGCATCATCTGCGCTGGCCAGCCAATGACGTGCGCTATTGATGGAATAATCAGCCCGCTAACGCCACCTATTGATGTTAGCAACATCGCCAACGGTATAAACGGACCAACCAGGATATTCGCCAACAACGAAATTACACTCAACTGCCCAAAGGCTGCCATGATAATCGGCGCAGTTACCAGCTGTGCCGCTAATGTTTCTAACAGAATTTGAATGATAGCTGGGACTTTATCAGTCGAGAAGAAATAGGCCGTCACCACTGGCGCCACGATAATCACACCAGCGAATGCTGCAAAACTTAGAATCCAACCCATGTCTCCCCAAGCATAACCCGGATTACACAATACCGTTATTGCCGATACTAGCCCCAGCAAAACAACTGGATGAAACTTTCGGCCGACATACCATGCTAGCAAGCTTAATCCAGTAACAAGCCCAGCGCGCACCATGCTCGGGCTAGCGCCAGTCATAGCGATAAAACCCAGCACCAAGCTACAGCTAACTAGTGTCGCTAAATATTTTGATATTTTTGCGAATAGCCGCCGCGCCAAACGTACCAGAATTGTTAAATTGTAACCGCTCGCTACAATGATATGGGTCAGACCAGCAATCTTCAAAGCCTCCAGTAGATCATCTGGCAGCATACTTTTCTTACCCAATAAAAAGCCAATGCCTAAACTAGCCGCTGGGTCACCAATCGCTTTATGTACGCCATCAGCAAAAGTATCGCGCAACTCTAGTGCTGGATCGCCGCCAGATGTTCGCTTGACACTGTCAAGCTTCGCCCTTGCTAATACTGCCGCGAAATTGCCAAAACCCGGCTTCAATACACCGCGCAAAGCAAGTTCATCACCGCGTTTAATTGCTGGATTACCGCGCAGCGACAACCAAATTTGGCCAGGTAAAGACGTCTCGTCCATTTTGATATAAGTTATTTGCAGTCTAGTACTACCAGCTACGTTATCTGCGTCATCCCGCACTATGCCGGTTAATTGCACCGACTGGCCATACAGCGGTTTATATAACTGTAACTGCGCTTGATCGCTAGAGCCGCGAGCCAGTCCAACCAACAAGCCCGCACCTAGCATCAAAATTAACAAAATCCGCCGCCGCTGCCAAAAAGCTAAACTAATCAGCGGGATGGATGCAATAATTAACCACCAGCTAGCCCCGTTCCACCATTGCGCCAATACCACGCCGCTAACTAGCCCGTAGCATAAAGCGGCAATATGCCACATTGGATGAAGCCGCTCGCCCAACCATCTCATATTTCGATAGTAGCATAGCTTGACACGACTCGCCGCAAACTGTATAGTAAGATTTACTCGGGCCCATAGCTCAGCTGGTTAGAGCACCTGCCTTTTAAGCAGGGTGTCGTGAGTTCAAGCCTCACTGGGCCCTCCATTTCAAGAATAAGAAGACCTCCTCAGCGTGAAGGTCTTTTATTTTTTAGCTGTCTTTATTCTTTACTCTTCTTTTTTGATTCGTTGCGCCGCACATGAGTTTGCAACACATCAATTATCGACAGCACCAGGCACACAGTCACGATAATAGCATAAGACGCATTAATACGGCTGACGATTTGCTTGCCGAACTCATCAACCACTAGCGCATTTTCTAGCGGCTCAAACATTAATACCACAGCTAACACTGCAAATATCACTGACCCGCCAATTCGCTGAAATTTGTTACTAGCCGCCGGCCCGCTGAATAGTAATATCAGTGAAGGTGCTAGAGTTAATATAACCGCCACCACATCTACTAACGGCGGACGGATGATAACGATGCCAAAATTAGCAACGTATGGCGTTGCCTCGCTACTCCACAAATCAGCCAAGATTGAACCAGCTGCTAGCGCTAGCGTCAATACGCCGAATCGCCGGCGCGTCATATATGCCAACAAAAACAACACACCAAAGACTATTGCTAGAACGATAGTAAAAGTCATGCTTTTATTTTATCATGTCGTCTATGTACGATGGCAAGTTAAAAGCCTGTGTCTCACGAGAAAATACCGCGTTTTTTAGAGGCTTCGAATTGCTCTAACAGTTCACGCTGCTTTTTAGACAGTTTAGTCGGTGTATCGACAATAATGCTAACGATATGGGCGCCGCGCCGTTCGCTGCGCGGGTATGGCACGCCATGGCCAGACAATTTAAAATCAGTACCCGACTGCGTACCGGCCGGTACCTTCATGGTAATTATGCCGTCGACTGTCTCAACGTCAATTTCAGTACCGAGTGCCGCATCAACCATACCGATATGTTCTTGGCTAAGAATCAAATCGCCCTCGCGGGTAAACTTCTTATGCGCTTTAACGCGAATATTGATGTATAAATCACCACGATCGCCGTCGGCAATCGCTTCACCGCGCTCGCGCAAACGAATCGTCGAACCGTCATCAATACCTGCTGGAATTTTGACAGTGATTTTCTGCTCGCGGCGCTGCACACCAGAGCCATGGCAAACTGTGCATTCTTTCTCGGGTATTTTACCGCGGCCTTTACAGGTTTCGCAAACTACCGCTTGTTGGATCGGGCCAAACATCGTGTTCATTGTGCGGACACGCTGGCCAGCGCCTTGGCAATCTGGACAAGTTTTCATCTCGAAACCCGGCTCGACGGTCGTACCGTGGCAATGCTCGCATTCATCGTTAATCATTAACGCAATCTCGACATCTTTACCAAACACCGCTTCTTCGAAAGTCAAAGTAACGCGCGTTTCAACATCGCGCCCGCGCGGCCGGCTATTGCGGCGCGATTGCCCGGACGGCCCGCCAAAAAACTGACTGAAAATATCGCCCAAGCCTTCGCCAAAATCGAAATTAATATTTTGACCTTGGGCGAAACCGCCAAAACCTTCAAAAGGATTACCGCTGTAACCAGCACCGCCGCCAGAACCGCCTACGCCAGCATGACCGAACTGGTCGTAACGTTGACGTTTTTGCTTGTCTTTGAGAACTTCGTAAGCTTCGTTAATCTCTTTGAATTTCTCTTCGCTGCCGCCTTCTTTGTCGGGGTGATACTTAACAGCCAGCTTGCGAAAAGCTTTCTTGACTTCGTCTTCAGAGGCGTTTTTGCTGATACCTAGTACTTCATAATAGTCGCGCTTTGCCATATTGCTATAGTATAGCGCGTTAGCACTCGAAGTGCAAGAGTGCTAAAATTACTAACTTATTTGACGTCAGTAGCCGATGGACTCTTATTATTTTTGTTCGGATTACGCGCCGCTAGCACGCGCAAATCGTCAACTACATCAAATTCATCGAGGATTTTACGACCAAGCAACGCCTCTAATGTATCCTCGAGCGTTAGAATACCCGCTGTCTCGCGATAGTCATTAACAACAATAAACATATGATGCCGCGTCTTGATAAAGGCCGACAGAGCACGTTCTAGCTTCTGGCTTTGATTAATAAAGTAGACCTTCTTGTCCATCGCCGTTTCAACACGGCTAGTTTTCTTACCGTTATCAAGCGTCAGTAAGCTACGAATATGCAGAATACCAACAATATGGTCAATATCACCGTCAGTCACCGGGAAGCGGCTATGGCCAGTCTTATGCAGTTCATCAAGCAGCAACGGCCCAATCACATCTTCCTTAGCTACTGTATTCATCACGCCGCGCGGCGTCATTACCTCTTCGACGGTTTTTTCATGAAAATGCAGGGCATTATTGATTAGTTTTTTCTCTTCAAGCGACAATATTCCCGATGATTCGCGTATCAAATGCTCAAGTTCTTCCCGCGAGCTAAGAATATTCGGCTCATTCTGCACATTAACACTGCGCAAAACTTGCCCCAAGCGCGGATGCCGCTCGACGAAAGTCAGCAATCTCGGCTCTATCCGCCGGTAATAACCGTCGACCATTTGTACCAACCAATCAGAATGAGCAATTCTACTATATACTAAAGACGTCATCACGCTAATAGCTACGCCGATAAAAAAACCAAACGCCGACACTGCCGATAATACCGCCAGAACCAGTAGTAGAGCTTCGGTTGCCTTACGCAGCGATACAATATCATCAAGCAGTAGTATTCGCCGTAATTCATCAGCCGCTGCGGTGTCGCCCTTACGACGGCGGCGTTCTAGCTCGTACATCGACAGTTTTGTTCGGCGCGGCGAAATTGACGTCACCGCTATCAAAGCTAAGGTAATCATCACAAACAAAATCGCTAAGAATAACCGCATACACATATTGTACCGCAAGCCCGCTTGATTGGCGAGCTCATAAGCAGTATAATAACCTCCAGTAATAAGCGGAGGAAATATGACCAAAAAGGCATGGATTATTTTTGCGGCGATGTGCGTAGGATTGATTGGCGGCTTGATTTTTTTACAGCAGCGCAATCAAATTGATGTTTCAAGCGTCGATACTACGAAGGCGCAGCCAGCATCGAGCGAAAGTGGCAATATTAGCGAGCATGTTTATGGCAATGCCAACAGCAAAGTGCTACTAGTTGAATATGCTGATTTTCAATGTCCAGGCTGCAATTCATCTTACCCAGTCACCAAAAAAGTCATTGAAAAGTACAAAGACAAGATCGGGTTTATCTTCCGCAATTATCCGCTAACTAGCGCTCACCCGAACGCGCTGGCCGCGGCGGCTGCTGCCGAATCAGCTGGACTACAAGGTAAGTACTGGGAAATGCACAACTCGCTTTTCGAAAATCGAGCTAGCTGGGTGGAATTATCTGGGTCAACTCGTACCGAAAACTTTGTGAAGTTAGCCTCCGACATCAAAGGCTTGAATGTAGAAAAATTCAAGGCTGATCTCGAAAATCCAAATATCCGTAAAAAAATTGATTACGACATGGCGCTCGGCAAAAAGGACAGCGTTGGCGGCACGCCAGCTATGTACATTAACGGCAAAGATGTCGGCAGCCAAAAAGTCCTTAACGGTAAGCTAGTTAGCGGCACAAACACCGATACTAATGCTAGTTATGTTTGGGCTAATGCTGATAATTTTGAAAAGTTTGTTATCCAGCCAGCAATGAAATCTGCTGGAATCAGCTACTAGCTGTTATTCATATTGGTATTTGGTGTACCTGCGTTAGTTTGCGGACCTGCTTGTTGATTATTGTTTGATGAACTAGGCATTCCTTGCGGTGTGGCGGTATTATTTGTACTAGGATTGGTTTGTTGTTGCACTGGCCCGCTAGGCACACCGCTCACTGCATTACTCTGCGGCGATTTATTGATTTGCATGCCGCCAACAAAACCTAACCCGCCAGCGAACAACACAATTGCTATGACGGCCAAAATCATAGTTGGCGTCATAGACGAGCATTGCGCCACTGGCCGTATTGACGGCGTACCACTAGAAGGCATTTCAAAACCATCTTCAATTTTAGTTGGCATTTATTCATCTCCTTTTGTTAATTAATATTGATTAAAATATAACTAGAAGCTATTAAAGACGCCTTAAAAACTATTTTTTCTTGTTGTATGCAGGAAGAATGACTGTAAAAGTCGAACCAACATTCTGTTCGCTATCGACGTTAATTCGTCCACCATGCGCTCTAATAATCCGCTCGGCAATTGACAGACCTAAGCCGTATCCAGCAGTAGTGCGCGACTCTTCGGCCCTATAAAATCGCGTAAAAATCTGCGACTTTACTTCGTCGCTCATGCCAATACCAACGTCCGCTATAGCAACGCTGACGTGCTTACCTTTTTTGCTGCTAGAAATAGTAATGGTACCGCCTTTGTTGCTATATTTAATAGCATTGTCTAGCAAAATCGTGAAAAGCTGTTCTAAACTTTGTCGATCGCCAAGCAGCAAAAAATTTTTAGTTTTATCATCAATAGCAATATCTTTTGCCAGCGCCTGATTTACTACTAGGTTCATCGCCCGAGCAATCACCGATTGCAAACCGACCTTACCTTTCTGAATTTCCAGCTTGTCTTCTTTGAGCAACCCTAACATTGAGTTGGTTAATTTTTGTAAACGTTTAACATCATCAACATTGTCGGTGATAACTTGCTTAGCCTGTTTGAGAGTCAATTTCGGATTCATTGATGCCACCTCATTAGCTGCCAGTAGTGCGGTCAACGGTGTGCGTAATTCGTGGCTAGCATCGCTGACAAAACGCGATTGCGCCGCCATGTTATCCTCAATTGGCTGCAAAGTATGCTGAGCCAGTAGATAGCTGATTAGTCCGCCTATCAAAAACACCGTCAAATTTGCCAACAGCAAGTTTAGGCGAATCGCCGCCATCGCTTCATCTTCACGCGTATCAAGATAGCTGTGAATTGAAATAACCGTACCTGGCTCGGCGGAACGAATCGTAGAAGTTGCTTGCTGATCATTTGGCGGCCGGCGATGAAACTCTTGGCTTGATAGCCCATAAATTATCAAACTAAAAGCGATCGACATAGACATGATGATCGCCAAATAGGTCCCCGCTAAGCGAACAACGGCACGTTGACCAACATTTTTCATGCTTTTCTAATCTCGTCCTTAACGATATATCCAAACCCTCGTACCGTTTGGATAATCGGATCGGCGCCTGGAAAAGGCTTATCAATTTTGTTGCGTAAATAGTTAATAAAAACTTCAACATTATTCGGCAAAATATCAGCATCAAAGTCCCAAACGTGCGTCATGATGTTTTGCTTGCTGAGAATTTGGTTTTTGTTGCGCAGCAAATATTCAAGAATGGCAAATTCTTTGTTAGATAGTTTGATATCTTTACCAGCCCGTTTAGCAGTGTGATTAGCGATATCAAGTTCAAGATCACGCACTGTCAAAATGTTATCAAGTACATCCTGCGGCCGCCTCAGCAACGCCCGAACGCGAGCGCCGAGAACCTCGAAGCTAAACGGCTTCGGCAAATAGTCGTCGGCACCGCTATCCAAGCCTTCCACAATATCTTTATTCTGATCTTTGGCTGTCAACATCAAGATTGGCGTTTTATTACCGTCAGCACGCAGCTTTTTGGCGACTTCAAAGCCATTCATGATCGGCATCATCACGTCGAGGATGATGAGATCATAATCATCAGCCCGCGCTGCATTGTAGCCATCCTCGCCATCATGCTCGATATCAACCGCGTAGCCGTCCATTTCGAGTCCTTGCTTGATCGACTTGGCAATTCGTTTCTCGTCGTCAACAACCAAAATCTTCATAATTTTATTATAACCTTTCTTTTGTTTAATGGTTTAGTAATTTAAGGACATTTCCGGCCACAAGTAGTGAGTCGTCTGCTTGCCGCGGCGGCTCATCGAAATCCACCAATCGCCAGCGGTCGTTTTAATTTTGATTAAACCTTTGTTTTTGAGGCGACTCAGCTGTGTCATCAATTTCGGACGGCTCATTTGCAAGCTTTCGGTTAGTCCTGTCAGGTCTTCCTCGCCACTCTCGCTAATCTGCTGCAAAACAAGCGCTTCATCAGTTGTCAAATTCAAATTCTTGGTCATATTCACTCCTTTGCTTAGGTTTGTAATGACAGTATGCGCGGTTGAGCTTAAAGTATCCTTAAGCAGCCGCCGCAAGATCATAAACTGTATATTGTGTACCGCCGTAATCGACTTTACTACCAGTACTTTTCACCCATGTTAGAATATCGGAATTGCTACCTGGTCCACTCATACCGCTGGGGCCACCAGATTTCTCATGTCTACTATTTAATACATAGTAGCGGATTTTGCCCTGATGGACGAGCTGTTTGAATTGCGATAGCGTCAACGTCGAGTCACTACCATTGAAGCCGCCGATGGCCATGACTGGCTGGCCGCTTGATAATTGAATTGGCGCCGATTCGTTAGCGCTATTAACTGCCGCCAGCCATGTCGTGCCATGACGGTTTTCTAGCAAAAACGAGACGAGCGTCGATTCAGCTCGCGCCGACTCATTATTCGTATTGCTCATCGCTGAAGCGCCTGGACCAGCCGTTGGAATACTGCCGCTATGCGCTGTAGCTACCGTGCTAAAACTAAAGACAATCGGTGCCGCCATACTAGCAGTAATTGCTAAGCCAAGAATAATTTGCTTAAGCCGTTTCGTCTGTGATAACGGCAGCAGCGTCAAAATAGTTGCTACACCACCGGCAATCATCACTAGCCACATCAGCCAAGGCCAATAGTTGCTATAGGCGAGCATAATAATGCTAAGAATTGTCGTTAGCGCGATACTCAGCGGCAGTATCCAGGCTACTTTGGTGCGGCGCGTGTAAGCTTGCCATATGTATGGCGCCCCGATACCGACCAGCGCTGCTACCGCCGGCGCCATAGCTACAACGTAATACGGATGAATAGTGCCGCTGGTCATGCTGAAAATTACTATATGCATCAGCAGCCAACCCAGCCACAATAATACACCGATGCGCTCATTATTATGTCGCGGCGCTCGGCGTAACAGCCAGATTACTAACCCAGCGCTAATCAAGGCTACCGGAATTAGCCAAGCAATGTTCGGCCCAAAACTCTCATTAAATATACGCAGCACGCCAGTATCGCCGCCAAAGCCAACACCGCCAGGACCGCCGCCACGACCGCCCGTACCAAAACTGCCGTCCATCATACCAATCGGCGGCGTCATTGCTTGCGCTGCTGGCGAAGTGGTTTGACTAGCAGCCTGCGCACCCATTTGCATCATACCGCCTGGCCGGCCTCCAGGGCCGCCACCATCACCCAACAGCCTTCCAAAACCGTTATAACCGAATATCAAACTCCATATGCTATTGTCGCTCGTACTGCCAACCCAAGGTCGATTTACCGCTGGTGTTAGCCACACCAAAATACTCCACCAAAATGTCGATACAATTGTCGCTATGCCAGCCACGCCGAGATGCCACATTCTGGTAGTGAATTTTGGGCGTACAAAGCTAATGTAAATGATTGTCATTATCGGCAACAAAAGCAAGCCTTGTAACATTTTAGTATTAAAAGCAAACCCGGTAAGTAGTCCAGCTATACTCAACCATAGCACTGGCCGTTTGCCTTCAAATGATCGCAAGAATGCGTAAGCGCTAGCTGTCAAAAAGAGCGTCAAAAAACTATCTGGGTTATTAAAACGAAACATTAGCGCAGCAGCTGGCGTCAACGCCATTACCGCCCCGGCAATCAATCCGGCACGAGCACCATACCAGCGTCTGACCACCAGATAAACTAGCGCCACCGTCGCGATTCCCGCTAGTGCATGCGGCAACAGCATACTCCAAGATGAGAAGCCAAACAATCTGCCAAACAACCCCATAATCATCATACTAATCGGCGGCTTATCAACGCTAACAAAATTGGCAGCATCCAGACTGCCAAACAACCAAGCCAGCCAACTAGTACTAGCAGCTTGCGCTGCTGCCGCATAGTAGCTATTTGCCATACCGTTGATTGTCAAATTCCATAGATAAAATATAGACGTAAAAAGCAGTAAACCGCCAAAGGCTGCCATTTCGCCAAAACTTGATTTACCATACTCTTTGCGAACGCGCGATAGGCCCTTGATGTCGTCTGCCGCCGTTTCAACAATACGTACTCGCGAATCAGCGTCTTCTACCCACTTGACCGGTTCTTCATGAATTTTGTAGCCTTCGTATTCCGCTTTAACCAGCAATTCAGTATCAAAAAACCAAGCTTTATTTTTAATATGCGGCAATAACTTCTGCGCTAGGTCGCGGCGAATTGCTTTGAAGCCGCACTGCGCATCGACAAAATTGGTCTTCATAGTAGTCCTGACGATTCGATTATAGCAACGAGAGATAATCTCGCGTTTAAAACCGCGCCTTGTCCGCGATTCTTTCATCAAACGAGAACCAGTCGCTAATCCAGCGTCTCCAGTAATCAGCGGCGATATTATTGGCATAAAACTATCTAGATTAGTCGATAAATCAATATCCATATACGCCAAAATGTCCGCTTTGCTTTTCTGCCATACTGTTTTGAGAGCCAAGCCGCGCCCCCGCTCGTTCAAGCGTACCAACCTTACCCTCGACCAGCGCTTAGTCATCTGTTGCGCTATCTGATCAGTACCATCACTACTGCCATTATCAGCAATGATAATTTGCCAACGATAAGGCAAATTATCTGTCAAATATTTATGAAGTTTACTGATAGACGCTTCAATAATATGCGCTTCATTCAATACCGGAAGAACGATATCGATCGTCAGCGTTTGCGGATTAAGCGGACGAAATTGTTGACTATCGCCAGTAGCCGCCGACAGTCCTAAGGATTGTGTAATTGCTTTCATAGGCGTCACTGTACGACGACACTATGAAAAGCTGCTTAAAATTGCCGCGAGAATAATTAATCGTTAGCATATTCCTGCGCTAGCAAATTTGTCGGTCCATAAACTTTTATTGACTCCGGCCCGAATGTATGTCGACAACGAAAATCTGGCACAAAAGCCTTACTACACTGGTCAAAAGCTTGATGTTGAACGTTTACAATTAGCCTATCGCCAACACGCGATACCTTAATTTCAGGCATGTTAGCATACTTTGTATCGTAATATCTTACCTCCAGCCGAACCTTGTCAGAATAACCGCCATATTCAGCCGCCACATACTCGCCATGACCATCAAAAACTATTGATTTTGCGCCAACCGCAACATTCGTTAAATCAATCGTTTTTACTTTTACCAATCTTTCATAATCTCGAGATAAGTTAGAGTAAGTATTGGCGCTAAAAATCGCCACGCCCGATAAGCTAACTGCACCAAACAATAACAAAGCGATCATTGCTATCGCCATTGGCCGCCGAACTCGCCAAGCAAACACGCACCATGTCGCCAATAACGTCAGCGACAACAGCGCTACACCACCAAAGATCAAACAAATTAATAATCCCCACGCCCAACTCTGCGCTACGAAGCCGCCCATAGATTCTATCACGCTAAAACCAAATACGCCGCCAACCAACACTGCAACCAGTAATCCAAACGCTACGCAAGCTAGCATCGCACCAAACAAAACTCGAAAAATTTTAGCTGCCACATTCGTCGCTTGTATCTTAGTATTATCGTCAATCGTTAACTGTTTCAGCGAATCTAAAGTTATCGGCTCGCCGCGCATTCGCAATTTATCCGACGCCGTTCGCGCTTCTGGAATTGATAGCCACAGCACAACATACACCAGTACCGCCGTACCAAAAGACATAAATGGCGAGATAATCGCAATCAGCCGCACCCATAACGGATTGATACCAAAATAAGCCGCAATGCCAGCGCACACCCCGCCAATCAAACCATGCTCGGTGTCGCGCATTAGTTGCTTGACTGGCCTGTCGTTGACATTGTTGTCATGCGCTTCGTCAACCGCCTCGTCATCATCCGAAAAATCGCGCGGCTCGCCCATTTGTTTCTGCACCGCCAGGACATCATCGTTGCCAATCACACCGTCCTTCGACACGCCGCGCTCCGCCAAAAGCTCCACCATTCGCGCTTCGATTTCTCGCATAGCTTCTGGCTCGGCGTGCATGTTTTTCTGGATTAAATTCAGGTATTTTTCCAATGATTTTTTGGCATCAACTTCCACACTAAACGGCGTTTTTGCCAAATGGATTCTGGTTATTTCTTTCATCGCTTTGCTCCTTTCTCGAGATTTTTTAGCGAAGTGTTCAACATTTTAATACGATCTTTTAGTTCATCCACCAGCTGCGCGCCAGTGTCGGTAAGCGAATAATATTTGCGTGGCGGCCCCTGCTCGCTCTCTTGCCATTCATGCTTGAGATAGCCATATTTCTGCAAGCGGCTGAGTAGCGGGTAAATCGTTCCTTCAACCACCATCAGCTCCGACTCGCTCAATTGCTTCACAATGTCGCCGGTATATTGCGGTTGTTTAGCACAAACTAGCAGCACACAGTAGACCAAAAATCCTTTGCGCAGCTGAATCGCCAAGCTTTCAGCGTAAGCACTAACGTCCATGTTTTCTCTCCTCTGGCACGGTCGATTTCTCGACGCGACCGTCTTTGATGATAATTTGATGATCGCATTTTTTCGCCAGGTCGGCATCGTGTGTCACCACAATCAGCGTGACACCCTTTTGCTTGTTATAATCAAATAGCAATTCTTCCACTTTGGCGCCAGTTTCGCTGTCCAGGTTGCCGGTCGGCTCGTCAGCAAAGATGATTTGCGGATTACCGACAATCGCCCGGGCAATGGCCAGGCGCTGCTTTTGCCCACCCGACAGGTCTTTGGCGCGATTCTTGCGCTTATCGTACAGATCTACTGCCTTGAGTGCCGTGTTGATTTTATGCGCTCGCTTTTTCCGTGGCAGCCGCGCAATTTCCAGCGGCAAACTGACATTGTCAATCACACTCTCATTGCCCTGGACGAAGAAACTTTGGAAAATAAAGCCAATTTTTTTAGCACGGAATTCATCGACATGCTTTGACTTTAGTTGTAAAATATCTTGTCCATCGATAATCACTTGACCTTTCTGCGGCTTATCCAACCCTGATATAGCGTGCATCAGCGTCGATTTTCCAGAACCGGATTTGCCGAGGATGGCCACGCTGGCGCCCGTCGGGATGGTCAAGCTGACATTTTTCAGCGCCGTAAATTGGTTTTTCTTTTTACCGTAAACTTTTGTCACATTTTTCAGTTCAATCATGATATTTCTCCTATTCCGTCCTTAATGCCTCAATTGGGTCTAGCTTTGTTGCTTTGCGGCTTGGCAACCAGCCAGAAATTATTGCCATCACCACCAGTCCGATTACCAACAGTCCGATTTGCAGCGGATTAATTACTAGAAGATTCGTGCCAACGCCTAATTTTAAGGCACTGGTAATTACTGGATTCAGCAGCGTCACCAAACTTGCCAGTCCGACGCCAATCAAGCCGCCCAGCAAACCAACCCACGCCGCTTCGTAGCGGAATAACTTGCCAATATCGCGGCCGCGCATCCCCAGCGCCTTCATTAAACCAATTTGGCTGGTACGCTCCAACACTGAAATATACATAGTGTTAATAATCCCGAATACACTGGCCAGCAGCGCCAAGCCACCGAATCCTGCCAGCGCCGCTTGCGCCGCGTTGACCATGGTGAGCAGCGTCTTGCGCACATCCTGAATCGAATAGGCGCTGTAGTCTTTGCTAATTTCGTCCTTCACCGCATCAATATTTTTCTCATCATCAACCGACACCAGAGCCGTCGAATACTCGTTCGGCTGGCTTTTGTCGTGGCTAAATTCGTAGATTTCCTTAGCGTCAGCGGTCGAGATTCGCAGCGTCGGCTGATAGTACAAAATCGTATCCGACTCTTTGTCAACCGCAGTAATTTTCAGCGACATCTCCTTAGCAACCTCGCCGCTCTGCTCCGCACTACGCAAACCCAACGTAATCGTCTGTCCAATCGCCGACTGCGCGTCCTTGAAGCCCAGTTGCTTAACATAATCATTCGGGATGATAATTTCGCCCGGCTTTGGCATGAAATTGTTCAGCTTACCCGCCGCCAATTCTGCCCGCGTTTTATCAGCCTTTACTGCCACTTCCAAGGCAAATTTCTTATCATTGCCCGAACTCTTAGCGTACGCCACACCAGCAGTTGAATAAGCTGGGGTCACAGCTTGTACATGCGAGATTTTTCGCAGTTTAGCAATATCAGCATCGCTCATTGAATACTTGCTACGACGCGCTACCTTTTGTTTATCCAGCTGTTCTTCGCCAGTCTCTTCCGACGTATTGTACTCTGGCAGTTCTTCTTTCTTCTCTGACTCGATTTTTTTATTGACCATAATCACTTTTTTATCGCCAGCCGCATCAACCATACTATTGGTGTATAACCGACCGCCTTCGCCAGCCATCAATGCCAGACCAATCGTAAACGCCCCGACCGAAATCGCCAGCGCCGTCAAAATCGTCCGGCCTTTCGACTGGCGGAGATTGCGCCCCGCCCGCTTGATAATATCGATTCTTCTCATGCTATGCTCCTTGTATTTTCATTATACATAGTACTATGTTATACAAGGTACTATAAAAAGTCAAGCTACTTTAGGAAAAAACAGTACTAAAGGATGTGAATAATTGCCAGACTAGACTCCGTTCTCGACGTATATTGACGATTATTCGCCAGCCACTTATCAACCGCTCGCGCGGCGCCTGGCAAAGCTTCATTGGCATAGTCATCGACGATGATGGTTGCCTTTCTATGAAACTTGCCGCCGCACACACGAAATGAATCGGCAATTGACTCATAAAAATCACCGTCAAAAAACGCAAAGATGATACTTTCCGGCACGTCCTCAGGAGTGGAATCAGCAAACCAGCCCTTGTGAATAGTTGGTATTTTCAAGTCAGCCTTTTTGAAATTCTGAATGAAGGTTTTGCGTGGCGCGAGCAGCTCGCCGGCTTTGAACTGCTCACCCGCAGCGCTGGCGTCTAGCTGAGTCTTTTCTGGCAAGCCCATAAACGAATCGTAAACATGAAATTCACCGGTAAATTTATAGGCGTCCAGCAGCCGTCGAATAAACAAACTCGTCGTGCCGACATAACAGCCAAATTCCACAATGTTGCCAGTCACGCCGCTTCGCAGCACCTTTTCCAATTCTCGCAGCAAGACGCCGAGTTCTTTGGCATCAACTTGCTCGGAAATGATGGAATATTTGGCGAGGAGTTGGTCGGTGATCATTATGAACTTTAACGAGCCTCCGACAGTCCAGTGATCGCAATGATAATAGTGCTGACAGCAAGGCTTCCGACCAAAAATTCAAGCGGGACGTCGGGTTTCAGGTAAGCAAAAATTGCCGTGCCAATCCACATCACGGCGATGATTCCCGCGGCATACGGATAGCGAACTTGCATCACCCATTGTTGTAATTGCTTCATGATAATTCTCCTTTTTGTAACAACATGGCGTAGGCGGCTCTGTCGCGCTCCGCAACCTTGCTCATCCAATCCATCACTATTTCTTGCGCTAGTTCAATACTCATCGGCGACGAACGCACCGCCTCACTGATTCCATAGATATTAGCGTGAACCTCGGCCAATTCCAGGGCGTCATGGACAATCCGCCAATAATGCGTCCTTCGATATTCATCACCGCACGCCAACCTAGCTGCTGCTAAATAATGGTACAAACCGCGCTGCAACATGATATCAACGCTGTCTAGCCTGACAGCAAACCGATTGCCAGCGTTAATTTCATTGAGAAATAATTGGGTTATTTGCCGATTGGCAGCGAACGTGCTGGTTGTCGATTGAAGCAGCGTGTTCGCATATTCATAAATAGTGCGTGTCAAGCTGCGATCTTTGGCGATCACATCCAGCGCTTGATACAGCGTATGATCATAAAACGCCAACATCGCCAGTGCCAATAAACCCATGTCAGCTCGATCTTCATACAGCGCTCGATACTGCACGATCATATGATAAAACGAGGCGCGATGCCGCGGTGCTGCCACCGCCAAACCAAAGTCGATCAACGCAACTTTATTGTCTCTCAGCAAATAAATATTACCTGGATGCGGATCGGCCATAATGATATCTGCTTGTAAAATTGCGATCAAAAACTCACTGCCGACCGTCACTAATTGCTGCTGCATGTCAGAGCCAAGTTGGTCTTTGACAAACCGGTAAGTATCACCTCCTGCTTGCGCCTGTTCCACCACTTCAGTTAGCGGCAACCCGTCTATATAGTCCTGAACCAATATCCGCCGCGTTGAGTAATCAGCCAGCGTCTCTGGCACGACAACGTTGTCGGTACGCTTGGCAAAATATTCACGAATCGCCTGAGCTGTAATTAGCTCGCGCTGATAATCGGTTTCACGCTTGGTCGTTTTGATAAACTCATCAGCAATCTCAACCAACGGAAAAATATCATTCTTTAGCATAAACTGCCCCGCCCAACAGCAAAAACGCAGCGCCACAAAGTCAAAATTCAGATAACGCACCACGCTGGGGCGAAGAATTTTGATAATATACTGGTTACCTGGCCGGTCAGCTATGCGGCAACGATAGACCTGAGCGAATGAACCCGTAGCAAACGGCTGGTCTCCATCAACGATTATTTGGCTGGCTTTGCTACCCAATTCTTGCCGCAAAACCTCACTAACGTCAATCGGCTCAACCGCCACATCATCAAAAGCATCCAGCCGATATCCAGACGCGGCATACACCTGAGCCATCAGTTCAGTCGATGCCAAATGCTGTAAAAACTTGACATACACGCCACCTAATCTTTGACACTCGTCTGATAAAACTTTGAGCCATACTTGATCGCTGCGCCAAGCTCGCCACACCCGAAACAATGCCCGAACCACAATCAATACGCGCACTTACCTCGCCCTCCGGAACCCAATGAAGTACAACACCAACGTCAAAACTAACACGCAAATGTACAAAAATAATGGATCAATGCTCGTATTTACCAACAGCAGCATAGCCAGCCAAATCGCCACTATACTCACGAAAACAAAAGCATATCTCACATGTTTATTTTAGCATACAGCCCGGTGGCTCTCCAGAGGTTGTTCGGTAAACCAGCTATTGATAAAATCCGATCGAAAACTGTTTTGCTTCAGTAAGTTACTGTGTTTAAGGTTTCGTATTTTACCGCGCCTCATACCTGACAACACTGGCATGGTAAAATTAAATTATGAAGATATCCAGCTCTGCGTTCGCCGAAAACGCTAAAATACCAAAGATTTACTCCAAGCTCGGCGGTAATCAACGCCCGCCACTCGAGATCAGCGACGTGCCAGCAGATACTAAAAGTCTGGCAATCGTCTGCCACGACCCTGACGCGCCTGGGCACGATGGATTTTATCATTGGACGGTTTGGAATGTGCCGGCCAAAACCACTAAAATAACTGGCGAATCACTGCCCACGGACGCCGTCGAGGGGATTACTAATTGGGGTCGTCCTGGCTGGGGCGGGCCGCAGCCGCCGTTTGGCACGCACCGCTATCAATTTTACGTGTACGCGCTGGATACGACGTTAAATTTGCCAGACAGCACCAGGCCCAAAGAACTCATCGCTGCCCTCACATCGCACATCATCGACCAAGCCGTGCTAACTGGAAAGTTTGGTGTGTTGGATATTTTGCGGCGGGAATTGTGATTTAATTGTTCTAGAGATAATTTCAGGGTCTTGTTGTAGCTTTCATTTTTCTCTGATATTTTTTACTAGCATTTCTCAGATGGAAACTATGATACTCAGCACTGTCTTCTTCATTATCCAAGTCCCCGCTAAAACCTGCTGCTCGCCCGCGACGTTTCGGTCCAAACAAGTACGCAAAATCTCCCTTAAACCGTTGAAAAGTAGCAAAGTCATCCCCCACAGATCTATTATGTCCACTGTAACCCTGTTCCCAGGGTTTACGACCATACTCATCAAACGCATCATAGGTGTTATCTTTAAAACCAATTATAATCTCTGATTTATAATTAACGCCGCGAGGATCTGGCATGAGTAAGAATCCATTACCATACTTATTCCAGTTAGATTTTGATACAAGCTTTTCGGGATACAACCACTCCTTCCTGCCAGCAGCAATATACTGAAAAGCGCGACTTTTAATTATAAAGTTTATTTCACAAACTTCCCTTTCACTAAGGTTTCGATGTGTTTGAATATCAAGATACTTAAATATCGCTGGTCGTAAAGGATTTGGATTAGGTCGTCGATCAATACCAGATTGATACGGATTACGTACCCAAGATAAATTAGTTAGTATTAGGACTTTATCAAGAGAGAGCGGAAATAAAGTGTGGCTAGCATGAAGAGTTATATCTGGATCGTTAAAACCACGACACTGTCTATTTCTTGGACCAAGAAAACGATTATACACCGTGACAGGATGATCGGAGACTATGAACTTAGTATCTGATTGACCTGCATTAGCAATTTGCCAAACACACTCCGTCCAGATTGAACCATAAAGTTGCCGAAGTTGTATCATATGCCTTAATACGGTATTCCTATCATCTGACCCTACCTGCCCTGCTAACCAGCCGAGACCTTTTGGAGTTCTTAATTTTTGTGTACTCATATACAACATCAAAGCCCTAAACATTTTGCCATCCCAGTTAGGATTTTGATGATCATATTTAGCAAAGAAATCGACAGCCTTCCTGCCATAATTATCAATATTTCCAAAAAATATTTGTTCAATATCGGTATACTTAACTCCATTAAACCATCTCGCATACAAATCGTCCTCCTTAAAACAGAGACGAGTCCCCTGTTTTTTGACGGCTCGTGATGGACGAGATACTCCTTGCGAATCGATAAATGGCGTGGGCTTTAAATTGCGATAGAATAGCTCGTTATCAGTCTGCCCATGAGGAATAAATCGTTTTTGATACCACTGTGGTACATAGTGATTATTGACGTATTCTCTTGACATATACAATCCTATTATCTATACATATTGTACCTTTGTAGGCCTGAGAGCTAAACCCAATTAATATTCAGCAATCACTCAGCAAACTGGCTATTATACAGCTCAGCATAAAAGCCGCCCTGCTTCAGCAGTTCGTCATGCTTGCCTTGCTCAATGATATTACCGTCGCGAACGACCAAGATTAGATCGGCGTCGCGAATGGTACTCAGGCGATGAGCGATGACGAAGCTGGTCTTGCCCTGCATCAACTTGTCCATGGCTTTTTGGATGAGCACTTCAGTGCGGGTGTCGACCGAACTGGTCGCTTCGTCCAAAATCAGCATTGGCGTGCGCGCCAGCATTGCCCGGGCAATCGTCAGCAGCTGCTTTTCGCCCTGTGAAATGTTCGCAGCTTCCTCGCCCAGTACCATATCGTAGCCGCCCGGCAGCGACCGCACGAAATGGTCAACATGCGCCTCCTTGGCGGTAGCAACCATCTCTTCTTCACTGGCTGTTGGATTGCCATAGAGCAAATTTTGGCGAATCGTGCCGTTAAACAACCAAGTGTCCTGCAACACCATGCCAAACATTTGCCGCACGTCGCTGCGCTTCATCTGGGCTATATTGACGCCGTCGATTTTGATCGCGCCGCTGTTAATTTCGTAAAATCGCATCAGTAAATTGACCAAGGTGGTTTTGCCCGCGCCCGTTGGACCGACGATCGCCACGCGCTGACCTGGCTTGATGTGCGCCGACAGACCCTTGATGATGGTTTGATCAGGCTTGTAGCCAAAGACCACATTGTCAAATTCGACTTCGCCCTTGACGTTCGCCAATTTTACCAAATCCTTACCTTCCGCCTGTTCTTCTGGCTCGTCCAAAAATTCAAACACGCGCTCGGCCGCCGCCGCTGTTGATTGCAAGATGTTGGCGATGTTGGCGACCTGCACCAGCGGCTGGTTGAACTGGTCGATGTATTGAATGAAGGCTTGGATGTCACCGATTTTCAGCCGGCCGTTAATCGCCAGCCAACCGCCCAAAATCGCCATCACGACGTAACCGATATTGCCGATGAAATTCATGATCGGATAAATCAGCCCCGACAAAAATTGAGCTTTCCAGGCGCTTTCCTGCAATTGATCGTTCACCCGCGAAAACTTAGCCAGCGACTTTTTCTGGCCGTTGAACACGCGCATCACCTGATGGCCGCCGTACATTTCTTCGATGTGGCCGTTCAATTCACCCAACTGTGTTTGCTGACGGAGGAATTGCTTTTGCGAGCTTTTGGCGATCAGCGTGATTACGCCGCCAGCCAACGGCAGCACCAGCAGCGCCACCAGCGACATTTGCCAGCTGATGGAAAACATCATCATCAAAATTCCCAGGACCATCACTGTCGAAGACACGACCTGCGACAGGCTTTGATTGAGCGTCTGACTGATGGTATCGACATCGTTGGTGACACGGCTGAGCACCTCGCCGTAGGTTTGCTTGTCAAAATAACTCAGCGGCAAACGGTTAATTTTTTCGGATAATTGCCGGCGCATCCTGAAAGTAACCGTCTGCGTCACTTGGGTCATCAGCCAGGTTTGGATGTAGCGGAAAATGGCACTGAGCACATACAAACCAGCCAGCAATAGCACAATCCGCCAAATGGCATCAAAATGAAATTCCGGACGCTGGCTGAGGTCAAGTTTTTTGATCGTATCGAGCTGGCTCGACGGAATTTGACTTTCAATTTCCGACTTGTTCGGTAGCCGCTTCAGAACATCAGCACCGGTCGTGCCAGCTGGCAACGAAGCACCATTTGGCAGCTTACTGGTGATGGTTTCGTAAGCCTTCATACTGACATAATCTTCGACAATTTGGTTGGTAGCGCCACCCAAAATCTTCGGACTGACAATCGCAAACGTCGTACTACCGACCGCGAAAATCGCCACCATGAGCATTTGCCAGCGAAACTCTGCCAAATATTTGGCTAACTTCTTGACCGTGCCTTTGAAATCTTTGGCTTTTTCGCCCGCGCCCATACCACCGCCCATTGGACCGCCCATCTTCATTGGCTGGCGTTTTTTCATGCTTTGCTGAGCCATCATGCCGCTCCTTTCGCAGTCGTCGCCGACATTTTCTGCAGGTCATCTTCTGAGAGCTGGGAGGCAGCAATTTCTTGATAGACTTCGCAATTTTTCATCAATTCCTGGTGCGTGCCCTGACCAACAATTTTACCTTCGTCCAGCACAATGATTTTGTCAGCGTTCATGATGGTATTGATGCGCTGACCGACGATGAGCACGGTTTTATGTTTGGTTTCTTTGGCAAGCGCCGAGCGTAATTTGGCGTCAGTTTTGAAATCCAGCGCCGAGAACGAATCGTCAAAAATGTAGACATTCGGCTCGACAGCAATCGCCCGGGCAATCGACAAACGCTGCCGCTGGCCGCCGGAAACATTGCTGCCGCCTTGAGCAATATCATTTTTGTAACCGTTTTTTAGCTCGCTGACGAACTCGGCGGCTTGAGCGATTTTAGCGGATTTTTCAACCAATTTTTGGCTGGCTTTGGCATTGCCATACTTGATATTGCTGGCAATCGTCCCGCTAAACAACACACCCTTTTGCGGTACGTAGCCGATTTGATCGTACAATTCCTCTAGTTTGAGTTGGCGAATATCCACGCCGTCCAGCAAAATCTGCCCCGCCGACACATCGTAAAAGCGCGGAATCAAATTGATCAACGTCGATTTACCAGACCCAGTACTGCCAATGAACGCTGTGGTTTGCCCTGGTTCGGCCGTGAAATTGATATTGGAAAGTACCGGAAGGTCGGCGTCTGGATAGGTAAAAGTCACGTCTTTAAATTCGATTTTACCCGTAGCGTCATGCGGCAATTGCTGCGGCGACGGCGGATCAACGATTGACGGCAGCGTGTCGAGCACCTCGCCCACCCGCTTTACCGACACGTCCGCTCGCGGCACCATGATAAACACCATCGACAGCAGTAGGAACGAAATGATGACCTGCATGGCGTACTCCAAAAACGCCATCATATTACCAATTTGTAGATTGCCGCTACTGATCAAATGCGCGCCGAACCAGATAATCGCCACGCTAGAAAAGTTCATCACCAGCGTCATGATTGGGTCAAGCAGCATCATCAGCCGATTGACAAATAAGTTCATTTTGTTTAGCTCAGCGTTGGCTTGCTGGAATTTTTTCTGCTCAATTTTTTCGTTGTGAAAGGCGCGAATAACTTTTAAGCCGACCAGATTTTCGCGCGTCACCAAATTGAGTTTATCCACCAGCGTTTGCAATTTCTTAAACCGCGGCACGGCAATGACGAACAGTACGGCAATGACGACCAGCAACACCGACACTGCCAGTGCAATGATCCAGCTCAAATTTGGTGCGTTATGAATGGCTTTTTGCAGACCGCCAATTGCCATGATTGGTGCCATCAATGCCAGGCGCAGCAGCAGGATTGACGTCATCTGAATTTGCTGAATATCGTTGGTTGAGCGGGTGATCAGCGAGGCAGTCGAAAATTTATTAAAGTCCGCCAGCGCAAAACTCTCGACTCGCTCGAATAGTTCCATTCGCAATTTTTGCGCCATACCAGTGGCAATCCGGGAGGCTAAAAATCCGATGACGATCGAGCACAATCCGCCCGCCGCCGTCACCAAAATCATCGCTAGTCCGTTGTGCCAAATGGCGGGCATGTCTTGCTTGATGATGCCGTTATTGACAATTTCCGACATCTTATCAGGCAGCCACAAATTCGCCATCACCATGGCGTAGGTAAAGCCAACCAAGATGATGAACATCAGCCAGTAACCGCTAAAAATCCTCAATATATGTTTCACAGACCCCCTTACTGCCGCAATTCTAGAGATTAACCGTGTATAATCGGTAAATTTACACTGTGCAATATTCTAGGTTATAAATTGCTCTTTGTCAAGTTTGTCAAGAAAGCCCACCGCATAACGGTGGGCTCTACGCTGTCTGGTATACAACGAACAGGTTTAGTACATACCCATGCCGCCGCCCATATTTGGCATAGCAGCACCTGGCGTTTCTTTCTCTGGCAGATCAACAACCAATGCGCCCATTGTCATCGCCGTACCAGCAATTGAGGCAGCATTCTGCAAGGCCTCCTTGGTAACGCGTACTGGGTCAACTACGCCTGCCGACTTTAGATCAAGCAATTCATTCGGGTGGTTGACATTGATACCTTGGCCAGCTTTGGCTTTTTTGACCTGCGGCAGCCACTCGTCGGCATTTAGACCAGAGTTGCTCAGCAAGATTCGGAATGGCTGTTCAAGTGCGTGAATCAGCAAATCTTCGCCCGCTAATACCGAAGCATCTTTGCTATTCGAATGCTTATAACTACAGGCTAGATTCACTAGCGTTACACCGCCGCCTGGCACAATACCTTCAGCCAGCGCTGCTTTGACAGCAGCCACAGCGTCATCGACACGATATTTCTTTTCTTCGATTTCAGTCTCGGTCGCACCGCCAACTTTAATCACCGCCACTTCGCCAGTCAAAGCTGCATGGCGTTTTTGCAAATTCTTCTTGGTATAGTCGCTGGTAGCATTATCAACTTCCAGTTCGATTTGATCGACGCGAGCACTAACCGCCGCCTTTGACCCTTCACCCTCGACAATAGTTGCCAGATCCTTGGTGGCGATCACTTTGCGGGCCGAGCCAATTACGTCGCTACCGACATTATCAAATGTCATGCCAGTGTCTTCGGTGATAACTTTGGCGCCAACCAACGCTGCGATATCATACAGCACATCTTTGTCGCTCGGAGCTTTGATAGCCAAGGTATTGAAAGCACCTTTAAGCCGATTTAGCACCAACAAGCTCAGCGCTTCGCCATCAACATCGTCGGCGATCAGCACCAAATCTTTCTTACCAGTTTGAGCAATCATTTCGAGTAACGGCACGAATTCTTGCGCCGAAGAGACTTTCTTATCGGTCACTACAATTGCTGGTTTATCGTAAACTGCTTCCATACGCTTAGCATCGGTCACCATGTACGGGCTGACGAAGCCGCGTTGTACCGTGAAGCCTTCGACTACTTCGCTTTCGAGCTCTAAGCCGCGGCCTTCTTCGACGGTCACCACGCCGTTCGGGCCAATCTTTTCCATGACGTCAGCAATCAGTTTGCCAATCGCCTCATCGCCTGCGGAGATTGTCGCCACTTCAGCGATACGTTTTTTGTCGCCGCGAATATCGTCGGCGAGTTTACTGAGCTCCTTGATAATCTCGCTAGCAGCACGTTCTAAACCTTTGCGTAGTAACATCGGATTGTGGCCAGCTGCAATTAGCTTATTAGCTTCGTTTAAAATATGATAAGTTAAAACCGTCACTGTCGTAGTGCCGTCGCCAGCTACATCATTCATCTTGTTAGCAGCCTGTTTGATGAGCTCAGCGCCAACTTTGAAGCCAATCGTCTCGTCATCAGCTTCGTCGATATCAATACTTTTCGCAACTGTCACACCATCGTGCGTCACGCTCGGGCCGCCGTAACTTTTGCCGATAACTACGTTGCGGCCTTTTGGCCCCATCGTTGTTTTCACAGCGTTATACAAAATTTTTGCGCCAGCCAATACGCGAGCACGCGCATCTTCATCGTAAAAAACTTTTTTTGCCATATTTTTCTCCTATTCAATTGTAGCGAGGATATCCTCGTCTTTGATAATTAAATATTCTTCCTTATCAAGCTTGATAGTCGTCGCTGCGTAGTTTTTGTAGACAACCCGTGCGCCATCAGCCACATCTTTGACTGCCGAACCAACAGCTACTACTTTAGCAGCTTCCGATTTTTCTTGGGCTGATTCTGGCAAGAAAATGCCGCTAGCTGTTTTTTCCGGTTTCTTTTCTTTGACAGCCACGACATAATGCGCCATTGGCTTGATTGGTGAACTCATGATTATATCCTCCTTTTCTAATCTATTTTAGCACTCTTAACCGCAGAGTGCTAGACCCAAGTATAAGAAAGTTGGCGAAAAACGTCAACCGCATTATCAAAATATAAAAATAGCCCGAGCTAAAACTCGCGCTATTTTGCTGTACTTATAGATATTAGCTAGCTCTCGATAATTGTGCCAACCTGCCCAGCCAAGGCTTGTTCGGCGCTACCCAGGCTAGCGATAATTGCCCGGCGACCTGGCTTTTCGACAAATTTCAAGGCCGCTTGCACTTTGGGCAGCATACTACCCGGCGCGAACTGATTTTCGTCAATGTAGCGCTGCATCTCTTGGAGATTAGTGCGTCCAATTGTGCGCGCGGTCGGTTTACCATAATCAACCATCGCGCCATCAACTGCCGTCAGTATCACCAGTGCCTCAGCATCAATCGCATCAGCCACCACTGCCGCTGTGAAATCCTTATCAATTACTGCCTCGACCCCCTCTAAGCCATCACTGACAGTTTCAACAACCGGCACGCCGCCACCGCCACCCGTGATAACCGTCACGCCAGCATCAATCATTGCCTTGACCGTATATTCTTCGACGATCCGCTGCGGCTTCGGCGACGGTACCACGCGCCGCCAACCGCGCCCAGCATCTTCTTTGAATGTGAAGTTACGACCGTTAGCAGCCTGCTGGGCTTCTGCTTCGGTCTGATAAAATACGCCTATTGGCTTCGTAGGACTACTAAAAGCCGGATCGTTAGCGTCAACCACTACTTGCGTAACAACTGTCGAAGCGACGCTTTTCATCTGCCGGCGCGAGAATTCGTCAATCAACGCTTGCTGCAACCAAAAACCGATCGCCCCTTGGCTCATCGCTACGCACGTATCGAGCGGGAAAGTTGGTACTTCTGGCGTGTTAATTGCTTCTTCGTGCAAAACAATATTACCAACTTGCGGCCCGTTGCCGTGAACGATTACCAGCTGATAGCCAGCCAAAATCAACGGCACTAGCTGACGAGCTGTCTCGTCGGCGACGTCTTGTTGGGCATGAGCCGAAGCCTCGCCTTGCTTTTGCAAAGCATTGCCGCCAAGCGCAACTACAATCTTACCCGGCATGTTGTCAAAACCTCAACGACATGCAAGTTAGGCTGCCGGTAATTTTCTCAAACTCGCTAGTATTGATCAGAATCACTTCGTAACCGCAATCGCGAATTTTCTGTTCAGTTTTCGGAAAGCCTTCTGGCACGATTACCTTGCCATTTATCCACAAACTATTCACTGCATAGTATTCATCGTCATCAACGACTAACTTATTAAAGTTAGCAAAAGCCGGATGGTCTTCGTAAGCTTTAGCAACGATCAAGTTGTTATTATCTAAATAAACCACATCGTCTTTCAGGTGTAGAATGCCTGTCACCGGTACCGTTTCGGCGGTCATGCCATGTTTCTCGAGAATCGCCGTGATTTGGTCGGCTGCCGCCTGGTTGGTGCGGCCGCTCAACCCGATGTAATAGTGATCGCCCACCATCATGATATCGCCTGGATCAGTTGTACCTGGCTCGACAACTTGTTCAATATCATCATAGTAACGCGCCAGTGCTTCGCGCAAATCTGGCAGACTAGCTTCGCCACGACGACTCTCAGCACCAGGACGCGACAAAATTGCTACGCCGCGCGGCGTACACAACGCATTATCCTCGATAAAAACACTGTCTGGATAATCTTCGTTGGCCTCTAGAACTGTCACTTCCAAACCGCATTCGCGCAAAATCTCGACATAGCGATCATGCTGCTGCAACGCTAAATCATAGTCCGGCTTGCCCATTTCTGGCGTTTGGCTGATACCATCAATCAAACTATGTGACGGACGGCGGACAATGGCATACTTAAACATTTTTTCTCCTTCATTTGGTAAAACGGGCGCGCTGTATTTCAGGCGCGCCCGTTTTATTTATTATCATTGACCGATTAAATCAGCGATCTTAATACCTAACGTATCATCCAGCGCACCAGCCAGTAGTTGCTGCACTGCGTAGGCAAATAACGCAATCACGACAACCGCCAAAAGCAGTTCGTATAGCGTGAAAATCTTCTTGCGATTCTTGATCTGCATCAAGACGTAGACCAACATGCCTGGTGCGTACAAGAACACTGTTATGAGCAGATATTGCATACCAGCCGCATACACTAGCCATACTGCGTAAACACTAGCCATCACACCCACAAAGATATTAAAGGCGCGGTGCTTAACGGTTTTCTTCTCTTGCAGAGAAACTTTCAATTGATAAAACGCCGTCAGGGCATACGGGATCAAGATAGCCGAGGTAGCAATCGAAATACCAATATTATAGGCTGAACCTTCAGTTCCAGGGATTGTCAGCAGGAATATCTGTACCAGGATGTTAGTAACCAACAGCGACACTACTGGCGCGCCAACTTTATTTTCTTTGGCGAATATCGACGGGAAAGTCTTATTCTTAGCTGCCTGATACGGTAGTTCGGCAGCAAACATCGTCCAAGCTAGCCAACCGCCCAAAACTGCGATCATCAAGCCGATATTAACCAGCCAAGCGCCCCACGGGCCAACCAAGCGTTCCAACAGCATCGACATTGCCGGACTATCTAGTGCAGCCAAATCCTTCTGGGTGGCCACGCCGAAAGCCAACACCGTCATCAGCACATAAATCGAAAGCACGCCAGTAAAACCAATCAATGTTGCCTTGATGATATCGCTGCGCTTCTTGGCGTGGCCTGAAAATACGACTGCACCCTCGATGCCGATAAACACCCAGACGGTAACCAGCATCATATTCTTGACCTGCTCAATCACAGCGCCCATATCAAAGTTATTACCAGCTAAGCCCCAAAGGTCTTGGTTAAACAAGCCGACCTTGAACGACAAGAATATCGCTAGCAAAAAGATCGCAAGCGGGATCAATTTCGCCGCCGTCACCAAAGCGTTGATAAAGCTTGCCGTTTTGATACCCTTAAGGATTAATAAATGAACACTCCACAGCAGTACCGACATACCAACCACTGACGCCCAGTTTTGTCCTTTACCAAACAAGTCTGGAAAGAAATAACCAAGCGCCGAGAAAACGGCTACTGCATAAGCAATATTACCAATCCAGGCAGAAATCCAGTAACCCCACGCCGAATTAAAGCCAACATACTTGCCAAAGCCAGCCTCAGCGTAGCTATACACGCCAGCGTTAAGCTTCGGCTTTTTGATAGTCAGATTACGGAAGCTGAGAATCAGGAATATCATTCCAACACCCGTAATCAGCCACGCAATAATCGTCGCCAGCGGACCAGCCGCCTCAGCCGTACCTTGAACAAGGTTAAAGATACCTGCGCCGATCATACTGCCGACCACTAAGCCAGTCAGCGACCAGAGTCCTAACCCATCCTTTTTTCTTGCTAATTGTTTGATTGCCATTTTGTTCGAGCCTCCTTCAACTCGGATTTATAGCGTCAATGCCATCACAGCCTTGATAGTGTGCATGCGGTTTTCAGCCTCATCAAAGACAACGCTGTGCTCGCCGCTAAAGACCTCGTCAGTAACCTCCATCGAGTCAAGACCGAATTGATCGTGAATCTTCTGGCCAGTCTCGGTATTAAGGTCATGGAATGATGGCAAACAATGCAAGAATTTGACGTTCGGGTTATGCGTCTCGGCTAGCATTTGCGCGTTGACCTGGTACGGCTTGAGAAGGGCAATTCGCTCGGCAAACTTGTCTTCCTCACCCATTGACACCCAGACATCAGTGTAAATAGCGTCAGCCCCTTCTAGCGCTTCGGCACGGTTATCAGTGATCGTAATCTTCGCGCCAGTTTCCATAGCAATTGAACGTGCTAGGCTAACCAGATCGCCCGACGGATGCAGCTGTCGCGGTGCTAGGATTCGGAAGTCAACACCCATTTTGGCCGTACCAATCAGCAAGCTATTTGCCATATTATTGCGTCCGTCGCCAACGAAGACCAGCTTAGCGCCGTTGAGCTTGCCGACATGTTCCTCGATAGTCATGAAGTCTGCCAGAATTTGTGTTGGATGGAAGGTGTCCGTTAGGCCATTCCAGACTGGCACGCCAGCATATTTGGCTAACGCTTCGACATTGGAATGCTTAAAGCCGCGGAATTCAATGCCGTCAAACATGCGGCCCAGCACCTTAGCGGTATCTTCAACTGACTCTTTTTTACCTAGCTGAATATCGTCTTTACCGAGAAATTCTGGTGCCACGCCCAAATCATTAGCAGCCACTGTAAAGGCGCAGCGAGTTCGTGTCGATGTCTTTTCAAAGAGCAAAGCCACTTGTTTGCCCTCGTGAATACGGTGTGCTTTGCCCGCTTTCTTTTGTTGTTTGAGGTCGTGTGCTGTATCAAGCATCAGCCGAATATCGCTTGGCGAGAAATCTTTCAAAGTTAAGAAAGAGCGACCCTTCAGACTGGTTGGCAGCTTAGCTACCGTTGTTGTAGTTGAGTCTGTGGTCACCGGTACCACTTTGCGGACGTGCTCCTCTTGAATCATTGGTACCGCCAAGGTGGCTGCCAGCGAACGCTCCGCCGAAGTAACTCTATCAGTAACTTGCTCGTTATCCAGATCTTCACGCACCAGCGGCATACTCATGCAGCGCGGGCCACCGCGGCCGCGGCCGAGTTCTGAACCGCTAACCTCGATAACTTCGACGCCAGCCTCGCGCAATTTAGCATTGGTGACATAGTTACGATCGTAAGTCACCACCACGCCCGGCGCAATCGCCAAAGTATTCGAACCGTCATTCCACTGCTCGCGAGCTGCCGCAATCTCATCGCCGCCGCCGCACTCAATCAGGTTAATCTTTGGCAAATGCAGCGCTTCACACAACGCTTTTTCGAGATCATGTTGCTTGGTAATCCGCGGATAAGCTTGCCCCTCAACCTTTTCGAGGATAAACAGATTCATCTTGCCTTCAAAGTCACGAATCTCCGGATGGATCGTGAACTTATCGTAATCGATCATAGTAAAGACCGTGTCTAGATGCATGAATGCGTGGCTCTTCGGAATCTCGAGAGCAATAATTTTCTTGAAGTTAGAATCAGCAAACAGCTCAGTTGCCATCTTTTCGATCGCCTCGGCGGTAGTGCGCTCGCTGATGCCGATTGCCATAGCTTCGCTGCTTAGTACCAGTTCATCGCCTCCCTCCATCGAGAACTTCTCATCGCGATTATACCAAACTGGAATATCATGGCCAGCAAACCGCGGATGATGATCAATGATATAGCGCATGAACAGCGACTCGCGGCGGCGGGCCGGCCAATGCATCTTATTAATCGTCAGGCCGTTACCAATTGTCGCAGCTGGATCGCGCGTAAAGTACAAATTCGGCATTGGATCTAGGTAGAACGGATAATGGTCTTGCTCAACCATATCGTGCAGCTGCTGGTGATGCTCTGGCGGCAAAGAAATCTCGTCTTTGCGCACACCAGCCATAATTTTGCGCACCATAGCGTTGGTTGGCATCGAGAGCAGGAAATCGCGCAAGCTTTGCGTGACTCGACGCGAATCCTGCTTAGACGCTGCCAGCATCTCGTCGACAAATTCTGCTTTCAGACTATCGCTGTTGTTTAACGCCTCTGTCACCAATTCATCCAAATACAGCACTTCTACGCCATGGTCGCGCAGGACGTTAGCAAACTCGTCGTGCTCTTGCTGCGCCACCTTTAGGTGCGGAATATCATCGAACAGCAAGTCCTTGAGATAATCAGGAGTAAGATTCTCGAGCTCCTCGCCCGGCCGATGCAGCAGTACGGTCTTGAGTACGCCGATTTCAGAATTGATTTGCAATGGTTTTTGATTCACGCCCACCTCCGCTATGATCTAAATGATTCATTGTTTATTTACTTATATAGTTTTCATTATATAGATTTATGACGCTTATGCAAGCCTTTTCTCGGCTAAATCAAGTAGTCGGTGCTGTCCAATATTGTTGAATGATAGACTGCACCTGCGTTGGCTGATTTAGATGACTATTTTTATGCAATATTAGATACTGCAGCAAATACTGGTAAAATAGTATCATACTCAGTACAACGATATATGGTAGTAACAATCTACGCGTTTCATCCTTAATGTTTTTGTTCTGACCGCTATTTCTTAAATTTTTTATGTTCAACAGACGATAATTTTGGCTTTGTAATATAGATTATTTTAATATATTATCGCTATTTTTGCTATTTATCAGCATCAAAGAACTGGCGCGCTCGCTCAGTCTTTGGATGATCCATTACTCGTTTAGGCGGACCGTCTTCGATGATGTCGCCTTTGTCAAGGAAAATCATCCGTGTGCCAACTTCACGGGCAAAGCTCATTTCATGCGTGACGATCACCATGGTCATGCCCTGCTTAGCCAAATCGCGCATCACGTCGAGCACCTCGCCAATCATTTCTGGGTCAAGCGCGCTAGTCGGCTCATCAAACAACATAACTTCTGGCTCCATAGCGAGCGCCCGAGCGATAGCCACTCGCTGCCGCTGGCCGCCCGACAAATGCTGCGGATATTCATTGGCTTTGTTAGCTAAACCAACCTGCTCAAGCAGCTCTTTGGCTCGCCGATTCGCTTTACGATCCGATACTTTGCGTAGTTTCTTAGGCGCTAATTTGATATTATCTAGCACTGTCATATTAGGGAATAGATTAAATTGCTGAAACACCATACCGATACGCTGGCGGATTTTATTAATATTAACGTGCGGTTGAGTGATGTCAACGTCATCAACAAAAACCGATCCATAAGTGGGTTTTTCAAGTAAATTCAAACATCTTAGCAGCGTCGATTTACCCGAGCCGCTCGACCCGACAATCACTAGTACTTCACCATCCTCGATCGTCAAATCAATCCCGCGCAGCACGTGGTTGGATCCAAAATATTTGCGCAGGTTACGCGTCCTGATCATCAGCTTGCACTCCCTTCTCGAAACGCCGCATCACTTTCGTAAAGATAACCGTCAACGCTAAATACATCACCGCCGCCGCAAACAACGACTGGAATGCTGTCGCTGTCAACGAGCGGATATCGTCAGCGCCACGCATAATATCACCCAAGCCAATCCAGCCGACCACCGACGTTTCCTTAAGCATAGCAATACACTCGCTAATCAACGCTGGCAGCGAATTTTTCATCGCTTGCGGTAAAATCACGTAGCGCATCGCCTGCGGATAGCTCAAGCCTAGCGAGCGCGCTGCTTCTAGCTGTCCATTATCAATACTCTCTATGCCGCCGCGAATGATTTCCGCCACATAAGCGCCGCTATTGATACCAAAGGCGATTGCCGCCACGAAAATCTTCGGCATGAAACGATACGATCCAAACACTACATAATACATAATAAGCAGCTGCACCAACAGTGGTGTACCACGAATGATTTCAACGTACAAACGTCCAAGACCAGCTACCGGATTCCACCTAGCCAAACGCTTCAGCTGCGGAAAACGCCCTAGCCAACTAAACGGACGGATTTTTGACACCCGCATCAACGCAATAATTATACCGATAATTACGCCTAATGCCACCGATAATACTGTCAAAACCAATGTTACTTCTAGTCCGTGCCATAGATAAACCCAGCGCCCGTCACCAAAAATCACTTCGCCAAAATTCATGGTGCCTGCTCCTTCGCCGTGCCAAAGTATTTCTGCAACAGCACTTGGTAACGCCCGTCAGCTTTCATATTGGCAATCGTTTTGTTGGCATGCTCGGCCAGTTCGGTATTGCCCTTTTTGAAAGCGATCGCGTAGCTTTCACTGCTCAGCGGCGTGTTGATAATTTTGAGCGAAGGAAAACCAGAGACATACTGCTTAGCCGGCGCATCGTCAATCACCGCTGCATCAACTTTGCCAGCCGCTAATTCTTGCAAAGCATTCGGCGCTGCCGGGAATTGCACGACTTGCGCTCCTTTAATTTTAGAAGCTGCTTGGTCGCCCGTGGTACCGAGCTGCACAGCGATTTTCTTGTGCTCTAATTGGTATTTATTGGCTATCTTGCTATTTTTGGGTACGATTATTCGCTGCGATGCCTGATAGTACGGATCCGAAAACAGCGCGTTCTTCTCTCGCTCCGAGGTCACCGACATACCGGCCACCGCCATATCGATTTGCCCGCTCTCAAGCGCTGGCAACAAGCCATCAAACGACATATCTTCGATTTTTAGCTCTTTGCCCATATCTTTGGCAATAGCTTGCGCCAACTCGACATCAAAGCCAACCACCTGGCCGCCGTCTTTATACTCAAAAGGTTTAAATGTCGCGTTTGTGCCCATGACCAGCACGTTGGTGTCGTTGGAGATGCTACTGTCGCGCTGCAGTATATCATACAGCATCCAGCTAATCATCGCTAAAAAGGCCGCTACAAACAGGCAAGTCGCCATTTTTCGTAGTGCTTTTGCCCTTTTCATAACTTATAGTATACGCGCATCAAACTAAAAGCGTAAGAGTTTTATCGAATTTTATAAGAAAAAGCGTCCCAGCCACTAACTAGAACGCTTTTCGGTAGATTATCCTCGGGCCGATACAAACACACTACTCGGTTTGATTAGCCTCCGCCCGCGTCAGCTTGTCGACCATCGGCAGGATCAAGTAAATACCGATGATGGCTGCTACCAGACCGATACCAACGATAGCGAAGTAAGTTGGCGTCAGCACTGGCTTCAGCGTCGTCGAGAACATTTTCGTAAATACCGCCCCCGTCCAAACACCAATACTGCACGATAGAAGAGAAGTAATCAGCAGTGGCGCCACCGACTCAACCATCACCAAGCGTTTCAGTTGAGCGAGGCGCATACCGCCCAGCCGCAAAGTGTATAGCGAGCGACGACGCTCCATCAGCCCGCCAATCGTCGAAACGATCAAGCTCGCCACCGCCACGAACAGCGTCACGCCGATACCAACATAGGCCAAGTCAGCAAACTCGCGAATCGTTGGATTGATATGCGGCTTTTTAGAGTCAGTGCCGCTCACTGCATAGGTCAAGTCGTACTGATTAGCTTTCGCCGTCACCATGGTGCGCAACTTCTCGATATCATTATCTGACTTCAATGTCACCAAATATTCTTTAGCACCATTCGTATCAACCTTGTCGTTAATCAGCGATACGTTTTTCACCACTGGCGCGTCAAAATTCAACAGCGCAAATTGGTCGGGTCGGGCGTTATTCGGGCAAGCATGCTCGGTGTACGTTGCCAAATCCTGGCAGCGAATTGCGTCACCATCCTCACGCGGATAGATCGTCGCCACCGACGTGATGTAAGATTTTTGCTGCAGCCGCTCTGCCATGTCGCCTGGCAGCGACCGGCCGATGACAACTGCCGTGCCGCGCTTTAATTGCGAAAAGCCGTTGTCCTTAAGCGCTTGAGCGTTTAAGCCTTCAATACCGCTAGTTGCCGTCAAGTAAAAGCTGCCCGCAAACAGCGCCAATACCACGCCGCTGACACTGCGGAAAATTGTCCGCGAATGCACCGCCGTACGCTTACCAGCGATCAACATCGAAGCGTTATTAGCCCAGCGCGCTGCCAACAGCGACAGCTTATTAGTCAGCCAGCCGCCAGCCAGAATCAAGCCGAACATCACCAGCAGCAGCGCCGCCATCAATAGTACCGACGGCAGAGCTGATTCTTTATTAGCCGCCAGCCAATCCCGCCCTGGCTTCGACGACAGCCAAGCAAAGAACGCAATACCAAGTGCCGGCACCAGCGCCCGCCAAGCGCGCAATTTCTTCACCTTTTCAACCGAACGCGACACACCCAGCGGCGAAATTTGCGCCCGGCGCATCCGCCGCCAGTTGACAAACATCGTCAACCCCAGCGTCAGACCGATAATCAACGCGTATTGCGTGCCAGTTAACACCAAATCACCAGGATTAAACCGCATGCCGTCCATCTTGAAATCCTGCAGCGGCGCTTGCAACAGCCAGAACGTGCCTAGCCCGATAATCACGCCAACCACCGACGCCAACAGCGACTCCAGCATCAATATCCGTGCCACCTGCCGCTTAGTCGCACCGATCAGCCGCAAAGCAGCATAACGTTTCTCGCGTTGCGCCGCGCCCAGCTGTGTTGCTACTGATACAAAAATGACGATTGGAAACAACAATATCGTCCCGCCGACGCCAAATACAATAACAGCAACTGGGTCTATTTTAGCATCCGATTTTAATCCGTTAGCGTCCGTCCGATAAACATCAGCAAAGTATGATGGCTGCCCCTGAGATTTGGTAAAAGCATCGCTCTCGGCCACTTCCTCGGCGCTAGCACCGCGCACTATCATCAGCGTATCCGGACTAGCAACATATTCGCTAGGAATTACGCCGAGGTATTTGGTATTTTTACCAAAACGCGCCAAGATATTATCCTCTGGGTATTCAGCAACCGCATCAGCCAACGCTTTTGACAAATAATATTCGCCAGGACGCGGAGTTTTCAGTTTGGCAAACTGCGGCGATTTAGCCGTACCGTACATCGAATAATACTGGATAGATTGACCGCGCCACTTCGATGCATCGCCGCGCTGGGTGCCGCCAACTTTTAGCGGCTCGACACCAGCAATCGGTTTTTGTTCGGCTACACCGCGGGCTGCCTGATACGCCGCCGTATTAATTGCTAATCCATTAACACGCCCCATTAGACCGTTGACACCAGCTGTAAAGTAGCACACCAGCACGATCCCCAGCGCCACCGCCAACGTAGTCAAGCCCAGACGCGCGAACGACTGGCGTCCAGACTTTTTTAATAACATCCAACTGACACTCATCGGACAATCCTCGCTTTAGTCTTATCAACCCTCGTCTGTGCCAAGCTTACCGCTACCTCAACACCAGAAATCTGCCCGTCGCGGACAATAATTTCCCGATCAGCATAGGCGGCAATCGTCGGCTCGTGCGTCACCATGATGACTGTTGTGCCGTGCTCTTTGGCAGTTTTAATGAATAGCTCCATAACTCTCTCTGAATTCAGACTGTCCAGCGAGCCAGTCGGCTCATCAGCAAATAGTACTTTCGGCTCAATCACCATGGCCCGAGCAATCGCCACCCGCTGCATTTGCCCGCCCGACAACTCGCCAAGCATACTGTCAGCTTTACCCGCCAGCTCGACCTTATTCAGCCATGTTTTCGCCTGTTGATAAGCTTCTTTACGCTTGACACCGTTAAGCAGTAGCGGCAGCGCCACATTATCCAGCGCTGTCAGCTCTGGCACCAACTGTCCGAACTGAAAGACAAAGCCAAAGCTAGTGCGCCGCAATATACTGCGCTGATCATCATTCAGTTTGTCAATCCGCCGGCCATCAAAATCAATCTCGCCGCTATCAACGCTGGTAATCGCCGCCAAGCTATGCAGTAGCGTCGACTTGCCAGAGCCCGACGGACCCATAATCGCCAGCACTTCGCCCGCCTCAACATCCAAGCTGACGCCGCGCAGCGCGTGCGTTTGCCCGAACGACTTCTTAATATTTTTAGCACTAATTATTGGTTTGCTCATGCAAAATTTCCTCCTTTAGCCGCGTTAAACGCGAAATAGTTAATTCAATCCAGCGCAAATCCGCCTCCAAATGATACAAAGCATGGTCGATCAGCAGCATGCCCGACAAGCTACTATCGCGCCGCTGCGCTGTCAGCTCGCGCATCCGCTGAATATGCGCTTGCCGTTGGTTATCCAAATACGGTGACGCATCGCCATCTTTCAAAATCGCCAATACCGCCTTGATATACATCGTCGCTTGCAGCTGCGGCGACGGCGCCTCTGGTGATTCCAGCCACGCCTGCAAATCCTGCTTGCCCTCATCGGTAATTTCATACCGAACCCGATCCGGCCCGCCCGATTCGCTGGTATCGGCAATCTCTTTGACTTTATTGTCGCGTTTGAGCCGTGCCAGAGTTGAATATATCTGACCGGTTAGAATTGGCTTGTCCTTACCAAAATAGCCGTCGTATTTTTTCTTCAACTCATAGCCATAATTTGACTCTTCCGCTAAAAAACCTAACAGTGTATATTGAACGCTCATACCCTTACTATACACCCAGTGTTTAGTTATTGCAAGAGTTTTATACACTCGGTGTATAGTTTATAATTTTAGCTGTTACTCTTACTGCTCTGTATCAGATCTTCTGAAAAATAAACAAGTGTTCATGCATGATTAGTAAGAAGTTACTTTCTTGCGATCTTTTCACCCAGAAACCGGTAGCCTTACAATTAAACTGGCGTTTTATTATATCTTCTTTCAGTTGAAAACCTACTCTTAAAAATCTATCCATAACTTTATATGCCATAGGTTGATACATCTTATTGCGACGTGTATCTCCAATTAGAATTGCACAAAATTTACCGGGCTTTAAAATACGATATAGTTCAGCAGCTACCTTTTCCATCTCATCAGTAAACTTATCGATATCATGAATATTTGATAAATCTTCGTTAATTTCTCCACCGCTATATTTTATAATATCAGCGTACGGCGGATGAGTAAGTATAAAGTCTATACTTTCGTCTTCGGCTTTACTTAAATCTCGGGCGTCGCGTTTAACAATCTTTTGCCACGCATCATTTTCCACTTCAAAATCTAACGATATTTTTGTTCGCTCCAGCGCCTTATCGTTTACATCAGAACATACAATGTGGCGATTGAGAATTTTTGCCTCAATGGCAGTTGTCCCGCCACCAATCATCGGATCAAGCAAAATATCGCCTTCTTTTGAATAGCGCAAAATTAGGTTGCGCGCGACTTCCGGCGACCAATTTCCTCGCCAATCCGATTTGTGTGTTGCCCAATTGCCGCGGCGCGGAAACGCCCAAACCGTTGTGCACTCTAATTCAAAATTATCAGGATGAAGTTTCTTCGGCTTAGCTACCATGTGAGCTCGTCCAATGCTCCAGCTTCAAGCATATTCAAATTGAACACATAGTCGTTGTGATTATAGACCTCCTCAAGCGGACGTTTTGCGGTATGCCACCCCAAGCCGTCCGTAACCCAAATAAACTCAATATTCTGAGCTTTTAGCTCATCATACAGACTCTTAAACTCGCCGCAGACAGCTTTCAATTTCGAGCCGCCTCCATTATAAAAATTAGTCTCGAATAGTTTAATTTTGTTATTTTGCGGGTTGTAGACGGCAAAATCAAAACTTCGTTCTGATTTGTCAATTTTTATATCAAAACCCCATCTTGCTTTAATTTGACTAGGACGCGCTTGCGGCATATATGCAAGATTGTTTTGTTTACAAAAGTCCTCCAAAAATAATCCTACAATCTCTTCCATTAAACTTCCGCCGCGGTTTTTACGGCCATTACTATCAAGACCAACCTCCACGCCAATAACATAGTCTACAAGGTTTTTTATACCATCCTTTTGGAATAACTTGACAAGCCCAGACTTATCCAAAAAATCAAAACATTTATCAGCGCCCGTGTTTTCCGACAAAAAATCATAAAACTCCGATGTTTTAGATATTTTATCGTAAACCTCTAGCTTTCCTTCGCGAACAGCCAACAGAATCGGTAAAGCTTTCGCAATATCCGTATTAGATTCATACAGTTTATAGAATTCATCTCGTAAGTTATCTTTGCCAAGCAGATAGTTCAGCTTATTTAGGGATATTTCGAGTTCCGCGCTATTCGCAAATACTTTATTCCAATTCACAAAATAGTCCCAAGTTTTGATTGAGCTTTTGAATGTTGACACTAAATGGTTGAAATCTTTCGTCATAATCTAATAATTAGTTATTAATACCTCATTTATTTTACCGCGTTTTGATCCTTTTGAATTTATAGCACGTCCAGCAATTATCTTGTTTATACTAACCCCCTCTAATTCAGAATACAATTCATTAATAAATGGCGTGTCCGAATTTGAGAGCATAACAAAACATCCGCGTTCATGCAGTTTAACAAAGGTGTCGCGAAGTTCTATCTGTTCCTTCTCGAAAAAACCCTTAGCAGTATAGGCGGTAAACGAAGATGTTGGATTAAGCGGGTAATACGGAGGATCAAAGTAAATAAAATCGCCAATCTTCGCTAATTTTAGAACATCTTTATAATCTCGATGAGTAATAGTAATTTCCTGCAGAGCTTCTGAGGCTTTACGCAAATTATTCTCATCACAAATAAGCGGATTTTTATATCGACCAAATGGAACATTAAACTGACCGCTCTTATTTACTCGGTACATACCATTAAAACCAGTTCGATTAAGAAAAATAAAACGCGACGCTATCTCTATATCGGATAATTCATTAATATCTTGAGCGCGAACTCCTAGATAATATTCTTTGTTATAGATGTGTTTTTTTAACGACTTGATTAAACTATCAACGTTATCTTTTATAACATTGTAAGTCACTACTAATTCTCTATTAGTATCTGATAATTCCGCATGTTTTGGCAATAGATCAAAAAATACTGCACCGCCACCAACAAACGGCTCAAAATATGTATTTGATTCTGGGTTAAAACACTCGGGCGGATATAGATTTAATTCACGGAATTGTTTAAGCAGCTGCCGCTTACCTCCGACCCATTTTACAAACGGCTTTGGCTTATCTTCAACAATTTTCCTAATATCGTCAAGGGTACTATTTTTTTGTGATAGCTGAAACAAACGACGAGCATAAATCAAATTTATATCAAGAGCACTAGCAATGTTTTTCACTGTCAAGCCACCCGTTTCCATAACCCCTCCAATCACAGTTTTATATATACAATAATACCATTTCACATCTCAACATTAAAGCCGACTCAATCCAATTCTCCAAATTTTAGCGTATAATAAGAATCATATGGAGCGTATCCGACAGCAAAAAGAAACTGTCAAAACTGCCGCTGCTGGTATCAGCGCGCTATTGAAATTGCCGCGCTACAGCGTGCTGGCGGCGGGGTTTTCTTTGTTATTCGCCATTGTTATTTTCTTTGCGATTAACGGCAACTTTTATGGACCGTTGTTTTTGTCGCGGTTGCCAATTGCCGATAAACTCGCTGTTGCTGGTAACATGCTCGCCGAGCTATTCAAGCAAGGTTTCACCACGCCAAACGGCGCGCTGCTGCTAATCGTCTCTATTCTGCAAGGCTTATCGCTTTCAGTTGTAATATTTACAGCACGACGAAATAAACGCAACGAACAAGACGTAGCCCGCCAACTCAGCGTCAGCAGTATCGCCTCAATCGCTGCTGCTATCGGCCTCGGCTGTGTACCGTGCGGCACCTCGCTAATCTTGCCGATTGTTACTCTGTTTTTCTCGGGCGCAGCAGCTGCTACCGCCGCCAATGTTGCTGGTACTATCGTACTCATCTTAGCGCTTATACTTAGCCTAGCGTCGCTTTACAAATCTGGACAAATCGCATTCGTTTATGCACAATTAGCCAAACAGGAGGAAAAATCATGAGTCATCAACAAGAACGCGGCATTGCCCCAATTTGGATTGTTTTATCAATCATCGTCATCGGCATCGTCGCTTTATTTATCTACGGTATTGTCAATCGGCCACCGAACCAGCATATCGGAAATGGTAAACCATGGAACGAACATATGTCGCAAGGCTCAGCAGATGCGAAAAACGTATTTATCGATTACACCGATTATTTCTGCTCGTTCTGCGCCCAAGTCGAAGACGCCACCAGCAACGATTCTTTCAAAAACGACTATATCAAATCCGGCAAATTGCGCTACGAACACCGAATCGTCACTTTGTTAAAGGATAAAGTACCAAACACCGAGCAAGGCGCTAAAGCCGCGTTCTGCGCCGCCGACCAGGATAAATATTGGCAATACACTCACAACATCGTGCCGCGCATCAAAACGGACTACTTCGACAAAGGCATCGGTGTCAAAAACGTCGCTGTGCCAAAGGAAATCCCGCTGCTGCCGCTCAGCTACTTTGAAACATCCGCCAAGAATGTCGGCCTGGACACCGCCAAGTTCGCCGACTGCATGAAAGGCGACTCCCACCAGCAAGAAATCAACGGCAACACGCAAAAAGCCCTGTCGCTTGGCGTGAACGGTTTGCCATACATGGTCATCAACGATTACCAAACCAGCGGCTTCACTGGCGGCGAGAATGGACTGAAGGCGATCTTGAAGGCTGGCGGCGTTAATTAATGCTAAAATTTCTCAATTCGTTTTCAGCGCCGCTGATCGGATCTTTAACTTTCTGGCCCTTTTTATGCATCCTCTTGACCATACCATTCATCATTTCACGGCTGATCATGCGCCGGCGCGTAACGTGGTCGTATGTATTCTTTTCCTACGGCTCAATTCTCTACTTCACAGGGCTAATCTTTTTTACGCTGTCGCCAGTACCAAAAGACCCGATTGCCTTTTGCCAAACATATCACATCCAGCCGCAACTTATCCCCTTCAACTGGGTTAACGACGTTGTTCAGTCTAACAAAGATACTCTATATATCACGCTGCAATTAGTTATGAACATAGTTTTCTTTGTGCCTCTGGGCATTTTTATGAAAGCGTATTTTCACAAGCATTGGAAATTTGCGCTGCTAAGCGGCTTTCTTTTATCGATGCTAATAGAAGTGACGCAGCTAACTGGCGTGTTCGGTTTATACCCTTGTAGTTATCGGCTGTTTGATGTTAATGATTTAATAACCAATACCTTTGGCTGCTTGCTCGGATTTATGTTGACATGGCTAATCGGCTATAAAGTTCCCAGCGTCAAACTCAGCGACGAAAACTACGCCGCGCCTAATCGACGCAATAAATTCTTAGCCAGCTGCATCAATATAGCCCTTATTATCTTCGCCTCAGTAGTTACCCGGTCGCTAGTTTATCCGTTTTTCATAGACACCATACAACCTGGTAGATTCTATCTTTCAGAGCTAGGGATCTGGATTATTATTCAGTTGTTTATCATACCAAGGATTGCCAAAGGTTGGACGATTGGGAGTTATCTGGTCGGCATCAAACCGAAACGCCAGCGCAAAAGCGATAAACAACAGCCAAAAGATGATGCTAATCCAGAAAATTAGCCTTTCAGCTGCCGCATAAATCCGCGCAGCTGCGACGATGTCCGTTCAATCCTTTCGCTCGTCCAGTATTTATCCGGCGTGATATTATCGTCGCCAGTTGATTCCTCTTTGTAGCGGCCGATAATCTTGCCGTTCTTGACAATCGAGACATCCGGTACGAATATCCGCGGTTTGCCGCTGTCATCTTTGTCTAAGTATGGCTCCAGCTTTTTAACCAGCTTCTGATAAATTTCGCTGTTGTTGGCGCGAGCGTCGCGAATATTCAAATAGTATATTTTATCAACACCTTCAGCCCGAGCTGCCCGATCAACGTGTTCGCTCAAATGCTGGCACCACGGACATTGCGGAAAGCCCAAAAAAATCACACCGCTGCCGTGATCAAAGATATTGAGGACTTCTTTATCGCTGGCATAAACGAAGCGATTATTCGCCGCCACTCGCGGATACTCTGACTTGAATTTGGCGGCGTCGGACACGTTGGTAGATGGAGTTTTCGGTTGCTCGGCAGAATGCTGGCGACTATACCACAGCCCGGCCGCAGCTCCGCACAAGATAATTATCACGGAAACAACCGCAATGGTTTTTTTATTCATGCCAACCCTCTTTTTCATAACGTCGTATCCTTCTTATAATTTTTCTTAGCTTCTAGCCAGCGGCGATTTTGCTCGGCTTTGTCCTCAATCTCAAAAATCTCGACTGGATATTTTTCAGCCTGCTTGGCAATTTTTGCAGCAACCGCTTCGGGGATATCGATATCAAAGCGCGCGGCAAATTGGATAGCATAAATAATGATATCGGCCAGTTCGCTCGCCATGTCGTCTTTGGTACCGATATGCTTATCGCCCCACTGGAAATACTCTAATAACTCATTGGCTTCCAGCGACAACGATATCGCCAAACCGCGCGAATCATTCGTCTCATCCCACTTCCGCGCGCGAATATGATCCATCACTAGCTCTTGCGCTTCTTCAAATGTCATAATTCCCCTTTCTGGCACAGCTTTCATACTATAGCTAATTTCATTATACTACAGCGCTCTTAACGACGGAGATGGACGTATTTAACATAGACAATTAATTTATCTTTCGAATTAAACGCCGTAAAAACATATAATGCCACATTTTTGCCTAAAATTCATTGACATTTTATTCTATTAGTGATATATATATTAGCTTTTGCTCAGGGCTACGACCTTAGGGCGGAAGTCGCCCTTTAGCTTTGAGCAGCATTTCTCCAGGGAGGGAAAATGTCGATTATCAAAACTGTCCTACGAGTTTTCTTCGTGGGCATCATCTCGTATGTTATCCTTTCGGGGATAGCATACGTCCTTCCGATTAATCCATCCATCCGGCGGTCAGTTTTTCTGGCCGCTATCGTCGTGGCAGCAGGACACCGCCGCGATGACGACAAGGACCACAGCTAGGGCCAACGCCCGCCGAAAATAGCTCGCCGAGTGCGTTCAATCTGATTGAGACAGTTACTTGTTTCTCGGATTGAAAGATCCGCATTCAGCTTGAGCTCGTTCGGCGGGCTATTTTCATTGAGATAATTACTCCCACCGGAACAGCTTGATCGCCGCAATATAAATAACGAGGGTCCACGCCGCGACAGCGCCGACTTGCGGCAGCACTTCCATCAGGCTGGCGTGTTCAGTCATAATCAGGCGGAAGCCATCGGTAATTGGTGTCATCGGGATGAACTGAGCGGCACCGCGTAACCATTCTGGGAACATGTACAGCGGGAAGAACGCACCAGACAAGAACATCATCGGAAAGGAAATCAGGTTGGTTAACGGCGCAGATTGATTTTCATTCTTTGCCCAGCCACCAATCAATAGACCTAGGCCCACCATCATAAAGGCCGCCAGCACCGCCATAAGGACAAATATCCCCCAATCGCCGCGCATATTAAACTGGAACAACAGCATACCGACAACAATCATCATCGTCAAACTGAGCAGCGAAATAATCGTGTAGTGAATTGCCATAGCAATAATCAGCTGGCCCGAGGTAAACGGCGCCGCACGCAATCGGCGGTAGGAGCCGCGCTGCTTTTCGGCTGGCATTTGGTTAGCCAGACCAAAGACGCCCATGCTCATCAAGCTGAAAGCCAGTAGTCCGGTGAATGTATAATCAAAAGCCTTCAACTGCTCGTCGCCGACAGCTTTGCCAGCGGCTTTCAGCGGCGCTTCTGGCTGGCCCATGTGCATATTAATTTTATTGGCAATCTGGTTCATCACCGCAGTTAAGGCGCTACCAGTTTGCTCGGAACCTTTGGCGTACAGTACGTTGATTGTGCCAGTCGGGCGAGCATCCTTGCCCTCACCCTTCACTTCGCCAAAATCGCTGGGCAGCTCAATGATACCGTTCAGTTCCGAACGCTTCAACTTCTCACGGGCCTCATCCATATCCTTGACGTCTTTAATTTTAAGAATCGAGTCTTTGGCATTTTCTTTGGCGCCCTTAACGAAGCCTTTGGCAAATTCCGTCTGCGAATTATTGATAATCGCGATGTCAAAGCTGGTCGATTGATTATTAAAAATCGAACCGAATACCAACAAGAAAATGAGTGGAAACAGGAAAGTAAAGAACAGCGACATTTTATCGCGGATGAAACGTTTTTGCTGGGCGCGTACTTGCCCGAATACACCAGTCCAATATTTTTTCATACTAATCCCGAATCGCCTTTCCTGTTAAATCAATAAATACGTCCTCCAAATTGGCCTGCTCGACAACTTGCTTCTTCTTAAAACCGCGCGCCAATAGCTGCTGGATCAGATTGTGCGGCGTATCAATGGTGATGATTTTACCATTATCCATAATCGCCAAGCGGTCGCACAGCAGCTCTGCCTCGTCCATATAATGCGTGGTCAACACGATAGTAATACCTTCGTCGCGAATCTCTTTGATCAAATCCCACAAATTACGGCGAGCCTGCGGATCCAGCCCAGTGGTTGGCTCGTCGAGGAACAACACCGTCGGGTTATTGACCAGCGTCGAAGCGATGGCGAAGCGCTGCTTTTGCCCGCCCGAGAGCTGCTCGACGTAGCTTTTGGCTTTGTCAGTTAGCTGCACCTTGGCTAGCAGCGCGTCGGCGTCAATCGTTTGTCCGTACAAGCTGGCAAACATTTTCAGTTGTTCGCGCAGGGTCAGCTTGTCGTAAAACATCGTCGATTGCAGCTGGATGCCGATGATGTTTTTAATACGCTTCGGTTCTCCAGCAACATCTATTCCGTCGATGGTCGCCGTGCCGCCATCAATCGTCCGGAGCGCCTCGAGCATCTCTAGCGTCGTCGTCTTACCAGCGCCATTCGGCCCGAGGATACCGAAGATCTCGCCTTTCTTGACCTCAAACGACACGCTGTCGACAACATTCTTGCCATCGTAAGTCTTGACGAGTTGGTCAACTGTTATGATTGGTTTGGGTTGAGCCATATAAATTCCTTTCTACTCCCTAGCAGAGAAACATCGCGCACAGTGATCGCTCGCTTTTGAGATTATTATAGCACAGAAGAGACAGGCTATAATTTGTCACTATCCCTTGTCAATATCTCTTAATTGTACACTGCTATTGAAGTTCATGCTTGATATTTTGATTGATTTATCCGAGCATGTCCATCTGAATCGCTTCGTCTCCCGTAATATGGCTCTTGACCTTGAGAATGGAATATTTCTTTGGTATATACATAAGATACTGTTCGCTATACTCTTTCTGAATGAGCAGCTCTACCATAAGTCGGTCGCCAGATGTAAAACTACATTCTCTTCTGGCAACACGCCCTAGAAACTCTTCATCTTGAATATCGGCCTGGATTTTCTCTGTACCTTTAAATAATGACCATTTATTTCCCGAGTTATCCAACACTGGCTTTGCTACAACCAAAGTAGCAGCAACAACCTCATTTTCCATATCTTTTGCTTGAATAGTCATTTTTCGAGATAAAGCCTCAAAATCACTACGATCAACTTCCACTCTATCGTCGTATGAATTAAGAACTAAACTGTCTACAGAATTGTCTTTTGATGTTTTTGAAAACGTGCTGGCTAGAGCATCCTGCACTGTCTGGTTCTCGCTATATAAATTATATGTTGGCTGATCAACCACCATAGTACCAAAGTTATTTATAACCTGCACCTTGTTATCCGCCAGATTAGTAACTTGAGCATTACCCGTATCCCTCAAAGTTTTTTTGATCTTATATAGTTCAATAATGGTGTTTATGATTGACAATATCTCTGGAGCGGCCTGAACTGCGATTGGACCAGCGGTGCTTACAAACTCAATAACAGCTTCAAAGCTACCCTCTTTTTGCGCAACGATATTCAGTTGGATGTCGCTGCGATTATTATTCTTATAGTTAACCTCTTTTGCAATAACAGACAGAGAACGAAGCGTGCCTATGTATGTATCCACATCAATATCATGTCCGCCTTTCTTGAATTTAACGGTAATGTTTGGCATAGTTTTCCTTTTTTATTTTATAATGCTTATGTTTTTAATTATAGCACATAGCTTTCCGTATTATCACCGCAGTTTGAATAACGCCCATGCTGCTAGCATAGAGTAATTAACAATCCGACCGTCAGAAATCATCTGCTCAAGTTTACCTATTTCTAACCAACTGCTAGAGATAAATTCGGTTTCATCTGGCTGGAGCGAATAATTATCTCGAAAAGTGCCGCGCGCACAAACAACGTACAACTTGGCATTAGTACGGCGATTGTCGGCATAAAACCAGCCAATTTGCTGAAAATATTCCGCCGAAATATTAGCCTCTTCTGCCAATTCGCGCTGGGCAGCTTGCTCGGGAGTCTCGCCTTCTTCAATTTTACCGCCGGGAAATTGATACAATATATCATCAACCGGATACGAATATTCCCGCTGAATAAGCACTTTGCCGCCGTTTTGGCAAATGATAATCACGCCGCCTTTACCCTGGTATACTTGCCGCAAATATAACGACCTTTTACCATCTGACAGCTCTACCTTATCCTCTGCCAATACTATCCGCGGATGCGTAAAAACCACCCGCGACGACAAACGGCGCCATTTCTGCGGTTTGCTGTGTCTATTCATCTTTATGGAACTCTGTTAAATGATTTGGCTTGATATTTGAAAAGTATATTTCACATCTTATCCATTGCTTAAACATAACATTTGCCTCAATTACATTTTAACAGTCAAACAGCTTTCGCGATATAATTATTATATGAAGCACCAGCAGACGGCGGTGCCCAAATTTTTCTCAAAGAAACGCTGTATTATCTTAAGCGTAATTGTGCTGTTACTTATTACATCGGGCGCAGTCATTGCTCAGCCGAAAATTGCCGATAAGCTGTCGTCTCTCGTTAATTCTGTACGCCTCGACAGGTCGCCTGGCGAATCGGCTTTTCCAGACATTGATACGGCAAATTTAAGCCCAACTCGCCAAAAAATTATCAGCTTAGCAAAGACTGAATTCAAGGCGCAATCTGCTGGCACCAAGTTCAGCCAGGGCGCCGAGGAGGCGTGGTGCGCTAACTTTGTGAGCTGGATCATGTATCAAGCGGGCGCGCCGCTGAAAAATCCGCATACTGGCGGCTGGCGTATCCCGGGGACGTTTACCTTGCGCGAATATTACGAGGCAACCGGCCGGTTCAAGCCTGCTAATTCCGGCTATCAACCGCTTCCTGGCGACGCAGCAATTTACCGCAATTCGCCAGTTTTTGGCGACCACACTAACATCGTCTTGAAAAATGATAATGGCGTGCTAACTACTGTCGGCGGCAACGAGGCAAACCGCATCCGCGTGTTCGTCAATCATGACAAGCAATATGACGGACTGCTGGGATACGGCGTACCAACAAATAACTAACTTTTCCAGTCAGCGCTGCGTTCTTAAACCAAAACGCAGCCAGCTTATCGTTTCCTCAAAAAGAATCCGCCCAGCGCGCAAGCCGCCACAATACTAACCGCAGTGATTTTCCAAAACATCAGCGGATCATTATCACCAGGCACTGGCACATTCATGCCGAACAACCCAGCAATCATCGTTGGGATAGTCAGCGCCACAGTGATTACCGTCAGCAGGCGAATTGTCTCGTTCAGGCGGGTATCCATCACTGCCCGGTAGCTATCGCGCACATTAGTAATGGTTCGCAGCAAGCTCTTACAACGGGCAATTACCTGCTCCAAATCGATCGACAAATCCTCGACATCCTCTTTATCATCCGCCCGCAGGCGCAGACCGCTGGTCGCCAGCAATTTCTCGACCGCCCAGTTCATCGGGATGAGCGCGTCCAGATAGTCGTTCAGCTTACGCTCGTATTCCGCCAGCGTAGCAATATCTTTGACCCGCAGCGTATGAATGTTATCGGTAGCCGCTCGCATTTGGCGGTTAATCGCTGCCACCCGCCGCTGATATTGCCTAGATATTGCGTCAATCATGTCAACCAACAACTCGACTGGCCGGTCGGTACGCGAACGTGCCTGGTCGATAAACGGCTGCCACAACCTGCCCAGGCTGTCGCGCGACAACGTTACGGCATAGTCCTTATTCAAACAAAACAAAATCGGCGTGGTAAAATCATTAAAGTCATCATCAGTATCTGGCAACCGGACGATTAGATACGTCCAATCGTCGCCAAGTTCCAAGCGCGGCACCTCATGCGGATCAAGCGCGTCGCTCAACAAATCATTATCAAGCCCCAGCGACAACAATTCAGCCAGCTCGTCCTCATTCGGACGTTCGCAGCGCACCCACGAACCTGCCCGCAGGCGTTCCAGCGGCTTGATTTGCTGATTTTTAGCACTTGAATGAAGATATTGCAGCATTCCCTTTTTATACTATAATTTACTGATATTTTCAATGATTTTGGCGTCTAGACAGGTAGAAAAGCAGAGAAAGGTCTCAGAGGCAGCCCGGCACCCCTAATATATTACAAATGTTATACTATATCTATGCCTGCCAAAAAATCACCAAGGAAGCCGCTAGCGAAACCACCAGCGAACAAAGCCGATAAGCCTAAATCAGCTAGCAATAAAGCAGCCAAGCCTAAACATACCCGCCGCATAGCAAAAACAAAAACCAAGCCCGCCAAATGGCGAAACGCGCTGATAGCGATATTGTTATTGACGGCAATGGCAGCGGTTTTATCGGGGCTAGTTTACGCATATTTTAACCAGCTGTCGCCGCGCCGCCCGACTGCTTTGTCTGACGAGCAATATTATTTCACCGATTCGCGCTACTCCGGCATTCGTTCTAAATTCGTGACGCGCCAGACTAACCGCGAGAAGGTTTCGATTGAATATCCACTGACTAAAAATAATAAGATCAATAAAACCGTCGCCCAGGCAATTGACCGCGCTGACAGCGATTTCCGCTATGCCGCCACCAATATTCTGACGTTCGACCAGCCGCTGACCGAGACGATTAGCTACCAAGTGACGCATAATAATTCGGTGGCTTTATCAATCATTGTCAATATCAAGCAAGATATGCACGGCGCACATCCGGTGTCGCTAGCGCATTTTTGGACATTTGATAAAAAATCTGGCGAAGTGATTAGCCTGAGCGATTTGACCGAGCAATCAGAGAAAGCGGCCGGAGAAATCGTGGCAGCTGCCCGAAATAATATCAAGGAGACCATCAAGCAGCGCCAGCAGGCAGAACTGGATCTTAATGAAACGATTACCCAAGAAACGCTATCGAATTTCGTTATTATTGATGGCGGCAATAGTTTAGCTTGGCCGATTGGACAGGCGTCGCTCTTGCCGTCAGCATACGGCGAAATGACGATCAAAGTGCCGATCGCCGCCGTTGCCAAATATCTGCAAAATCCGACAGCCCGGAAACTAGCTAATATCCCCAAGCCGCCCGAGCCAAAACCAACACCAGCGCCTGCCGCACCGACAGCCGCGAATTCTGGAGGTAAAGTAATTGCCTTAACATTTGACGACGGGCCAGGACCGTACACCGCACAGCTATTGGATATTTTGGATCAGCATGGTGCGAAAGCAACGTTTTTCTTGATCGGCAGCAAAGTTTCCGCGCAAGCCGACGTGCTGCGGCGCATGCACTCGCGCGGTCATCAACTGGGTAATCACTCGTGGTCGCACCCAGAACTGCCTAAATTGCCAGTTGGCCAAATTGCTGGCGAAATCGACCGTACCAATGACGCCATCAAGCAAGCCACCGGCGTCAAGCCAACCATCTTGCGCCCGCCGTACGGCGCGGTCAACAGCGCTGTCCTGGAGCAGCTTCGCCTGCGCGGCATGTCGTCAATCTTGTGGTCGGTCGATACCCGCGATTGGGCCGACCGTAATAGCGAAATCGTCTGCTCGCGCGCCGTCGCTGGCGCCCACCCTGGAGCTATCATCTTGATGCACGACATTCACCAAACGTCAGTCGGTGCCGTGCCGTGTATCCTTAGCGCGCTGAAACAGCAGGGGTATTCGTTTGTGACAGTACAAGGATTACTCGGCAATATGGCGGCGGGAGTTGGGTATCCGTAGAATTGTAGCCGGATATTAACAATGCAGTTGCGACAACTACTCTGCCTTATCCACCTCAAAAACCTTGTATTTCGAAGCCGCGCCGCGCACCAATTTTACCTTTGACGACGCCACACCAAAATGCTTCGCCAGTAATTTTACCGCCGCCAAATTCGCCCGCCCCTCAATAGCTGGCGCCTTAGTATAAATCGTCAGCAAACCGTCATCATTCGCCACCACTTCTTCGCGGTGACGAGAGTTGGGCTTGAGGTGGACGGAGATTTTCATGCTATATAAAATATTTATATACTATCATTATACGTTATTTTTAATGTATATTTTGCTATACTAGTAAGTAGGTTATGCTTGCATAAACTATAATATAGTATTATAAACGGAGGGCATATGACTAAAGAAGATCTTAAGAGAATTAAACAAGAAACTTCAAAAGTGCTATCCGATAATTATATAATAGAACCATTTGTCAATGTTTTTGATATAGCAAATGGAGAGGGTATTTCAATTGAGTATAGAAAAATGCCACAAGGCAATACTGATGTCTCGGGGTTTTTCGACAGTACAACAAGAACTATTTACGTAAATGTAGATAACTCCATAGCACGCCGCACATACACTGTCGCGCATGAACTTGGACATTATTTTCTAGGACATCAACCCGACGAGTATGGTTTATACCGACGAAATAATTCATACAGCGGAATAAAAGAGCAAAAAGAAAAAGAAGCTGATTGTTTTGCGGCTAATCTTTTAATGCCCGAGAGCATGGTTAGAAAAGAACTAAAAGAATACCCGTTTCTAAAAAGCTCTATCCAACTATTGGCCGATAGGTTCGGAGTTTCTTCTAGCGCGATGACTTACAGACTAATGAACCTAAGAATAATAAAATGATGAGCAGAAAAAAAGAAAAACCCACTAGCGATATAGATAACGTAGAGAATATGCTTCAAGCTCTGGGGAAAGTTCCAGGACAAATTAAAGACGACTCTACTATTGAAATTTCCACTGAGGAACAGGCTAAAACTACTAGTGATATGACCAAAATTAAGTTGCAAGAGTTGCAGGTTACAATACAACTTAGAAAATGGTGGAGTATCTTACTACTTGTACTGGTTGGGCTAATAATTATAAGTGATGGCGTGATTACCTATTTAACAGGTCTCGGGATTCTAAATTTTACAGGAATATCCCTACCTTTATTTATTGGCAGCAATCTTGCTCAAATATTTGCTCTGAGTGTTATAATTGTTAAATTCTTATTTAACACAAACACCAACTAAAACGACATCACCTCCAGCTCCCGCGGCAAAATCTCCTGCACTTCTAACGAACCTGCCACCAAGCGGTAACCATGCAATTTTGACGGCAAATCACGCTCGACCGAGCGCCAATTAACTGGCCGATTTTCATCGAAATAATCGAGCAGTTCTGCATTCAGAAAATGGTCGCGCGGCAGATCTACCGAACCATCTTGATTAACGACCAGCGCTATCGATAAACCCGATGTCACGCCATCTTCGTTTTTAGCATACGCCGCCGTCACCAGATGGACCACTGGCTCAAACTTCAACACTGACTGATCGCTCGCCTCCACCTGCGCCTGGCCGCGACGCGCTAGCTGCTGATTGATTTTTGTTGTCAATTTGTCAACACTTGGCTTACCGTCGCCCGCTCGGCAATAGTCGCAACCATCTGCCGCCTCGACATATTCCAGCAACAAATCCATATCGACGTCAGTGTCTTTAACGTCATGCTGCGACAATTGCTCCACCATCTCATGCAGCGCGCCCAGCAAGCTATAATCCTTAGCGTTTCTGGCGGCATCGCCGATGCGGATGACGGCACGAGCGATGGTGATAGGATTTTTAGACTTACTCATATACATATTGTACCCTGATTTACCATAATTAATTTATCAATCCAGCAAACTCGCTCCGCCAGCGTCATACGCCGCGCGCTTATGACTCCACTCGTTACCATAGCGCTTGGCCTGCTCTAATACCATGTCAGTTGCCAACGCCTGCTGATCTGGCGGGTAGCCATATTTTGCCAAAGTCTTTTTAACGTTAACTTTCAATTTTGCCTGAACATTTTTACGCTCCGCCCAGTCAATCGTGGCATCACGACGAACTTGCTCTAACAATACTTTTGCGATATCGCGCAGTTGTGCGTCACCCAGCACTTCGCGGGCACTACCATTTTCAACCAGCGCATCATAAAAAATAATCTCATCCTCGCTTAGACCATCAACCGTTCCGTTCTCGACAGTCTGGCGAATTTTCTGTCCAATGTTGATCAACTCTTCGATCACCTGCGCCGCCTCGATCGTCCCATTTCTATACCGCGTCAAGGCTTGATTGAGCAAGTCAGAGAACTTCGTATCCTTGGCATAATTTCTCGAAAATCGTAGCTTAATTTCATCAGCGAGCAACTTTTGCAGAGCTTCCACCGCCAAATTCTTGCGCTCCATATGACGAATTTCGGCCAAAAACTCATCGCTCAAAATCGATAATTCCGGCTTTTCCAACCCTGCCGCCTCAAACACATCAACTACACCGACTGGTGCAATCGCTTTATCAACAATTTGTTTTAGCGCACTTCGGTACTCAGCATCAGTCACTACCGCTGAGCTGGACACTTTCTCCAGCCGGGCTTTCACCGCCTGAAACAACGCCACTTCTTCGCGAATTTCTAGTGCCTCGGGCCTCGGCATAGCCAGCGCAAAGGCTTTACTCAGTTCCAAAACATGCTGCTTCAACCGCTTTTCACCGTCTTCCAACCCTAAAATATATTCCTCGGCATCCAAAATAATTTGCAGTTGCTGGCTAGTTGGTGTGGTAAAATATCGCTGATAATCAAAGTTGTCAAACAAATCGCGCACCACCTCATAACGCATCTGCATCTGTGCCACAGCTTCAGTAATATCAAGCTGCGGTGCACCCTGCCCGCCACTTTGCGTATAGTCAGAAATAGCATCGCGCAGCGCCCCTGCCACACCCAGATAGTCAACCACCAAACCGCCGGTTTTTCCAGGGAACACTCGATTTACCCTGGCAATCGCTTGCATCAAATTATGCCCTTTGAGCGGTTTATCCAGGTACATGGTGTGCATATTCGGCACATCAAATCCCGTCAGCCACATGTCGCACACAATCACCAATTCAAGCGGATCATTCGGATCTTTGATGCGCTTTTCGATTGCCTTAATTCGCTGTTTATTACGAATATGCGGCTGCAAATGGTCAGGTTCACTAGCACTACCAGTGATGATCACCTTGATCGCGCCGCGTGCGTCATCATCACTATGCCAATCTGGCCGATACGCCACGATTCTTTCATACAAATCAGCCGCGATACCGCGACTCATCGTCACGATCATACCCTTACCGCTCAGCACACTTTGCCGAGCCTCAAAATGCTCAATGACGTCCAGCGCGATAGTATTCAGCCGCTCGCTATTACCAACGATGGCTTCTTTTTGTGCATACTCGGCCTTCAATGCATCCTGACGACTCAATTCTTCACCCTCCAGCAAATCATCAACTTCCCTATCCAGCCACTGCCGTGTAGCCTCGTCCATATTCAAATCAACCAGCCGACTCTCATAATAAATCGGCACCGTTGCGCCATCTTTCACCGCCTGCTCGACATCATAAATGTCGATATAATCGCCAAACACTGCTGGCGTTGACTTATCATCCGTTTCAATCGGCGTACCCGTAAAGCCAATGTAGCTCGCACCCGGCAAAGCATCGCGCATATACTTGGCGTAACCATACACCAATTGGGCGTCGCTGGCTCGAACATGTGCCTTCAAACCGTATTGGCTACGGTGCGCCTCATCTGCCATCACGATGACATTGCGTCGATCGGTCAAAATTGGCAATTTATCCTCGTCATCCTCAGGCGAGAATTTCTGAATTGTCGTGAAGATAATTCCGCCCGCTTGGCGCTGCAACAGTTTCCTGAGTTCACTGCGTGAATCAGCCTGCTTTGGATCTTCCCCCAGGAGCTCGCGACAGGCGCTAAACGTACCGAATAATTGACCGTCAAGATCATTGCGATCAGTCACCACCACGATGGTCGGGTTATGCAAATCGCGCGACTTCATCAGCTTGCCAGTATAAAACACCATGCTCAAGCTCTTGCCCGACCCTTGCGTATGCCAAACCACGCCGGCCCGCTGATCGCCACGTTCACTACTAGCTGTCAGCGTCCGTTCCAGCGCCTTATTCACCACCCAGTATTGATGATAAGCAGCTACTTTCTTAATCAATTTGTCGCCGTCGCTCCGCTCAAATACGATAAAATTCTGCACCACATCCAGCAAGCGCTCAGGCGTGCACACACCACGCAGCAACACTTCCAACATCGGCACATTGCCAACCTCCTTCTCGCCATCAATCGTCTTCCACGGCATCATTCGTTCCAGCGGGCTGGTTATCGTGCCCATCTCCGCCTCTAGTCCGTCGCTCGTTACACATAATTCATTAAAGCGGAACAAATCGCTAATATCGCGCTTGTACGTCTGGATTTGCTGATACGCCGCTACCAAATCCGCCTTCGTATCGGCCACATTTTTCAGCTCAATCACCACCAGTGGCAGCCCATTTACAAACAGCACGATATCCGGCCGTCGGTTATGGTCACCCTGCAGAACCGTCAGCTGATTGACCGCCGCAAAATCGTTGTTGTGTGGCGAGGTAAAATCAACCACCCGCACGATATCGTGTTTCAATTCGCCACTTGATGTACGGTATTGCACCGGCACGCCCGCTGCCAACAACTGATGAAAATCGTGATTATTCTCAACTAAGCTCAGTTTACTAATCTGCGTCAACCGCCGCATCGCCTCCTTCAAGGCTGATTCTGGAATGTGCGGGTTGAGACGTACCAAAGCACTCCGCAGCCGCTCCGGCAACACCACCTGCCTGAGCTCACGCTCAACCGCAGCACCATCCGGACCAATATCTGGTCCGTGTAGAACTTGCCAGCCGAGATTAGCCAGAATATCAAGCGCGTATTGTTCGATTTGAGATTCGGTCATACGTATTTATTCAATATTTTCTACTATTAAAATATAATTTCCAAACTTTGGGACTATTGTAGCACAAATCAACCCCAACCCCTACGCCATCTTCACTACAGCAACCGCCTTAGCGGCTATGCTGTACGCGCTCAAATTGTTTATATCTTGCTCGCTAATGACTATAGGTGGCAGACCCTCTGTAGACTCTGATTCTAAAATAATTTGCCGGTTCTTAGTATCTTTGCGGAATTTCTTAAGATTTGCCGCTCCGCCAATAATCGAAATAACATGATCACCGTTCTTTGGACAGTAATTATCTTTCTTTCGAGCAATAACATAATCCCCATTATCAACAGATCTACCTCCAATGTCAGCCTTATTCATAGAATTGCCAGAGGCTTTTAAAGCAAAGAGATTACTTACATCAGCCGCTCCAATAACGGAAGGTGAAATCTCTAAATAGCTTTGAATTCTATCTTCAGCAAGTGCCGTAGCGTCACCACAGTTCACCTCTCCATAATATGGAATCTTTATCAACCCTTCTAGTCCACTAGAGATAGCCTTAGTTATTGAACCATCTGATTTAGCGGTTAGTAAACCTTTTTCTATAAGTTTGTCAATGGCATACTTTACTCGATATGGGTGATCGACACCCAGCATCTTAGACAGCCTATAGTAGGTAATAGAGCCTAAATCTTTTGTTTCTGCTATCTCTAAAACTTTTGCTTGGATATCATTCATTATTTTAAGTGTAGCACACGAAGCACAGATTGTACAAATTACAATGCAAACGACTTGCATATATTAAATAATCGTAATATACTTAAATCAACGCTTCATCAAAATAAAGATAAGGCGGAGTTTTCGGAGGGTAAACTTCGAAAAAGACACCAGCGTGGTAACTGGTGTCAAGCACATAACAGACTAGCGGTCATATATGTGCTTCTCATCTTACCACAAATAATAATATTAGGCCAGGCTTAGACCTGGAGAAAGATGAGAAGTTTTATGGATAAACTGACTCTAGGGGATTCTATCCTCAATCTACAAATATTAAAACAACACACGACTGTCGTCGTCGAGCCAACATCGCAAATGGGCGGAACATATGACTCGGCTGAAATAACGACTGTTTTCACGGTCAACAACGACCAAGAGCGCGAGGTAGAGTTTATCCTACCCTACTCAACGGTCAAGTTCAGCGCATCAATTGCTGTCATCTCAGCTGGAGAGCAGGCTTATGGTGAGCGGATAGCACAAGTGGGTCGTATAAAAGGCGATCTATCCAGGATCAAGCCATACTTGCAAAAGATTGGTCTGTCTGAGGATCAATACGATACTAACAAAGAGCTAAAGTCCATAGCCAAACAGTTTAGGGCTGGAAAACTGAAGTTGCCGCAAGGTCAGGCAACTATCAAGATTCAGTTATCGGCTGTCATTGATGAAGTCACTGGTGAAGATGGGGTGAAGCACTATTCATTCAAAGCCTATTCTCCGCTACCGGCGTTTAGTATGGCTGGCGGCAGAGTGCCGCTGACGCTCACGGCCCTATTCAAGGGAGACGAGGTTATCAAGCCACAAGATATTACCTACAATATCACTAATCCTTTTGGCGACGGCACAAATCCAGTAATGGAGATACCAAATCAACAACTCGGCGAAGATATTACTTTCTTCTGGAAGTGGCAAACTGACCCAGTGGTTGAATTTAGGTACCACTATTAATAGATATATGGGTCGGAAAGAGTCGAGTATGGTCGTCGGCTCTTTTCAAATTAATTTATTTTATTTTGGTTGATTTAATTGATACATATTTCCTAAATCTCCCGCCAATTCCAATTCTCCGTTTTCCCTCAATACTTCGAGTACTTTTGCGGCAAATTGAGCAATATCATCATCTTTTCCGATATTATAAATTTGATTATTTGAAGTTAGTGTGTGTGCTATTTGTTTAATACTTTGTAGATTGTAGTAATCAAATACACCATCAACCTCAGCGACTGCAATATGCGCATTAGCAAACGAGTTAACCCCTTCTAAACTTATTAATGCCTCATTGATATCTTCACTAATAGATGATATTGGTTCGCGCGCAGTCGAGTCAATTAGTAAATATAAATTCTCATCAATAAAGTATGTAACAATATTCCCTTCATGGTTTAACCATATATCGTCAGGCTGCTTATTCATCAAAACGGTCAAACCAGTCTCCGCAAGATAATCCCATACTCTTTCCATCACTCCCTCTTCTGTCAACTTATCGTCACTATATTCCCTATCGAAATCATCATAATTATCAATGATTAACACTCTATCATTTTCTTCGAAATACTCTTTTAGCCTATCATCCCGAGTCATTAAAAATATTTTACGCTCAGGATTTGCTAGTACGTATTGATCAATTGTTTTTGCGATAAGCGTGTCTTTAAACCCCTTATCCCCGCTCTTTTCAAACGGCGGAGTACCCATAATTGAATGGTTGTATATTTCTTTGTAAGCCTTATTCTCATCAACTAAGTCTATAATATCGTATCCAATTGACTCATCTTTTGCTATATCATCGACCAGCTGTTTGGAGTTTATATTGTCAATTACACAATCTTCTATATTTAGAATATGCCGGTGTGGATTTTTTCGGAGACTATCCTTTTGGTTAATTAGGTATTTACAGATGTGTCTGCTAATCTCATCGTAGACCACTCGAGGTAAACCTATGTCTGCTCTTCTGCTTATTTTCTCCAAATCAGAACGACCGCCTAAAAAATACTGAGCGGACCCCTTGTTTTCAACTACATTTGTATCCACAAACACTATCGGCCTTATCATACTATTTGACCAACTTTTCCTGACATCAACTGAGGCAAAAGCGTATCGCGAAGGGCAATTAAATTATATACCTGCTCATTATTATGCGATATTAAAGCCAGTAGTTCGCTAAATATTGGCGCAAAAGCAGCAAGATTATTATCATCCGGCAATTCTACACGATAATTTTCGATCATTCCTTTTGTGATAAACTTTATTACCGAGCCGCGCGAACCGCCCGTAATAAGCGACAAATCTTTCTTCATTAAAAAGTATAAAAATCCTAACAATTCTTCGTTATGGGGTATTAATACATACGTACGCTGGTAAGCTTCAAATTTACCCGTATAGTACTTAATGTTAAAGTCCCCATTTCCGGCAACCAATATAGCCGATCCATCAAAAGAGTAACTAGGCGCGCGTGAAATTGTTTGCGCACATGTGAAGAATGGAAATTTACCATCCTTGATCCCAAAATTTGCATCCTTTTTACCCGTCTTAACTGGAAAGAATTCTCCCAGTGGTCTTTTCTTCCAGTTTTTAGACTCAGGATTATCGACAAAATAATGACGAAAGAGAGCTTGACCGAGCTGCTCGAGGGTTTCGTTCATGCGGCGATTGAGCTCAATTTTTTCATCAAGACTGCCGAGGATATTGGCAATTTTCTTTTGTCGGTCGAGTGGCGGTAGGTTAACAGATATATTCTTCACTGTTTTTGAATTTACCGCCGTAGCTATAGACGAAGTTGAACTAAGCGAGTCAAAATTAAAGTTTTTTAGATAGTAATACAGATAATTCTTATCGACCATATCTGGGCCTTTTATAGGTAATTGAGCTATAGCCTCATTGGAACACATGTCATATTCTGTAAAACCAAGTCTCCCAACGGTTAGCTTAAAGCTCATCAAAAGAGTACCCGCTGGAATAATTGGGATATTAAATTTCTTGATAGCATCCGCTGTCAGAAACTCACTCGTTTGGCTGATATATTTGCCCGTATTCCCCATATCTTTAATTGAAACCCACTTTATACCATGAGATTCACTAAACCATTGCGGTTGCTTACGAGGCGGAGTACGACCAATTTTTATATCACAGATATCGCCCAACGAAACCATTTGTATCATTGCTCATCACCTTCTACAGAGATCGTTGTATATGAACCAATAAGAGCAATCGCTTCATGAAAATCTTGTAGGTTTTCACCGCTTCGCCCCCTTCCTTCAGAAGCAAAGATATTTTTGTATTCCACTATTAGTGCGTCTACCGCCATTCCTTTAATCTGCTCTTGCGATAAGATTGAACGATCCTCATTTACAAGCTTCTCTGCATATCCAAGAGTACTGTATGAATTAGCAGCAAAATCTCTTAGTGCACCCTCACCTTTGCCCGATGTAAATTGTTCATATAACCTATCGTTTTTTATTTTTAGCGCAAGAGCCAGAGGTACGAATACAAGTTGTGTCGGATATTGGTCCTTCCTCCAGTTGTTATTTCTTGCTAGAAACCGGTTTACTAATTGAAGTGATGAATAGTACGAATTAATTTCACGCATCTCAAAGCCATAATACTCTATCGCGTCACGCGCAACTCCATTAACTATCATACCGTCATCAGCCCAGTCAAGCACGCTTCTTGTATACATTTCGATACTCACCTTACGCAAGTCAAGCGTAAAATCAAAAAATTTATTTAGATACGCATATCCATCAAAGTCACTTCCGTAATATTTCTTAATTGTATGTGAAAGTTGATTAACGTTTGTCGTAATGATAAACGTCACATCATCACGCATAAAATAATGCTTAACAACTTCTAGCAACTCGACAGCAAAAGACGGACGACAGCGATCAAGCTCGTCAATGACAAAAATGAGTCTCTCGGAATCACCTTTTAGCTTATTGAGGAACTCATTTACTGCATCGTGTCGATTTACTTGATCTTTTACCGCTTTGACGAGGTCAGTCTTCCGAGTTTTATTGTCAATGTCTATAAAATCATGGGTTATGTTCTTTAATCCTGCAGATATATTTATCATGCTAACAGCCTTCTTTATCGAGGCCGCATTCAGACTTTCATCATCGTCTGCTATCAACTTTAGCAACATAGCACTAAGCGCGTCGCCAAGATAATCATATTCCCACGCATTGAAATAGAAAGTTTTTTGTTTTTCTCGCAAAAGGTTGATTGCAGTCTCATCAAGAGTATTATGACCATAACCTTGAATGGTATCGTCAGACAGCATGAGTAGCTGCTTTACAAACACCGTTTTGCCAGATCCCCATGCGCCATCAATTGCCAAAACTGTATTTTCTTTCAGTGAATTTAGTAGCTTCACGAGCATTGACAGCTGATTGTTGCGCAAAATAGTATTATTGCGCAAATGCTCTAGAATTTGTTCGCTTGTTAATTCTTTCATCTCTTCCCCTCAACCATCTTCTGCACAGGAGTCCAGATACGAAAATTCGTCGCTATATTTGATTTCACGCGGTAACCAAGCGCAATTACCATATCTAGGTTATAGTGCTTCGTGGTATATTTCTTACCATCCGTAGCAGTTAGTAAGAAATCCTTACATACTGAAGTCTCATTTAGCTCGCCCTCATCAAAAATATTCTTAATATGCATGGTAATATTTGGTCGCGAGGTATCAAAAAGGTTGGCTAACTGAGCTTGAGTAAGCCATATTGTTTCACCTTGGAACCTTACATTAATCTGTAGCCTACCATCATCGCCAACATACACCACCATCTCGCTGTTCGGGTTGTCGCCACTCGTCATTTGATTTCTTTCTCTATTTTGGCAAGGTTCTCTTTTATCTTTACCTCCAGCTCACAGCTCTTCGCAAACTGTCCTTCAAGCTCGGCTGTCAACCTAGCAAATTTCTCGGCAAACGGTTCATCATCTTCCTCGGCCTCCTCAATACCAACGTAACGACCAGGCGTCAGTACATAGTCATGCTGCTTAATTTCTTCTAGATCAGCGGCTTTACAGAAACCCGGCTGGTCAGTGTAATCCGCACTGGCGGTTTTATAATCATGATATGTCTTCGCTACCCGGGCAATGTCTTCTTCGGTCAGTTCGCGGTTGCGGCGGGTTACCATTTTACCCAAATTACGCCCATCGATGAACAGCACTTTGCCGTGACGATTGGCACGATCACGCGACACAAACCACAAGCAGCATGGTATAGCAACGTTAAAAAACAACTGGCTCGGCAGTGTGACGATGGCGTCAACCATATCATTGAGTACCAACTGCTTGCGGATATCACCTTCACCGCCAGTTTGACTGCTCATACTGCCGTTTGCCAACACAAAACCTGCCGTACCGCGCGGGCTCAAGTGGTGAATCATATGTTGAATCCAAGCAAAGTTAGCATTACCCTTTGGCGGCAGGCCATACTTCCAGCGCGGGTCAGCCTGTAAGTGCTCCTGACCCCAGTCACTAATATTAAACGGCGGATTAGCCAAGATATAATCAGCTTTCAGGTCAGGAAGCTGGTCGTCCATCAGGGTGTTGCCGCGTTTAATATTCGCGTCAATTCCCCGAATTGCCATGTTCATTTTAGCGAGTCGCCAAGTCGTTTCGTTGAATTCCTGACCATACACCGCAATGTCACTGACACGTCCAGCATGCTCCTCGACAAACTTCTCGCTCCAAACAAACATACCGCCGCTACCGCAACATGGGTCGTACACGCGCCCGCTGTATGGCTCAAGCATTTCTACTAGCAATTTCACGATGGAGCGCGGCGTGTAGAATTCACCACCATGCTTACCCTCACTGTCAGCAAACATACCCATAAAATATTCGTACACTTGACCAAGCAAGTCTTTGGAACTGGCAGTGTCGAATTTGATATTGGTAAATAAATCAATGAGTTCACCCAATCGACGCTTATCCAGAGCTTCACGAGCATAATTTTTCGGCAAAACACCTTTCAAACTTGGATTATCGCGTTCAACTGCTTCCATGGCACTATCGACTAGCACGCCAATTTCTGGCTGCTTGGCGCTCGCCACCAGGTGTTCCCAACGAGCCTCCTTGGGAATCCAAAAAATATTCTCCGCCAAATACCAATCCCGGTCTTCAGGATCATAGTTCTCATCAATCGCTGCCTGATATCGTACCGAAAACGCATCTGAAACATATTTTAGAAAAATCAGCCCCAGTACCACATATTTATAGTCCGACGAACTAATATTACCCCGTAGTTTATCCGCCGCAGTCCACAACTGCTTTTCAAGCTCCCTCGTATTCATAGATAAATTATATCAGATTGGGGGTCGTTTACTCTGAGTGTAGCAGACTTTTGTAGTCAGCTTTTGTAACGATAATATGATCATTAAGCGTAACACCAAGTAGTTTTCCCGCTTCCGCCAGCCTGCTGGTAACGTCTTTATCAGCCTGACTCGCCTCCAAGCTCCCACTCGTATGATTATGCGCCACGATGATCGAGGCCGCACGGTCGGCGATGGCGTCGGCGAAGACCTCGCGCGGGTGTACCAAGCTGGCGGTCAGCGTGCCGATGGTCACCACCCGCTTGGCGATCAAACGATTCGCACCATCCAGCGTCAGACAGACGAAATATTCCTGCTTTTTATCACGAATGTCAGCCAGAAGCTCGACCGCCTTTTCCGGCGAATCAATCACCGGGCGCTCGTCGTCCATCAAATAGCGCCGTGCCAACTCAAAATTCGCCAAAATCACCGGGATTTTCGCATCACCCAAACCAACCACGCCACGCAGATCATCATACGAGACATCACCGCCTTTTTGACGCAAAATTTTCAGCACCTCGCGCGCAATCTTACCGACATCCGCCCGAGCATTGCCGCTGCCAATAATCGCCATCAACAGTTCCAAGTCACTCAGCCGCGCCGTACCATACCGCGCTAATTTCTCGCGGGGACGGTCGTTGGGATGACGATCAGACAGCTTCATATATAAAATTATACTATGCTAATGAAATTATTACTTCTCTACACATACTTAACTTCTAACGATATACCAAACCATCCAATAAAATGACCAGCCGCCAAACGTTACCTTTTGGTAACGGCAGGCTATCGTAAATAAACCTACTCTAATTTTATAAGGACATGGCCGAGAGATTGGCCCTTCAGGGTTAGGCGCAGGTATCTCGTTATCAACTTGTATGGTTGCAGGCTTGCCGGCGTAACCGTCAGCTTTGATGCCTGTCACCGTGACTTTTCTACTCGTCGATACGTCTACATCGGTAATATCAAGTTGTCGCTGTTCACCAACAGCCCAACCAAGATTATTGTCATCCAGACGAATCAGCCAGCGCGAGGACAATTCATCAACTGGCTGCCAATTTAGCCGAATTGTCGCCTTATTGCCATTTCGCTCAATAATTTTTGCCGAAACCTGAGGCGCCCCAGGACCAACAGGCAAATTAGGTTTTATACCAACTTTAACAGGCGCGGATATATTTGACACTGTGTCGTTGCTAGCGCTCATTCGCACCTGCATGATGCCATCAAACTTTTCATTATAGACATGGCTGACAACCGGACTTGTTGTCGTTTGATCGATCTTACCATCACCATCAAAATCCCACTCGTACTTTGTAATACTACCATCAACTACGTACGAATCACTGGCATCAAAGGTAATCTTCTGCCCAACCTCCGCATAATATTCGCCAATTTTCAGTTTGGCGTTCGGACGATTCTTAATTTTAGTTAAGGCTTTACTTAGCGCAGCAATGGTGTCATTTTCACCACCGCTAACAATTACTTGGCCAGTGGTCTGGCTGGCCATATCCTCATACGAACCTTCCAGGTGTTTTTCTACAACTGGATAAATATTGACTGGATCTATCTCCAACGAACGCTTAGCCACAGCCGCCAGCGTCGAACCATCAACCCTATCTGGCTCATGATAGCCGGCATCAGTCAATAGAATGATTGCTTTTGTCGCTCCCTTCTGCCACTTCATCTCGTTCATGGCCACCATACTAGCGTGCAATGCCGCCTCTGGATCATCACCGCCGCCATCAATAGAGATATCTTCAAGCTTACCAAGCATGTCGGTAGTATCTAACTGCAAATCTGATAATTTCTTAGCGGTATACTCATCACCAGCATCACGATACACCACCAGACCAACTCGTCCGTTTATTTCTTTAATCTTTGAGCTATAATTTCTGATGAAGGTTTTCATCTGATCGATATATGGCGACATCGACCCAGTGGTATCCAAAACAAACACCACGTCAGTCCCAGTAGTGCCCATATTATTGTTTGAAGGCTTGTCATTGATCTTTGTATCACTTTGTAGAGTAGTCTTGATGACCTTTTTTAATCGGCTAACCGCTTCGCGAACACCATCGTCAATCGGTCCGTTGTTGTTAGCATATTTACCATGACCCTCGACGTCCCACACAAATTTTGAACTACCACAAACGTAATCGTTAGCTAGACACCATAACCCAGTTTTTGAGTTATCTTCGCTCGGCAAAAACGGTTTTCGGGCACCAAGTGCGCCGTTGTCAACATGGCAATTAGCAATTTCGCGCCGATAAGCTGATAATTTCTCGTTACGACAAGCTGGCGGAAATATCCCTTCGCCCTCTGGCAAATATAATTTAGGATCGCCAAACAGCATGTTAAAGACTATTTTATTCTTGACGCCAGACGAGATACTTGGCAATGCTTGGCCAACTACCTGCGCACCCTGTGAAACACCACCTAGAATGAAAAATTCGTTAGGACATTTTCGATGGCGAATATCTAGATAAGTACGTAATTCTGCAACGCCTTCTTTCACGCTTTTGCCGTAAGCGTTTCCCATACCACCACTAATCTTGGCGCCAATAGCATTGCCATTCCAAACATTACTGACGTCAACCGCTGGATATTGATTGCCGCCATAGCTTTCACTACCAAGCTCGTAGAAGTTTAACTTAGACTCGTCGCCAATTCTAGATAGCAGCTGATTCCTAAAACGCGAGGTTTCATTTCTGTCTTGACCAACCTTTTGACCAGATCCTCTAGCAAATATACCCGTAACTAGCGTGCATTTATTGTCAATATTCGCTGCTAAAGCATCAAAATTAGATACAAACACATTAAGAATCATAGACGCTATGAGTACGTAAATTATTGCAATTTGCTTATTCATAAAACTTCCGCTCCCACAATTTGAAGTAATCTTAAGTATTAAAGTGTATAGTTAGTTGACATTATCAACAAAACCCCCTTTCCTTACGTTTAACCCTACGTTTGTCACGTTGTCACGACGCGAAACATGTATTCTATACTGGTATCCATTTCTTTTTCCGCTAAATTCACAGACATTAAGATTGTTGTTTTTGCACCTATCGTCTACGCCTAACAGCTCATCGTAACCAGCAAATTTTTTAATATCGTCATAATCTACAGATTTTTTATACTTCCACGACTTATAAACTTCTGGACAATTTCCCATCAAACATATTATTTTTGGCGTCACAACCTCACGCTCCGCCTCTTGCCAACCATCTAACGGCTTAAAACTATCCGCCACCGCCTCAATGTCCTTCGTATCACCTTGCCAAGACAACGCATAAACCAACACTCCTGCTAAAGTCAGCAGGATAATAGCTGCAGATAGTATCACTTTTTTAAGATTAACTTTTTTATTACTGTTCATATATCTCCTCATAATTAAAAGACGCCCAAAGGGGCGCTAAAATTCAAAATAGTTGGTGTATTCACTGGTGGCGTACCATCACAGGACATATATTTATTATAACTTAAGGTTTTTACAATGTCTAATTAGAAACACCAAGCGTACTTTCCCGCCTACTGCAAGCCACATAAACTGCTACTGCACCAACCAATTTTGTCAGCCACGAAGTAACACTGGTACTGCTACCCTTTGAGATTTTATTATTTTCTGGATTTAGCCGGCTGTCATCGGTCCATAACGCCGCTAAGGGATGAGCAAAAGCAACCTTATGTAGTTTTTCCGCCTGGCTGCCGCTATTATCATTTAGTTGGCAATTCAAGTCATTATCATTATCATTATTCATTTCTATTTGATTCGCATAGTCCGCAGTTGGTTCGCTGTGCAGACTGTCTACCTCGCTGCTAGCATGCTCATTCCTCAAATCAACGTATATTGTGTCGTTTTCGTTTGGTTGTGTGATTCTTGTTTGCTGAGCTTTTTGACGAACTGGTTTGTCGTCTTCAAAGTCCACTTGATCAATCGATTGATTTGACGCCTCATCCGGCTTAGGCCATAGTTCAGAGGTTTGTCTCTCGTCATGCTCTTGCAAGCTGCTTGACGTCTTATCCAGTTTAGATAATAGTTCAGATTTTAAAGACCCGCTCGGTGGCAACACTGAATTTACCATCTCATCCAATTTTGGCCATCGCTCAGAGGACCGGTCAGAACGCAATTGAATATTTATCTCAGTAGTATTTTTCGGCTCCAGGTCTTGCTCAATATTAACTTTTGGCGTTAGTTCGTTCTGTGGTAAAGTCGGCAAGTCATTATCGCTATCTATTAATACTGCCTCACGCTGCATAGACTCGTCTCTATGGTTATTAGCAAAACTTTCTTCCCGGTCAACTACAAAGATTTCATTTTCGCTAGCCCAACTAGCAGTTTCTGCAGGCAATTTTACAGCAGGAGCATTTGCGACCGTTTCTACCTGCTCTATCTGATTAAACGCACTAGCACTATCGCTGTAATGTGTATTATGATTTTTAACAACTGCTTTTTTTGACGGCGCACTTTCCTTCTCTACAAGCTTTACGGCTGAATCCTCTCCATCTGATGTATTTTGTACATCGTTTACCAATCGAGTTTCTGGCAGAGTTTTTCTGGAATAATCAACAGATTCAACCGCGGAAGGAGAGCTAATATTATCCTTTTTATCGTCAGCTAACGGGTTTTGCTTATCTATCGACGGATTTTTTTTAGCCTCTAAAGACATCTCGGCTGAGACTTCAAAATCTGTTGATGAATCACTATTAGGCCTAGTTGTAATATTTTTCGGAGTAGTTTTTTTAAGTAGATTATTATTCTCTGTATTAATAGATTTTGGCTTTAGAACTGGCGGCTCTTGTGTACTATCTTCTCTGTCGATCGCAGTAGAAGTCCCGCTGTCGGCTAAAGTATCATTAGCATCAATTAGCGTGCTTGATACTTTTTCTATCGCTGGCTCTTTCTGAGAGCGAGTTGCTACAACAGCGCTGCCAGTATCTTCTGGCTTAGGTATTTCAATCGCCTGATGAGTGTTGGCTGACGAGATTCGTTCAGTTGTATTAACAGCTGACGACACCTCCTGGTCGGCATGTTCGTTTGAATGCTGAGCTGTTTGAGCAACGCGACGTACTGTTGTTGTCTGCTGATAAAAAAGCTTATCCGAGTGATCTACTGCTCGCAGTAATTCATCTTGTCTGATGTACTCATTGATATTATCGCTGTAGATTTGCGCAAGAGGTTCTTTCGACGCTTTAGCAGTCGAATTAGAATTGGCCTCAAGATTAGTACTGCCATCATCGCTGCTCGTTGTTTTTTTCACTACATTAGCTATATGAGCTGTAGTCGATTTTTCTTCGTCTTTGCTATGTCTTCTGTCTACTTCGTGATTCAAAGATTTTGAGCTTCTTGACTCTGCAGCCTGAGATAGCGCTACCGCAGCTGACTCCTTTTGCTTGTTAGACGGCCGAGAAGATGGTTGAGTGTCTGATAGTGGTTGGTCTTCGGGCTCAGGTTCGGGTTCAAATACATTTGAACTATCGTTTATTGACTGTTCCTCCTCGGCAGCCAGCAGCTGCTCTCTACTAGCATCATCATCTGGCGTAGGCTGCGCCCAGACAATCTCGCCCGGCGCGTCGTCTTCTCGGAGTAATTTCTCTAGTGTACTGAGCTGTTTATCGGGCTGGTCTTCGTTACTCTTTGCTGCCATCGCCGCCTGACGTTCAGCGCACAATAGCGCAAAATCACAACCAATACAGGCAATTGTCCCAAATTTTTCACACAATTCTGGATCAACTGGTGTTAATGTTTCTGAATTATCTTGGCTGTTCGTGTCGCTCATCGCGGTGTCAAGCTTTTCTTCACCGCTGGCCACCGCCACCAAATCAAAGCTGCTTGCCGCCTCGTCCGTATCAGCATTTACCTCTTCACCAATGTCGCCAATGCCAGACGAAAAATCCTCACCTCTCAGCGACAAAATGTCAAAATCATCACCATCAATTCCTGTTGGTGATAATTCTCCTGTAGTCGCCACCCCAGTCATTGCTCAAAAAATGTCTCCGTTGAAATATGCGATTCATCAACACCAGCGGCGGTTAGCTTTTGCCAGACATCGCGCACAAACGGTAAACTGCCGCAGACCAGAAAGTGCACCTCACTCGGCACTTCGCTCACAATGTTCGCCACCTCAAACCGCCCGTTCCGCCAGCCGTCCGTTTCCTCAACCTGCTGACGAGTACTAAACTTGTTGACCTGAATGGACGAGGCTGCTAGCTCCTCTGAGAACACCATATATTCCGGTGATTTTTGACTCAAATAGAGAAAGGTCGGCTGCTTGGCGTCCGCCAAAATACTCCAAATCGGACTCAGCCCGCACCCCGCCGCGATGCCGACTAGCGGCCGCTCAGTCTGCGGATTGAAATCACCGTATGCCTGGCTAATGTGCAGCGTATCGCCAACGTGGCGCGAACACAAATAGCTCGAGAATTCACCGCCAACATTTTTCACGGTAATCGATATCAATTCCTCATGCGGGCGCGAAGAAATACTATAGGCCTTGCCTTCGCGCACCTGGCTGCCCTCAATGAACACCGTGATATATTGCCCCGCCATAAAGTCAAACGGCCGCGCAAAATACAGTGTCGTCACCTCGGGGTTTTCCTGGCGCACGCGCACAATTTCGACAGTTAGTGAATCACGCATTCTTCGACATACCTTTCCATTATTTTTTGGGCGGCTCTAAATTCTTCGTCAGTGAAAGTGTGGTAATTGGCAAATTTCGGACTAATGGTGGTACCAGTGCGAAAATGCTGCAAAGCAAATCGCTTGGCACCTTTGACTAGCTCACCAATCTTTTCAAAATCCGCCACCTCCAGCTGCTCGCGAACGATCGTCGTCCGAAATTCATGGCCAATCCCTGAATCAATCATCAGCCGCACATTGTCTTTGATTGCTGCTAGATCAATCGGCCGCGCTGCAATCTCTACGTATTTTTCCAGCGGCCCCTTGACATCCATGGCGATGAAGTCAATCGTCCCCTCCTCGACCATACCGCGCACTATATCTGGATGCGTACCGTTGGTATCCAGCTTGACATCAAAACCGAGGCTCTTGATCATCCGGCACAGCACCGGCAAATCCTCGTTGACTGTCGGCTCGCCGCCAGAAATCACCACGCCGTCTAGTCGACCAATGCGCGATTTTAGGAATATCATCGCCTCCTCGACCGGAATACTTAGCGCCAAGCGTTCGGGCAGTACCAACTCCGGATTATGGCAATAGCCGCAGCGCATATTGCAGCCCGAGAGAAACAGCGCTGCCGCCACGTGTCCTGGATAGTCCACCAGCGACAGCTTCTGAATCCCGCCAATCGCCACCTTAAGCTGGGACAGCGACGGCGCTAGCTCGCTGGTGTTCGGCGGCATCGTCATAATGCTCCCTCATGTCAAATTCAGCCTGCTTGCCGTCATTCCATTGCGCCACCGGACGGAGGAAACCAACCACCCGCGAGTAAACCTCAGTACTTTCGCCGCAATTCGGGCAAGCCGGGTGCTCGCCGACGATATAGCCGTGGTTAGCACAAATTGAGAAGCTTGGCGTAAAGGTAAAATACGGCAATTTGTAATTTTCGCAAATCGTCTTGACCAGCTTTTTCAGCGTCTGCGGATCATCCATGCGCTCACCCAGGAAGAAGTGAATTACCGTACCGCCCGTGTATTTAGTTTGCAAATTATCCTGCAAATCCATCAGCTCAAACAGGTCGTCAGTGTAGTTGACTGGCAAGTGGCTGGAATTGGTGTAGAACGGATGTTTAACCGCCGCGCCGAGGCCATTGGCAAAGTGCGCTCGGTCAGGGAAGCTGGCCTTGTCGAGCTGCGCCAAACGGTAAGTCGTCCCCTCAGCCGGTGTCGCCTCCAGGTTATAATTATTGCCCGTTTCTTTCTGGTATTCCACCAAACGGTCGCGCATGAAGTCAAGCGTTTTCTCGGCAAACGCCTTACCCTTTTCCGTGCCAATGTCAACGCCCAGCAGGTTCAACGCTGCCTCGTTAGTACCGATCAGCCCGATAGTCGAGAAGTGATTTTTCCAGTATTCATTGAAGCGCTTTTTAATATCGCGCAGATAAAACTTAGTGTACGGATACAGGCTGATATCCGAATCGGTCAGCTGCTCCAGCACCTTGCGCTTGGTCTCTAGGCTGTCGCGCGCCATATCCATCAGCTCGCCCAAGCCCTTGAAAAACTCTTTCTCGTTCTTTGATTTCAGTGCCAGCCGCGGCAAATTAATCGTCACCACGCCGATCGAGCCAGTCATCGGATTCGAGCCAAACAAACCGCCGCCACGATACTCCAGCTGGCGATTATCGATCCGCAAGCGGCAGCACATCGAGCGCGCATCTTCTGGATCCATGTCGGAATTGATGAAGTTGGAGAAGTACGGAATGCCGTATTTGGCGCTGGCTTCCCAAAGATTTTCAATGACCGGATTATCCCAGTTGAAATCTTTGGTGATATTTACCGTCGGAATCGGGAAGGTAAAGACTCGGCCGTTGGCGTCGCCCTCAGACAGCACCTCCAGCAGCGCCTTATTAAGCATATTCATCTCTTCTTGATAATCGCCGTAGTTGGTATCCTGCATCTCGCCGCCGATGATCACCGGGTTGCCAGCCATATGCTTCGGACATTCCAGATCGAGCGTGATGTTGGTAAAAGGCGTTTGGAAGCCAACCCGCGTTGGCACGTTAACGTTAAAGACGAATTCTTGCAGCGCTTGCTTGACCTCGTCATAGCTCAGCTTATCAGCGCGAATGAACGGCGCCAAGAGAGTATCAAAGTCAGAGAACGCCTGGGCGCCAGCCGCCTCGCCCTGCAAAGTGTAGAAGAAATTGACCACCTGCCCGAGAGCTGAACGGAAATGCTTGGCCGGTTTGGAAGCGACCTTATTTTTAACACCAGTGAAACCTTGACGCAACAAATCCATCAGATCCCAGCCAACACAGTAAACGCTCAGCAAATTGAGGTCGTGAATATGCAAATCACCCTCTTTATGCGCCCGACCGATTTTCGGCGAATAGATCTTATCCAGCCAGTAGGTCTTGGTAATTTCCGCCGAAACGTAGTTATTCAGGCCCTGCAAACTATAGCCCATGTTGGAGTTTTCTTTGACTTTCCAGTCCAAGTTGTTGACGTATTTATCAATCAAATCGACGTGCGCATTGGATGTAATTTCACGCAGTTTTTTATGCTGGTCGCGGTAAATGATGTAGGCCTTGGCAGTTTTCTTGAACTTGGAATCAATCAGCGTGTCCTCGACGATGTCTTGGATTTCCTCAACACCCGGCACTAGACGCGTCTGGCGAGCTTCTAGCTGTTTAAGTACTTTATCGGTAAGCTTAGCAGCGGCTTTTTCGTCGAATTCGCCAGTTTCAGCGCCAGCTCGAGCAATCGCTTTAGTAATCTTGGAAGCGTCAAACTTCACTTTACGGCCGTCGCGCTTTTTGATTGTTTGATACATATTACCCTCCTGAATGCATCATTAAAACGCTCCGGATCTACCCCTGCGGAGCGACACTTAATCGTGTATTTGTTTTACGAAAACACCATATGTAGTGCTTACATACAAATGTACACCCAATATATAGTGCTAGTCAAGGTTTTTACATTGTATTATTTACATTTACACAGTCAACTAGTTTAATCATATTCGCTTGGTAAATATCATCGCCCGGTGATCGCGAGTTTGCGAGTTTTTTATCCACTCCCCAGCGCAAGTCATCAGATTCAAGCCTTCAGACACACCATCAGCTGGACGCATAAAACTATTCATATCAACATCAGATAGCTTAATTATTTGTTTTTTAACCACTTGGTAGCGCAACATTTGGCCGTTGCCGCGTTCAACACTGACTGTATCGCCAACATTTAGCGACTCTAGCTTATTAAAAATTCCCCCCAAAGTCATACCAGATGCGTGGCCAATAATAATAGATGATCCCGGCTGCCCCGGCTTGACGCTGCCAGTATACCATCCTGTATCAAAAATATTGACAGGCGATTGCATTGAGCCGTCGGCATTAACGCTCATCGGCAATACTCGAGCTTTAACCCCTAGCTTCTCAATAGTAATCACTCTCGGTAAATCTGCAGCTACCTTGTATTTAGCGATGGCGTCGCCAGAAACTTTTGTTTCATCTTTACCTTCATTGCTCCGTCGATCATTCGGGTTATCGCTGCGTGCAGCCACCGTCGCTGTATTTACAGTATCTTTTATCCGATTATTTAACAGCCAAGAGTCAACCAGTGAATATACCGAAACCAGCAAGAGAATCGACGCCGCAACACCAGATAATTTCTTGCGAAAATTACCGCTCATGATTTCTTTTAAGCGCCGCTTGGTGGAGCGTTTTTCGCCGCCCATTTGGCTAGCAGCTGTTAGTTTTTCATAAATAATAAGCAAGCGAGCTGTCCGAGCCAGCTTTCTATTAATTCTCGTATAATCTCTAGGTTTTTTGTTTTGGAGAGACTGCTCTTTTGGACTTGGCGAGGCAGGCTGCACTGCGATATCCATAATTCGCTTCATACTCGGCTGGCTAGCAGCGCCCGCTACAACATCATCCGCCAATCTGCGCCGCGGTACGACTACCCGGCCTCGTGCTTTTGGCAGTACCTCCAGACTACGAGCAACTCGTTCTCTTTGCGTCATTGCTTGCTTCATTATAGCTAACAGGCACGCCTCGCGTCAAACCGCTTACGGCGTGCCTGCCTCCAATCTTAATCGTTATAAGTCTTGGTTATTTCTTGCCAAAACTCTTTCGTTTTGCCATGAATAGCAGGATTGCTGCCGAAGCCACGCCAACGATAGTTCCAGCCAAATTAACTGCTACATTTTCACCGCCCGTATTTGGAGCTTTCGGACCTGTCGAATCATTCTGCGCCGTTAGCACAACGTCATTGCCATCGCCGCCGACATAGCTAATCTTGAAGGTTGCGCCATCCACAGCGAACTCTGCACCCTCGGGCAAACCATTGAATGTCCCTTGAACTGGAGCGTTACCGTTATTGTTGATAATCGTAAAGGTATCACCCTTCTTGATGGTACCGCCAGGCAGATATACCAGCTCTAATTTTGGAGAACTACCACCGTTGCTAAGCTGGACGCTCTGCGCAACAATCTGATCATAATGATCTTTATCTAGAATTTCTGCCTTGTATACGCCAGTACCGTTCATATAGAAGTCATTCAGTACAGTAATCTTGCCTGGCGAATTACCTGGAGCAACGACACCTGCCACATTAAGACTCTTTACCGTAGCATTACCGCCAAATACACCGCCCTCATCGACATAAACGTCAGAACGGCTGCCGTTTAGCAAGACTGTTTCACCTTTTTTTACATTCACTGGCTCATTAGGTTTATCACCGTCCAATTTTATCAGCTTAGCTTCGTGGGCATTACCGTGCTGTCCATTCGGCGTACCGCTGGTGTTGTCCGAAGACTCAACTAGCAGAGTACCCTTGTTATCTTTATGAGCAACCAGCTTACCAGGACCACTGAGCTTGCCAGTAATCTTCACTGTCACATTCGAGAGTAATTTATATTCAACATTGCCATTGAGTACAATGTCGCCAGATAGAACTGTTGTCACGTTTGAAGAACCGCCGCCAGAACCCAAACAACTTATTCCATGGGAAATCATCGCGCCGTTTTCGAAAGTAATTTTGCTGGCGCTTGTTTCGTTATCAGCATATTTAACTCCTAGCTGACCGCCACTCTTGACTGTAATATTATTAGCGCCTTCTAGCGGTACGCTAGCGTTTTCGCCAACAACTTTCTCTGGAGCATTTATATAGTAACTTATATTATTACATCCGCTATTAGCGACCTCGAAACGGTTAATCGTTGGCCTGCTAGTGAACTTGCCGTCGAATCCGTTAGATTTCAAGTTTGACAAGCCAGTAACAGCACCTGTAACGTAAATGTTAGGGATTTTACCCTCTTCATCGGCAGCGCTAGTGTGTCCGCCACTAAACTCAGCATCCGATGTAAATTTCAGCGTATCAATCGTGTAGCTAGCGCATGTCGGACCGCCAGTAACATTGTTCATTTTTTGAGCGTCCAAGCCCGACAAAGCAACGTTCAAATCATTCTGAATCGTCTCACTAGCTCCGTTGGCACACGTAAACACCAGTTTAGAGCCCTCTGTTGGTACTTGGCCGTCTTTCCAGTTGCCAGCAGTTGACATTTTGTGGTCGCCAGCAGCGCCCGTCCACGTGAATGCAGTCGGCGCAGCATTGGCTGGCGAGTTAAATACCACTGCGCCAACAACGGCTGCCACTGACACAGCACTAGCCAATTTGACATAGGGAACACCCATATTGTTTTTCTCCTGTACACATTTGTGTTTTAATTTAGTTTACGCTTTCATGCTAACATTACTTAACAATTTTTTCAAGTATTATAGTATAAAATACAACGAAAATTACACGCTTACCCTAATGTTTGCTGCAATAGTAAACTATTTATAAAATCTATTTAAAAAGGCCTTGACTTAACTTGTCGAGGCCGTTTGCCCGGTATACCAGGCAATTTAATCTATCAATTTGGCTCCGGCAGCTGGGCTCGAACCAGCGACCTAATGGTTAACAGCCATCCGCTCTACCACTGAGCTATGCCGGAATACATTCTACGTCACCGCAGATACCAGTATTGTAACTTATTATACAAAAGGTGTAAAGTCTACTGTGCTCGCAGCGCATCAAGTTGTTTTGCCAAATCAGCAATCGCTTCCCAACTAGCGCCATCAGTCATAATTGACAGTACGTACGTACCGTGCGAACCATAAACAATCGCCGAGTCATGTAATAATCCATTCATGAAGCCAACCTTATCGGCAACCGTCCCCGATACACCTGCTGGAATACCTTTACGAAACACGTTTTTCTTCATAGCTTCTAGCAAGCGCTGCTGATTGGCGCTCGAAAAGTTTTGGCCGGTTGCAATCATACCTAGCAGCAGGGCTTGATCATTTGCTGTCGTATACGGTCCGCCTCCTTTCATAAATGTCGAGTTCTTAAGGCCAATGGCATTAGCTTCGCTAGTCAAAGTACTAACTCCAATTGCGTTCAAGAAACTTTCCGCGCAAGCATTATCGCTCAAACTAATCATTTTATTAAAGCATGCTTGATCGCTATCCCAACTGCGCGCACCGCTATCAATACGCTTTAGCAAGCTATAAGCCACTAGCAATTTGTAGGTGCTAGCTGTTACAAATTGCTTATCGCCATTGTATTCGGCGCGGCGCTTTTTGCCGTCAAGTTCTATCATCGACACGCCGTAAGTCCCCGGATGGTCTTTGGCGAAATTTTCCATCAAAGCCGACAAGCCAGCATCGCTCGAGCTATATGTCCGCGTATATTCCTCGCGCGGCGGCACAGCCTTGGTAACGGCATCAAGCTGCAAACTGCCGCCGTCGATTGTACTTTGTAATTTCTGCAGCATTACCGCCACATCGAGTGCTTGCCCTGAACTACCTGTCTGCTTGCTAACAATAGTGAAGTCATGCGTGGTAATTTTCGACACCCCAGGTGTCACAGTAACAATTTTCGCTACCTCATCATTCAGCCATTTGCTAGTACGTTCAGCATTCAGCGTAGCCACCAATTCTTTATCTTTATCGGTAAAGTCAAGCCAAGCGTAGACTGTCTGCGCATCGACCGCGACGGTTTTGTCTCTAGCTTTAATTTGAATACCTCCCGCTAGATGTTTGGTTAGCTTTCGCGCCAATTGCTTAGCTTTTTCATCGCTCACCGCTGGCTTGATATCTATTTTATTGACATTAATAGTTGTCGGCTGATGTAATTTTGGTTTGATATCGCGAACAGATTGTTTGATTTTGGCCTCATCGCATTTACCGCCAAGCCTAGACCTCTGCAGCTCGAGCTGCGCCCCTTTGGCTTTAAGTGTAGCATTGGTCGGGCTAACTTGGCAGCGAGCAACTATTTTTTCGTTAACAGCTGCATCCGTTTGGCTGGCAAATTTAGGGGCTGGCGGCGAACCATAATTCAAACCATACCAAAACAATGAAGTTGGCACTAATCGCACATACCAAGGATAATCGTACTGCTTGATCCGCTGCGAATTATCAACCGAGACAGCAATATCACGCAGCTTAATACTAACCGCCGGCTTGTCTGAATTATTCATCGTGATGTTAAGAGTATGGTCGCTATACGCTTGATTAGCTTTTTTAGCCGCCGCATCTTTAGCCATACCGCCAATTGCTAATCCGTCAACGTGCGCAAACGGTAAAGTTTTATCGCTTGGATAAGCCAACTGTACAATTACTAGAAGAAAAGTCAAACTTGCTGCCGCACCGACTGCATATTTACGGAAATACTTATGGCGTAACAAACGTTGTAATTTTATCTTCAATGAAGCAGCTTGGTAATTGACCTGCCGATATGCGCCATAAACTAGACGCCGCAATTGCAATCGCCAAGCGCTAGATTTAGTAGATTTAGCGGCATGGACCACCGCTTTAGTAACAGTATAACGCCGGCGGTACGATGGTTTACGCGCTATCCGTCTCACGCGGCCCCTCACAACCAAGAATTTGTAATGCCGATTGCAGCGTTTGAATATCCCGGCGTACCTTATCGTCGTCTTGCTTCTGCAAATCGGCTATTTTAGCGCGAATACAGCGTTCAGCTATCGCGTCTGTCGAATCCAAAACTTCTGGCGTGGTTTTTGGCGCCGCAGCCACGTCGATCACCTCTAGCGACCGCGCTGAATTGTCACGCTTACGCAAGTGGCCGCGGGAGATCAAATTATCAATATGCACTGCCACTGTCGAAACGCTTTTGTAATTAAGCGCCCGCATTATCTCGCGATAGCTCGGCCCGTAGCCGTTATCTTTTATAAAGTTATCAATAAATAGTAAAAGCTCGTACTGCTTCTTGGTCGGATTAATTGCCGCCGATTGAGCTTGCGCTGCCATACCTTCACTATAACGAATCAACCAGCTCCCGGTCAAACGGTCGCGCCACTATCAGCGCCGACAAGCCCCACCAAACTAGTGCTATTACATCATCAGCAAATACTGGCAAGAACAAACTAGCGATGCTCAGGCCAATTCCAGACAAAAACATACCAAGCGCTAACCAATCGTTCCGCCGCCGCCATAGCCGCCGCAAAACGATAATCACAATCATCAAGTAAATCACCAAACCCAGCCAACCAGCTTCGTGTACGATAAATAAATATTGGTTCTCGATAATCACCCCTGAATCACCTAATAACGATGCCGACCCAGTACTACCAATACCAGCGCCAAACGGCTGTTGCGCTGCCTTGATGACGCCATCGCGCAGCGACGAAAGGTGGTCATCATTTGAGGTTCTAACAGCACCCGTAGTAGGATTATCGTGCAAAATCACATTATGCATAAAGCTGGTATCGCGCAGCAAATAAGCTCCGCCCGCAGCTGCAATTAAAACTCCCGCAGCAATCGATATCCAAGCTTTTTTAGGTAATTTCCGGCCATATTGATGAGCAAAAAGCCCGCCTAATGCTGCTAGAACCCCCAGAATCGCCGCCCGCGAATAACTAATATAAAGAGCGGCACTAGAGCTAACGGCCGCCAAAATGCCGTAGACGCGCAACTTAGCACTATCCCGCCATTTTGCCGCTAAAAAAGTTGACGCCAACACCAACCCGCCAAGCGCGTACGCCCCTAGCGGATTCGGCCCCCGCAGCGTGCTACCAAAGCGCACATAAGCCTCATTTGAATCAACTGTCAAATACGGTGCAACCGTCGCCTGACTGTAACCGAATACTGTCAAGAAATCCCGCGGCAAAACCAATTGCAAACAAGCAAAACCAATAATTACCGCTGCCGCCGCCAGCATACACTTCGATAAAATTTGCTGATAGCGCGGATAGAGATAAATAAAACCATACATCGTCGCCGCCATTAGACCCCAGCGCAAATCAATTACCAGGCCAGCAATCACAGTTGTCGCTGAATTACCCACAGTCAGCGATATTCCTACTAAAATTAAATGCCACAGCGCAAAACCAGCAATCAACCATAGCAACTTATCGCGCAGCCAAAATCGCCAAGCATGGCGCCGCCAACCCAGGATAATCACCAGGACAAACGCTACCGCTAGCAACGCTTCTTTCCAAGCTTTGATATACAAGGCAGCCAGCGGCCAATGCGTGCTCGCCAAAACCGTCAACGGCGTATGAATTGCCAAACCTAGCATGATCGCAGCCAACAGCACCAGCGTTACCGAAGCTAGCCGACGCTCCAAATTATCGGTATTGAGATTGCTCATGCTATCTATTATAACGAAAGTTGTTATAATGAAGACAAATGCCATCTCATAACACCAAGTCTTACAGCCTAATCCTGATGGCGGCCGACGCGATAGTGCTGGCAATTGTTTTTGCCGCAGCCTATTATATTCGCACTCAAGTCGACCAGCGCGTACTCTTGCACATTGTTTACGCCTACGAATATATTATCGGCTTTGCCGTGATTACCCCGGTGTGGATACTGATTTTCGCTTCGCTCGGATTGTACAGTCCGAGCATTTATAACCGCCGCCTCGTCGAATGGAGCCGCATAACACTCGGCACTTTCATTGGTATACTGCTAGTAATTGGCTGGGAATACTTCACTAGTATGCATATTTTTCCGGCCAGGTTAGTCGCCCTTTACGTTTTAATCGGCTCAACGATTGCCATTATTTTGGTACGCGAAATAATTCGCACTATTCGCAACGAGTTATACCGCTACGGACACGGTGTCAGCCGAGTGTTGGTAATCGGCAATTCTGATGCGACGACCGATATTGCGATGTCCCTCGGCTCCACCCACAAATCTGGTTATCAAATTGTAGCCTTCGCCGGACCGGCAAAATTGTTGCCGCCGCATCTCGGTATCGTTCATTACGGCCGCGTCGAGACAGCACTCAAAGATATCAAAAAACTTAATATCAGCACTATTATTCAAACCGACCTTTATGCCAGCGAGGATCGCAACCACCAGATTTTAAGCGCTGCGCAAATTGCTCACATTCAATATAATTTCATCCCTGGCGAGCCAGAATTTTACACTGGCAAAAACACCGTCGATGTCTTTCTCGGCTATCCGATGATTACTGTCAGCCAAACACCACTCATCGGCTGGGGGGCAATTGCTAAGCGGTTGTTCGACTTGATAGCCGTTATTATTACTTTGCCGCTCTGGGGATCAATTATAATAATAATCGCGCTGCTGCAAAAGATTTGCAATCCCGGACCGATTTTTTACCGTTCTAAGCGTTTGAGCCGTTTTTCGAAGCCGATTCGCCTTTATAAGTTCCGCACTATGGGTGCTCAGTACGGCAAAAAGGACGCCAGTATCGAGTTTGAGGAAATGAATCGGCCTGATTTGGCCGCCGAATACCGGCGCGATCACAAAGTCGCCGATGATCCGCGAATTACTTGGTTTGGTAAGTTCTTGCGTAATACTTCGCTTGATGAATTCCCGCAATTTATCAACGTGCTGCTCGGCGACTTGAGTTTAGTCGGGCCGCGTCCGATTCTGCCGCAAGAAGTTAAATTCAGCAAAAATCGTACGGCGTTATTGCATAGCGTTAAGTCTGGGGTGACTGGATTGTGGCAAGTCTCGGGCCGCAGCAACTTGAGCTTCGACGAACGGATTGAGCTTGAACTTTATTACGCGCAAAACTGGAGTTTTTGGCTAGACTTGCGGATACTTTTCAAAACAATCGGTGTTGTATTACATAAAACAGGAGCGAGATAATGAAGCGTCCGCGCATTGCGATTGTTTGCGACTTCTTGACAACGATGGGCGGTGCCGAAAATGTCGTGCTAGCCATGCACGAAGCTTTTCCTGACGCGCCAATTTATACGGCAATATATAATCCCGACAAGGTTCCGGCTTTTGCTAAACTTGATATTCGCACCTCGAAACTACAAAAAATACCGCCGCGGCTGCGCAATTATTACAAACTTTTTCCGACGCTAGCAGTTAAAGCAATGCGCCAGCTCGATCTTAGCGAATTTGACATTATTTTGACCAGTTCGTACCTGCACGGCCACCAAGTTACTAAAGCACGACTCAACCAAATTATTATCAATTATTGCCATACGCCGCCGCGCTACTACTGGAGCCACTACGACGAATACCGCCGCGATCCTGGCTACGGCAAACTTAATCCGTTTATTCGCCTACTGATGCCGCTGCTAGTACCACATCAGCGCCAGCTTGATCTGGAGGCTGCGAAGCAAGTCGATGTTTTCATCGCCAACTCTACCGAAACGCAAAAACGCATCAAAAAATATTACAGCCGCAGCAGTACCGTAATTCATCCGCCAGTCGAAACTAGCCGCTTTACGCCTGCTCGCAAACGGGGCGACCACTACGTAACTATCGGCCGCCAGTTGCCGTATAAGCGCTACGATCTAGCCGTCAAAGCCGCTACCAAACTCAACAAAAAACTGATCGTTTTTGGCAACGGGCCAGCTCACGACCAGCTAGTCAAGCTTGCTGGCCCAACCGTCGAATTCCGCACCGACCGCTTCGGCGATGCTAGCGATGCCGAATACGAGAAAGCTATCACAACTGCGCGCGGCTTTATTTATCCTGCCGAGGAGGATTTCGGTATTGTTAGCGTTGAAGCATTGGCAGCCGGAGCGCCGGTTATCGGCCTGGCGCGCGGCGGCACCACTGATATAGTTACTTCGCCCGACATTGGCACGCTGTTTCATCATCAAACTGTTGACGATGTTGTAAAAGCCGTCGAAATCGCCGAACAAACTAGTTTTCATCCCAGCAAACTCGCCCGCACCGCTAAACGCTTCGACAAAGGCCTTTTCTTGACTAAGATTAAAAAGGTTGTTCGCGATAGCATTTCTTAATTAACTATTTGTTTTCGAGTATAATAAAACTATGAAAACAACTTTAGTCACCGGCGGCGCGGGTTATATTGGCAGCCACACGCTGATCGAGCTTATCAATAATAATTTTGAAGTGGTGGTAATCGATAACTTAGCCAATTCTAGCCGCGAGAGTTTGCGACGCGTCGAACAGATCACTGGGCACGAAATCCCTTTTATTGAAGCGGACGTCCGCGACCAATCAGCACTTAGTGATATTTTTACAACATACGATATAGATTCAGTAATTCATTTTGCTGGACTAAAGGCTGTCGGTGAATCAGTCGCCAAACCGCTAGAATATTACGATAATAACCTCGTCTCGACTCTAGCACTGCTTGAAGCGATGCGAAAATATAACGTTAAGCAATTGGTCTTTTCAAGTTCAGCAACCGTTTACGGCAGTCCTAGCGAGCTGCCGCTGCGCGAAACTTCGACAGTCGGCGTAGGCTTAACCAATCCTTATGGCAAGACTAAATACATGATCGAGCAAATCATACAGGATTACTGCGCGGCCGATCCAACGTTCGAAGCAACAATCTTGCGTTATTTCAACCCGATCGGCGCTCATCAATCAGGTCAAATCGGCGAAGATCCAAACGGTATTCCAAACAATTTATTACCTTACGTCGCTCAAGTTGCTGTCGGCAAACTGCAAAGTGTCGGTGTTTTCGGCAACGATTATGACACGCCAGACGGCACAGGTGTGCGCGATTATATTCACGTCGTTGATCTAGCGCGCGGCCATGTCGCCGCTCTGCAGCACATGAAAGCCGGAGCTAGTATTTATAATCTCGGTACCGGAAGCGGCACATCGGTGTTAGAAATCATCAAAGCGTTTAGCAAAGCTTGCGGGCGCAACCTACCTTACGATATCAAACCGCGGCGAGCTGGCGATATCGCCGCTTGCTACGCTGACTGCAGCAAAGCTGAGCGCGAACTAGGCTGGCGAGCCGAATTAAGTATTGAACAGGCTTGCGCTGATAGCTGGCGCTGGCAATCACAAAATCCGAACGGCTTTTCTGAGTAGCGAACGCGGCGTCTTTTACTGGCGGTTATTCAGCGGCAACCCGCCTTTATTCTGTATCCAGCTATTCTTTGCCTGTCGCTTGGTTGATTCGCGTCGACGAATCTGGCTTACCTTTACCAGCATCAAACCGCATTTGTATGTTGTACTTTTTACAAACATCTGCTTCGGGGATGGCTTTTTCGGTGTCACGATCGCCGCCGTTAGCAAAGATCAGCTCATCACCCGGATACTGGCCGGCAACCATTTCCAACGACTTAATTTGCGTTGGATCTTCGTCGATTGATAGAATAACCTGATCGACACCCTTTAGCGCCCGCATTAACCGCAGCCGATTACTTTCATCCAGGATAATCTTGCCTTTTTTGAGCAGCTGCTGCTTATCATTATTAACAATTACAATCAGTTTGTCGCCCATAGCCGCTGCTGCCTCAATCATATCCAGGTGTCCGCCGTGCAGCGGATTGAAATAGCCGCTAACAATTACTATTTTCATAATCCTCCTCTGTCGATTACTTATTATACCTGATATACTATACTTATGACAAAGATGCTAGTCACGGGAGGCGCGGGATTCATTGGCTCGAATTTTGTGCATTATACCGTAAAACACAAGCCAGAATATGACATCACTGTTATTGACAAGCTCACATATGCGGGCAATCGCGCCAATTTACAGCCAGTGGCTGATAAGATCAATTTCGTGAAGGGCGACATTTGCGATGCTGAGCTGATGGATAAATTGGTGGCTGAAACTGACATCGTGGTGCATTTCGCCGCTGAAAGCCATAATGACAATTCTCTGCGCAATCCGTGGCCGTTTGTCGAGACCAACGTGGTCGGTACCTACACCATTCTTGAGGCTATCCGCAAGCACGGTAAGCGCCTCCATCACATCTCGACCGACGAAGTATTTGGCGATTTGGAACTCGACGATCCAAACCGTTTCACCGAAGACACGCCGTACAATCCATCCAGCCCCTACTCCAGCACCAAAGCTTCCAGCGACATGCTGGTGCGCGCCTGGATCCGCAGCTTCGGTATCAAAGCAACGATTTCCAATTGTTCAAACAATTACGGCCCATACCAGCACATCGAAAAGTTTATTCCGCGCCAAATCACCAATATTTTGAGCGATATCAAGCCAAAACTGTACGGTACGGGCGAACAGGTCCGCGACTGGATTCACGTTGATGATCACAATTCAGCAGTTCATCTCATCTTAGAAAAAGGCGAGCTGGGTGAGACTTACATCATCGGCGCCGACAACGACCACGTCAACAACAAAATGGTGATTGAGCTAATTTGCGAGTTGATGGGTAAAGGTAAAGATTGGTACGAACACGTCAATGACCGCCCAGGTCACGACATGCGCTACGCGATGGATTCCAGTAAACTGCGCCACGAACTGGGCTGGCAGCCTGAGTACACCGATAATCAAACTGGCATGCGCGACGGCCTAATGCAAACTATTGAATGGTACCGCGAACACGAAGACTGGTGGAAAGCCCAAAAAGAAGCGGTTGAAGCAGCTTACGCAAAACAGGGGCAATAATCATGACAGATGTGCCATCAAAAACTAAAGTCAGCAGTAAAATCGTCTACCAAAATCCTTGGATCACCATCCACGAAGATCAGACCATTAGTCAAGACGGAAATACCGGAATCTATGGCTATATGGAATCGCGAGATTCGTGCATGGTTGTAGTGGTAGACGACCAAGAGCGCTTGTATTTGGTACGCGGCTTTCGCTATCCCTCACAAAGCTTTGGCTGGGAGCTGCCCGGCGGCGGAGGCGATAATGAAGATCTATTAGAAGCCTCAAAGCGCGAACTCGAAGAAGAAACCGGTATCATCGCTCAGTCCTGGCAGAAACTGGGTGAAGCGTATGTTTGCAATGGCCTATTGACAGAGAAAATGGCCGTTTGCCTAGCCCGAGAACTAAGCTTCACTGGCCAACGTGAACAAAGCGATGAGCTCTTTAGCGATATGCGATTTTTCACGCTTGATGAGATAGATGATTTGATTCGAGAAGGCGAAATTAATGATTGCCAAACTCTGGCAGGACTACATTATTATCAACTATGGCGAAAGGGTAATGTATGAACTTCGATCCAAACAACTACAACGAACTAACCGTCACTGAATCTCCAATCCCCGGGCTGTTTGTGGTAAAATTGCCAGTCCACGGTGATAACCGCGGCTGGTTCAAAGAAAACTACCAAAAAGAGAAAATGGAAGCATTGGGACTACCGTCATTCACCATCGTGCAAAACAATATTAGCTTCAACGACAAAGCCGGCGCCACCCGTGGCCTGCACGCCGAGCCGTGGAATAAGTTCATCTCCACCGCCAACGGCCGGGTGTTCGGCGCGTGGTGTGATTTGCGTCAGGGCGACAGCTTCGGCCGAGTTTTCACACATGAGATCAACCCTGGCACGGCAATTTTCGTACCGAAAGGCGTCGCCAATGGCTACCAAACGCTTGACGATAACATTGCCTACACCTACCTGGTTGACGCCCACTGGTCGCCAGACGCCAAATACACCTTTGTCAATCTGTTTGATCCAGAGCTTGGCATCGACTGGCCAATCAGCCAGGATCGAGCCATCATTTCTGAAAAGGATGCTGCTCACCCATTATTATCTAACGTTACCCCAATGAAAGTTTAAAGATGATAGACGATAGTAGATTTTTCATCATCGGCGCGAACGGACAACTAGGAACAGCGCTGCGAAAGAAATATCCAAAGGCTCAATTCGCCGATAAAACCGAGCTCGATATCACCGATCGGCAGTCGGTTGAAAGTTTTGACTGGTCAGGTATATCAACGATTCTGAATACTGCCGCTTTTACTAATGTTGACGGCGCGGAAACACCGGAGGGCCGCGTCGCTGCCTGGAAAGTTAACGCCTCGGCAGTGGCGAATCTAACCCGGATCTGCCGCGCTCACGATATCACATTGGTGCATATTTCCAGCGATTACGTATTCGACGGAACTCGCGAGCCGCATTTTGAAAGCGAAGATTTGAGCCCGCTGAGCGTGTATGGCGCGTCAAAAGCAGCTGGAGATTTGCTGGTCGAACAGCTTGATAAGTTTTACTTGTTGCGTACTACCTGGGTGATTGGCGAGGGTAAAAACTTTGTCCGCACCATGCTGGGACTGGCAGAAAAAAATATCTCGCCAACCGTTGTTAACGACCAAGTTGGGCGTCTAACTTTTACCAGCGAACTAGTGAGGATTATTGACCATCTGCTATCAACAGAGGCGCCGTTCGGCACATACAACGCCACCAACGACGGACCGCTGGAAAGCTGGGCGGACATCACCAGGCGAATTTTCCGGCTAGCTGGGCGCGACGACTTGATCGTCACCAACACAACGACGGCTGAATATTTTGCCGGCAAAGACGGAATTGCGCAGCGCCCATTAAGTAGCAACATGAACCTCAACAAGCTACATTCCACTGGGTTTTCTAGCCATGATTGGACACATGAATTAAAAGATTATATACTGAATCAAAAGGAGTTTTCATGAAAGGAATAATTTTAGCAGGTGGATCAGGGACGCGCCTTTGGCCAATTACTCAGGCGATCAGTAAGCAACTAATGCCAATTTACGATAAGCCGATGATTTATTATCCGCTTACCACACTCATGCAGGCAGGAATTCGCGACATTTTGATAATTACCACACCAGACGACCAGGCTGGATTTCAACGACTCCTTGGCAACGGTTCGCAATGGGGTATCAATCTAGAATATGCCGTTCAGCCTAAACCAGAGGGCTTGGCGCAAGCTTTCATCATCGGTGAAGACTTCATTGGTAACGACAAGGTGGCTTTAGTCCTGGGAGATAACATATTCCACGGTGAGCGGCTGGATGAGTCTCTACAGGAGTGTACTAATCCTGACGGCGGTACGGTCTTTGCCTACAAAGTTTCTGACCCAGAACGGTACGGTGTTGTCGAGTTTGATGAGCAAAATCAAGCTGTTTCTATTGAAGAAAAGCCAGCCGAGCCAAAATCAAACTTTGCCGTTGTTGGTTTGTATTTCTACGATAATAACGTGGTCGAAATCGCCAAGAACGTCAAACCATCCGACCGCGGTGAGCTAGAAATCACCTCCATCAATGCTGAATATCTACGTCGCGGTAAACTGCAGGTCCAGACCTTAGACAATGGTGATGTCTGGCTGGACACCGGAACAATCGACAGCCTGACTGACGCCTCTGACTTCGTTCGCGTCATCCAGAAACGAACTGGCCGCATCATCGGTAGTCCAGAGAAAATTGCTTTTAAAAATGGCTGGATTAATCGGGATCAGCTTAACAAACTCTCTGAGCCGCTGAAAAAATCTGGTTACGGCAAGTATTTATAAATAGTGTTATACTATTAACATGAAGAGGGTTTGTGTTATTATTCCAGCTTATAACGAGGCAGCTGTCATTGAAAGTGTTATTAAAAAAGCCAAAAAAGTTTTCTCGAAAGCCAAAAAAGACTACTCGATTGATATGGTTCTCGTCAACGACGGATCAAAAGACAATACGCTCGAACAAGCTCGAAAAGGCGGCGCAATTGTCATTGATCATATTTTGAATTCTGGAGCTGGCGGCGCCACCTTGACTGGGCTTGCCTACGCGCGGCAACACGGCTATGATATTGCCGCCACCATGGATGCTGATGGTCAGCACGATCCAGAAGATGTCCTGGCGGGCATTCGACAGAGCGACAACTCTAACGCTGATTTACTCATCGGTAGCCGACTCATTAATAGCGAAGGTATGTCTAGGACTAAGGTTTTGGGAAATAAAGGCTTAAGTTTCATCACTTATGCCCTGTTTGGTATTAATGTTACTGATTCGCAATCTGGTCTACGAATTTACTCGCGAAAGGCAATTGATAACCTCGATTGGAAATCAACTGGCTACGAATTTTGCTCAGAGATGATTTGGCGAGCCAAACAAGCAGGCATGGTTATTTCCGAATACCCAATCAAGGCAATTTACACCGACTATTCCCGCGCCAAAGGTCAAAACAACTGGAATGCCATCAATATCGTCAAACGACTATTTAAGCAACGCTTAACGGAGTTATTCGAATGAGATATCTTATCCTCGTACTACTCAATGTGCCGATTATTTTAGCAGCATTGATCAACATCATCACTCAGTACAAACTGCGCAAAGTTAGTGTAACGCGCTTTCGTCATCAATTAATCATCTGGATGGTTATCATGGTTGTGCTGATTGGGTCATTTCCTCTGTATAACATTTCGATAGGCCATCCGCCGCTGGATTCGTCAGAATTAAGCCTATTTGATATTTTGCAAACTACAGCGATTATTTTGCTATTCTACATCGCCAATAACCAGCGCCAGCGTATCGACCAAAACGAGCGCCGACTGCGCGATTTGCATCAAGAATTATCAGTACGATTGTCTATTAAAAAATAATTTTTTTATTTTATTCTGCTCTATTTATTAGTTGCAGCAATTATCAAAACACCGACCAGGATTAATACGCAACCGATAGTTTTAATTATAGTAAAGCTCTCATTAAAAAATACGACCGCCGTTAACATAAGTAACAAATAGACTAAGCCTATCGTTAGCGGTGAAATAAATGACAAATCAAACCGATTCAATAAAATTATATACAAAAAAAAGCTTATTCCATAAAACAATATGCCGAATAGACTCATCACGGATAGACGTAAATTAATCCAAGGAATTGTAAACGAATAAACCGACCCTACCGACAATCCACCTAGCTTTATCAATGTTGATCCACTAACTGCTGATACAACATACGCAATTATCAGAAATATATTCATCTATCGCTTATTAACCTTTTCAACTATAGAATTGGCAGCAACTACATTTATCTTACCATTTTCAGCTGTCAGAAACTTATCAACATTGCCGTCAATAATCGCAGACACAAAGCTACCCAATACCTTATCGTGACCATACAACAGATTACCCGTTACCATACGTATACCATTAGCAATAAATTGTCCCCAATACTGACACGTATACTTTATTGAACTACGTAGCACATCTTTACCAAGATGCTCTCCATCTGTTGGTAAATGGATTAGAATATCTTTGAAGAAATCATAGATGTAAATATCTTTCCTAAAGGATACCATATAATACCATTCACACACTGGTGAACGAAAGTTTAAGAACATCGTCAACGGAACCTTGCCAGCTGTTGCATTGACCGAAAGGGTTACTGGCGTAGCTTCACTATTAGCACTATCATACACTGCGTATGCCTGCTGTATCTGCAGCTTGCCAACATGTCTCTCTGGAAGATACAGAAAGTGAGCCGCCTCATCGTAAAATAACCCTAGAGGTAGGTCGTTGTACCACTCCGGTAATCGACGATCACGGTTAGTGAACTGTACTTCAGTGATAGATATCACCTCACCGTGCTTTTTAGATGCAATGATGTTATTTAGTTTTAGCATCTTATTTGCATACTGGAAATTATGCATAACATAAAATACTTTGTTTTTACTTTTGGCGATTTTTATCAGCTCATTACACTCGTTTTCATTCATCATCATCGGTTTTTCTACGAGCACATGCTTACCAAGAGACAGACCCAATTTAACTAATGGGTAATGAAAGTGCGGAGGAGCCCCTATTACCCAGGCATCAGCATCGTCCATCCAATCAGCGTTAGTCACCTCTAAACCGCCAGAAGACTCTTTTATTTGAGCCGCGTGAGGAATATTATGTTTCTCAGCCGTCTTTCTAGCTCGTTCTATTTTATCGCTGATAACACCAACTATTTCAGCATTCTTGATTTTCTTGAGCGCTGGAATATGCCTCGTATTCGATATGTTTCCAGCACCAACTACTACAAATTTTACTGTTTTAGACACTGTATACTCTCCTTGATTTTATTGTCAACACATTGTGCCACCGACTGCCAACTAAAAATATCTTCTATCCTCTTCTTGACATTACTTGCACTTTTTTTACGCATAGGCTCGTTCTGTATCATTTCCATTAGAGCAAGTCTTAAACTATCTACACTACCGTCAACTATTGTACCATGATACTTATCAACAATCACCTCTTCTGTTCCTCCTCTCGGAGTGGCAATAATAGCTGTCTGCATCAATCCAGCCTCTAATATAACCGTAGGCAACCCTTCAGGATAAAGTGACGGGTGAACAAATATATCAGTACGCTTAAAGAGAGATAGGATGTCATCAAAATTTATTTTACCCAAAAACTGAACCGAGCTGTTATCTGCATATCTAGCTTCGAGTTCGTTTTTTAAAGGACCGTCGCCAGCAACAACTAGCCGAATTTTTTGACCTGGCATCTCACTTCTGACCTTATCAAATGCCTGAAGTAGATTGATGATTCCTTTTTCTTTTATAATACGCCCAGCATATGTAACTACGATTTCTCGCTTATCAAAATAATTATATTTATTAGTTGCTAGCAACTTATCCTTCGGGTCAATTGCATTATACCAAACACCTTCCGCAGATATACTAAAATGCCTTAGCCATTTATTACAGTTTTGCGATACACCATAATAGTAATCAACATATCGCTTAACAATTGTGGTTAGAATGTGTTCATATATTAACCCAAAAAAATCAAGAAGTTTATTACCAACCGAGAAATGAGCAGTACCATGCTCTATAAGGGCAACTTTTATACCATGCTTCTTTGCCAATCTGGCACCCAGAAGACTAGTTAAATGAAATCTAGTATTAACTATACAAAAACTAAAACTATCAAAATTAATCTCTGAAACTATGCTACTACTCTGACGTCTGTTAATGATTGGATATCTTTGTTTGAAAATATTGTGCGTAGGTAGTCGATAAATAGTTCTGGTGCCTATTGTCTCTTTGGAGGGTAAATTATTGTCGTGTGCAGTAGTTACTATTGTGCATTGATATCCTATTTTCTCCAAAGCAGCGGTTAGTTTATCTACATACCTTTCCACGCCACCGAGATGTGGAATAAAATATCCAGTCCATATTAAAATATTCTTTGCCATAAAACTCCTATCCTTATTTACTATGATACTACATTACCCTACTTATCTAAAAACTTTAATACAGTCAGAAAGATTATTTGACCACAGCTTCTATAGTATTATATACTCGTATGCAAGTCATGAATATAAAGCATATTATAACAAGAATAGCAAAGTCACCTGAGAAAACTTTCCTTTTACTGTCACTATTCTTTGGGCTTATTTCGGCAATTATTGTTCCTCAGCTATCTGTAAGTGATGAGAATATGCACTATCTCAGGGCTTACAGCATCTCAATGGCTCGTCTCGAATCGAAACAATGCACTTATCCAAAAGCTATAGCTGAACGAGCAAAAAGCGTATATAGCGGCAATTTCATTTCTGACTACACAACAAACATAGACCGCCGTATTCTTATAACTGAAAAATGCGGCAGTGCCGTTGGCTATTCGCCAATAATGCACCTTCCACAAGCTATTGGAGTTGGTGTAACTAGCTATTTTGGCGGGTCTACGGGATTATCGATATTGCTTGGTCGTATAACTAATCTCATTTTCTATTCTATTGCAATATTCTTTATCATTAAATGGGTGCGGGTCGGCAAGTGGGTTTTCGTATCAGTAGGACTTTTTCCTTTGATGATTCATATGGCAGCATCTTTATCTAGCGACGTAGCCACAAATGTTGCTATATTTACCATAGCCGCCATTACATTAAACCTATTTTCTCAAAAAACCAAGATATCACGAAATCAGTTTGTCGCTCTGCTCAGTATAGCCGCAGTATTAGCATTAACAAAACCAGTGAATGCCATCCTGCTCTTACCGCTAATTTTTCTACCAAAGCGACTTTTCGTAAACAACAATAAAAATCTACCTTTTAATGTCAGAAAGTGGCTTATGTTAATAAGTCTTGGGTTGGTGGCTCTTGTTAGTCTAATAGTTTGGCAGAAGATTTATAATGCCCCATTAGTCAACTCTGCAGGAGTAGAAAACCCGCTTCATGCCAACCCCTTAAAATTCCTAATTATCCTATTCAACACCTACATAAATCCAAAAATTGGATACACCGATGTCGTATTTAGGGGATTAATAGGTGAATTTTCATCATTCTCTTATCGGCTACCCTTGTTCATTCTTACACCTTCTTTTGCCCTACTATTTATTTCTCTTCTAAAGAATAATAAACAAGATTATATACTGCTGGGTAAATACGCAAAAAGTCTTGCTATATTAAATATTTCTACTATAACGATTTTTATCACTGCAGTATCTTATCTTATGTTTTCCGTATGGGCTATCATGCCGTTTAGGTTTGGCGTCGACGCATATTATGCAGACGGTGTTCAGGGTAGATATTTTACCGCTCTAGCAGTTTTATTAATACCGATAGGAATATGGCTACAAAAGTACTTCAGGATTGAAACCAAAAATGAAAAAGTGTTTAACCTTATTATGTTCTTTGGGCTAGCTTTAGTGCTTGGGTTTTATGTTTTTGAGACGGTGTGGACTTATAAATAATTTTTGCTTCAATCTTTGTTGTTTGTGCTTATTTTGTGTTAAAATAGCATAAATATGAGAATTACAAATAAAAAACTTTCAAAAAAGCAAATCCTAGTAGCTGCCCTTGCTGTAGCTATCGCGATTTGCGGGAGTGTTTTCGCGCTTGATAAGATCGGTATTATCTCAATTTTTCCAAAAGAAACCGTACCAAATATCAGCAAAGAGCCGACGCCGCAAGAAAAAAAATCTGAAGAAAAAGCCAATCAGGACACTAAAGAATCATTCCTTAACGCCACAAAAGATGATGAAGAAAAGTCTGTCGAGAAGAGTAAGCCTGCTCCAGTGCCAAAAAATAATTCATCAATTGAGCTTTCAGCTAACAGAGATGGAGACAGCGTTACAATTATCGTAAAATTAAAAGAACAAGGTTATTCACAAGGCAAATGCTCTCTAACTGTAGCCGCTAATGGAAAAAAGGTTGCGCAGAATGCTGATATTATATACCAGCCAGAATATTCTACCTGTGCTGGATTTTCAATACCCGTATCTTCAGTCGGCGGCGGTCAATGGACTATTTCATTATCGGTAACTCCGCTCAACGGCAAGCCTATAACTAAAACTTTAACAAAGGAGATTTAATGGTGAAAACGAGAATATTTATCTCTGCCATTGCCGTTGCTGCAATTGGCATTTTTGGTTTAGTGTTTTTTGCCAATCAATCAAGTGCCGTCACCGCTAGCGATTGGCGCGCTGGAAATATCGTCGACGACTTTGTGTTTACTAATTCTGATGACATGACAGTTGCTGACATTCAAGCATTTCTTAACAGCGTCAACCCAAATTGCGACACATACGGAACTGGGCGCGCTGTCGAAAAAGGCAGAGGCGATATTACACGCGCACAATATGCCGCTTTACGGGGCTGGGCAGGTCCTCCTTATGTCTGTCTAAAAGATTATTATGAAGTTCCTAAATACTCGCCAGGCAACTACATTCCTGCCAATAACTTTAGCGGTTCAATACCAGCAGGAGCTGTTAGCGCAGCGCAAATAATCTACGATGCAGCAAAACGCAATAACCTCAATCCGAAAGTTATCTTAGTTAAAATCGCTACTGAATCGGCTGGTCCGCTCACCACAGATAATTGGCCGCTGCAAAGCCAATATACTTACGCTATGGGCTCACATTGTCCAGACAGCGGTCCCGGCGGTAGCGCAAATTGCGACCGCAATTATGCTGGTTTCTCAATGCAAGTCGAATCTGGAGCCCAATTAATGCGCTGGTATCTCGATAATATGGATAAACCTTGGTGGACTTATAAAAAACCGTTCGCTACTAACTCAATTTTGTGGAATGTAGTGCAGCGTGGCTGCGGCGCTGGAGACGTATATATTGCCAGCAAAGCAACAGCTGCACTATATACTTACACCCCGTATCAGCCAAATCAGGCCGCTCTTAATAATATGTACGGACTAGGCGACCATTGCAGCGCTTATGGTAATCGTAACTTTTGGCGCGTTTGGAACGACTGGTTTGGATCGACCCAGTACAGCCGCCCGATCATTAGTTTTAAATCGCATATTAGCTACTATGGCTGGACCGGACTAGTACACAATCGCGGTATTACTGGCTTTACTGGCCAGAGCAAATCCATGCAAGCCTTCACTATCGACGGTGAAGTTACCTATTCATCGTATAGCGAGGAACGCGGCTGGCAGCCAACTGTCTACGGAGGTATGCAATCTGGCACAACAGAACTTAACAGACCTATTCAAGCAGTTAAAATTCAACCAACTGGATCGCTTGCTGCAAAATATGATTTATACTACCGCGCGCATGTCAGCTATGTCGGCTGGATGGGTTGGGCGAAAAATGGCGAGCCAGCCGGCATAACGGGCGGACCTGGAAATAATATAGAGGCCCTAGAAATCCGGCTTGTTCACAAAGGATCTAGCGCTCCGGAAGATTCAGGCCAAGCTTTCAAAAATATTAATACAAAGGGAGATTCTTCACCGCTAGCAGCCTCGATTAGCTCGCACGTTGGCATGGTTGGCTGGCAACCAGCAGTCACTGATGAAATGATTAGCGGCACTACCGGCCAAAGCCGTCGGATTGAAGCCGTCAAAGCCTCCCTTGTTAATAAAACTGGTATTTCTGGCAACCTTCGCTATTCGTCCCACGTCTCATGGGCTGGCTGGCAAGACTGGAAAAATGCAAACGAAATATCAGGCACTACTGGTCAATTCAAATCAGTCGAAGCAATTCGTTTTATGCTCACTAGCGACCTTGCAAAATCATACGATATCTGGTATCGTGCTTATTCGCAGTATGTCGGCTGGATGGGTTGGGCGAAAAATGGCGAGCCAGCCGGATCAACTGGTGCAACCAGACAGCTTGAGGCCATCCAGATTCGTATAGCGCCAAAAAATTCAATCGCCCTACCTAGCGGTGCATTCTACAACCCAGCCAATACGCCTGTCCCAGATTTGTACGATCTCAGCTATTCAACCCACGTCAGCTATGTTGGCTGGATGCCGAACGTCTCTCAGGGTGTCATGTCTGGTACAACGGGGCGATCGTTCGCTGTTGAAGCACTACGCATTGCCAAAGCTATATCACAACGCGACGGATCGACCATCGCCATCCGCTGCTCATCAAAATCGGCTAACGACCCTTGGTCGACAGATATGCCTGTGACCGAACAACAAATCTGCGGCACTACCGGCCAAACAAAAGCGCTCAATGGCATAAAACTATCCCTCGGTGAAACCGACGCCAAGAAATATGATATTTACTACCAAACTCACCTATCATGGATCGGTTGGCAAGAGTGGAAAAAGAACGGTGAAGTCGCCGGCGATAAACCAGGATCGCACATTGAAGCTGTTAGAATAAAGCTTGTTGAAAAATAAAATTTTCTATTTATATATATCAACAATCCGCTGCTCAAGCTTACTCCACTGATAAGCTTGAGCAGTTTTTTGACCATTTTTAATGATTTTATCGCGCAGTTTTTTATCGTTTAGTAACTTTTCGACAGCTGCAACGCCCGCATCGATATTGCCTTGGCGATAAAATAGACAGTTGTAATCATCTTTCAGATATTCAACATTGCCGCCGTTTGGTACTACAACAGATACGCCGCCAGTCGCCATCATTTCAAGTGGCGGATATGAAAAGCTCTCAACGATACTAGTTTTAATCAAAATATCGCAGCTTGCGTACACTTCTCCAACTTTTTCTGGAGCAATACGATTATAAAATCTATCGACTCGGTACCAATCTTTTGGTTCCTTGCGGTATGATAAATACGAAATCTCAAATTTTTCAGGGTCAAGCCTCTCAACGATACGGAAGGCTTCATCGGTATTCTTATATTCGCTTTTACTATCACCCTCAATTAATATCTTTATCCTACCTGTGAAATCACGTTCGCGATATGGGTACAATTCAAGATCAATTCCATTTGAGACATACTCGGACTCTTTATGAAAGACGTCTTTCAACCACTTCTGGCACCATAAAGACATCGTAATATACCGTATACCAGATTGATCGCAGTAAGAAGCGTTCGCTAAAAAGCGCGGTTCACCAGTGCCTGGTATATAAAAATCCGTTTCAAAGTTTTGCACAAAATAAAGCCGATTATGAACATTAGGCTGCTTTTTTACTAGATCAACAGTTGACCACAACGTTGCAACCTGCGTGTCGAAAAACGCTTTCATTTTAGTTTTATGCGTAGCAACGACATTAAATCCAGGCAACTCATATCTATAGCTATAGGTTTTCCTAGCGATTTTTAGGGCGTGCTTACTGACTGCATCAATTAGCGTCACGTCCCAGCCATGTCTTCTTAGTACATCAGCATGCTTTAAGGCGACAATTACTCCTCCTGAAATATCAGTTGAAGGCAGAACAAAACCGATATTTCGCGCCAAATGCTTTCTAATAAACGAAGCTAGGTTATAGCCAGTGTACACCGTCGAATAGTTATGAATTATCTCCTCGTGAGCTTTATCTGCAAGTTTACCGCGCAAAACCGAGTCTGATACTAGTAAGTCAAGCGCTTTAAACCACTCTGCGTCAGTATTGTTTACTAGTATGCCTGTTTCGTTATTCTGAATTTTCTCTGCAAAAGCGCCAATATTGCTGGCTATGGTTGGAATCTTTACAAGAGCCGCCTCAACCCATTTATTTTCAGATTTTGCACGATTAAAAATCGTATCAACTAGTGGAGCTATAGCTATATCACACTCCGCCATGACTGCTGGTAGTTGGCGCCAATCAACAAAACCTGACGTAATAATTCGATCTTCATAAAGCTCAAAAGCCTTAGGAATGTCAAGAATACCAGCAATCTTTAGATAAACCTGTGGGTATTTTTTAAATATTTTTACAATACTTGGAATAACGATATCAAAGTCTTCATTGTGAGTAATGCTGCCACTGAAATAACCAATAACAACCCTACTTTTGTCTTTATTTACAGACTTAATTGCTAGATTAGACCTATTTATCATCTCGTCAGACGCAACATTACGATTAATCAGCACTTGACCTTTCATATATTTTTGCAACTCCTCTTTTAACTGAGTTGTTGTTGTGATAGCATGGTCACATAATTCTAGAGTTTCACGCATCCGATTAACTCCGTCATCATATAAACACTTATCTTCCACGCTCATTTCCTGAACGTATCTAATTGAGTCTGTATATTTTTGATCGATAACTAAATCATCAATATCAAAAAAACAGGTTTTATTAAAATAATGCGCCTGCTTGATAAATTCGCGAATCGTATCAGTTATTGGGCAGCGGAAAAATACAAATCCGCGATAATACTTCAATTGATCAAGCGATAATCTATCATAAAAAACGCTTTCAACAGTTAACCCCTGCGACATTAACTGCTCCATCTGGTGAGTAACTCGGTATCGCTCTGGGTGCGGCAAAGTGCAGCCGTTAATAAATAAAATATCTTTATATACTTGCTGTTTTTTATCAGGAAATTTCTTATAATATGCATACTTTGCTGCGCGTTTTACAAAGCGGACAGCACCATCGTCTTTGATTATCACAACACTTTTCTTTACAAGATTATTAACTTTACGTATCATTATTGTTCCTCCTTAGCCGTCATATATGGATTATATAACGTTTTTAGACCTTTATCGCAAAGAGCTTTAGTTAGCAATCGGCTAGTTATTCTTGTTGATTCATCAATCGAAGCCAACTTATTCCGTTCAATAAATAGCACGGGAAGATCTATCGCACCTAGATTGTATCTAGCGGTTAGATAAATGTGTTTCGTAAAGGATCGCCGGCTTAGCGTCTGTATGCATTCTACTATTTTTTTATCTAAGATTGACGTAAGGTTTTCTATAACTCGATTCTCGTCAGCTACAGACGGAACAACTGCACCGATATCAAGTCGCATCACATCGCCCATATCGCTACAATTATCAACGTCTTTAATCATAGTCTCTGAGAATACTATTATATCAGCAGTTTCATCACGAATGACATCGCCCACAGTGGTTGACTCGCTAAATAATACATTTTTTATGGTAAGATTTTGCGGCGTAGAATATTTTAGCCGCCACTGAGCGCCATATGTTGAATCGCGCACAACTTGAGCTTGGACTTGACGGCTCTTGATATCGTCATTTAAAGCCCTCTCCTGAGCATCAATAACATAAGGTTTTGCATCCAACCCTTGTGCAGTAGAATTTTTATGGACACGCCAATAGTAAAGTATTTGCGAAACATGTGCAATCTGCTGCGGCTGCAGTATTCTTGTTATGCGCAAAAAAAGCTCCCAATCTTGAGCTCCGTTGTAGTTGCCATCTTCACCTTCCAACTCCAACAAAAGTTTCCGTTGTATGACAGCAAAGTGCGTAATATAGTTGACCGACCGCAAGAAATCAGCATTCCAATCAGGTTTGAAAAATGGTTGATATTGTCGTCCGCGTTCATCAAGCTTAATCTCGTCAGTATATATAAATTTTACATCTGGCAAATTATTTATCTTTTCGACAATTCGCAATAAAGCGTCTGGGTGCAGCACGTCGTCATGATCAAGTAGCGCCACGTATTCCCCGCTAGCTTTATGGATACCGTAATTTGTCGCCCCGGCAATATGGCGATTGGCCTTAAGAAAAAAAGGCTTTATTTTTGCATTAGTCTTTGCTGTAGAGCTGATTTCTTGTTTCAAGCCTGTATCAGGCGACGCATCATCAACAATAATCAGCTCCCAATTATCGTATGATTGAGATTCAACCGACTGAACCATTTCCCTCAAGTATTTAGTTGGAGTATTGTAAGTCGGTACAATAATCGACATTAGCGGCTGTCTGCGTAATTTATAATTTATAGGCTTATCTTCATACCTGCACTGCCATGACTCATATAACCTGCGCTGACGCGAATCAAGATAGTTGCGATATGGCGAAATCAATAACAGCAAGAAAGAGTAAAGTGCTCTATTGTGTTTTATTATATTTTTCAAGCGTTGCAGCATATTTTATTTCCATGTGTGATCTAGCTTCGTCACACCGCCCCAGCGGCCATGTCCATAATCGCGTTGGACTGAAAAAAACGGTCCTTCCTCGATAAAAGCAATCACCTTTGTATCATTAGCCCCCATCAAACCGGCCTTGATAAAATACCTGCCTTCATTAAGATTTAACTTTACAGTGTAGCGAGCTGATTGATCTTTGATAGCGCTAGTTTTTTCTTGGTAAGTATTCGGTCCGTAAACATACTCGCCGTTTTCACGAAAAATTGCAACGCCTACATGTTTAACACCCTTTTGCTGCCATGACAAATCTACCGTCATAGTTTCTTCGAAATCATACATGGTCTTTTCTTTACCATCAGTACCACGCAACACTATTTTGAACGGTACCGTCCCTTCGTTATCACTGTTTAATCCAGTCGTCCGGTCATAATTCTGGCTATTACTACGGCTATATGCCGCCGCAATACGATACGGTTTACCAATCATTTTAACGTGGCCGTCTTCAATAAATACTGCTTTTGTACAAAACCTCTCGACTGCCGCCATATCGTGAGTTACTAAAATTACAGTACGTTTTTCACGCTTAAGCTTATCAAAGTACGAATAGCACTTCTTTTGAAAAGCCTCATCGCCAACCGCAAGCACTTCATCAAGCAACAAAATATCAGCATGAGCGCGAATCGCAATTGAAAAGGCTAAACGGACCTGCATACCGCTTGAATAATTCTTAAGCCGTTCTTCCATAAAGTCTTCTAATTCTGCAAACTCAACAATCGCGCTATACATAGATTCCATTTCTTCATGACTAAACCCTAGCAGTGCACCATTAAGAAAGATATTTTCGCGGCCAGTTAACTCTGGATTAAATCCTACGCCGAGCTCAATAAACGGCACTAGCGAACCGTGCACTTTAACGTTACCGCTATTTGGCGTATAAATACCAGCTATCGTTTTCAACAGCGTGCTCTTTCCTGAACCATTGCGGCCAACTATACCGAAAAAGTCTCCTTCGTTTATAGTAAAACTTATATCCTTTAACGGCGTAAACACGCGATAGCCTTTGCGACCTTTTAGTATATTTATCAACTGTTGTTTAACACCTGAACTAGCTTCAAGCGGAATTTTGAAAGATTTCGTTAGTTTGCTAATCTCGACAATTGCCTTAGACATCAAACACTCTCCGCGAAGTACCGCTGGTTAGATCGAAAATAAAAAACCGCTAGCAATATTACAATGATAACTGCAGTAAACGGCGTCAACATCACCGGAAACGACACCAAATCATACAGCTGAAGTGTTTGTTGCGTCACTAATACCTTACGAACATCTTGAACTACTTGAGCAACCGGATTAAGCATTAGCCATGAGGCAGCCCACGGCATTTGTTTTACAACCATTTGCAACGGATATATTACCGGAGTAGCATAGAATGCTGCTTGCAAGAATATTTCCCATAGATAACCGATATCTCGATATTTAACGTTAAGCGTTGCTAGAAAAAACGCTACCGCCAATGAAAAGATATACAATTCAGCTATCAGAGGAATTATGAGCAACGCCTCTGCAGATATAGACACACTGTTAATTACGCAAAACACCAAAATAACAATTGTATTTATTATAAGATTGATAAATGCAGAAATAGTGCCGGACACAACAATAATAAATTTCGGGAAATTAATCTTGCGAATTAAGTCGCCGCGCGAAACTATTGATTGTAATCCTTGTACGGTTGCCTCGGTAAAGAAATTCCATAATACAATACCAACTAATAAATACACTGGAAAATGTTCAATATCTCTGCCTAGACGTAAGAATTTATCAAATACTATATATAGAATAATAAATAAAAATATTGGTTTTAAGATTGACCACAAATAACCTAATACTGATCCTTGATAGCGTAATTTAAAATCCGTTACAACCAGCTCGCGTAACAATATTTTATTACGTCTATTCCATACACTCGCTACTTTCATAGTCTCTCCAGCCATTATATAATAAGATTGTGACAAAAAACAATCTCGCTATCATCGTCCTCAACTGGAACGGCGCCGACGACGCGCTTGAGTGCATCAACTCGCTGGCCCGACAGACACTCAAACCGGCTATCATAATCGTCGATAATCATTCTCACGACGACTCTGTCATGCGTTTCGAACAGTATCAGACAGAACATCCGTCCGTAAATTGTACAATTATCGCTAACGATAAGAATCTGGGATTCGCCGGCGGTATTAATACCGGGCTGGTTTATGCACGCAAACAAGGTTTCGAGTATATTGGCGTACTTAATCCCGACGCCGTTGCCGACAAAAACTGGTGCAGAGCACTCGTCGACGAACTGTCAAGCCAGCCAAAATGCGGTATTGCAACCGGTATTTTACAGCGGCGCGACGGCAAAACACTCGATACAACTGGCGATTTCTATACCACCTGGGGCCTGCCCGGCCCGCGCAACCGCGACGAGCCTGTTAAAAATGCGCCCAGTAAGCCTGGCGAGGTTTTTGGCGCGACTGGCGGCGGAGCGATTTATCGCGCGGCAATGTTTGACGATATCGATATGTTCGACGAGGATTTTTTCATGTATTACGAAGATGTCGATCTTAGTTTTCGCGCCCAGTTAGCTGGCTGGAAGGTCCGCTTTACGCCCAAAGCCATCGCTTATCACAAGGTTGGCGCCAGCAGCAAAAAGGTTCCTGGCTTGGCTGTTTACAACACTTTCAAAAACCTGCCGTTAGTTTTCATTAAAAACGTTCCAGGGAAGTTATTTTGGTATATTGGCCTGCGCTTTTTCTTGACATATTGGCTAATTTTCGCCAGCGCCGTCCGCCACGGCAACGGCTGGCCAGCTTTCAAAGGTATATTAGCCTCAATAATTCGTAAACCTGCTGCCTACCATAAACGCTGGTCTATTCAAAAAAACCGCAAAGTTTCCATCGACTACATCCGCAGTATCATCCACGAAGGGCCGCTGCCCAATCAAACTGGGCTGCTGAAATTTCGTAAGTTTTTTACTGGAAAATAAACTATTCCCATAACTGCTTTTAGCGCTTCTATTTTGTAAATTTTTATGATAATTCATAACCCCGTAGGGCGTATATTGACAGAAAACACGTTCTACGGGTAAAATCATTATTATGAAGATTCATTTCTCGAATCAAGGAATGCTCCGCAATTTTGAGAATTTCCTTGAATCAGCTGATCTATCAAAACCCTCGGAGCTTCATATTTCTACCAACCCTAAATGGATTAATGTTCACCCTGCTATTTTGGTTATGACAGCTGCTCTAGCAAGAAAAGCTGGAAGACTAAATTCTACCATAGATACACCTCCAAAATCTGGCGCCTACCTTGACAGGATGGGCTTATATTCATACCTTAAAACACCATCACCATTTAGCATTACCCACAAAGACGAATCTGGTAGGTTTATTCCCATTTCTGTAATTAGCACTCCGCAAGAGCAATCTGCTTTTATTTCAGATATGATCCCCTTACTACACTTGCCAGAAGAAAAATCTCGCGTAATTAAGTATGTTATAGGCGAACTCGTACGTAACGTTATAGAACATTCCCTATCTTCAGATGGCGCTGTAGTAGCTGCACAATATTACAAAAAAAGCAATCGGATTAGTATAGGAATTTGCGATTCTGGGATTGGAATATGGAAAAGCATGCAAGAATATTGGCATCCAGCCACAGATATAGATGCTATAAAACTCGCCCTTACGCCTGGGATATCAGGAACAACACGCCAAGAAGGAGGCACTGACGATAATGCTGGCGCTGGACTATTCTTTATTAAATCAATTGCAAAAATATCCCGTAGCTATTTTTTAATTTATAGCGGTAAAGGAGAATATAAGCTTACAAAACACGATCGGCGCACAAAAACTCCAAGACTTTATGCCGACCCAACACGAGATCCTCATCGTGAAATTAATACTGCTCCGGATTTTCAAGGAACCCTAGTTGCAATTGACATATCGTTAGATAATAACGAAGCTTTTGACGCACTTCTTGAAATGATTAGTCTAGTATATGATAACGCGATACGCGAAAGAAAACGTGCTAAATATAGGGAACCCCGTTTTATATGATGATTACCGTTAAAATGTATAATGAAGCAGGGAAATTTGCTGAGAATAAAGAAATAGCTAAAACTATACGTACAAAGCTAATCATACCCAATCTAGAAAACAATAATATGATTGTGTTTGATTTTAACCATATTGAAGGGTGCACTCAATCATTTATTCATGCACTTCTAAGTAAGCCAATTCGCGATTTTAGAGAAACAGCTTTTAATAATTTATTGTATCAAAATGCCAATCAAGATGTTAAAAAGATCATATCAATCGTTTATCGTTATATGCAGGAAAGTTTAGATGAATAATACCCGTAGAACGTTTTTAGATCAAAACACGCTCTACGGGGAGGATTAATCCATATGCGCCTGCTAGAATATGAAGCCAAAAACCTACTGTCAGCGTGTAGAGTGCCGATACCGCGCGGCAAAGTTTTCGCTACTAATGAATTACAGGCTATCGCTGCACCGATCGTTCTGAAATCGCAGGTTCCCATCGGCGGGCGCGGCAAACTTGGCGGCGTACAAATAGTCCGTCGGCAGTCAGCTATAGAATCTGTTGCCCGAAAAATGTTCAATCTTAAAATCAAGGGATTTTTGCCGTCAAAATTGCTAGCCGAAGAAATCCTCGATATCAGCCGCGAATTTTATTTTTCATTAAATATTAATCGCCAAACTGCCGCCATTGAATTACTTGTCCATCCTGGCGGCGGTGTCGAAATTGAAAGCCAAGATACTGCAGCCTTTTTTCGGCGCGATATTACTGATAATAGAGAATTCGAAGCTTTAGCCGACGAACTTGCTGATTATCTCGATATTGCTGACAAAGCGTTCTTGCTGCAAGATATTATTGAAAATGCTTATCGTTGTTTTATTGACAATGATTGCTTGTTACTAGAGATTAACCCGCTAGTACTCACCTCTGACGGTAAGTTAATCGCTGGCGATGCTAAAATTACCGTTGACGATGCTGCCGCTTTTCGCCACTTGGATTGGCAATTCGAAGACAACTCTACCGAACACAATTTCGTCATACTTAATCGTGACGGCGCGGTTGCTACAATTGCTAATGGCGCTGGACTCGCCATGGCAACGGTCGATGCAGTCACAGCAAGCGGTTTGACACCAGCTAATTTCCTCGATATCGGTGGTACAGCTACTTCTGATAAAGTCCTCGATTGTTTCCGTCAAATCACTACTCTCGATAATATCAACGTGATTATCATCAATATCTTCGGCGGTATTGTCCGCTGCGATGAGGTAGCCCGAGCCATTATCGATGCCCAGCGGCAAATTCCCAACCTACCAAAACTCGCCATTCGCCTATCTGGCAACCGCGAATCTGAAGCCCGCCAACTGCTAGCACAATACAATCTACCGCTATTCGACAGTTTAGAAGCAATCCTGGAGGACATTTCATGACACCGCAGCTTTTCACTGGCAAAAATGTCATAATTCAGGGAATCACTGGAAAAAATGGCCGGTTTCACGCGCAAAATATGCTTAATTACAAAACGCATATCGTCGCTGGTACCTCGCCTAATCAAGCCGTTTCCGAAGTTCACGGCGTACCAGTTTTCCGAACAATTAGCGATATCAAAAAACGTTTTGCCATTGATATTTCCGTGATTTTTGTGCCAGCGCCGCACGCCAAAGCCGCTATTTTAGAGGCTATTCAGGCGCAAATCCCGCTTATCATCTGCATCACCGAGGGCGTACCAGTGCACGATATGCTCGAGATTAAGCAAAAACTACGCCGCAGCCATTCAGTCTTGATCGGTCCAAACTGCCCCGGCGTGTTATTACCAGACGGGCAGCTGCTGGGCATCATTCCAGCGTCACTGGCAACACCCGGCGACACGGCGATTGTCAGCCGCAGCGGCACGCTTACTTACGAAGCTATGTCGCTATTAACACAGGCTGGTTTCGGGCAGCGATACATCATTGGTATCGGCGGCGATATGATTAGCGGCAGCAGTTTTGTCGATTGTTTACAGTTATTTCAAAACGACCCTAGCGTTAAACGTATAGTAATGATCGGCGAAATCGGCGGCATTAGCGAAATTGCGGCAGCTGATTATATTAAGCAATCTATCAGCAAACCGGTTTACGCTTATATTGCCGGGCATAGCGCCCCTAGCGACGTCCAAATGGGGCACGCTGGCGCCATTCTCGGTACTAACGCGCTTGAGTCGGCGACCGCCAAGACAGCTTATCTGCAGCAAGCTGGCGCCATTACCGCCAACTCAATTAGTGAGCTTGTTCAAAAAATAAAGTGATATAATTAGCCTATGAAGACAATTACCGTTCTAATACCAGCCTACAACGAAGAAGCGGTGTTGCCGCAGTTATTCGCGCGTCTAAAAGATTTGCAAAAAACGATCAAAAAATACCGCCTAGAACTGCTATTTATCAACGATGGCAGTAGTGATGACACCTTGACTATGATTCAAAGAGAAGCCAAAAAGAATTCTTCAATTGCTTATGTTAATCTATCGCGCAATTTTGGCAAGGAAGCTGGCATGCTAGCTGGCTTTGATTACGCCAAAGGCGATGCAGTAGTAATTATCGACGCTGATTTACAAGACCCGCCCGAGCTAATTCCGCAAATGATTGAACTCTGGGAGCAAGGCTACGATGATGTTTACGCGCGGCGTCGTAGCCGCCAGGGTGAAACTTGGCTCAAGAAAAAAACCAGCGAATGGTATTACCGTATTTTGCAAAAGTCGACGCGGATTCCAATTCAACGCGATACTGGCGATTTTCGCTTGCTTGATCGGCGCTGTGTTGAAGCTCTCAAGCTGCTGCGCGAATCGCAGCGCAACACCAAAGCCCTTTTTAGCTGGATCGGCTTCAATAAAAAGGAATTACTTTACGATCGCGACCCGCGCGCTGCCGGCGATACCAAATGGAACTACAGCAAACTGATTAATCTCGCTATTGACGGTATCACCAGTTTCACCACGGCGCCGCTGCGAATGTCATCGATTTTGGGGATGATTATATCATGTGGTGCATTTTTGTATATTCTTTATCTGCTAATTCGACCGCTATTCGGCGTACCTACTGGCGCTGGCTATTCATCGCTAATGGCAGTAATCTTGTTTCTCGGCGGCATCCAGCTGATTAGCCTAGGCATTATCGGCGAGTACGTTGCTCGAATTTTTAGCGAGTCCAAGAACCGGCCTGGTTACTTTGTCGAGGAATATCACGAGGCTAAGCGTGAAAAATAAGGCGCAAATTGGTCGTTTCGCTATCGTCGGCACAATAAATACGGTAATTGATTTTGGGTTATTATTTTTACTAACCTTTCTAGGACTACCGAAACTAGCCGCCAATACTGTCTCGACTGGTACTGCCTTTGTTTTTAGCTTTTTCGCTAACAAAAAGTACACCTTCAAATCCACTAGCAAAAATATCAAATATGAGATAGTGTCTTTTGTGATTGTTACGCTATTCGGCTTGTGGGTACTCCAAAACGGTATGATTTGGCTGACTACGCCGCTAATCAAAGACTTCATAACTAACGAACAAACTTCCTTGTTCGTCGCTAAATTATTTGCCACGGCCGTCTCTTTGATTTGGAATTATTGCCTATACGAGCGAATTGTTTTCAGAAAGGAATCATTATGAGTCATATCGCTATTGATGCCCGCGTTATCAACTCTGGGACTGGTACTTACGTGGTTAAGTTGCTAGAATATTTGCAAAAAATCGACCGCCACAATACTTATAGCATACTCGTGCCAACCAAAGATAAAGATTATTGGCAGCCAACTAACTCGAATTTTAACATCCTAACTATCGATTTCAAAAACTATTCGTTAGCTGAACAACTTGGTTTCAAAACCTTTCTCGATGACCTCAGTCCAGATTTGGTGCATTTTTGCATGCCGCAGCAGCCAATCCGATATCGCGGCAAGCACGTCACTACCGTTCATGACATGACACTACTCAATACTTATAATTCCGACAAGAATTGGCTAGTTTTTCACGCTAAACAACTGGTTGGCCGCTGGGTATTCAAGAAAATTGCCAAAACTAGCCAGCATATCATCACCGTGTCAAACACTACCAAACGCGAATACCAAGCATTCTGCGGGATAGCTGATGATAAAATTACAACGATTTATGAAGCTGCCGAGATTCATCGGGGCGGCCTACAGCCTTACAAAACACCGTTTACGCGTTTTATTGCTTATGTCGGCCAGCAGCCTGATTACAAAAATATCCGCCGTTTGGGCGACGCCCACCAAAAACTACTACAAAAGTACCCCGACCTCGGATTAGTGCTAGTTGGCCGGATTAACGCTGCCACTCAGCGCAACAAAGACTATTTTGAATCAAAAAAGTACAAAAATATTCACTTCACCGGCTTTATACCTGATGCTGAGCGCGACTGGATTTTTACTCGGTCGCTAGCATATGTCTTCCCGTCGCTACTCGAGGGCTTCGGCTTGCCGCCATTAGAGGCAATGGCCTACGGTACGCCAGTTGTTTCAAGCAACGCTTCTTGCATGCCAGAAATTCTCGGCGACGCGGCAATATACTTTGATCCGCTTGATATTGAGGACATTGCCAGCAAGATTGATACCGTTATTACCGATAAATCACTGCGCAATACTTTGTCTAAAAAAGGCAAGCAACAAGTGGCTAAGTATTCTTGGCGGCGGATGGCCGAGCAGACTTTGCAAATTTACGAAAATGCTATTAACAGCTAGAGTCTCATTTCTTTGAAGGCTTTTTGCGCTAAATCATACATAGTTTGGTACACAGCGATATCGGCGCCCTGCTCGGCAGTATGCAGGTAAATCACGTTATCGACAACCTCAATTGAGACCTCGAAACCAAGCGCTGCCAATTGCTCCATGTACGTCGGGTTGAGCAGTTCGAAGCTAGCTGCTTGGTCGGTATTAGAAGCATACACCTCGTATAACTCATTAAACTTACCCCACTCCATTTCGACTTTTTCCAGACCGCGAACACCGCCGAAACGCATCATTTTCTTGCGACGAACAATAATTTGGCCGTAATCTTTCGGTACGTTAATTTGAGCGATAACTACTGATGAACTATCAGTAGCGCGCTGGTAAGTATACAATTGCACCAGCAATGATTCTTTATACAAGCCGACTACGTGATTATTAATATCTGATGTACCAAATTGCGCACCGTTAAATAGTTGCCCGCGCTTTGGTATAAACAGCCAGCCCATATCAGCGCTATAGCAATAATTATTCTGGCGAGCAAATTGGTCGATTTGCGAATTATACATCGCCGGGTTGGCCGTTGCCTGATCGACACCGTCTAATAACCAGTCTTTGCCATGGCGGCGGAATCGCCAATATTCAGTGAACATACTATTGTCGGTAAATAATGTCTGGTTGGTAGTGTTATCGACCAGCGAATCTTTAGCACTCGCCGAAAAACCAATTGTTACTGTGTCTTGGCTGTCATCTGGCGAATCTAGCATATCGACCACCTCGGCGTCGTTAACTACGATATCTGACATCTGGTTTGTCCGATTCATTAGCTGTAATGTATAAATCATCAAACCAGCATGATAAGCATAATTTTCGGTGGTATAGGCTTTAATCGCTTCGCTATCTTGTTTCGCCCAATCGCTTTGGTAGCGCAGGAATACTTGCTTGGCGTGATCGATTATCTGTTGTTCGTTCCATACCGGATCGGCAGCGCTAGCTTGCATAAGTTTATCGCGCAAGAACTTACTTTGTTTAATCTTATTAAACGCCTCGTAAAGTCCAGTAACCATACCGACGAGCGCGCCAAAAGCAATAGTTACACCCACCCAACCTCTAGCAATCAGTGCAAAGGTTATTACTATCAGGACAAAACCAATCGCGTTCGCAGCCACAAACCGCGTACCCTCTTGGCCTATGTACTTGCGCAGCGCCGAACCGATACAATAAGCCGGCACGAAGCCAATCATCGCTATACCGGCCAGCAAACCGCCGCCTCCGCCGCCGCCAGAACCACCGCCCGAGCCGCCAGATCCGCCGCCGCCAGCACGAGCAAAGAGCTCGATATTTGTCAAAAATAAATGTTCCATCGAGCTCCTTACTTTTAATTTATTATTATTATTTTAGAATTAAAATTTGACTTCAACTGGCTTTTCAATTGCTGCCCGTTCGCTTTCGCTAACGTCGAAGAACTCTTTATCAGCGTTAAATCCTAGCATTCCAGCGAAAATATTAGTCGGGAAGACTTTGCGTTTGGTGTTGAACTGGGTGACGTTGGCGTTGTAGAAACGGCGCGAGGCAGCAATTTTATCCTCGGTGTCAGTGATTTGCGCTTGCAGCTCCATGAAGTTGCTAGAAGCTTTCAGCTCCGGATAATTTTCGGATACCGCGAATAAGCTTTTGAGCGCCATGGTTAATTCGCCGTCGGCCTTGGCTGCTTCAGCCGGGTGTGTTGCCGACATGATAGCCGAGCGCGCCTCGGTGACTTTTTCGAAAACGCCGCTCTCGTGCGCCGCGTAGCCTTTAACAGTTTCAACGAGGTTCGGGATCAAGTCGGCGCGGCGCTTCAACTGCACCGAAATACCGCTCCACGATTCGTCAGTTTTGATATTTAGCTTGACCAAGCTATTATACATGCCGATTACCGCGCCGATCACGACAACCAGCAGGATAACCACCACAGCTACGATTATTAGTACAGCAGCCATACTCCAATCCTTTCCTTTATACTTATGATTATACTGCTAAGAGCTTGCTTGCGCAATAATAATATAGCGCTGGCGGCCTTCGCCCTCAGAGTAAGTGCGAATATCACTGTATTCGGCCGCTATCCGGTGAACTATCCGACGATCAGCAGCGTTAATATGAGCAACATGCGAATCGCCGGTACGGCGTACTTCTTCGATCCAACCGCGAGCCTTTTCGGCAATTTTTTCTTCGCGCTGCTTCTTATAACCGGCAATATCGACGATTACGCGGGTAACCGCCGCATTATTATTGCGCAGCACTGTCGATACCATGTATTGCAAGCTGCGCAGCGTCTCGGCATTACGGCCAATCAAAATACTATTGAGGTCGCTGCTGGCAATGTCAATCGATAAAATATCATCCTGATAGCTAGTCTCAACCTCTATATTTTCGCCAAAAAACGACAAAATATCCTCGACAAATTTCTTGGCATAGGCAATTGATTGTTCTTTATCCATACTTCTCCTTTCCTACTTCGCCTTAATCCGCGTGATGTGCGCTTCTTTAGCTTTTTTCTCGCGGGTTTTGGCTTTTTTCGATTTTTTGGGAGCGCTAGCCTCTTCGGCAATTTCGTGCATTTCTTCAGCATCTTTTCGCAGCAAGAAATGCTGCTGAGCGGCTGCCACCAAGTTAGACGCCGTATAGTAAAGCGCCAATGCTCCTGGCAGCCCCACCATGATCAAAAACATCATTATCGGCATAACCTTCATCATGCCGCGCGTCATAATACCGCTCATCTCGGTCGGATCGGCCTCTTTGCCTTCGGCCGCCTCTTTCATCAGATCGCGGAAACGCTTTTGGTTTTTACCAGCAGTTGGCGCGGTTTGCTTAGTGATAATATACTGAGTAATTGCCGATACGGCCGCCAAAGCCAACAAGAAAAAGTCAATGCCGTGGTTGCTAAAAGTTGTCTTGGTTAAATCGATAAATCCGAGCATTGTATGATTGAAATTAGCTGGATTCTGGATAATCGACTGAATAACATCAATATTTTTGATTGGCTCGTAAAGATATTGGCTAATCACTTCGCTTTTGAGAGAGATAATGATTCTAATCACCTGGTAAAGTCCAATAAATACCGGCAACTGGATAATCAACACTAATACTGAACGCATCGGCTTAATACCGTAGCGTTTATATAGTTCCATTTGCTGCATGGCTTCGGCCTGGCGGTCGCCTTTGGTGTTTTTCTTGATCTTAGCCAACTCCGGCTGCATTTTGCGCATCAGCTTGGTTTGGTTGAGCTGGCTTTTGATTAGCGGATACATCACAAACCGCAGAATAATCGTAAAGATAATAATCGCCAGCCCGAAATCGTGCCACGGAATGATACTATATAATAACATTAGCGCGTTAAAAATCGGCTGGACAATCAATAATTGGAATAAATCATGCATAAAAGCCTCGTATTCTCCTCTCGGCAAGTACTTATCTATACCATTATATCATCTCTTTGGCTGGCAACTACCGAATCAAGCGATGATTTGCGCAAAAATAGCATCAAGCGATGATTTCAGATCGCCAGGCGCCAAACTTAACGCTTCGCCGTTGGTAACAATCACTGCGATATCGACGTTTTTAACGCGAGGTAAAACATCAACTCGCAAGCGTTCATAAACCTGGCGGCGGATATGATTGCGCCCAACTGCTGATTTATGAACTTTTTTACTAATTACTACCGCAAAGCGCGGCTGCTGGCGGCGGGGATTGGTAATATACCTGACCGTGAAATAACGCGACCTAGCTGCTTGGCCGTTTTTGTATAAAAATTTCAAGCTGCTATGCCCGTGAAACCGATATTTTGACGCAATCATACAATAAATTCCATTATAGCAAAATAGCGCCGAAAATTAGCGCTATTTACCTGTAGTTACCTCGACTAGTTAGAGTGCGATACGAGCACGGCCTTTAGCCTGGCGGCGCTTGAGTACAGCCCGGCCAGCTTTGGTTGCCCGACGGGCACGGTAGCCGTGCGTCTTGACGCGGTGTCGAGTATGCGGTTGAAAAGTTCGCTTTGGCATAATGACAGTTATTATAGCAATTTCACGCTCAATAATCAATATTTGATTGCTAATCTGTCGAGATTATACTATCGCTATATAAATTATCCACATTTTTGGCTGGTTTGTCCACAAATTTAACAGAGGTGGCGCTAAATTGTGGAAAAACTCACCCCTGTTTAGTCACCTACATAACTATTAATGAACGTAACGTTCTTATAGTTGTGGAAAACTCGTGAATCAGCTATCATAGAGATAAGTTATTAACAGCTTGTGAGGGTATAAGTTTTAGATGAATAATTCATTATGGCAAAGTGTCCTGGGGGAAATCGAGCTTTCGGTATCGCATGCGAACTTCAAAACCTGGTTTCGCGATACTGAGCTACTATCTTACGATAATGGCACTGCGACTATAGGCGTTGTTAATGTCTTTGCTAAATCACAGCTCGAAAAGCGTTTCGATACGCAAATCCGCGAGATCCTCAAGAAAAATAACCCTAATATCAAAGATGTTAATTACAAAGTCAAAAATACTAAGAAAAAAATTACCAGTCGTGAAACTACTGCTTCGCTGCGCGATCGTGCTAACGAGTTAATTAGCCGCACGCCAGTTAACGCCAAAACACCCACCGCCAACACCACCCTTAACCCGCGCTACACTTTTGATAATTTCGTGGTTGGTTCGTGCAACGACCTCGCCTACACTGCTTGCCAGGCAGCAGCCGCTAATCCTGGCGCCAAGTATAACCCGCTTTTCATCTACGGCGGCGTCGGCTTGGGCAAAACTCACTTGATTCAAGCTGTCGGCAACGCCATCATCAAGCGCGATCCCAAAATGAAAGTTGCCTATGTTAGCTCTGAAACTTTCATGAAAGAATTTCTCGATAGTATTCGTTTCAAAATCGCTGGCTTCAGCGATAAATATCGCAACGTTGACGTCTTGATCGTCGATGATATGCAGTTCATCGCCGGCAAAGAAAAAACTCAAGAAGAATTCTTTCATACTTTTAATGCCCTACATCAAGCTAATAAGCAAATTATCATCAGTAGCGACAAGCCGCCGCGCAGTATTCCAACCTTAACCGAGAGGCTGCGCAGCCGCTTTGAATGGGGTATGGCGATTGATATTCAAATGCCTGATTTCGAGACTCGCTGCGTCATCATCGAGACCAAAGCTAGTATGTCCGGCGTGACACTGGAGCGCCAGACGGTCGAATATTTAGCGCAAAATATCAAAACTAATGTCCGCGAGCTAGAGGGCGCGCTTAATCAGTTGCTGGCTTATTCGGAAATGCGCGGCACCACGCCAGATGCCGCCACCGCCGAAGGACTGCTCGGCAACGTTCGATCAACCAGGCCGCAACATCTAACCGCCAAGCAAATTATCGACAAAACCGCCCGCCACTTTCAAATCGATAGCAAAGAAATGTGCAGCAGTAAGCGCGACAAATACATTGCTACGCCGCGGCAAATTGCTATGTATTTACTGCGTAGCGAACTGCACATGAGTTTTCCGCGCATCGCTCAAGAGCTCGGCCGCAAAGATCACACCACGGCCATTCATTCGGTCAACAAAATTGAAAAGGCTATCAAGCTTGACCTCACTATCCGCGAACAAGTCGCCGAAATCCGGGAGAAACTTTATGCTTAAATACTGTGGAAATTTTGTGTACAGCTGGTTCAAAGCCCTGGGTAAAAATTGTGTTCGTTTATCCACTGTTTGGCGAGAGACCTGGCTACCGCTATCGTTAAAGTGGACAAACTGCCTAGTTTTACTATGTGAAACTCACTCTTTTTCCGCTAGATTTTCTCAGGCTAAAATTCGTCAATTACCTCTGTTAATCAGCTACTTTTCCCCATTGTCCACAGCACCTACTATATACATCACTAATTATAAAAAGAAAGATAGGTAATAATTATGGAATTATCGGTCACACAAGAAAACTTTGCGCGAGCACTGGCAATCGTTGGCCGGATCGCTAGCAGCCGCGCCGGACTACCAATACTTGGCAATGTGTTGCTGCGAACTGAAGCTAACCGGTTATTGGTCGCTGCGACTAACTTAGAGATAGCAGCAACTTGCTATGTTGGCGCCAAAATTACTAAACCGGGCGAGTTGACCTTGCCAGCCAAACTGATTAGCGAATTTATAGCCAGTTTACCACGCGGTACAGTTGATATAGTTAGCAAGGGCACGTCGATGACAATTTCGTCGGGCAATTATTCATCAATTATGTCAGGCGTTGACGCTGGTGAATTTCCAGAATTACCATCAATTGATGAAAATCAAGCTGTCACCTACACTATCGCAGTAGCTGATTTCAAGCAAGCTGTCAGCCAGACGATTATCACTACTAGCAATGATACCTCGCGTCCAGTACTAACCGGCGTTTATTGGCACACTGACGGCGGTAAATTGTATCTAGCGGGCACTGACGGCTATCGCTTAGCGCAGCGCCGCTTGTTTGATACTACCAGCGAAATTGCGGCAATTGTGCCAACATCGAGCCTGCAAGAGGTGCTGCGAACGATCTCGGATAGCACCGACCAAGTCGAAGTACTGTTTGACGACGAGCAAGTCCGCTTCCGGGTTGATGACTCCGAGATTACCAGCCGTTTAATCGAAGGCAGCTATCCGAAATATCAGCAGTTAATACCAGCGACCTCCGAAACTCAAGCGCGAGTCAAGATGGATGATTTTTCGCGAATTGTGAAGATTGCTGGATTGTTTGCACGCAATTCTGGCGGCAGCGTGACAGTGACGGTTGATGGCGAAAAGAATAATATTAGTATTCACTCGATTGCTAGCGAACTTGGTGAGAATACTAGCTCGGCTGATGCCGAGGTTACTGGCGGCGGTGTTCTCACGTTAAATTCACGCTATATTACCGACGCGCTTGGGGTTATCGATGGCGATAGCGTCGATTTCCGGTTTAGCGGCAAACTGTCGCCATGCGTTTTGTCGCCGGCAAGCGAAAATTCGGATTATATCCATATAATTATGCCTCTGAAGAGTTAATATGAAGATTTTGCGATTGGCGGTGCAGAATGTTCGCGTTCATTCGCTGAAAATGCTTGATTTGGAGCCAGGAACGACGCTAATATCTGGCCCGAACGGTTGCGGCAAGACATCGCTTATCGAGGCCTTATATATCGCTTTGCGCGGCAAGTCCTTTCGCGGCAGCGACGAATCGATTTGTTCGTACGGCGCTCAAATGTACCAGATAGACGTAGCTACCGATGAACTGCAATATCGGGTGACTTATCAAAATCAAGACGGCGCCAAGCGTAAACAGTTCGTGGTTGCTGGCAAAAAACACGGCCGCTTGCCTTATACTCTCAAATATCCGATTGTGTTGTTTGAGCCGGATACGCTGCGGATTGTTAACGGCTCGCCGCAGCGCCGCCGCGATTTTTTGGACGGGTTGATCCAGCAATACGACCAGTCATATTCGCATGAGCTGAGCCGTTATAATCGCGCTCTATTGCAGCGTAATAAGCTCCTCAAGGATCCGCTAATTAACGACGACGAATTATTCTCTTGGAATTTGATACTGAGCGATTACGGCGCTAAAATTATTAGTAAGCGGCAAGCGGTTTTAGACGATTTTAATAGTAAAATAACTGCAATCTATCAGAGCATTGCTGGCACGAGCGACACGGTTAGCTTGCAATACTCCCACGAAAGCCGCGTGTCGGCGCAAAAACTACTCAAGGAATATGAAGAAAAAATCACTTATGATAAGGCGGTTGGCGCGACCAGCACCGGGCCGCATCGGCATGATATAGCGATTGGATTTGGCGATAAATCTGCTGCCAAAGTTGCCTCTCGCGGCGAGGCGCGGACGATTATTTTGGCGCTGAAATTTCTCGAGGCAGCTTATATTGAGCAGCAAACTGGTAAAAGGCCGTTAATTTTGCTAGATGACGTCTTTGGCGAGCTTGATCGACACCGCCAAAAGCGGCTGATGGGCGAGTTTGTCGATAACCAAATCGTGATGACGAGTACTGGCGATTAAAATATCATTAAGTCTAATTTATTCGTACCTATCGACTTTGTTCGTGTTGCCGATATTATAATTCGGCATGAGCGGCCGCTGTGTAGTGATGTCAATAGTGTTAGCTTTATTGAGAGTGCTTTGCGGCGCCGAGCAGTCGTATTTGCTGATCGAGATCATCGGCTTGCATTTAACTACCCATTTCGAATCTTTCTTCTCGAGGACGACTTTCAGAGTGTCTCGGTTTAAGTCGGTGCCAGCGCCGTTAAACACCAGGGCGGCAATCGCCCAATCACCCTTTTCTAGTACAGCTTCATTTTTGATAGTGTAAAAGGTACTTATTTTGCTATTGCTGCCCAGAATAGCGCTATCTATAGCTTTTTTGTTCTCGTTTGTCAGTTTTTGCAAGTACGAATTAGTATATTTGTAGTCGAGAGAAACGCTTTTTTTGTCCGAGCTCAACAATATTCCTCGTTGTAAAATTGACACGATATTATCTTTACTCTTAGCTACTAAAAAGTACGTACCTTTCGGCAAGAAGTACTCTTTGCCGGACTGAATGGATTTTTCGATGACTGTTTTGGTAGGAGCGATGGTATTTTCGGTCTTGGTGTCAGTGCCTTTATATAGTATAACGCTAGAATATTTCGATGAATCGAATGAGATTGTCAAATACTGATGAGAAGTAATTACTGCCAATATAATCATCAAAACAGTAAATGCAGAAAAAGCGGCGGCAATTATAATGATTTTCTTCTTCGGCGTCATAAGTTATTCTCCTAGATGGCTTTTATAATCGGCATATTCTATCTGATAATCGCTTAATTTGATACCCATAGATACTAGCCGTAGCGTGGCCTTGTAGCGGTATTGCGGCGATTCGGTACGGATAACGAGTATTGGCCGGTCGTCTTTCTTGTAATAACCGATTGAGTAGTAAGGATCCTTGATCGGCAATTTAGCGACTACTGGATATTTTTCGGTGAATTTTTTGCCAGTTTCGCGGATTTGCTGGCCAGCAATACCTTCAACCTTATTATATTGATCCATGTGTTTTTTTTGCCACTGGCGAGCCTGATCTGATTGCGGCATGAGCTCGATAATGACAGTATGCCGTGGTTTGGTGGTGGCGTTAACCTCTGTCTGGCTGCTGCGGAAGCCGTCTTTGGCGGCCGTGATTGAATAATCGCCTGGCGGCAGGTAATTGGTACCGTTTTTGGCGGTGTACTCAGCCTTAGTTTTTTTGTCTCTGAAAGTGATTTTTGCGTCGTTAGGGGCGGCGGCAACCTCGACCGGGATTTTCCCCGACCGGTCGATAGCGGTGTAAATTTGATAAATTAGCGCACCAACGATCACAATGATAGCGAAAATGATGGCAATAATAATTTTGCGTTTATTCATGCTGATATCCCCGATGATGAAGTTGTTGATGATTTCTTCCTATACCACACCGCACCGTCCCAATCAAATCCTTCGCCAGCAGCGCTTGGAGCTTTTTCTCCTTGGCTGGCAGAGGCATATTTACTTTCAAAACCGCTGATTTCGCCGACATATATCCAGACGTGGCCTTCTGAAAAAGCCACATCGCCCGGTTGGAGCTTGTCGTCGGTGAACTTACTACCATCTGGTTCGTATGTGTGGTTAGCGCTACCAAGGAATTGCCAATGACCGTGTGCCCACTCACGCTGGATGGCCGAACCGCCACCCTTAGCATCAAAGTTATATGTTTTATCAAAGCCGCTATCATAGAGTAATGTTGTGACAAATACGCCGCAATCAACGCCTCTCATCTCTTCGCTTTTTGGAGTGTCAGTGTAGCGCCCGTCTTTTACAGCGCTATCCATAGCTGCAACGTAGTCGTCTTTTCGCTGGGTACGTGGTTCGTGATGCAACTCTTTCCAAGCGTATTTGAGGGTGTAATCTTGCAGTCCTGAAGCCCCGCCGCTGCCGCTGCTGCACGCCGCGGAAGTGCCTGGTAGGGCGGCACCTGACGAACCAAGTGCTGCGCTGTCTTTGTATTTATCGTGAAGAGCTCTAGCATTGGCTCGTCGTTGGTCGAGCGCGCTGCCGCCGCTTCTTTCGAATGTCGCCTCGAATACTTCCGCAGCTTCTTCGGGGGTTGAGGTCGCTCGGACGGCGTCGGCGACTCCGCCGTTAGTAGATGGGTGGTCTTTCCATTCGTCAGTTAAGCCCATTTCCCAAGCTAGAAAGCGTAATTGGATTGCTAGATCATACGGGTCGCCATTCATGTCGGCTGCAAACTTAACTACTCCATTATTCCAGCGGTTGGCTTCATCCCATTGGGCGATACCAATATGCGTACCATTAGAGGCTCTAGGATCGACGTTTGGTGATGATTCTACCTGGAGGTTACCGACGACACCAGCAGCCTGAGCTAGAGTTAGTTTGGTACCATTGCCAGCGCTCATCAAATAACCTAGGGCGGTTTCTGGGTTATCTGATAGCATTTTGACCACGCCGCCGCCTTTGGTTGGTGTCGCGCAGCAGTCAGTAGTACTGCTGGATGAAGTTGTAGTCGATGCAGTAGAGGCGGTAGCGACTGAAGCGCCAGCGTAGCCAGCCATTTCGTCGAGAGCGCCTTGCATAAAGTTTATATATCCCTCAGTATCGTTGCCATCGTCGGGCGGAGCGTACCTATTAGCATAGGCTGCCATACCTTGGTCGATTTCATCAGAAAATACTGCCCTGTCGTACGAAAACCAGTCGCCGCTATCGACATTCTTGTTTTCTTCGGCTTCGGCATCGACGCTAGCTTCGAAAGAAGTCCACATATACCAGTTTCGATCGGCCTCTACAACGTGTGGTTGAGAGTCGGTTGCGGTGCGTCCAAAAGCGTTGTGCCCTTGATGAACTTTTATCTGGGCACCTGGTACGTCTGTAGTGGCTAATGTTGATTCCATCATAGCGTGCGCATACGCCAAAAACGGGCTGAGGTTGGCTTTTTTGGCGCTAGCCACAGCTTTTTGGCTGGTACCTTTCAGCGGGCTATTTGGCGCGTGAGTTTCAATGTATTTCTCGATTGCGTCTGCCATTTTTGCGGCATCTAGATTGGGATAGGTCATGCCGTTTGGTGCGCCGCTGCCAGGGCTAACTGATGACAAATCGGTACCCGACCCTGTCGAGCAGGCGGCATTGCTGTCATAGTATTCAATATTATTGATAGACGAGTTAATATTCAGTTTCTCTAGCGCAAATGAAGTGGTTTGAGTGTAGGTACTCGCTAGTATGATTGCTGATAGTATAATAGACAGTGTTTTTCGCATACTAATCTACCAATTTTTCGGAGCACTCCTCGTCCAACGCAGCGCTAAATGTACGTGGTCGCATGAGTCATCATGAGGCACCAAGCCTGCGCTTGACAACTTGCCGTCCATTCCCGAGCCAGCACGATTACCGCAACCTTCCTGTCCAACACCAGCGCCCTGCGGTAGAACTTTGCCATCAAGGAGATACTGCAGCATGTCTATAGCGTTTTGGTCGCCGCCTGTGGTCGCTGTACCGTTTATCATCGCTATATCTACGGCCTCTCCGACAGGGTGTAAACTGTAGTTGTTGGTATTGTCTCGGACTAGTGAAGATATATATATAGGATATTTGTTGGCTATATATAAGATGATTTGAAGCAATCTCTTGTCTACTGTTATCGGACCTAATGAGTTAGTGTAGGCCGGTTGTCCATTTGCCATATTTTGGAACTGGTCGCCATCGTAGGTAATATTTGGATTATCGACAATCTGCTTGGCTAGACTAATAACATCGCCATCTGGCAAGGTGGCGCCAGGGCCGCTGGTGGTTGATCCTGAGCCTGAACCTGCTGCCGATTTCGTTTTATCTGGATCCTCATCCATACCATCGACAGTGCGTTTGTCGATTTGGTATAGGTTGTATAGGGCGCGCTGCCGGCTGTCAACAGTGCATTCTTTGGTGTTTATGATACTAGCTTGGTTGCAAGTGTCTATCCAGTCTTGCAGCTCGCTATTACTCTTTACTTTGCCGTCTTCATCAATATCGCCAGAAGCGCTTAATTCGCTAGCTACTTGATCAGGCTCTATACCCATATAATCAGTTGGTACGCCGTATTGAACGTCGCAGGCTGGACCGACAGCGATGTCTTTTTCGTTGGCTAGCACCGAGTTTTGCGTGCATTTGTTCTCGTCAATGATATTTTTGGCATAAGCCGACGGATTAAATAGATTAAACAGCGACGAGGTAGATATCGACGAGATAGCCGATACGAACGCTAATGGACTCGATGCCATACCTAAATACGGTACGAATCGTATAGCGATTGACCCCAGGAAAGTATTCGGACTAGAGATGTCGAATGGGCTGTGTGTCAAGCGGTCTTCTTCGGCTAGAGCAATACGCTCGGGCTGGACAATTTGCTCGTCGAAGGCAACTTTTTGCTGGACGGTTAGCGGTGCATTGCCAGTGTAGCTGGCTTGGTCGGCCATGCTGTTTGATAAGCCCACGCCAGTGATGTCGCCGACATCAGTGCCAGTTGCTCCCTTGGTTTTGTCGCCTAGGAAGTATTCGGCTAATGCTTTCATGTCTACCCATTTGGTGAATGCGTCAATAGAGGTCTGTACAATACTTCCCATGACTGAACTGAGTTTTTCTTGGACAGTATCGAAAGTCAATAAGCCTTCGATGAGCAGCTCTCCGCCTACCCAGGCCCAGCCAATCGGTCCTAGTCCAGCCCTGAGGCCGTCAAAAACATCGACGCCGACTTCGGCTGCTGTCGAGCCGATCAGGTCGCATCCCATTTTGACAGGTTCGCTATTGACAACGCCTAGATAGGTGGCTAGAGTGCCGCCAACTCCTGGTATATACGACGACGAGCTGCCAGCGGTGCCGAGACCCATAGTATATTTCATCAGTTTAGCGTCGGTGGCGGGTTTTTTGATAGTACCGTCGGACTTAGTGTATGATTGAGTGAGGATAGTCGCTACGTTGTTGACCATTTCTGGGGTGGCTTCGCCCTTTTTGATTGCATCAGCGGCTGTCAAAAAGGTATAACCTAGTTTAGCGTACTGGGCGATTCGAAAAGCCTTATTGATATTGACTACCACATTTGGCGCCTTGGCTGCCGCGCAGATTCCTTGAGCCATCATTAGCTTGACGTCGTTCCCTTTCTTTTTGGTGGCTTTTTTGGCTTCTTTTGTAGCGTAATCACCAGCTTGTTCGGCGATTTCTTTATTCAGTTTATCAGCCGCTTTGTCTTCTATTTTCGTTAATTCGTCTGTGGCTTCGGTTAGAGCTTTTCTGGTTTTTTTGGAGTTTAACTTTTCTGCTACTTTTTTGGTGACGCCTATTTTCTTGAGGAACTTGACCGCGGCGTCGTCAACCCAGTTCACCCAGCGCGGATTATAGGCGCGCCGGAAAGCGTTGCGAAGTTTAGGGTTATTGCGCAGCGCCTTTTTGAAATCTTTGGCGGATATTTTTTCGCCGTCTATCAGATAGTGAGCTGGCCGCTTGCCGCCGATTAACTTGCCTTTTTCGATAACTTCGCCAGCTTCATCTAGAGCTTTGACGCCGGCTTTGTCGAGCTGTTTGAGCTGGTAATTAGTTGGTTTGTGAAAGCGGCAGGCGATTTTAACTAATGTACAAGAACCAGATGTGGCATTATCAGCCAGGCGCCGCGACAAAATTCGGTTTGATCGCGACGATGATGTATATTGCTGCTGATCGATATTGGTGACGATTGACTCTTTGATGGATACCAGTAACGAGCCCATGATGCTAGTCGACGAACCGATACCAACAGCACCAACCAGTAGCATGCTGGCTACCGCGCCAGTCGGGCCAAATCGTTTGAGCTTATTCATAGCCGAAAAGCCGCCTGATTTACCCTTGCCCTTCTTAGGCTTGTTTAGGTCTCTCGAGGTGTTGTCGCGCCAGCCGTCTTGCTGCTGCGACTGCTTCTCTTTGTTATTGATATTGCCAGCGGCGTCGCCACTACTATTACCGCTACCGCTAGCCGCTTCGTTGCCGCGTTTGGCTGGTTTTTTATTCTCCATCCTCGACAAATTTCGGCTGACGGTATCATCCCAGTGCGCCTGGCTCGGCGACATTTCGCGCTCCCAGGCGTCGAAATCGTCGGCATGGCCTTGGTCTGTGGGTGTCTGCATCTGACGCTCCCACTGGTCAAAGTCGTCGGCGTTGTCTTGGCTGGTGTCTGGTCTTTCTCTTGTACCTAGCGGCATAATCTTATTATAACCTTTTTAAGCTATTATGTCTGCTCCTCGGCAGCGGCTGCGGCGGCTTGTTGTAGTGTTGCCTGCGGGTTGGTGGTAATCAGGCCAGTTTCGGTGTCGCTGGCGACAATCTGGATATGAACGTGATTCTGCCCGGCAAAGAATAACCCCTGCCCGACTGGGAAGTTAGCTAGGCGCTTACGCTCTTCTTCGGTTAATTTGAAAACGTCGCCAAGCACATCAACGGCGCTCGACGATTGCTTTAGCAGTAACTGCATTGATGAGTTCGAAACAATGGCGCGGCCCATTTTGCTGCCCATGAAGTCCTCGACGTCCTGAGTGATAGTCGTCAGGCCCAGGTAATATTTACGAGCGCGCTTGGCTAAACTAAACATAAAGTTCGCCGAGTCGTCATATTTCATCAGCTGCCAAGCCTCATCGACGATTAACATACGCTTTTTCTGCTGGGTGCGGACAATATTCCAAATGTGGCTAAGGACGATATACATGGCCACTGGCCGCAATTCGTCCTCGAGGTCGCGAATATTAAAGACCACCATATTGTTGTTGATATCAATATTGCTCTGCTGACTAAAGATACCAGCAAACGTGCCAGTGGTATATTTGCGCAGGCGCTGCGCTAACTGCGGGCCGGTACCGCCCATGTGTAACAGAGTATCGTATAGGTCGCCCATTGTCGGCGGTACCGAAGTGTGCGTCAGTGGATCGCTAGTGATGCCGACGCGAGCGTAAGTATCAATCAAGCCTTGGTCGAGGTCGGCCTCTTCGGATGGCGATAAGCCGATACCAGCGCTATTAGCTGAAGCTCCGCCCAGCATCAGCCGCAGCAACCCGTGCAGCGTCACTAGATTGGCACGCAGGGCGTCGTCGGCTTCTTCGTTGTCGATAACTTTTGGCAGATCAAAAGGATTAATTCGCGTGTCGCTGCTGAGGCTGAGCCGGATATAGCTGCCGCCAACAGCGTCGCTTAGCCGCTGGTACTCGTTTTCCGGGTCGATAATCAGGATATCGGCGCCCATCATCATGCTGCGAAGAGCCTCTAGCTTGACAGTAAACGACTTGCCGGCGCCAGACTTAGCGAATACTACCATGTTGGCGTTCTCTAGCGTGTAGCGGTCAAAAATCACCAGGCCGTTGTTGTGCATATTGATACCGTACAAAATACCGTTTTCTTGGGTTAAGTCGGCGCTAGTGAATGGGAAGCTGGTGCTGACGGCGCCAGTGTTCATATTGCGGCGAATTTGCAGCTGGTCGCTCATTTGCGGCACCGTGCTGTTGAGGCCTTGTTCTTGCTGACTAGAGGCGGTTTTGCTATAAACCAGCATCTGCCCGAAAAATGTCTCGATCGAGTGCTGTACATAGCCTAATTCCTCTAAGCTATCGCCGTAAATCGTCACGTACAGGCCGTAGCGGAAAAAGCGCTCTGATCCGACCTGCAGCTCGTCGCGCAGCTCTTCGGCATCCTGCAGGGCGGCTTCTTTGGCTGGGTCGCGCGTCTTGCCTTTTTCGGCATTAATCGCCATATCGGCCTCTAGCTGAGTAACTTTTTTGCGCAAATTTTTGAGGACAATCGCTGTATCGACAGGATAAATAAACATACTGATATCGAGGACTTGATCAATGTTAATTAATCCCGATAGCCAGCCCGTATACAACCGGCGCGGATAACCGTAGACATACATAGTTCGGCCGTATTTGGTGCCGATACGGAAATAAGCCGAATGGATTTCGAGGCTGCTCGGCGCGATTAAGTCGCGCAGCGTGGTCATACCCTTGAGGAAAGCTTGTTCGACCTCTGCTTGCTCGCGCTCGCGCTGCTGGGCGGCGATATCTAGCGGATCCATCTTTTTCTTGCGGGCCATTACCTAATCTCCTCGTGGGTGTACGGATTATTACCTTCGCCCTTGCGGACGTATAGCGACGCTACATCGCCAAAGTCGTCAAGCGGCTCTCGTACAGCTGTATCTGGATTATATATATTGTAATATAATTCGCCCAGCTGCTTGGTGTTGAGCTGAATAGAATAAACGCCGACGCGCATTAGCCCGCCAATCACCGAATCGACGCGGTTTTTGATTTCTTCTTTGGCTTTGGCGTAGGTTTGGGTGTCGATTTTGGTGACGTTTTCTTTCTTGCTACCAAATAATATCGAGAATATCCCCTTGCTCTGTTGGACGATATTGGTAACGTCACCAGTCGGAAAATACGGAATGACCACAAAAAAGCTTTTGTCCATGATGTTAGCTTCTTGCGATAAAACATCAATAAAGTTGATATAATCGTCCATCAATACGCCCAGCAGCATGTTATCCTGGTCGCGCCGCAGAGCATCGAGCTTATCGAGATATGGGCCGATATCGACCCGCTGCGAGCGAATGAATATTTGAATTGGAAAATACAAAGCATTGAGGAAATCTTGATAGCTTAGCTCGACGCCGTCGCGTTCGCGCGAGCTCATCAGGTCGAAGTTGATCGATTTGCAAGCAACAATAGCGCGAAACGATCCGTCGTTCATCACCACCATACTGTCGCGTAATTCTGAAAAAATCAGGGAATTTTGGGTGCTAGTGGCCTTTGGCTGTTCTTTACCTTTGCCCTTTTTCGGGTCGGTCGATGATGGTGCGCCAGGATTGCCAGCGGGGTCGCCTGGTGTCGCGATATTTTGCCCAGAACCAGCAATAGCCGGCGGCATTGGCGCTGGCATTGGTGCTTGATTCGGCGGTAAATTGTTTGGCGGCACCCCCACTCCTTTCTTTGCCTAGCGCAGCGAAATAAATACTTCGCTGTCTTCTTTCTTCTGTTTGACTCGATCTACTTCGTGCTGCAGGGCGGCGATCGACAAGCCGCTATTATTAGCTAAACTAATTATATCATCTGAAGTTGCTGTTGCGCTAGTGTTTGCTGTTGGTTCGGCTGGCTTGGTTGGCTCTGTTGAGCTAGCTTGAATAGGACTGTTGGCGGTTGTGTTGCTTTGCTGGCTCGTAGGCTGGATAACTGATTGGTGAATGGTCGGGTAAGGGTTGAACTTTGGCAAATGTTCATCGTTTTGCATGGCTGTATCACCGACGTTATCTTTATCAAAGGCTTGAGGCGCCTGAGGCGGTGCCGCCTGGCTGGTCATCGGCTGCGGTGTTGGCGCTTGCGTCTGCGTTTGATAATACATATTTTGGATAATTCGGTCGTGGCGCTCTTGGTCTGCCCGCGAAATCATAGCGTCGAACTTTCTGGCGACACTGCCGTCTTCGTCGAGCATACCAACTGTCTGCTGGGCTGCGTAATATTGGTCTGATACCATCGAACTGTTCGGAGTTGGTTCGGTAGTATGGCGGATCGACCAGCCCTTGGTGTCGGCGATATCTGCTAGGTACGACAGGCGCTTTTCGGTCTCCATCTGCGATAGGTCTTTTGTCAGATGCTCATCGACGGCTTTTGGTACGGTTATCTCGATCAGCGATTCGATACCGTCGGGCGACCAGACGCGCTTGCGCGGCTTCAGCCTATAAGAGATAATAGCTGCTACATAGATCTCCATCGGCTGATCCTTGCGCAGCGGCAGCGCCAACACGGTGAAAAATATGATAACTGGCAAAGGAATAATTGCCAAACCGATAAATATCTGACCCAATCCCCAGGCTAAGGCAACAGCAACAGCAGCAATTATCAGGTAGATAAACTGTCGGAAGCTAAACGGTCCGATCAGCTTGTCTTCTGCTTCGACGTCTTGTGCGACTTTATATTCTGCCATACTGCTTATTATAGCGCATAAAACATTTTATGAAGCTACTAATGCTTTGGTATGTACAATCCGCTACTGGTTTGGGTGAATGTTTGCCCATTATGCGTCGTTGTGCCTCCCCCAGAAGAGTCAGAACTGCTGCTATTGCTAGAATTACTAGATCCGCTGTCGCTTCCAGGGTCGCTACTAGAATTAGACTTAGAAGTATCAGGAGTGTTGCTAGGTTTTGGCGGCGGTGTAGAATTTTGAGGACCTTGTCCTCCGCTACCAGAGCCTGGATTCGGCGGCGGAGTACTACCTTTAGGACTAGGGCTACCACTAGATCCCTGACTACTACCAGCACCCTGATTGCTGCTGGTACCGTGGGTTTGTTGCTGCTGCAAAGGAGGAATCTTATTAATCTCCGCGCGTACCGAAGCTGGAACAGTGCCAGCTGTCTTGGGGTCGTTATCTAATGATGCTCGAGCATTCATCAGTGATTTCATATAGGAATTATCGGCATTATGGCGAGCTTGGTCTGTTGAAAACTCCACCATCCTCCTGACGGCATCTGCATCTGCGTTAGCCAGGCCTGAGCCGCTAGCTTTGTTCTTGATATAATCTGCCATAGCTTCTTTTTCGTTATAAGTACCCTGCCTGATAGCTTCTAGTTGCTTACCGCCTAACCACGGCGCTTTCTTGGCGCCAGACTCAGCGATAGCGTTGGCGGCTTCTTTTTGCAGCGAGGCGTCCCCGAATGATGCCGAAGCTTCAGCCAGGTCGGATGCTTGTTTGCTGGTCATATGTGGAGCTAAAGCCTGCATGGCGGCGCGCCGTTGATAAGATGATATACCGCTCAAATCTGCTGCTACTTTTTTACCATCTTTGTCTCTCGTGAAACCAGTAGCTATCTCAGCCAAACGATCAGACGACATATTGTTGTCAGCGATCCAGGCGTTGGCAGCCTTCATACGTTCGTTGTCTTCCGCTAATGCTGCTGCAGAGCCGGCTAGTTTGCGCTTCTGGCCGAAATCGCCGCTCTTAGCATTAAGTCTTCTATTGGCTGCTGATCGCCAGTTTCTAAAGTTGGCAATACCTCCTCTACCTCGATAAGTGCCGCCACGTATCTGAGCGTTCCTAAGCTGCGCCTTTTCGCGGCGATGCTTACCAAACTGGCTAGTGAGTTTATTTTCTCGCCACTTGCCGACCTTGTCGGTCAGTCTATCTCGGCCCTTGTTCATCTTTTTATTAAGCCAAGCAACTGCCCCGCCGATACCGATGATTTCAACGGCGCTTCTGACTAGTTTCGGTACGATCAGTAATGGTGCAAACACTAGCAAAGCAACGATAGACTGCATAATAATATCGCTTTCCTTAAGGCCGCTACCGAGAATTCTCGCCGCTAAATTACTAGCACCAAAAACTAGTCCCACCATCGGATAGACCATCAGAGAGGCTTTGAAAGCACTCCACCATTTTTTGTACAATCCCTCGGTATTTGGCATTATCATCGCGACGAATGCTAGCGGCGACAGTACGATACACATGATTATGATAGCCTCTCGCACACCTAGTAAGAAGATTGTAGTTACTGCTGTGATCACTACAAACAGTAGCATCGAAATTACCGCTGCTAGTGCAAAATAACCAACTGTTAGAATCAAAGCACCTGCTGCTATCTTATTTATCCAGCTACTGTCACTGTTTGACCAATCACCCGCTGGTATATCGCCGACGGCAGCGGTCGAGACAAAGTTGAAAGCACTCGACCCGACGACATTCGACAGATCTACTAGTAATCCGCATATATAAAATGACGCATTGACTACAATTACGCCGATAATTAGCTTAGGTAACATGCGTTTAATGCCGTAATTGTCTAAACCGTATCCAGTCATCTGCGAATAGATGACGAACAGGAAGAATACCACGAAAAGGATATTTGCATAATCGCGAATCTTTGACCAATACGAATAGACAGAGCCCTCGGAAGTATCGCCTAGAATACTTTTGGCGTCAACAGTTAACATATTAATTAGTTGTGCTCGTGCGCCCTCAGACATACTGGCCAGAGTGTTGACAATCGGACAGACTATCCAACCAATGTAGTCGATTTTGCAGTTTTCTTGGTCTTCTTCCGAATCTGCCCCCTCTGCTTCTGGATCTGCTTCGATAGTTGATCCATCGGGTAGAGTGACAGTTCCGCTGCTGGCTCCAGATCCAGAACTGCTTGATCCAGCCGCATATTTGCAGGCTTCATTAGCCGTATTGCTTTCTTTCATCCCTGCTTTTGTCCGAGCATCTGCTGCTGCAGCAATTTCTTCTTCACTATAAAGCTTGTAAGTTTTATCACAAAATGAAGGATCACCCTTATGTTCAGCTCCCGTCCTACAGGCGCCACCGCTTGTTGGGTATTTTTTCTCGCAATCTCCAGAACTAGATTTAGAACTAGATGGGGATTTTATTTGACTCTTTACATATGCAGCGTACGCAGTGGTCCAGTCACCGTTTTCGCCCATATGACCCTTTACCATACTATAGCACGTAGACTTATATATGTTGTCAGGGCCAGTATTCCATAATGATATTTCAGAATCTGCATTAGCTAATTGATAAGCATGCTTCTCAATAGTACCATCTGCCTTTACGATACCTATTTGAGAATATTCGCTGCCATCTAATCCATCATCTTTTTTTCTTACTCCCTTATCGGTAATACCGCATTCTTGTGCCAACATTTTATAGCCTATATAATATGAGATATACCCATGAATAGGTTCGGCATTTTTAAAGATAGCTTCTGCTGCTACTTTAGGTCCATTAACAATAATACGGTCAGACGTTCCAGTTCTAGCTGGGCAAGCCTCTGACGCATTTACAACAACGCCGCTAACTGCTCGGTTCATATTGCAATAAATTACACGTTGGGTTACATCTTCTCCACTTCTGAGATAACCTAACCGTGTCATCCCACGTTTAAAGCCATCGTCAAGACTGCTGCACGCTATCTTATCATCTGTGTCACTTCCGGCCGTTCCGTTCTCTATGTTAGTTATAGCACTGACGGTAGCTACATCTCTATTAGAATTAAGCTTGGCGTCTCCTATACTAGGACTTACATCCATTTCATCTTCTCTGTTGTAGCAGGCCCATAGCATATTAGCAAAAGCGGCTTTCTCTGCGGTATCTGCAATACCTTTAGGATAAAAAGGGTGTGCGTCTGGCTCGGCAGCGACCGCTTGATTACTCAATAGTCCAGTAAAAGATGACACAAATACGACGAAAGCGATTAAGATCAGCGAAATCTTTTTATACATAATCACTATACAGTATACATTATACAAACCGTAAATAAAATAAAAGACGTTATAAACGCCTTTTATTTTGGTATAGTTATGCGGTTTACAGTTATTACGGTTCGTTGACTGAATTCTTTATCCTTAAATCTACCAGTTTCATAGGACCTTCTTCTTCCGGTGGTGTGAAGTCAAATACGAAAAACTTGCTTTCGCTAGCTTTGCTATCTTCTTGTATCTTTCTATCTAATGCTTGACAAGCAGTTGAGCCAGGCTCTGGGTCTAGGTTGTCTTTCATGACAAAGGAGGTCCCGATTCTTATTTTATGCGGTTGGGTTGGAAAATTGGTGAAATACAATACTTTTCCTTCTCCTTTTAAATCACCTTCGCGTTCAACAGTTCTGGAGAACAATGGGTCTCCATTTAGCGATTCAGGATTGCCGCATTGGGTCAGAGCTACTAAAGTGTTATTTCCTCCTCTTTTAGCAAGCCATGCCATAGATTCTGGTATAGACCCCTGGGTAGGATCGTCCGTCGTAAGTTCTAGAAATAGTTCCGTGACACGTTTTTGGAGATTTTCGCGGAAATTATTTAGTTTTTCGTTCTGAATGCGCTGCCCTAGCCCTAGCTCTGCACGATCCTCTTCGCTAACTAAGGATAGAGGGTTAAGAATGCCATTTATCATACCCTCGAGGCTTGTAGCTATGCTGTCGGCAGCGGCTTTTTCGCTTCCGGCCTCGGCGACCGCGCTTTTCCAGTCTGGAAATTTGAATAATTTCTCTGCTCTTTCGCGCGAGATAAGCTGTTCAGGGTCTGGTAGAGGTTCTTGCTCTACCGGCTTGGCGGTTTCTACGGGTGTTGGCGTTGCTGCTTCAGGAGTTGGTCTCGGCACGGGTTTTGTGTCGGCTGTTGGGTCGGTTGGTCCTGCGGAGCCAGAGTTTTCAGCGGCGCAAGCTCCCGCGGCCAATAATCCTAGACCGATTCCTGCGGCCTTTAGTAGCTCGCCGCGGCTAACCTCTTTATTGAGTATACCCCTTAGTAGATCTGGACTTTTTACCATAAAACTTCAATCCCCTCCTTCGGGATTAGTGGCTTATGATGTCTATGCGACCCACCTCGCATTTGTGGTATTATTATACATCTTTATGGCGAAATAATCAAGCCGGCAGTGCTATTTTTCGCTAATCATCATCGTCGTCATCATCGCCGTCGTACAAATCGCCAGCGAACTCCTTTAGGACGTCGACGGCTTGGTCGGTCATAGGTTGGCGCACGGTTGGTGTGTTGAGGATTTGGACAGCCATCTTGCGGGCATTTCGGCGCCGCTTGTTGAACCGCTTGATCAGGCTCTGGCGGGCGTCTGCTTCGCTGTTTGGCAGGCCTTTATCGCCGAGTTTCTTCTGCTCGGACCTGATGCTGTCTTCGATGAGCTTGTTGAACTGCGTCCTGGTCAGGTCGCTTGCCTCAACGTCGGCGAACATCACAGCTAGGGCGTTAGCATTAGCGTTAGCGATAGTGCTGGTTTTGATGCGGCCCTCGAGAATCTGGCGGAAGGACTGGTATTGCAGGCTTTCGTCGCCGTAGAATTCACCGTTGAGGACAGCCTTGAGTGATTTGTCGCTGAGGGCTGGGACTGCTTGCATGAATTTGGTGTCGATGATGGCCTGCTCGACCGAGCGGCGGAAGTCGTAGTTGTAGCCAGTGGCTATCACATTGCCGTGTTCGTCGACTAACCTACCAGTTTGTTTAACGACGTTCAACTTCTGTTCGACCGAGCCGACCTTGAACAGTTCAGCGATCGACATGTCGCGGACGTAGTCGTCTCGGGCGTCGAATGCATAGCTGCGGCCAGCGGCGTCGGTAACGTGCAGTTGAGTGATTGGTTGGCCAGCAGCGTCGGTGCCTAGTTTGCCGGTAGCCAGCGCTTCAATTTGCCCAGGGTCGAGTTTGAAGTGGTGGGCTAGTTCGGCTTGCTGCGCGATCTTTTCGCCGGCTTCTTTGCGCGATTTAGCCACGTATTCAGCCAGCACCGCTGATTGGTTGCCGATGCCAGCGGCGTATTCGCGAACTAGCTTGCCGTCGACGCGGACGGTGTTGTCGAGCATCATGGTATTGACCTCGCTGGACAGCGCCTGCTCGGCGGCGCGTTTGGCGGCGGCGGTCAGGTTGGTTTCGATGTTGGCGCGTTTGATGTCGCGGGCAACGTGCAGTACATAGTCCTGTGTTGGAGCATTAGCGCCGCGCAGGTTGACAACATGTTCGCTTTGGTCGCCCTGGGCGATAATTTCGGCGTGCATTTTGCCAAGTTTTTCTTTGGCGCGGGCAGCGTCGAATTCGCTCTTCTTGACGCTCAATTCTAGCGCTTTGTAGCCCGGGCTGGTTTGCGCCAAGGTATCCCAGCGGGCTTGCTGGTCGTTGCTGATACGCTGTTTGTGCGCCTCGACGGTGCGCCGGGCGGTATCGACTTCTTGGCCGGCTCTGCTTTCGTTGAATTCATTTTGGACGCGGGCTTTGTCGATTTCGGCGAGTTGTTGGCGGTGTGTCAGATTTTGATGGCCGCGGTCGAAAGCGTTGTCGAGCTCGGATTTGTGGATACTGGCCCGGCGGCGGCGCGCTTCAAGCGCTTGGCCGTGCGGCGTGGCGTAGAAGGTGTTGCCGATTTCTGACTTACGGGCTTCGTTCTCGCCCTCGACTGTCTGGACAGAGCGCCGGCCGTAGCGGTCGTTGTCCCATTCGGTGGCGTTGTTGCTGGCAGCGGCTTCGTAAGCGGCGGTTAAGCCTTTACGGCGCTGTGTGCGGCGATGTTGCCGCCGTACGGCCGAGTTGACAAAGTTAGCGCGGCTGCCGTGGGCTCTGTTGATGGCGCGAGCGGCTCTTTTTAGCTTCGGCGACCTTCTGAAGATACCTCTGTCGGTATTGATTAGGCTCTTGCCAGCGCGGTTTTTGGCGGCTTGGTAAGCGGCGCGTTCCTGCGCCCAGTTGCGGGTGCGATCGATGATACCGCGGTTCGGATTGTTGACGATACCAGCAAGTTTGCCGAGCAAATTACCGCTAAGCTTGATGATAAGTGGCGTAATGGCGATCGGTGCAACCTGCACAGCTAGGCCGATGATGATTTGGGTAATTGAGTCGCCTGCATTAGCGATGATAGCGTAGCCGGCTAGCTGCGCCGCACCGAAAATGAACGATATAAGCGGGAACATTAGCAGCATGGTGGCAAAAAGATCTTTCCACTTATCAAAATATTTATTTGTGCTCGGCAATACGTAAGCCACGAAAGCTAGCGGTGCAACGATGATACACAGGGTGATTAGCGCTTGGCGCATAGCCAGAACCACCATCGCCACGATGGCTGCGACGATAGCGCCGACTAACATCGTGGTTAGCAGTGTCAGCGACGGGCCGATACCGCCGTTAGCGACGACTACCTTGCCGAGTACGCCACCGCCAGCTAGCACTACCCCAGTGACGCCAGTCCATGATAACTCGTCGCCGAGACGGCCGTGGCTAGACAAACCGTGTCGGACGTCGGTAAAGAACTGTTGTATTGACGAGCCGAGTACGTTCGAGGTGTCGACTAAAGCGCCAGATATCCAATACGAAACGTTGACCAAAATAGCCCCAATGATTAAGCGCGGTAGCATTGATTTGATACCATAGTTGCTCAAGCCTTGGTTGGTGATTTGCGCGTAAATAATCAGCAAAAACACCAGGACGAAACAGACATTGGAGACGTCGCGGACTTTTTGCCAAATTTCGTAAATCGGGTTGTTTTTGGTGGTGTCGGTTTGCAGCGTGTGGACGATCAGGAAACTTTTGATGATGTCGAGTACGCCGTCCATCCGGTCGGCGATAAGCTGCGTAGCCGGGCAGACGAACCAGCCGACGTTAACTTTACAGTTGTCGCCGTCATCATCGCCGTCTGCTTCTGGTGCGTTGGCGATAGATACTTTGGTTGACGAGGATTGCGTCGATGGATCGTATATACCGTTGCGCAAAAGATAACTAACCGCCTGGCCTTCGGTGGCAGTTTTGGCGTCGCCTTCGGTCAAGATGAGGTGGATACCTTCGTTGTCTTCGTATTTGTAGCCGTCGTAGCCAGCGATCGGCAAACTTTTGGTTTTTTCGCCGCTAGCAAACGACGCTTTGTCGATTCTGGTATAGGTGTGTTTCTGGTAAATAACGGTATCGTTTTTGGTAGAACGCTCGGCATCGGCAGCTGCTGCTGGCCGCGATAGTGCTAGAACACTAGCAAATAATGCTATCGTTACTGCCGAGAGCACTAAAAATCCTTGCCGCAAGGATATCCTACCCTGCAGGCATGTTCTTACCCAATCCCGCATACTACTGTTCATTATAGCACTTTTGCTACAAAAAGTCAATGAGCGCCATCAGGAATATTAATGTTTGTCAAAAATGTTTGCAAATATGGACTACCAGCGCTATACTCTAATTAGGAAGCTATACGCGTTATGAAACAGAAACTAACAACCTATCTAATTGCTTTGACTAGCGCTATTGGCGTGTTGTCGCTGTTTAGTTGGCCGGTTTATGCCGATGGGATAGAGTGCGCGGTGCTGCCAAACGAGATTTGTTCCAAGGCCGAGGATAGCGAAGCTATATTTGCTTTGCTTAATTTTTTCCTGACGATACTGGTTGTTTTGGTCGGAATTGTGGCGATTGGTATGTTTATTTGGGCGGGTATACTGTATGCTAGCGGCGATGCTAATAGTAACCGGGTTGCTCAAGCCAAAACGATTATGACTAATACGACTGTCGGTATTATAGCGTTTGGTTTAATGTATCTGGCACTGAATTGGCTAATTCCAGGAGGGATTTTCAACTAATGAAGCGCGTATTTTTGGCTTTAGCAGCGGTGATAACAGGTACAGTTTTCTTCTCTGCGGCTGTCCCGTCGGCAGCTTATGCGGCTGATGCGTCGTGCGATGCTTATGTCTTTGCTATGCCTGCTTGGTACAATGGCATGATGACTAAGGGCTCTAGCGGCGACTGCGAGTTTGAAGGTCTGAAATCGGCTAGCGAGCCCGACAAAATTGATTTTAGCCGCACTGGGTTCAAGATCGGCGCTAATGTTGTACGCTGTCTCTTGATAGCGTCTACGTATGTAACTATATTTTTCTTAATTAAGGGCGGTATTGCCTATATGTATAGCACTGGCTCGCCAGAAGGCGTCGCTGGCGCTAAAAAGACGGTACAAAACGCGCTGATAGGTTTTGTGATTGCCATGATAGCCGTACAAATAGTTAATGTTATAGGAGATATCATATGATTTGGCAAACGATTGTCCTCGCCGCACGCAAAATTGATACGGACAGTATTCTTTATTTTCCAACCAAGACGGATAACGATGCTCTGCCGAGCGTGATGAGGCTGGCGTTTTTCTGGGCAACTATAATTGCGATTGTCGTGATTGTGATTGCCGGGTTTACCTATACTCTTTCACAGGGCGATCTCAACAAAGTTGCTCAAGCTAAAAATACTATACTGTATACAGTTGTCGGCTTAGTGATAGTTTATATGGCATCAGCTTTAATACTTTTCGTGTACGGAGCGTTTTTCTAAAATGCGTAAAATAGTCGTACTTGCAATTATAATCGCTGAGATTGTAACAGTGGCAGCAGTAATGCCGATGACGGTTCAGGCGGCTCGATTGCATGGCGCCTGCGATAGCGGTGATTACGGTAAAGAGGATTGCGATCTCGTCAAGCACAACGAAATTGACAATACGCACTCGACGATTTCTACGCCTATTGGTTGGGCATTTTGGCTATTGATAATGATATCAGTAATTATGGTTGTTATTGGCGGTTTTAAGTATGTCACTTCGCAAGGCAACCAGCAGCAGTTGAAGTCGGCTAAGGATACCATTTTGTATGCTATCGTCGGGCTAGTAGTGGCGATATCCGCCAGGGCGATTGTGCAACTGGTTGTTGATAGTTTGTACGGATAGAAAGTATAGAAAGGAGAATTATGAAAAAGAAAATAATAACGGCGGCACTAATATTGATGCTGGGTGCGGCAACAATGACCTTTGTTGGTACGACACTGGCGGAAGCAGCATCTTGTGGCTCTGCTTCAGAATGTATAAACCAAGGTATGACCGCGTCAGGAACTAGTTCTACCCCTAAAAGTCTCGGCTCAATATTAACAACAGTTACAAATATACTCTTGTTTTTGATGGGTGCAATATCAGTGATCATGATTATTGTTGGCGGCATTCGTTATGCTACCTCGCAGGGCGACCAGACGCAGATGCAGTCGGCCAAGAATACTATTTTGTATGCGGTTATTGGTGTAGTAGTGGCGATAGCTGCTTATGCGATTGTTAGTTTTGTCGTTACTCAGTTTGTGGGCTGATCTACTTACTATATCTGTTACTACCTAGTAATGTAGCGTAAAAGCAATCCCAATTATTTACCAAATGTTGTATAATAATCCGTATAAGATCAATAAATCATACAGAAAGGATCGACCGTATGAGAATTAAACTAAATAAAGATAGTATTGTCGGTTTGCTAGCGGTGCCTGCACTGGCGCTATCGGTGGCAGGCGTGATGTTTCAAACTATGCCAGCATTTGCTGACCCTTCAACTGAAAAGCCACCTTTGACTGTGTCAGGCGGAGCTAAGTCAGCCAAAGGCACCGATCAATCGGCTTGTCTGTTTGGTAATGAATCTGGTTGTGAAGGTACTGATCAGACACCTATTTTCCGCATCGTCACTAACGTTCTATTGTTTGTCATCGGTGCCGTATCGGTGATTATGCTGATCATTGGCGGTTTTCGCTATGTCACCTCGCAGGGCGACCAGACGCAGGTGCAGTCAGCCAAAAATACCATTTTGTACTCGATAATTGGTATCGTAGTAGCGATTCTAGCCTATGCGGCGGTCAACTTCGTGATTTCCAGCTTCGTCAAGTCGGAATAATATCTGCTGCTTTCAAAGTAAAACAACCGCGCTAATTTGGCGCGGTTGTTTTGCTGTACCACATTCTTTTGCTTAACGCGATTTTGATTTTGACTGGCGGAACGAAACAACCCGCTTGCGTTTGCTTGCGGGTTATTTTATCTAATTTTCCCTGCTCTATTGGATAGCAATCTTCTTGGCTTGTTCTTGCTTTACCTTGGTGAAGCTAATAGTTAGAACGCCATCCTTGAGCACTGCCGACACCTCGTCTTCTTTAACAGCTACTGGCAATGCTAACGTGCGGCTAAATTCGCCCCAATAGCATTCTTGGATATGCCAGCGCGAAACGGCGGTGTCGTCGCCGCTTGATAGAGTACCGCTGATAGTCAAGATGCCGTCAGAGATGCTGACATCGAGGTCTTCTTTATTGACGCCAGCAGTTCGAGCCTTGATGACTAGCAGTTCGTCGGTCTCGTAGACGTCAACGGCTAGCTGGCCTGGAAAGTCTTCTTCCTGCTCTTGCCAGGCGCTATCATCGGTCTGCTGCTGAGGTGCTGCCGCGGCTGGCGAGTTATTATCGTTCGTTAAACTGTCATCGTTGAGAAATGCTGCAGCCAGCTCGTCTCCGATCAACAGATCGTCATCTTGTTTACGTGCCATTGATGTCCTCCACTATTCTCGTTGGCTGATTGAATTTATACTATCATTATAGACTATGCATAGCGTATAATCAACTGTATAAACCATAAGAGTGTAAAAAACACAATGATGATTTCCCTGTTCGATATACTAGCGCCCCACTACTGTTGTTCTTGCGGTGAAATTGGTAGGATTATTTGTGATAATTGTAAAAATAACATCATCTCGCGAGCTTCGCAGCGGTGCTTGCTATGCGCGAAAACTATTCGTAATTCCAGCAGTTTATGCCAGCACTGCCAGCCGAGAGCGCCTTTTGAAAATGCTTGGTATGTTGGCGAACGAAGCGGCGCTTTGAAGCTGTTGATTGGCGCTTATAAATTCGAACGAGTTGGCGGTGCTTATCGCGAGATTGTTGATTTGCTAGATACGCGCGTATCAGAACTACCTGTCGAGACAATTGTGGTGCCAGTGCCGACGATTGCGCCGCACGTTCGCCAGCGCGGTTTCGATCACGCAGCGAGGTTAGCCAAGGAGTTTGCTAGGCGTCGCAAACTCCCCTATCGTACGATATTGCATCGGCGAACTTCATCAGTCCAGCATACTGCCGATAAGAGCGAGCGCTGGCAGCAAGCGAAGCAGGCTTTTGTTTGCGACAGCTCAGAGGCTGCTAGCTGTTTATTGATCGATGATATTTACACTACTGGAGCAACATTGCATTATGCTGCCAAAGCTCTGCTGGATAGCGGAGCCGAAAAGGTGTCGGTAGCGGTAGTAGCGCGGCAGCCTACCCAGAGTAGCTAATCTCTGATATAATAGGTCCGCTGGAGAGGTGACCGAGTGGTTGATGGTACTGGTCTTGAAAACCAGCGTGGGGCAACTCACCGCGGGTTCGAATCCCGCCCTCTCCGCCAAGAAAATGCCTTATTTACTTTTATAAAAATGAAATTATTTCAGCGGCTGGAGGCGCCATAACCGCCAGTAGTAGTACCGCTGCCGCCAATACCGCTACCTGATGGGCTAGGTATAAAATTGCCGATGACGAAATTAACGGCCGCGTAGGCCAGAATTGCCACGATTATACCGACTAGCGCGTAAAGGATAGTGTTCTTGGCTGATTGAACTTTCGAGGCGTCGCCGCCAGATACGATATATTTTAGCCCGCCGATGATGAGCATAATTACAGCAACGGCGCCAACGATGAATAGCAAGACGCTGCTCACTCGTGAAAATACGCCAGACTCGCCGAATAAGGTGGTTGGCTGGTCGGCGCCGCGCGCCGAACTAGCGCCGTCCGCGATTGAGCCGATAGCCGCTACCGGCAGCGGCGACAGCGCAGCAATGGCGATGGTAATTGAAGCTAGGATTCTAATGATAATATTAGTGCTTTTCATAATGATTTTTGAAGTCCTTCTAGTTATTAGTATACATGGTTATCATCAAAAATCTATGCAGCAATGGTAAAATATGCTAAACTGGTAGCGATTGGAGCTTTACTATTGGTGATAGCTTCGTTCGGAGGAGTACCCAAGTGGCTGAAGGGGACGGTTTGCTAAATCGTTAGTACGGGGAGACCTGTAGCGGGAGTTCGAATCTCCCCTCCTCCGCCAAGAAAAGTAGAGGCCGTTTGTTGTCCTCTATTTTTTTGTGGTAATCACTGCAGCCATGATATAATGCGGTTATGCAAGACGACTCATCGCAAGATTGGCAAAAACCAGCAGAGACAGCTTCTGGGGCGCCTTTTCAAGCGGCTGTTTCAGAAGCAGAGTTAAATACGAGTGCAGAATCAACCCAGCCAGCTTCAGTTGATGCTGAGGCGGCAGATTCAACTGCTCCAACTGGTCTTAATTCAGCAGAGAGCGATACTTCAGCATTTGGCGATGATGCAACGCCAGCGGTCGAGCCTGACGATAGCGAAATTCTTGTGCGCTGGCAAGGTCCAGAGCATCTCTATAGCGAGCGTTCAATGATGTGGTATGCAGCTTTGGCACTAGCGACGCTCATAATGATGGCGATTGCTTATTTTGCGTTTAATTCGCTGACATTCACTATTTTGTTGCCAGTGATGGCGGTGGCGCTGGGCGTGTACGCGCATCGGCCGCCAGAGATTATTGATTACACCTTGACCCGCAAGGGTCTGTATGCTCGCGACCGGCTAATGCAGTATGATCAGTTTAAATCGTTTGATGTTGTCACTATCAATAATGTTCATCATATTGCGCTAATTCCGCGCAAGCGCTTCCAGCTAGGGCAGAATATTTACTTCCCTGAGGAATCAGGCGAGAAAATTGTCGACATGCTAGCGGCGCGCCTGCCGATGAAAGAGGTCAAGCCAGATTTTATCGACCGAATACTAGCCAAGCTTCACTTGTGAAAAGTGTTTGAGTATGCTATTATCAGCTAGTTAGCACCCGTAGCTCAGCTGGATAGAGCGTTGGTTTGCGGTACCAGAGGTCGTGCGTTCGAATCGCGCCGGGTGTACCACATGTTTTTATACGAGCCTAGATCGGATGGTTCGTGTCTGATGATTGAGAGCGGCTGCCCCGCTGGGCGGGCGCTTTTCGTTTGGCAGACAGTTGCTATGCTGCTGATGTTTGTGGTTAAATAGAAGTATGACTAATGAGGAATTATCCAATCAGATACAAAAACTGGGTGATATCGTTGCCAATTTGGCGAAAACGATGAACGAACGGTTTGAGCAAATCGACAGACGCTTTGCTCAGATTGATAGGCGCTTTGAGCAGATAGACAAGCGTTTTGAGCAAATTGATGAACAGCTCGCCGATATTCGCAACGACCATAAAACGTTGGTTGATATCGTGAAAGATATGGATTTGCGAATGGATAAGGGCTTCAATGAGCTAAAAGCTGAAGACGGCAAAATTCATGCCGAGATTGCTAGTCTGCGACTTGAACTTTACCACGAATCTGGCAGCCGCGAGCTGGTGGACGATACTTTGTATGGTTCGTTAGACAAGCGCTTGCGCCGACTAGAGGCAAAGTTTCCTGATTTGGCGTCGAGCCAAGCGGTGTGATATTTGGCGGAGAGACAGGGATTCGAACCCTGGGTACGATTGCTCGCACACACGCGTTCCAGGCGTGCACCTTCAACCACTCGGTCACCTCTCCTTCGCTTACAATTCTACCAGAAAACGCCAGAAATATGAATTGCGCTTTATTCTGTGCCCGACTAATTAAAAATGTAGTATTTTACACAATCTTCATCGGTTGATTTATTAAACGTCACTTGTCTATAATAGATTAATATGACAGCGCGAAAGACAGCAAGGCCGATAATTCAACTTAAAAAACTTACAAAAATATACGGTATAGGCGACGCGGCGCACGATGCGCTCGATGAAATTGATCTGACCATCCGCGAAGGCGAGTTTATCGCCGTGATGGGGCCGTCCGGCTGCGGCAAGACGACTTTGCTTAATATCATTGGTTTTTTGGATCGGCCTGACCAGGGCGAATATCTGTTCGAAGAACATTCGACCGCTCGCCTATCAGAGCGGCAGTACGCCAAAATTCGTTCTAACAAGATTGGCATCGTTTTTCAAAGTTTTAATTTGATTAATCGCTTGACGGTGCTGGAAAATGTCGCTTTGCCGCTGATTTACAAAGGCGTACCGCGTGTCAAACGTCTAGAAATGGCTAGTAGTATCCTGAAATCATTCCATTTACAAGAACGCGAATATTATATGCCGTGGCAGCTATCGGGCGGCCAGATGCAGCGAGTGGCGATTGCGCGGGCTTTAGTTAATAAACCGAGCATTATCTTAGCCGACGAGCCGACTGGCAACCTCGATAGCCGCTCTAGCCACGTTATTATGGAGGAACTGGCTAACTTGCATAAAAAAGGCAACACTATCGTCATGGTGACTCACAACCCGAATCTGACTAGCTATGCTAGCCGCGTGATTAACATGCTTGACGGCAAGGTTGCCAGCGACCGCCGCGTAACGGTTGAGTCGCATACCGAATCAAAGGAAGTGGCAATCCCGCTGCACAAATCAGACGCTTCTAAAGACAAGAATGACGCAGATGCTAAGAACGCCAAGGATAAGGACACTAAAAAAGCCAAAGAAGAAACAAAAGAAGCTACCAAAGATAAGCCTAAAAAGACAGCCAAAAAGAGCGAGGACGACGAAAAATGAGGTTAATGACAGTTGAACACATCACCGACGCTTATCAAACATTGCGGCGCAGCCGCGCGCGTACGGTGCTGACGGCGCTGGGTATTGCTATCGGCGTGGCTAGCGTGACGTGTATTTTGGCGATTAGCGACGGTGCTCGCGGAATGATCTCTAACCAAGTTAATACCTATGACGGCAAGCTAATTATCGTCCGTCCGGGCGCGCAGACGCGCGATTTGAATGCCTATCTCAACCCAGCCGGGCAGCAGTTATTCGGCACCAGTTCGTTGACCGAGGCAGACATCGAGGCCGCTAAGTCAATTGACGGTATCGACGCGGTGGTGCCGCTAATGATTTTGAATGCTACCGCTAAAACCTCTCGAGCTGAGGCAGCTAATAATGTTGTACTTTCTACTACTCCTGCGTTTATCAAGACGGCAGATATCAAAATGAACGCCGGCCAGTTCCTCGGCGAAGAAACTGACGATTCGGCAGTGGTGATCGGTAGCGAACTATCAACTAAACTATTTAATACTGATCGGTCGGTCGGTCAGATGTTTACTATGTACGGCCAACAATTCACAGTTATAGGTGTTGTCAAGGCTGGCGCTAACCCAGTTAACTATAACACTGTCGATTATGGTAATGCGATTTTTGTTTCTTATAATCAAGGTAAATTGCTGCACAAAGGTAGTACGCAGATTCAACAAATTAACGTTCTGGCAAAGGACAAGGATAATGTCTCGGCTGTTAAAGATAAATTGAAAGAGAAAATCCTCAAACAACACCTAGGCGAGGCCAACTTTACTATTCTAAGTGGCACTGATATTGGCCGGCCGACTGGCGAATTGTTTAGTGCCTTAACAGCGGTGATGGCGGCTATTGCAGCGATTTCGCTGGTAGTGGGCGGCGTTGGTATCATGAATATCATGCTGGTTGGCGTGGCTGAGCGCACCCGCGAAATTGGTATCCGTAAAGCAGTTGGCGCTAGCCAGCGGACAATTATCGGGCAATTTTTAGTCGAGTCGCTGATGATTAGCCTGCTAGGCGGCACTTGCGGTTATCTGGTTGGTTGTTTGTTAGCTGTGATTATTAGTTCGCAAATGAGCTTTGGGCCGACAATGACCTGGTCAACGGCGATTGCGGCGTTGTTGATGGCGGTTGGTTCTGGCGTAATTTTCGGTACTTACCCTGCCCTGAAAGCGGCGCGCAAGAATACTATTGAATCGCTGCGGCAATACCACTAGAAGCTGAATTTCTACCGATAGACAATAAACAAAATAGACAGCGCTTATTCTGTCTATTTTATTTTTACTTATCTCCAGGCGCGTTTATTTTTCGAGGGCTTTTTTGAACTTTTCAATTAAGTTAACCTGGGTCGGGTCGACATTATTGAGAATTGCCACGTAAATACTGGCAAAATCTGCTAAAATACAACCCCACAGCATCTGCTGTAGCGGTGTTTTGCCTGCGAGCGGTACCACATTTGATTTCGGGCGTTTGCCAGATAGCATCTGATCGCTGAGCGAGAAGCGTTTGAGGATGCGCGGGTGTTCGAGATCGCTTAGCAAATCAAATACCGCGAAAGGCTTCTCGACCGGGTGGCTAGTCCAGCCAATAAATTCGTTGTGGCTGAATTCTGGCAAATAGTTGCAGAAAGCAACGTTTTTAGCATTTTCGTTCCAACTAATTTTCCACTTATAAGCTAGCGGCGCCATCAAACTACCGCCGTAGAAAACCGGCGTTTTGCCGACAGCGATTAAGGCCAGCTGTTTGGCGTAGTTTTGCTTGGTCGGCACATCTTTGGCCCAGAGCGTGCTTTCCTTCTTTAGCCAAGCGCTAATAGCTGCTAGTTCGTCAATGTAGGTGCGGTCAATCAACTTGAAAGCATTAAGCACCTCAAATAGCGCTCGTAGCGAATAAATTACGGCCATGCGCGGCTGGCAATCTTTGGGAATGAGTGCTGATAGGATATGTTCTCGTTGAGCAATCTCGTTAAGCTCTCCACCGGTAGCAATGATAGCAATTTGGCAGCCGTGTTCAATCGCCTGTTTGAGGCATGATAGAGTTTCCTCGGTGTTGCCTGAATGGCTGCTAGCGATAACTAAGGTATTGCGATCGGCGTAATGCGGCAAACCGTAGTCCTTGACGACGTCGAACGGAATTGATAGCGTGTCGTTGAGCAGCGACTTAGCGAGGTCGGCCGCTAGCGCCGAGCCGCCCATGCCAGCGACGATGATGTTGCGCAGTTCGCGGCCGTCGTGCTCGGCGTCGCGCAATTGGCAGTCAAAATTTGCCTGTTGATAAAGTTTAGCCGCAACTTCGAGAGCACCTCCGTTGTCTCTTTGCTTCAAAATATTAGAGTCATCTAGCATGTAAAATCACCTTTCTCTTGCGATATTTCCTATAACTATGATACAGTATATACTAAATAAAGCATAAAAGTAATGAAGAGGGTGGGCACATGGATATAAAACCGCAGACAACGCAGCCAATTAGCGATGATCAAGATCTCGCTAAGGTTTTGGCTGGCGTAAGTAACGGCGCGAGCGCAACGAGCGCACAACCAGCAGCACAATTGCCGCCGCTGCCTGACTTGCCGCCAGAGCCAGCGCCGGAGCCGGAACCAGTGGTACAGTCAAAACCGGCTAAAACATCAGCTGCAGTTACGCCAGTTGTTGACAACGATCTTGATAATGTCAAGAACGAAGCCATCAAAGAGCTTCGACCGCTGGTAGATAAGCTCAACATCTCTGCCGAAGAAAAATTTGACACTTATCTGCTATTGATCCGCTCGACGGACGACAAAACTTTGATTGCGCCAGCGCATGAGGCCGCCAAAAATATTGCTGATGAATCTCGCCGCGCTCAGGCTTTGCTTGATGTCATTAAAGAGATTGATTTCTTATCAAACCCGCAGCCGTAATAGATTTTCTCTGTTAATCACGTGGCAACACCTCCGTAAGCCCTCCTCGGAGGTGTTATACTATAGTTATGACTATTCGTTTTGCAACTGATGATGAAATCAACCGCTGGGACGATCTGGTGGTTCACAATAGCGATCGCGGCAATATGCTGCAAGGGTCGGTCTTTTTAAATTTAAAGCGGCTAGCTAACTGGCGGCCGCGTTTTATTATCTGCGGCGAGTTAGCGATTGGTGTTATCGAAAAGCATATTCCCCTGTTCGGCAAAGTGTGGTATATCCCGAAAGGTCCGGGTGTAGCTAGCGCTAGCGAGTTAGTCTCGGTAGTGCCGATATTGCGTGATTTTGCTCGCCAGCAAGGTGTTTTTACTATCAAAATCGAGCCAGAATTATTGCGTGGTACTGACGTTTCAATGATTGAACTGTTGCCTACTCAACCGATTCAGTACAATACTTCGACTGTGGTGGTTGATTTACATAGCGATCTTGATACAATCCTCAAGGACTTACCGCAAAAGGGCCGCCACGCTATCCGCCGCGCTGATCGCGACGGTGTTGTTATTGAGCGGGTGCCGGTCAATGATGAAACTTGCCAGGCGATGTATGATTTGTTCAAAGAAACGGCCGATGGCGCTGGCTTTACGATTCGTTCGCCGCAATACTACCGCGAATTCTACCAGCGATATGCTGATGCCAACCAAGGCCAGCTATTTTTCGCTTATTATCAGGATCAGCTGGTAGCTGGCGCCTTCGCGGTGATTTTGGGTACCAAAAGCACATACAAAGACGGCGCTTCGGTTCGCAAGCGTACGGCCTACGGCGCTAGCCACCGCCTGCAATGGGAAGTAATCAAATGGGCTAAAGAGCGCGGCTCGCTCGAACACGACCTCTGCGGTACGCCAGCTTCCGATGAAATGAGCAACCCGAATCATCCGCGCTACGGCCTGGGGCGCTTCAAAACTAGCTTCAATAAGCATATCACCGACTATATTGGCGCTTTCGAGATTCCAGTTTCGCCTATTAAGTCGCGGCTTTGGAGCAAATATATCGAACGATTAGTGCGCCGATTATACTTCGCCCGGCATCATGAGTCATACTATTAGGCCGCTTAGAAGCATTCTCAGCCCTAATCGTCGCTACTTAGCTTTAATATTCAAAATTGCTTGCCGCACTGTCTCGATTTCGTTCCAAAGGTGAGCTCCGTCAGCGCGTTCAATAGTTTTTTCGTGTCCTTTACCTAGGAATATAACAGTATCTTTCGAGCCAGATACTCGCGAGACAGCGAAATTAATGGCCGCAGTGCGGTCTGGTACTAGGAAGAGATTTTCCTCGCGTTTTTTGCCAGCTTTTTCAGCGCCCGAGGCGATTTGCGATAGTATGGCATTGCCATCGATATCGCGATCGTCTTCCTCGGTTAAGACAATCTCATCGGCGTATTTGCCAGCGATTTCGCCCTGAATGGCGCGTTTAGCTTCGTCGCGGCGGCCAGCCGAGCCGAACAATACCACTAGCTTGCCTTTTGTTGTATTTCTAACATCATTCAACAATCGTTCGAACGAGTCTGGCGTGTGCGCGAAATCAACAATCGCCGAGAATGGCTGTCCAGCGTCGACCACTGTCATGCGGCCTTCTACGCCCGCTAAAGCGGCAATTCCCTGTTCAATTTGGGTTTTGGTCAAGCCAACCTCGCGGCCAACGGCTGCCGCCGCTAGGCTATTATAAACATTGAATTCGCCGGGAATATTGACGTGAATGTGGTAAGAATCGCTATCAATTAACGCTGTGTAATCACTGCCGTGGGCGCTCAAATTGATATCTTGCGCCCGCCAATCGCCAGATTTGAGGCCGTAGCTGACCGATTGTTTGACGGCCTGGCGAAAAGTTTCAGCAGACGGGTCGTCGGCGTTAATGATACCGACGCGGCTGGCTAGTTTAAATAGTTTGGTCTTAGCAGCTAAATAGCGCTCAAAAGTTCTGTGATAGTCGAGGTGTTCGTGCGTAACGTTAGTCATGACAGCAATCTCGATCGGCACGCCAAAAGTACGGTGTTGCGCTAGCGCGTGGCTGGTCACCTCCAAAACTACCCATTCGACATTTTGCTTCTTGAACTCTGCTAACCGCTTCTGCAGCAATGGCGCCGAAACAGTGGTCATGTGGGCTACCTGCGGCGTGATATCGTTACCTGCGCCATAAGCGACGGTAGTCATTAGGCCTGCTTTGAGGCCAGCTTCAGTTAGCATTTTGTGGATCATGAAGCAGGTCGAGGTTTTGCCATTGGTGCCAGTCACGCCGATGACGCGCATATTGTGCGCTGGATAACCAGCTTTGGTGGCAGCGGCAGTAGCTGTCAATAGGTGATAAGTTGGCTCGATTGATTGGTATAAACTAGCGGGAATGGCCTTTTTCAAAGTTTTCTTGAGTGAATTCATAACGATATTATAGCATCGACCTCTTGGCGGTGGTACAATTAAGTAGATGAAGGTTTTGGGAATTGAATCAAGCTGCGATGAAACCGCGGCAGCCGTAGTTGAGGACGGTTTTCGGATGTTGTCAAATGTGGTGCAATCGCAAATTGATATTCACGCGCATTTTGGCGGCGTGGTGCCCGAAATCGCGGCGCGCAGCCATATCGAGGCCATCGGCCCAGTCGTCGACGAAGCTCTCGCTCAAGCGAACTGCACTTGGGACGACATTGACGCTATCGCCGTGACCTACGCGCCAGGTTTAATTGGTTCGCTGCTGGTTGGTTCACTGGCGGCGCGAACGCTGGCGATTTTGCATAGTAAACCGCTCTACCCGGTGCATCACGTCGAGGGACATGTCTACGCCAATTTTATTACCGAGCAAGCGCCCGGGCCTGTTCAGTTTGCCTTGCCAAAATCTCAGCCGCGCTTTCCCCTTTTGGCCTTGATTGTCTCGGGCGGACATACGCAGCTTGTACTTTTTCGCGGCCACGGCGACTATCAGCTGCTGGGACAAACTCAAGACGACGCTGTCGGCGAAGCTTTTGACAAGGTGGCCAAAATTCTCGGCTTGCCCTACCCTGGCGGCCCGTCGATTGCGCGCGCGGCTGAGTCGGGTAATCCTGATAAATACCATTTACCCAAAGCTAAGCTCGATAATCCGTACAATTTTTCGTTCTCAGGCCTCAAGACAGCCGTTCTAAGGGCCGTGCAGCGCGAAGTGGGCAAAGACTTCACTTTTCCATCGCACGAGCTCCCAGGGCTTGTCACGAGCTCGCAGCAGCACGATTTTGCAGCTAGTTTCCAGAAAGTAGCCGTCGAGACGCTAGTTGAGCGTACCTTGCGCGCTTTTCAGGACTTTCAGCCGCAATCGGTAGTGATTGCTGGCGGCGTGGCTGCCAATCAAGAACTGCGCCGCCAACTGCGCCAGAAACTACCGATTAACATTGAGTACGCGCCGATTCAGCTGTGTACTGATAATGCGGCAATGATTGCGGCATTAGGCTACCAGCAAGCTCGACTGAGTACTCCAGCCGATCCATACACTCTCGAGGTGGTTCCTAGCCTGTCAATGGCCAAAACCGCCTGGAACAATGCCGGAGTGTTGTAAATGCCACAACTATTTAACTCTGTTGATAATGATGGATTGATCGATATTTTGAATGGCGGCGGTATTGGCGTACTGCCTACTGATACAGTTTATGGTCTTGTAGCACGGGCCGCTGATCCAGCAGCGATCCAAAAAATGTACGACACCAAGAAGCGCGCTAGCCAACCAGGAACGCTAATCGCTAGTTCAATTAATGATTTGGCGAAATTAGGGCTAGACTCTAATCAGTTATCATTAGCAGCTAAGTTTTGGCCCGGCCAAATCAGCGTGGTTGTTAATGCCGATAATGTTGCTACTTATCTCAAACAAACGCGAGATAACTTAGCTGTGCGCATTCCCGACGACCCTTCGCTGTCGCGGCTTTTGGCGCGGACTGGCCCGCTGATGACTACTAGCGCTAATCTGCCAGACCGGCCAATTTCATCAACAATCGCTGAAGCTAAAGTCTATTTTGGCGATAATGTTGATTTTTATGTCGATGGCGGCACTATAACTAATAATCAGCCGTCAACTATTATCGGCCTCGATGAGCATGCAAATATCATTATATTTCGCCGCGGGGCTGTTGATATAGATCGGTTATTTACCAAGTAATTTTTTGGTGCTGCGGATAGCTCTTTTAGCTAGCGGTAACCCATACCGCCAAACTGGGTATAATTGACTCATTGGATAATCATAAGTACCAGCTAATTTATTCTCATGGCTAGCGAAGCCGCGTTTGAAGTTGCTAACGCCGTCGTTGAGCAGGCCGTTCATGTCGTAGCGCTTAATTCCCTGCCGCTTACATTCGGCGATAGCGTGCCATTTTAGCGCGTAGTTAGCGCGCAAGGCTTGGCCGCGATCGTTCATACCGCCGTATAGCTCGAATGAAGTTTCGCGGCTAGTCGCCAGCCAAAGAAATGATATCGGGCGATTGTCTTCGTAAGCAGCAAAAATCTGCGAGTTCTCCCCTAGTTTGTCATGAATATCGTAATAGTACTGGTCGTCGTGCAGAGCGAATTTAGCGCGTTTAGCAGTTTGGCGGTAAATTTCGAGGCAAGCAGCGATGCCTTGGCGCGTTTTTACCGGTTTGATATCAAGTCCAGCCCGGCCAGATTTACGGATATACTGGCGGGTTTTTTTGGTCATCGCGGCCAATAGTTCGTCGGTTGTATGAGTCAAATCCAAAATCAAAGTACGCGATAGCAGAATATTGTTTGGCGATTGGCGCCAACCTTTGGCGCGGAGCGGATGTTCAGTATCTGGCTCGATAGTTAGCGCAGCGCATGGCAGCTTATGCTTAACGTAATTAACAATTGCCGCCAAAACATCGTCTTCCCTGTCTTGTTTGTAAACTGGCCCGCGCGGAATGTAGCATAATTGATTAAGCGGTTTAGGCAGGTTTCTTAGTAATATTTGCGCAGCGCCAATTGTTTCGTTGCCGTCAACTATAGTAATTCGCTGAACACGCCAATTGTGCGCCGCTTTTACTTCTCCCCATCCCCAGAGCTGCAGCGGGTGCCCGCCAAACTTAGCAACAATCTTGTCCCAGGCAGCTTTTTCGTCGCATAGTATTGTATCAATCATATGTTTAGTATACATCGTTTGTGCTATAATAGGATAGAACACAAACACGTGGAATAAAAAACAGCAAGAGGTGAGGAATAGCAAACTGTGGAATTGCTATGCTTGGTTATTTTGCTAATTTTCACGTGAAATGAATCGAGAATGAAATGAGCTTAGCTAAAACTTATACTCCGAACGAATATGAACCGTCAATTTACGCCTTGTGGGAAGAATCTGGCGTATTTAAACCGAAAGGGCAGGGCCAGCCGTACGCGATTGTGATGCCGCCGCCAAATGCTAACGGCAATTTGCATGTCGGGCACGCTTTAGGGTCGGCAATTCAAGATATTTTAGTACGTTATCACCGTATGCAAGGCTATGATGCTGTATATGTACCGGGGGCTGACCATGCTGGCTTTGAAACTTGGGTAGTTTACGAGCGCGAGCTAGAAAAGCACGGCCAGACGCGCTTTGACTTCAATCGCGAAGAATTATACGCGCAGGTATGGGATTTCGTAGCTAAACGCCGCGGCGATATGGAATTACAACTGCGGGCGATTGGCGTGGGCGCTGATTGGGACGATTTGGTATTCACGCTCGACGATAAAGTTATCAAAACTGTCTACGATACTTTTGAGAAGATGTGGCAGGACGGCTATATTTATAGGGGCGAACGTATCGTTAATTACTGTACGCAGCATCAGACGAGTTTTTCGGACTACGAGGTTGTTCACAAGAATGAAAAAGGGAAGTTGTGGGAAATCGCTTATCCGCTAATCGATAAAGTCGGCGAAATCGTTATCGCTACGACGCGTCCCGAGACGATGTTTGGCGACGTAGCCGTAGCGGTCAATCCAAACGACGAGCGCTACAAAGACCTTGTCGGCTGCAAAGCGCTGCTGCCGATTGTCAAGCGCGAAATTCCCATCATCGCTGACGATTATGTCGATCCAGCTTATGGTACTGGTATGGTGAAAATTACACCAGCACACGATCCGAATGATTTCGAAGTAGGCAAGCGCCACAATTTGGAGTTAGTCCAGGTAATTGATTTCGATGGCAAAATGATCAATGTGCCGGGTCAATTTGTTGGTATGACGGCGCTAGAAGCTCGCAAACGCGTTTTAGCAGCGCTCGAAATAGACGAATTGCTGCGCGGCGAAAAAGATATCGAGCACCAGGTTGGACATTGTTACAAATGCGGTTCGGTCATCGAGCCGCTTGCCAAAGAGCAATGGTTCGTCAAAATGCGCCAATTGGCCGATAACGCTATCGCGGCGATTGAGCGCAAGGAAGTGACGTTTACCCCTGGAAATAAAGGCGATGTTGTCATTAAATACCTCAAAGGTATCAAAGATTGGAATATCAGCCGCCAGATACCGTGGGGCATTCCGATTCCAATGTTTCAGTCCAAGACCAATCTAGACGATTGGCGCTACAGCACCGAAGTCGATAAGAAAGAAATCGTTGTAGATGGTACAACGTATCGCCGCGAGGAGGATACGCTTGATACTTGGTTCAGCAGCGGCCAGTGGCCGTATATTACTACCGATTATTTGGACGCTGGCAAGCTAGCCAAGTATTACCCGAATACCGTCATGGAGACAGCAGGCGATATTTTGTTTGCGTGGGTAGCGCGGATGATTATGCTAGGCTTGTATCGGACTGGCCAGGTGCCGTTCAGGCATGTGTACTTGCATGGTTTAGTGCTTGATGAAAAGGGTATCAAGATGAGCAAAAGCAAGGGCAATGTCATCAATCCGATGGAGACAGTGGCGAAATATGGCTCGGATGCGCTACGTATGGGTATTATTGCTAGCCGCAGTGCTGCCCAGCCGCAAGCGTTTAATACTGGCAAGGTGGTAGCAGCCCGCAATTTCTGCAATAAGCTGTGGAATATTGCTCGCTATACTGAAAATTTGGTTGGCGACCGCACGCCAGCAGCTAGTCCGCAACTGCAATCGCTAGCCGATCATTGGATTGCTCGCCAACTAGACGAGGCAGCACAGTCGCTAGATCGGCAGATTGCGACCTATCATTTCGCTGAGGCTGGCGAGACGATTTATCACACCGTTTGGGATGACGTAGCCGATTGGTATATCGAGGCTAGCAAAGTTGAGCAAAATATCGACATGAACGCGTATGTTTTAGACACAATTTTGCGGTTAACGCACCCATTTGCGCCGTTCTTGACCGAAACAATTTGGCAGGCTTTGCCGTGGCACGATACGATCTTGGCTAGCGAAACTATACCAGACCGCCTAGAGTACGACGATATCGCTGCTGCTGCATTCGGCCGCTTGAAAGATTTAGTATCAGAAGCACGCTACGTAGTTAGCGAACTGCCGGGCAATAAACGCTATGGTCTGTTGTACATGGACGATTCGCTGGTGGCTGATAATATCGAACTTGTCAAGAAGCTAGCGCGCGTTACCTCTGTAGAACATGTTGACCAGGCTAGGGGATTGCGCTTGGCTGCTAGCGGGCGAGACGTTTGGCTAGATATTGACGACGAAACACTTTACGAGCATCAAGCTAACCTCGAGAAACGTTTAGCCGAAGAACGCCAGCATATCCGGACGCTTGAGGCGCGCTTGGCAAACGATAACTATGTAGCCAAAGCTCCAGCGGCTCTGGTCGAGGAGTCGCGCAAGACACTCCGTGAGAAACAAGAACTAATTACCCGGCTACAGAACGAGCTACAAGTTGTGTCGAATAAGTAAAAGCTAGTCGATAACTGGTAAGTTCGTGTTATCAAAAGCGTGCCGACCGCCTTCTTCTAATAAGGCTAAAATGTTTTTGTGATGATGACGGCGATCTGGCGAAATACTAGGCGATTGGTAGCGAAAACTATTGCTGAGCATGCCTTCCGAGAGATTATGCTCGGAATGAGTGTGCTGCATTCGCGACTCGTTGATAGTTCGCAAATCTTGCGAGCTGAGCTTTTGCATGGAATGATCATGCGTCAAACTGATATCAATTGCATGCCCGAAATGCCCGTCGTGGACAGCAACGCCGCTAGCTATTAGCAGACTGAGTGCGGCGAATAAAGCGTTAATGATGTAGGTTAAATGTGTCATAATCATGTTTATTTTAAGGTATTATGCCTACAAATATAGCACAAGTATGATAAAAAGTCAATAGTATGTCATAAAAATAAGATTATAATTTAGTCTGAGGCAGTGTTCGGACGGTTCATAAACAGATTACCGCTAGGTTTTAGCGCGCAGGTTGGCCATCTACTGGTGATGATATTTGCCGCCGCGAGCAATCTCTTGCGCTCGGTATAGCTGCTCGGCGAGGATCAGTCGCACTAACTGATGTGGAAAGACTAATGGCGACAGTGACCAAACCAGGTTAGCACGCTGTGTCAGTGCTGCACTGACACCAAAGGCGCCGCCGATAACTATCGTGATATTTTTACCTTGCACAAAGAGCTCGTTTAGCTGGCACGATAGGGCAGGCGAGTCAAACGTCTGACCGTGCTCGTCGAGCAGAATTATGAAATCTTGGGGGTGTAAACGCGCTAAAATTCGCTCAGACTCCTCTTGGCGGGCCTGCTGGCCATCTAGCTTGCTATGCGGTATCAATTGCCACTCAAAACTCCAAGGCTGCTTGCAGCGCGTTTGGTAGCGTTTGATGCCGTCGTATACCCAATCCTCATGCTTTTTACCAACGGCGACAACAGTGATCATATGGCAATCAAGCGCTCTTTGATACTGTTGGCGATATTATCGAGCCGTTCGTCAGAAATATCGACAGGGTAGTCGTGATGGAGCTGCAAGGTGTCGCGGTCATACAGCGGCACTAGATGGATATGAGCGTGCGGTACGTCGAGACCCTCAACGACTACGCCGACGCGCAAGGGGTTGAGTTCGGCCTGGATAGCCTGGGCGATATTTTTGGCAGTTTGCCAGAGGTGAGCGTAAGTCTCGTTGTCGAGGTCCCAAATTAAATCAACCTGTTCTTTGGGCACCACTAACACATGCCCGTCGCTGAGCGGGTTGATATCGAGAAAGGCGATAACATCATCGTCTTCGTAGACTTTGCGGCAAGGAATTTCGCCCTTAATAATTTTGGTAAAAATTGAATCGTCCATGATTACTCCTTGTTTATCATAGTCTTTAGTTTATCAGACGCATAATATAGTACGGAAGCCCCTTGCTTAACAGAAAAGGTTAACCCTAGACCCAAGAGACCTTTTATATCTTTATCGGCAGTTTGGCGAGAGATGGCGTTTAATTCTGCGTGCGAGGAAATGGTGGTAATGTTAAAAATATGTAAAGTATATGTATGTAGTTTACATATTTTTAACATATTAGCAAAAAAGAGCAGCGTAAGGTATAATTACCTATGCAAGGAGAGGTGGCCGAGTGGTTGAAGGCGCACGACTCGAAATCGTGTATGCGGCAACGTATCGCGGGTTCGAATCCCGCCCTCTCCGCCAAGAAATAGCACGAATTTATGGACTGATTATACTCTTGGCAAGAATTTCTAGATTGACCGATTATACGTTATTGCAAAGTTAAGAGAATTTTGGTAATATTCGCTCAATAAGCGGCGAGCGTTACTTGCGGGCGAATATTTCTTTGGCGCTGAGTTTGCGGTTGTATTCGAGCGCGCCAAAGCGGAAGATGCGTACGGCGATGGCAATGATGATGGCGGCGGAAACGGCCAGCAGGGCGATACCGATTACTGCTTCGCCGATTCCCAGATTGCCAGCGGCATTGCGCAGCATTAGTGGGATTGGCGATGTCAGCGGGAAGAGTGACAAAAATTTTACTAGCGGCGCGTTTGGCATTGATATGAACATTGAAACGGCATAAAGCGGGCCGAACAGCAAAATCATTACTACGCCGAAAAAGCTGCCAGCTTCTTTGGCGGTCGGCACGGCGGCACCGATAGCTACTAGCAGGCCGGTAAACATCATGAAGCTGCTAGCAAAGGCTAGAAAGCCGATGCCGATACGTAGCGGGTCGATTGGCAAGCTGCTGAGGTCGACTGATGGTAGCTTGAGCTGGTCGTGGAAAAACAAGTAGCCAATAAGTACCGGCAAGACCACCAGCAAGCCTTGAACTATTGCCAGAATTATTAGCGAGATAATTTTGCCGACGATTAAGGTGCGCGCTTCGATAGTGGTGAGAATCATCTCGATAACGCGATTTTCTTTTTCTTCGGTGGTGCTGGTCAGCATTTGATTGCCAAAGAAGGTGATTAGGAAATAAAAGAGGATTAAAAAGATACCCGGCAAGATCATCTCTTGGACGCTGTCGTGAATTTTGCCGTCGCGGTAAATAGTGCTGGTTGAGTTGATTTTGCCTTGGATAATTTTTTGAATAGCCGGATTAACGTCTGACCGAACAGAGGTGGCTAATAGACTGCTAGCCAGGCTGCCGTAGCGGCCGTTGTCAAAAATACCGACATCTTTACCGTAAACTTCGATTGATTGCTGGTCGAGATTCTTTGGATAGTAGATGTATGCATCAAGCTGGCCGTTTTTGACGCGGTTAATAGCGTTTTGCTTGTCGCTGGGATTAATTTCGGTGGCTTTCGAGGCGGCGATTAGCTGCGGTTTGACCATCTTTGATTCGTCGGTAATAGCAATGCTAAACGACTGGTTTTTGAGCTTTTCGGCAGCGTCGTTGGTAGCTTGATTGGACAAAAAGACCATCCCGAAAATTGCCGCAAACATCAGTGGAAAGCTAATTGCTAGAATCCAGAATGATTTTTTCTTGAGGGCGCGAACGACCTCGAAACGAATGACAGTTGATAAATTATGCATTTTGCTTCTCCTCGTTGTTGTGGCTGTAGACTTGAACAAAGATATCGTCGAGCGACTTGCCGCCAAATTGTTTGCGAACATTAGCGACTGTACCGTAAGCATGTGCCGCCCCGTCTTTGAGCAGCAGTATGCGGTCGCATAGGCGTTCAACCTCTTCCATCTGGTGGGTAATCATGACGACGGTAGCGCCTTTGGCCTGGTGCTCTTCAATGATTTCCATCAGTAGCCGGCGATTAACTGGGTCAAATCCTTTGGTTGGCTCGTCGAGAATTAGCAGCTCTGGGTTGTCGATGACTGTGATGCCGAGCTGGACTTTTTGCTGCTGGCCGCCCGAGAGCTTATCGAGGCGAGTTTTGGCTTTGTCGAGCAGGTCAACGCGCTTCAAAAAATCAAGCGATTTTTGCCGAGCGTCGAGGCGGCTCATGCCTTTGAGCTGGCCGAAATAAGTCATGATGTCGATAACCGGCTCTTTTTTGTAAAGGCCGCGCTCTTCTGGCAAATAGCCGAGCTTGATGCCACTTGATACCGAGTAAGGTTTGCCATTAATCAGCAGTTCGCCGGCGGTCGGCTGATAAATACCGAGCAAGGCGCGAATGGTAGTGGTCTTGCCGGAGCCGTTACTGCCGAGAAAACCAAATGTTTCGCCGCGTTTGACCTCGAAACTGAGATCCTTGATGACTTCGGTTTTGCCGAACTGCATCTTGAAATGAGCAATAGAAATAATAGGTTCCATGTTTTCTATGATAGCATGGGTCAAAGCAGTTGTGAAAATTACTAGCAAAAATGCTTGAAAAATCCATATTTAGCGTTTATGCTTGGTATACAGACGCTATATGTATAGTGTTTAGTAAAATAGACAAATATGCAAATAAATTGCGCAAAGCAGACCCAGATGGTCTAGCTAGTTTTTGCGCTCAAAAATAGCAGCTAGAAACAAGAAAGGAAACGATGGTAGATATTACAGTTGTGAAACGCGACGGCAGCCAGCAGCCGTTTGATGCTAACAAAATTAATTTAACTCTGCTGGCAGCTAGCGAAGGCTTGCCAGACCAAATTGCGAAGGTAGCGCAAATAGCGGCCGAATTGCAGTTGACGCTGTTTGACGGCATTACTACCGAGCAACTTGATGAAGCGCTTATCCAGACGGCAGTCCAAAATGTCAAAGACGACCCGGACTTTGACACAATTGCGGCGCGGTTACTGCTGCGAACTATATACCAGCAAGTACTCGGCGATTATACTAACAAAACTGAGCTTAAAAAGCTGCATGCACAAAAGTTTCCCATCTATATTCACAAAGCCGTTAAAGAGGGTTTACTAGATAAACGAATGGCTGATTCGCGGCTATTTAACCTCAAAAAGCTAGCGGCGGCGCTCGATCCGAGCAAGGATTCGCTCAGCAAGTATCTCGGCGTAGTAACCAACCGCAACCGTTACGCGCTGCGGCGCCAAAGCGGCGATCCGATCGAGGTGCCGCAATTCACTAACATGCGTATTGCTATGGGTTTGAGTTTCAACGAAGTCAATCCGACCGAGGCGGCGATAAAATTTTACCGCCACATGGCTAATCTGGAATATAGTCCGGGCGGCAGTACGCGGGTTAACGCTGGCGGTTCGTTTCCGCAGCTAAGCAACTGTTTTGTCATGGAGGTTCAAGACGACATGGCTTCGATAGCCAAAAGTATTCGCGATACCATGTTCATTGCTAAAGGCACTGGCGGTATCGGTATTAGCATGAATAAATTGCGCGCCGCCGGCAGTCCTGTCAAAACCACCAATACCGAGTCAACTGGTCCGATTCCGTTCATGAAAATGATTGATACGGCGCTGTTTGCGGTGTCGCGCAAGGGCAAGAAAGCGGGTGCGGCGGCAGCATATATGGAGAACTGGCATCTTAATTTTTCGCAATTCCTCGATTTGCGCCAGAATTCGGGCGACCCGTACTTGCGGACGCGATTTCTAGATACGGCGGTGTTTATCTCGGACGAGTTTATGAAGCGCGTCCAAGGCGGGCAGGATTGGTATTTGTTTGATCCGGCTGAAGTTAGCGACTTAAATGAACTATACGGTGAAGCGTTCAGCCGTCGCTACCAGGAATACATCAAGTTAGCAGAAGCTGGCAAAATTAACCGCTTCGAAGTCGTGCCGGCTCGCCAACAATTCCGCCAGATTCTTAGTAGTCTGCAAGCGACTGGACACCCTTGGCTAACCTGGAAGGATGCCATCAATTTGCGGGCGCTCAACAATAACACCGGGACAATCCATCTCAGTAATTTGTGCACCGAAATAACTTTGCCCGAGGACGAAAATAATATTGCGACCTGTAATCTGGTTAGTATGAATTTATCAGCTTTTCTCAATACTGATAAGACTTGGGATTGGGATCGTTTGGCGGTATCAGTACGCTCTGCCACGCGCCAGTTGGATAACTTGATTGATATCACGAACACGCCAGTTGTCGAAGCTATGCATAGTAATGAGCATAATCGGGCGCTCGGGCTCGGCTATATGGGTTTATCGGACGTTTTGGAGAAGCTAGAGATTAGTTATGAAAGCGAAGCTGCCTACGATCTGGTTGACCAGCTAACTGAATTTATCAGCTACCATGCCATTGATGAATCGGCTAACCTCGCAGCTGAGCGCGGCAGCTATCCGAACTTTGCTGGCAGCGGTTGGAGCAAGGGCTTACTGCCTATCGATACTGTTGATAAACTTACAGCAGAGCGCGGCCTTAAGGTAAAAATTGATAGTAAATCGCGCCTGGACTGGGAAGCGCTGCGCCAAAAAGTCAAAAAAGGTATGCGTAACGCAACCTTGATGGCGATCGCACCGACAGCTAATATTTCGCATGTGGCAGGTACGACGCCGGGACTTGACCCGCAATTTAGCCAAATCTTTAGCCGTAGTACGCTCAACGGCAAGTTCCTAGAGGTTAATGCTAATTTGGTGCGTAAACTCAAACAACTTAATCTGTGGGAGTCGGTTAAAGATGATTTGCTGGCAAACCAGGGCGATATCCAAGGGATTGAGCAAATTCCGCAAGCGGTGCGCGACGTATACAAGACCAGCTTTCAGTTGAGTCCGTACGCCTTTATCGAGGTGGCGGCGCGAGCGCAAAAATGGGTTGACCAGGCGATTAGCCGCAATATGTACCTAGAATCACGCGATATTGATGAATATATCGAAATCTATTCAGAAGCATGGCGTCGCGGTTTGAAAACGACATATTATCTGCATGTCAAGCCGCGCCATCAATCCGAGCAAACCACCGTCACATCGCAATCGGTACAGAAAGTTCGTACCGACAGCGCTAAAAGGGTAAGCGGCTTCGGCTTTGCTCGGCGCAAACAATCATAAACGTTGATAAAATCACAATAATAAGGAGGAAATATGACGCAAACAACACAACCGCAAGGTATTTTGGGATCGGGCCTGCGCGACGGCTTGCAACTCAAGCCAGTACGCTACCAATGGGCGATGGATTTGTATAATCAAGCAGTTGCTAACACTTGGTTTCCTAATGAAGTACAGCTGGTACAAGATCTAGCGGCGTTCGAGAAGCTGACCGACGACGAAAAACACGCGTTGAAAACGGTGATCAGTTACTTAAACCCAAATGAACTGCTTATCAATAAGTCGTTAGCTTTTGGTATTTATCCATACGTCAATGCCGCCGAGGCGCACTTGTATCTATCGAAACAGATGTGGGAGGAAGCCAACCACTTTATGACCTTTGAATACATTATCGAAACGTTTCCGTTTGACCGCCAAGAAATTTACGCGGCAGGCTACGGCAAGAAAAGCCTGAAAGACAAGTCTGATTTCCAAACCAAGTATGTCGGCCGCATGCTGAATGATAAGCTGGATGTTACTACTACCGAGGGCAAGAAAGATTTTGTGCGTAATCTGGTAGCTTATAATATTGTGCTCGAAGGTATTTGGTTTTATAGCGGTTTTATGGTTGGCATGAGTTTTCGCCGGCGTAATTTGCTGCGCAATGTCGGCAGTTTGCTAGATTGGATTACCAAGGATGAAAATCTGCATTTAACTTTCGGCATTAACTTGCTGTTGACAATTCTTGACGAGAACCCAGATTTGCAGACGCAAGAATTCGCCGATGAGATTCGCGATCTGATTTTGCAGGCGGTGGCGCTTGAAGAGGCTTATAACAAAGACATGCTGCCAAAGGGTATCTTGGGCTTGAACGCGGATTATGTGAACCAGTATGTCAAGTTTATGACCGACCGCCGTTTAGAAGAATTAGGCTTCGAGAAAGAATACAATGTAGCTAATCCAGCCAAGTGGATGGCGGCGGCCAACGATACGCTTGAATTAGTCAATTTCTTTGAAAGCACCAATACGAACTATGAAGTTAACACCGTAAAGTAACAGTTTTAGCAATTGAATAAGCGGTCTATTAGCCTATAATGAATATAAGTAAAGGGGGAAATAATGAATCCATCAGCAATAATTAACGACGACATGACGCTCGAGGAAAAACTCGAGGCGATTGAACGTGAGATAGCCAAAGCACAGGCTGAAGCCGATCAAAAAGCTGAAGCTGACGGCCTACCATCAGCGCCAATTGATCCGGCAACACTAACTATGTGCGAGGGTTGCCAATAGACACGCTACATATAGCGTACTCTAAGCGGTTATGCTATAATAAGGGCCCATGAAAGAGCAATCATACATGGGCAAACAGACAAAATATATCTTTGTAACTGGCGGCGTTCTCTCGGGGGTAGGTAAGGGAATTACCGCTGCGAGCATCGGCGCGGTTCTCCAGGCCAAAGGTATCAAAGTCTCAATTCAGAAATGCGACCCGTATCTCAATGTGGATGCGGGTTTGCTTAATCCGGCAGAGCACGGCGAATGCTTCGTGACGCGCGACGGCGCTGAAACTGACTTAGACCTCGGGCATTACGAACGATTTTTGGATATAGAGTTGACGCAGAAAAACGCCACGCTGGCGGGACGCTTACTTTCAGGGCTGATTACCGATGAACGCGCCGGTAAATTTCACGGCAAAACTGTCCAACTAATCCCGCACTTAACGCACGCCATTCAAGAGTCAATTATTGCGGCTGGCGAAGGCAGCGATGTGCACATCGTAGAAATCGGCGGTACAGTGGGCGACTACGAGGGGTTAAGCTTCATCGAGGCGATCCGCGAATTTGCTCACAAAATCGGTAAGGAACGCTGCTTATATGCGCACGTGGTTTATGTGCCGTTTATTGATACCAGTAAAGAGTTCAAGAGCAAGCCGGCGCAAAATGCTTTAAACGATTTGCGCGGTTTCGGTATTGTACCAGAGATTGTGGTTGTCCGCAGCGACGAGCCAGCGCCTGAGTCGGTTGCTCAAAAAATTGCTTTGTACGGTGGTGTTGACTTGCCGGGAGTGCTGATGCTGCCAAATCTCGATACCGTATTTATGATTCCCGAGCGGATAGCCGCTAGCCCATTGATGACCATTCTCGATAAGTTCACTGGTAATTTTGCTCAGCCGAATCTCGCGAAATGGCAAGCGTTAACTCAATTGCAAAGCAAAAAGCCAACTGATATCGTGACTGTCGGTTTAGTTGCTAAGTATATGGAAAACAAGGATACTTATCTGTCGGTGACCGAGGCGCTCAAGAGTGCGGCTTGGCATGAAAATGTTGGTTTGCATATCAAGTGGCTCAATGCCGAAACAGTTACCGAGCGCGATTTCGAGACGGTTGATGCTCTGCTGGTGCCAGGCGGCTTTGGCCCACGCGGGATTGAGGGCAAGATTGCGGCAGCGCAGTATGCGCTTGAGCGCGATGTGCCGTATTTGGGGATTTGCTTAGGTTTGCAGACAGCGGTAATTGCGGCGGCGCGGCGAGCTGGGCTTGACGATGCTAACAGCACGGAGTTTGACGATGCTACGACGCATGATGTGGTGTATATTATGCCTGGCCAAGAGGGCAAAGAATCGACTGGCGGTACGTTGCGGCTGGGCAATTATCCGGCAGTATTCACGCCAGGGTCGCTTGCTTCCAAAGTATATCAGTCGGATCACACCGAGGAGCGCCACCGCCACCGATATGAGGTAAACCAGCAATTTCTAGATGAGATTGCCCGCGGCGGCGTGGCGGTGTCGGGCTTGTCGCCAGACGGGCGGCTGGTCGAATTTGTCGAGGCACCAAATTGCCGCTATTTTGTTGCAACGCAAGCGCACCCCGAGTTTCGTTCGCGGCCAATGCGGCCGCATCCGCTGTTTGCTGGACTTATTAGAGCGGCTGTCTCTTGACAAATTATACTAACTTATGCTAATATGAGAATATGGCAGAAGAAGAAAAACAAAAAGTAGAAGATTTCGAGCCAACTTACAACGAGAGCAGCGACGATACAGCGATGTTGCGAGCGGTGCTGCAATCGGATCATGCTCGTAATATTACGCCAGTATCGGTGTATCGCCAGCCAGATTTTGACGGCGCGGAAGATTAACTGTAGTAAAAGTGTTATAATATGGTCTATGATTGATTGTGTTATTACACTGAAGAAAATAATTGACAAACTATATCAGCAGCAGGTTGATGTACAGTTAACGCGCCCTGACCCGAAGTTTGGCGACTTTGCGACTAATGCGGCGCTACAATTAGCTAAGCCGCTGTGCAAAAATCCGCGCGAGATTGCTGAGGCGATTGCCGAAGAGTTGCGCGGCCGCCAGGAATTTAGTGAGGTTAGCGTGGCTGGGCCGGGTTTCATCAACTTGACGTTAAGCGACCAAGCGGTGTTGGAATTGCTGAAAGTGCGGCCAGCGACTAATCGTGCAGGAAAAACAGTGGTCATTGAGACCAATTGTCCAAATCCGTTTAAAGCCATGCATATCGGCCACGCCTTGAACTCGATTTTGGCGGATACCATGGCGAATTTGCTGGCGGTGGACGGCGCGGCTGTACACCGGGTCAGTTACCACGGTGATGTCGGCACGCATGTCGGCAAGAGCATGTGGGCGATTCTTCGCGAAATTGACGGTGATGTCAGCAAGCTAGACGCTATTCCGACTGACAAGCGCAATGAATTTATGAGCCGTACATATGCTGAAGGGGCGCGGGCAGCCAAAGAGTCACCAGAGGCACGGGCGGAAATTGATGAGTTAGCCAAGCAATCGTTTGTGCTGGACGATCCGCTGTATAAGCAGGTGTACGAGATTTGTAAAGCCTGGAGCTTTGATGAAATTGACGCCAATGTGGCGCGGCTGGGCAATGTGCCAATTGAACGGCGCTATGTCGAGAGCGAGACTGAAGTGCCGGGCAAGGCCTTGATCAAAGCAAAAACCCCAGAGGTCTTTACCAAATCAGACGGCGCGTATATCTTCAAGGGCAGCCAGTACGGTGCGTTTGATAATGTGTTTATCGGTTCGCACGGCAACGGTTTGTACGGTGCGCACGACATGGGGCTGATTCAGCTGAAACATCAAGATTATCCGAACCTGGACCTGTCGATTACGGTCAACGGCGAAGAGCAGGCGGCGTATTTCCGCGGGGTGATCGCCGCCAGCGAATTGGCGATTCCAGAGCTGAAAGGTAAATTGTTTAATTATGCGACTGGTTTGGTCAAATTAACAACCGGCAAGATGAGTTCGCGCACTGGCGAAGTGATTACCATTGACTGGCTGTTCAACGAATTCAAAAAAGCCATCAAGCAAGCCGGCGGCGAGCCGACCGACGAGGTGGTGGCGGGTGCGCTGCGCTATCAATTCTTGAAGGTGAAAATCGGTAGCGACGTCGTATTCGACATCAATGACGCGGTTAGCTTGACTGGTAACACTGGTAGCTACCTGCAATACGCACACGCTCGGGCGCGAGGTATTTTGGCGAAATCTGAGCAAACAGTTGCATTTCCGACAGAATTGTTTGACGAAGATCGGCTGCTAGTCAGGAAATTGAGCGAATACGCCGAGGCGGTTAACCGTGCTACCGAAAGTTTGGAGCCGCATCATGTCTGCGCCTATCTGTTTGAGTTGGCACAGGAGTTCAACCGCTACTACGAGAAAAATCAAGTTGTCGGCAGCGATAAAGAAGCGCACCGCGTCGGTTTGGTGGCGGTGTATGCTGATATTTTGAAGGCTGGTTTGACGATTTTGGGTATCGCGGCGCCGGAGCGCTTGTAGGGTTACGTTGTAAGGTCGCGGAATAAACTAATACGAGCGATTTATCACAAGAAACCAGGTTATAATCAAACAGTTAAAGGAGGCTAAATGCCATCAGAAACAGTCAAAAAAGCCAAAAAATCAGCTGCCAAAAAGCTAGCTGACAAAAAATTGGCGCAAACAATAGTTAAAGACACCCATATGGGCGGTTTCGTTAATTTTATCCGCGAACAGGGTATAGTCGGTCTAGCGGTTGGTTTGGCGATTGGTACAGCAGCTGGCGATACGGTGAAAAAGTTGGTGACGGCATTTATTGACCCGCTAGTACAGCTGATCGTCGGCTCACAAAAAGGCTTGCAGGCGGCATCGTTTACCGTCGAAATTGCTGGTCGCAAAGCTGAATTTCTCTACGGCGCGTTTGTCAGTTCGCTGATTACACTGCTAGCGGTGGCCTTTGTGGTGTATGCAATTGTACACTTTTTCAAGCTGGATAAATTAGATAAGAAGAAAGATTAACGTTTTTGAGGCTCGGCCGTGGCTTGACGGAACGGCGGTCATTGCGGCGACTTGCCTCGGCGGTAAAAAATGCTAACTAATCAGCGTACCGACTGTTTCGCCGCGGGCGGCTCGGGCGATATTACCGTCGGTGAGGAGGTCGCAGATGACAACCGGGATATGTTCGTCCATGGCTAGACCGATGGCGGCTTTGTCCATGACGGCGATATGGGGGTTGGTCAGAGCTTCGTGATAGCTGAGCTTATCAAATTTGGTGGCGTCAGGGAATTTGGTAGGATCTTTATTGTACACGCCATCAACTTTCGTTGTTTTAATGACAACATCGCATTGCATTTCTAAAGCTAGGTTCAGGGCGGCAGTGTCGGTGGTCAGGAATGGCCGGCCAGTGCCGCAGGCAACGATGACTACCCGGCCCTTTTCGATGTGGCTGAGGGCGCGGCGGAAGGTGTAGTGGTCGATAAATTGATTAATTTCTACAGTGGACAGGGCGCGGGTCGGCAAGCCGGCGTCGTTGAAGACATCAGCCAGAGCAATGGCGTTCATTAGGGTAGAGAGCATGCCGATATTATGGGCTGAGACAGGCTGGATGCCGTGGCCGATGATTTGGTTGCCGCGGACATAATTGCCGCCGCCAACCATGATGACGACTTCGGCGCCAGTTTCTAGCGCTGGTTTGATTTGTTCGGCAATCCAGCGGGCCCGCTTGGGGTCGAAGCCGCTGGCGAACTCGCCCTGGAGCTGCTCTCCAGAGAGTTTGAGGAGAATACGTTTGGTCATGGGTTTAGTATAACATGGTGCGCCTAAAAAATAACATGGCGCAAAGCACGGCTATAGGTTAGTCAATCTAGACGACAATCTGTTAATAATTATTATAAAATAGTATTGACATATAATAAATAGTGTGCTATTATGCTCAGTGGCTGGACGGAAAGCGGTTTGCTAGACGGCTAGCCCTGGGCAGCGTAGCGCTGCATAACGAGCTTTCGTTGGGAAGCTAGCGCTTTAAAATGGAAGAATCTGGTTCAGTATAGCACAGGCTATCGTACTGGTCAGACTAGCGGCCTCGAAATGTCGAGGCTGGTAGTCTGGCCAGGTGTGATACCTGGCTGGAATGGCGACTTTTCGTGTACTGCAATGATAGTTTCTGGGACTTCCAGAAACGCTTTACAGAGAAACACACGCTCACCTTAAGGAGGTGAAAATGCCGTTTGACTTCCCGGTGGCGGTGCTCGGATCGAGCATCATCACCGCCAACGGGCTTTTTTCCCGCAGGGCCATTCCGGCCCAACGGGCGAAGGAGCTCGTTGAGGGAGGCTTTATCTCGTACGTTGGCCACCCGGCCACGTGTGAGATTCTGACTTCCCTCCTGGGAGTTGAGGTCCCGATGAACCGGGGCCAGTTCTCTCAGGAGGTGGGGCAGAAGGCTCTCGTCTTCAAGCTCAACGGCCGCCCCGCACCCGGGGTGGAGTTGAGCAAAGAAGAGCTTGAGGAGATCGGGTTCAGCTTTTTTGAGCTGACCCGTCTCAGCTAAGGGTCTCCCTCCCACACTGAACCGGCAGTAACCCGGGAAAAAACGGATTGAGTAGGCTTCGGTCGAAAAATCTGTTCGCTCTGGAGAGAGCTAAAGGTGTTGAATATGTGTGAAGTGGCTTGCCACCTATAATCACGTATCGCTACCATCTCTTCCCGCTAACTCGGGGTCCTTTCCATGCAGCACTGGCGAGTTAGCGCCGCGCTGCCTTATCTGGTCTCCCCCGCGCCAATAAAATGCGGGGGATTAATCCTTGAAAGTTTATTATCTTCGACCGATCCGGCCGGCGGTAACGAGCAGTCAAGGCTCGAGAGACAGGAGTATACTTACGATGAGCCCAAAGAGGCTAAATCCAGAAAGCCGTGTCACGCCAGAATTGCTGGGTGACGTTAGCGGTATTACACAAGAATTTTCGCGTATAGCGTATAGAAAAGCTAGAGACGCCCACGGATATGAATTGCCAGATTTTACGGTTGGCAATCCGGCTACGGTGCTTCATGAGAGATTTGAAGTGGGTACGGATTACGTACGCGATCCGGTGACTTATGAGTTGGATAGTGTTCCACGAGTAGATTGGAAGCTTGTCCCTTACGGTGAACTCTTGAACAGCGCTAGCGAAAGACATCCAGTCCGCCAGACTATTGAACCAGCCGATTGGTACTATAACAGAGATGAAAAAGATGAGGAACATCCTAATCTAGTGGTAGTGTCTGACCAATTGTCGGTGGCGGGTTTAGCGACAATCCTTCGGATGAATCAGTTGTATAGATTGCAGCATGAAGGTTCGCATGGCAGCCGCCGCCGGGTTATCAGTTGGCGCGACGGCGAGCTAGAAGAGATGCGGCAGACTATCGGCGAAGAGCTTGGAATAGATATGTCTGCAGAAGCGACCTTGAGGCGCGGCAATGTAGTTTTGCCTGATGACGACGATCGATGGCTGCAAACAGAGCGAAAAGTAACGCATAGCGGTAAATTATATACAAAAGGAATTAGCCGCGAAGTTATCAGAATCAAGGCCTTAGAACTGGAAGAAAAAGCAATTACTCCTGAGGCGCAGAAAGAAATTTCGTCAACGCGCGAATACGTATCTCGTTATCTAGATAATGTTCAGGATCCAGCTCTGCGCGAGCAGGCGGCTGGTATTCTAGCGATGCTTGACGAAGCAGAGCGCGGTTTTCAGCTGCCAGAGCAGCGTTCGGCAAATATCCAATCAGCAGTTAGATCGGCAGAACAATGGTGTGAAAGGGTGTGGCAGATGGTGCCGCTCTGCGGCCCTAGCCATTCTGGCGAGCGCGAGACGCGCCATGATTTGCCGTATAGGTTTAAGTTTTATACGCGTACAAATGGCAGAACCAATAGAAGTATAGCTTACGTGATAGGTGCTGACGGCGAGCTTGTTGAACCTAGCGAATCTGGCTATCGCCGCGATGACTATAAAACGTGGGGCCCGGAAGTTCTTAACGAAGGCGTAGTGATTCTTACGCATGAGAAAGCTTATACAGCCGCTCAGCATGAGTTTGGCGTGCGTTACGAGCCGCCGCAGGGTATTACCGAAGAGCAGCTTGAGCGAATAGAAGCTATCCAGAAATCTATCGCCGAAGAGTGGGATGGCACAATTGGTATGTCTGGCAAAGAGTCGCCGTCAATCGGTGATGGTTGGGGCTTTACAGAAGGAGATTTAAACGACGAAGCGCGAGCTAAACACGACGCAGGGCAAGCCAGGCATGACGCAGAGATAAATTCCGAAAATATGGACGATTTATTAGCAGCTCTACAGAATAGATTCAATAATTAATATAGATTGAAATATAAGAAACTTACTATGAACGAAGGAAGAAAGATGCCAACTCCAGGAGATTTGTTTGGCGCTCCGAAATGTCCCAATCCCGAGATGTCCGTACGAGAATCTAGCGATGGCACAAATCCGGATGATACAGCGGCTAGCGCGACTGTACTGGATCATACTAGAGACGACGTGCCAGCAGAGAAATTGCAGCGCCTCGGCGCCCTAGACGAAAATGGCGAATTGACAGAAATTGGCCGCCGGATGGAACAATTTGCCGGCGAAAGCCCTGAGCATGCCCGTATGCTGGCCGAAGCAGAACGTTTCCCTGAAACAGTGCGAACACAAGTTGCCGCTATAGTGGCCCTGCAAAAAACGCCAGCAGACTTGGTTGTATACGGCAGCAAGAAGAGACCATGCAAGGAACGCTGGAGAAATCTAATAGATTCAGAACATAATGATTCCGATTGGTTGAAACAGCTAGAAGTACTGGCGTCTATACAAAATATGACGAGAGAAGAACTGCTCGGACACGATATACGGCCAGGCGTTCCTGGTAAGGTTAAGCGCGAATTGCGCCGCTTGAAAAATCAGCAAGGGTTAACTGAATGCGACTTAACGCTTCCATCTGATGAAGAGCGCCAACAAATAGTGAAATGTATAATAGCGGGTAGCGCCGATAAATTATGGCGCCAGATGAAGATAACAGATTTAGTAAGTAGTAATTACACGCGATCTGAAGTGTTCGCCGTAGATACTTATAGGTTAGTAGATACAGATAAAGGCAGGCTTTATCGCAATAATAAAGGCGAAGAAAGAAAACGGAGCCAGCGATCGCTGGTTGGAATGGGCCAGCTGGTGGTGGCTGATCCAGAAGACATACGTTTTCGACAGAATGGTGAAGAAGTTAAAATACCAGTTCTAAAAGGTATCACCAATGTTGAATTAAGCGACCTGCGGGAGGTTGCTCCGCAGCTGTTTGCTGATGAAGACAGAGGTTTTGTGGTAGGCAGCGACGATAAGCCGGTTAGGTTAGTAGAATCCGTGTTGGACAACGGATTGCTCCAGTTGGGCGAACAACGGATTGCAGCTGAGCCTAGCGAGGAAATGGCTGATTTCGTCGTAGAACACATTGCAGAAAAGGATGAGATGAGACTCATGGGTCGTACCAATACCCAGTTGGAGGGGTTTGCTATAAAGTCAGGCCAATCGTTCAGAAAATTTAGCGATAAAGATTTGAAAACGCGGATTGCCGAGCATCTCGCGGCAGTCGGCTTGACGGACGAAAACGGCGAACTCCGCAGAATCAGCGAGATTGCTGAAGGAATTGCTAGCTTTACCGCCGCAGAATCTTGCGGGCAAAAGGTTGTTGACGAGATAGAACGTCTCTATCCTGATTACGTTATGAGCGGCGATAAAAGACTAGAGGTAGAATACCAAAGAGACGGAAAATACACGGGCCCGTATTTCAGATACACAACAGTTAATGTCGATAATATTCTTGATATAGATCCAAAAGCTTTCGAAATACCGAGCGGGCAGCAAATTATGTGCCAAATAAAGAAGAAGGAATCCATCGGTTACGAAACCTGGACAAGTCTTGTGATTGTTTCGCCAGAGGAGGTGCGTGAAAAAGCTAGCCAAATCCGTGCTGAACAACAAAAACAAGAAGAGGCTGCCAAACGCGAACGAGCTTTTTATGCAGATGTAGAGAATGCTGTAGCTTGGATGGAATTTTTTGGTAATAAACTTCCAGTAGAACTTCAAAAACGACGGTTGGCGCTAACAATTGATCTGAGGTATATTGCCTACGAGGACGAAAACTCTGCTAAAAAACTAAACGAGTTGATAACCAAAGTAACCTCATGGTGTGCAGCCTGCGGAAAATATCAGTAGTTATAATCGGAGTTCAAAAGTATGGAACAGCACAGAAACTTGATTATCAGTGGTCGCAGCCGGCCAGTTGTTGGCTATTTCAGAGATGAACAGCCTGTCGTCGACAAGTCTGACCCAGCACGTTCACATATACATTATCCGGCAGATCCTGTATCTACTGCAGAAGACTGTTTAGGATGGCTAGCTGCTCGCTATGCCTGGTTAGATGAGAATCTCCGGCGCAAGAAGCGGATGTAGTCTGATGTTGAGAAGCGGGTTGAGTACCGCCAGCGAATATTGGTAAATATTCTAGTAATACCTACAACAGTGTGTTATAATATTAACGAGGGGCTGGTCGATGATCGGCCTTTGGCGCATTTTAGAATACGGCATAGACGGCAGAATCCGAGCTCTCTTTAGTACTGTGAAATGGTGGTTTTCACGGCGCTAAAGAGGGCTCGGTAACGGATCGGGCTCCACTGTTGCCCCAGATGGGGCAGAAAGGAGGCTAGAGATGGTCGAGCAGCAGGAGGAGCAGGAGCTCCCCCCTATTCCCTACCTCCTGTTTTTCCCTAGGAGAGGGGGGGTGGAGCTTCATTTACCAGGACGGCGTGAGCCGTCCTGGTGTTGAGATGAATATCCTGATGAAGCCGCTTTCGGGCGGCTCCATCAGGATTAAAGTAGTCTTTTGGGGGAATGGTAACCCCCGGAAGGCCATTTATTACGTCAACTCCACTTCTGCAACAGAAGTGAAGTTGACGTACCCAGGGGGCGATCCCTGGGAGTTCATCCGTCGGCTGAGGGAGGGGGCGGCTGCGCTTAGGTGATGACCCCCTCCCACCCCGCCCCGGCGAGGGTTGTCTGGCCTTTCTTGGCCGCAACTTCCGCTGGGGCGGCAGACCCCTCTTCGCGCCAGGAGGGGTATTTCTTTGTATTAGAGCGCTTGCTGTAGCAGGCGCCAGAACAGTTTTTGCAAGATTACTACGATACCAAAAAGTAGTATACTAGAGATATGAAAGCTAGTTTTAAGCCGAAAAAGATTTTGTGGATGGATCTGGAGATGACTGGATTGGATCCAGTGCATGATGAGATTTTGGAGGCGGCGGCGATCGTCACGGATTGGGATTTTACGGAAATTGCGACATATGAGGGAGTTGTACAACACGACCCAGAGAAACTAAGGAAATTGCTGGATCGAAATGCTAGCTTTTGGAACGAACATCCAGAGGCACGGCGTGGGCTGGAGGAGCAAAATGTCTCGGGCAAGCAGCTAGCCGAGGTGGAGCGTGAGTTGCTGGCGTTTTGCGATAAACATTTTGCAGATGAGTCGCGGATTTTACTGGGTGGTAATTCAATCCACCAGGATCGTCGGTTCATCGACCAGTGGTGGCCTACGTTGTCAAAAAGACTACACTACCGGATGTTGGATGTCAGTGCTTGGAAGGTGGTGTTTGAAGGCAAATATGGCAAGAAATTTGCCAAACCAGAAGATCATCGGGCGCTGGAGGACATCCGTGGCAGTATCATGGAACTTAAGTATTATTTAAAGAAGGTGAAGGCGTGACAGATAAAATATGGCATGATATCAGCGAGGATTCGCTAGAAGTACGGCAAAGCTTAATTGAAAAATTAAACTTATCGGAGTTGCAGCGGCGGATTTTGATTGAGAACCGTTGGCTGCCGCAAGCGGTCGAAGGCGGCGATTGGCTAATGATTAAGGCGGAAATCCCGAGCATTGAACGCCGCAATGTCCATTGGCAAGGGTTGACGATTTTGCTCAGTAAAAACAAAGTTATCACCTTGCACCGCGATGAATTAGATAGCGAGGTTGCCGAGCGGATTGAAGCGTACCGGCCAGGCGCTCTGTCACCGTCGCTAATCGCAGCAACGATGATTCAATTTACAGTCGAGCAATATATGCCGATTCTTAATTCGATTGACGACGTAACCGATCAATTAGAAGATACAATGATTCGCGATCCGGGCAAGCATCAGTTGCAGCAGCTTTTTGTGTACAAGCGCCAATTGGCGGATTTGCGCAAAGTGATTTTGCCGCTGATGAATATGCTAAATGGCTTGAGTAACGGCCGGTATAGTATTTTTGATGAAAAGTGCGCGATTTATGCGCGCGACAGCTACGATTACGCTTGGCGCGTTCACGAGCTGATCGATACGATGCGCGATCTGCTAACTAGCGCCCTGGATATGTATCTGTCGGTGGTGTCCAACCGAATGAATGATGTAATGAAGCGTTTGACGATTGTAACGACGATATTTATGCCAATGTCTTTTTTGACGGGTCTGGCAGGCATGAATTTTTCGCAGCTGCCGTTTCATAGCGATGTAATGTTTTGGATAACGATGGCGCTGCTGGTCGTTTTGCCGATATTGATGCTGGTATACTTTGTACGGAGCAAATGGCTATGACGCACCAACAGTTTGAAGAGTTTTTGCTAAGTTTGCCAGGCGCCTGGTTGGACTATCCGTTTGGCGATAAGGTGGCTGTGTACAAAGTCGGCCGCAAAGATGCTGGCCAAAGCGAAAAGATGTTTGCGTTGATAGCCGAGGGTTCAAAGCCGTTGCGGATTAGCTTGAAATGTGATCCGCAATTGTCGTTAAAGTTACAACAAAAGTACGAATCGGTTCAGCCGGGCTTTCATCTTAATAAAAAACACTGGATTACGGTGATTTGCAGCGGCCAGCTCAGCGACGAAGAACTTTTTGACCTGGCGCGGTTAAGTTATCGGCTGGTGACGGAATAGCTGCTACTGCTTGGTTGAAGCGAAGTCGTGGTAAGCTTTGAGAATAACATTGATATTATTAATGGATTCGTCGCAGAACGAGCGGATTGATTTGGAGTCGCTAACCTTTTTAAGCTTGTTGAGTTGCGACTTTAAAATGGTTAATTCGTAAGTCATGGCGGTGGCGTAGCTGCTGTCAAGCTTGCCTTTTTGGTAGGAATCGTTGAGCTTTTTCTGCAGGGCTTCTAGGTAGCTTTTTTCGGTACTAGAGGATTTTTTCTGGATTTTGCGCTCTTTGATGATGGCGTCTAGCCGGGTTTGCATGGTCGTCAGGGTGCTGTTGAGCGCAGTGTTGGCCTCGGCAATTTCAGTCTGCGTCAGGCGGCCTTCGTTTTCGTCGACGACTTTGTTCAGCGTATCAGTGCGATCGCGGATCGGCTGGATTAGACTGTTGGCATCAGATGCGCCAGGGTTGATGATTAGAATCAAAATGATGATAACGCTAGCAATAACAGTGCCAATGAGCGCAAATATAGCGATTCGATTGATGGTGTGCTGTTCTTGCGGAGCGATGCGGTTAAGGTAGTCAACAGTATTATAATCATCATCCGAGCTGCTGGCGTAAACCGGGAAGGTACTTAGCGGCTGCGGTCCTGTGTCGTACGATGGCGCGGTTTGGTTAATTTGCGGTAGTTGATCAGGCTGATTAGTTGCCAGGCTGGATGTTTGCTGCGGGTATGCCGGCTGCTGCGGCTGGGCGGCTTGGTTATTGTAATACGGATTAGGTGCCGTTTGCTGCTGCGGTGTTTGCTGGCCGTAGACCTGATTGTACGGTGCGGCTGGCTGCTGCGGGTTTTCTGGTGGTAAATTATTAGCAGAACCCTGCGAATACGGTTGTTGCGGATTGGTGTAAGGGTCCTGATTCATACCTATATTTAACCACAACCGATAACAGAGGTAAAGAGTGATATACTAAAATGTATGGATGCCAAGGAGGAAATTCGCTCGCGGCTCAATATCGAAGATGTTATTGGCGAATATGTTGAGCTAAAGCGGGCAGGGCGCAGTTATAAGGGGTTGAGTCCGTTTACTGGCGAGAAAACGCCTAGCTTTTTCGTAAGTCCTGAAAAAAATATTTGGCATGATTTCTCGAGCAACAAAGGCGGCGATGTTTTCGCTTTTGTGATGGAGGCCGAGGGGATGGATTTTCGCCAGGCGATGGAATTTTTGGCGCGCAAAGCTGGAGTTGACCTCAGCGAATATCAATCGGCTGGTGCCAAAAAGCGCAGTGCTTATAAAAAGCGGCTGTTGGCAGCCAACGAGCTAGCAGCACGATATTTCCAACAGAGTTTATTGCGTAGCCAGCAGGCGATTGAATATGTTTTTAAGCAGCGAGGATTGTCGCGGCAAACTGTTCAAGATTTTCAGATTGGTTATGCGCCGGATAGCGGCACGGCGTTGCTGGCGGCGCTCGAAAAAAGAGGTTTTACTAAGCGAGAGATTAACGACGCGGGGCTATTAAACCGCTATGGCAAGGATTTGTTTCGCGGTCGAATGATGATTCCGTTGATGGATCAGGGCGGGCAAGTAATTGGCTTTACTGGGCGGATTATTGGCAATGTGCCGAATGCGCCGAAATATCTGAATACGCCGCAGACATTACTATATGATAAGGGTCGTCATATTTTCGCGTTGAGCCAAGCCAAGGAGGCGATCCGTAAAAGTGGCTTCGTAGTGATGGTTGAGGGGAACTTGGATGTAGTTAGCAGCCACCAAACGGGCGTGGCGCAAACAGTCGCGACCGCTGGTACGTCGATGACTGAAAATCATCTCAAAGTGGTCAAACGGCTGACCAGCGATGTTCGCCTCTGCTATGACGGCGATCAGGCTGGCGTAGCGGCGACTGAGCGGGCAATTGAGCTGGCCTCGCATGAGGGCGTTGAGTTAACAATTATTTCGTTGCCAGATGGCGCTAAAGACCCGGACGAGCTGATCAAATCAAGTGCTCAGGTGTGGTGCGAAGCGGTAACTCGCAACGAGCCAGCTGTCGAATGGGTGTTGCGCCAGCATGCCGGGCGCTGCGATTTGGATACAGCAGTTGGCCGGCGAACTTTTACTACGGCAGCGCTGCGAGTAGTGCGCGGGCTGGCTGACCCCGTCGAGCGCGAATACTATATCAAGCGGATCGCCGCTATGTCGTATACCAGCGAGGAGGCGGTTCGCCAAAAATTAGCTGGTGAACCAGTCAAGAAACAAACTTTCAAACCTGTTGTTACAAATACATCGATTATTAAGAGCGAGCAGGCGGTGCTAGAGGATGATATTTTGGCTTTGGCGCTTTATGATGCTAGATGCTTGGAAGAATTGCGCCGCGCCGGGCGCCAGCAGTGGAGCAGCGCTGAGCGAGAGTTATTAGCGACGGTACTCCTCGAAGAAGACGATCCGCAAAATCGCCCTAAAAAGTTGCAAAAAGCTGATATTTATGTAAAAATGGTATCATTGCGCGCTGAAGAGCGTTATGCAGCATGGGATAGCGGCGATCGCTATGTCGCGATGTGCCAACTGCTGCGGGATAAAGAGGATAAACATAACAAACAAACTCAACAAGAATTATTAGCTAAGTTACGCGACGCTGAAGCTGCTGGCGATGAGGCAGCGGCTAGAGAGTTGCGCGCGGCACTCAATAACATAATCAAGGAGAAAGCTCGTGACAAACGACGACCAAGCGCAGAAGCCATCTGACGACAATATACAAGATCAAGACATCAATGAGCCTGATATCAACGATTTGATGGACGAAGATACTCCTGAAGATGTACTCAATGCTAATCAATATTTCGATGATATTTCGGACGATTCAGTGCGGCTGCATTTGCGCGAGATTGGCAAAATCCCGCTGCTGAGCGCCGAGGAAGAACTAGAATTGGCAAAACGCGTCAAAGAAGGCGACAAAAAAGCTAAAGATAAAATGGCCGAAGCAAATATGCGCCTGGTGGTATCGATCGCTAAACGATATTCGGGCCGCGGCTTAGACTTCTTGGATTTGATTCAAGAAGGCCACACTGGTTTGTTGCGCGCGGTTGAAAAATTTGATCCGGATAAAGGCTTTAAATTCTCGACTTATGCCACCTGGTGGATTCGCCAGGCGATTACCCGGGCGATTGCTGATCAGGCGCGAACGATTCGTATTCCAGTTCATATGGTGGAAACCATCAATAAATTGCTGCGCACGCAGCGGCGCATGACGCAGGAGCTGAATCGCGAGCCAACGATTGAAGAGCTAGCTAAAGAGCTAGAGATGGAACCAGAAAAAGTCGAATATGTCATGAAAATCAAGCAGGACATTTCGAGCTTGGATGCTGGCGTCGGTCGCGACGGCGATGACGAAGGCGAGTCGGTGCTGGGCGATTTCATTGAGGATGAAGGTACAATTAGTCCAGAGGAATCGGCCTCAAATCAGCTGTTAAAGGAACAAGTTAAAGATTTGCTAGGTACGTTGAGCGATCGCGAACAAAAGATCGTCCGGATGCGCTTTGGATTAGACAGCGGCAAGAGTCATACACTTGAAGAGGTTGGTCAAGAATTTGCGGTAACGCGCGAGCGAATTCGCCAGATTGAAGCCAAGGCGCTAGCGAAGCTACGCAAGCATAAAGACGCTAAAAAACTTTATACTTACTTGCAATAGTTTTGGTTTTAGGTGCTATACGTTAACGAAACCAGTTGTACTGAGTAGCGAATTAATCTTGGCGTATAGCGCAGTGATATCGCTGTCGTTAATTAAATAATAATCAGCGATAGCTATTGGTCCGCCTTTTTCGATATCTTCAATCTCTGACCAGTCGCGCTGGTTAGCTTGTTCGGCGGTGAATGGCCGCTCGGGACGAGTTGCGAGGCGGCGGTGGCGTAAATGTTTTGGCGCGACAATGGCTGCAACGATGAGCTCGCCAGGAAACTCGTGTTTGAGGAACTTGTACTCTGTCCAGGAATAGAGCCCGTCGAACAATAAACGATGCTGGCCAGCATCAATTAAGCGGTGCAATTGCTCGGCGGCGCGGCGGACGATAACGTCTTTGCCGTCGCGTTCGCGCCACTGTTTGCGAAATTCGGCTTGCGATTCGGGTGTGATTTCAACGCCTCGGGCGCGCATTTCGTCGTACAAAATGCCGCCGCCGTAGATTTTGGGAAAACCTTTGGCGGCTACGAAATTGGTTGCTTCGGTTTTACCAGCGCCAGGCAGCCCGACGAATGCCAAAATCTTGGTTGGTTTTTCTTGTGATGTCATAACCTTAGTATACATGATTATGGCTATATTCGCTTGTAAGTAACGGCCCTTAGATAGCGTATAATATAAATATGGTCAAACGCTTGGTGATTATCGACGGTAAAAGCGTGTTCTATCGCGGTTATTATGCTATGCCTGGGTTGTCGACCGCAGACGGGACACCGACAGGCGGCGTGTATGGTTTCGCGGCGCTGAGCTTGGAATTAATCAAGCAGCTCGAGCCTGATTATGTTTGCGTAGCGTGGGATAAACGAGGAACGAATATTCGCCGCCGGTTGGCGATTTATCCTGATTATAAGGCCGGGCGCAAACCAGCACCGCCAGATTTTTATGCGCAGATTCCGATTTTACACGAGCTGTTGGCAGCTTTTGGCTGGCCGCTGTATGAATTTGATGATTATGAAGCCGACGATATCATGGCAACGCTAGACAAGCAGGCTGAACAGCACGGCGGCATCGAAACATATTTGATTACTAGCGACTTGGACGCGCTGCAAATTCTCGACCAAAATACGTATCTTTATGCACTCAAAAAAGGCCTGACTAACATTGATAAATTTGACATTCCAGCGTTTGAAAAGCGCTACGGTATTCGGATTGGCCAATTTCTCGACTTGAAAAGCTTGAAAGGCGATTCGTCGGATAATATCCCTGGGGTACCGGGGGTCGGCGAAAAGACAGCCGTCAAATTACTACAACAATTTGAAACGCTAGACGGTGTTTATGAGAATCTATGGCAGATTAAAGACAGCTTGCGCCGCAAATTAGAAACTGGCAAAAAATCTGCTTATATGAGTAGGGAATTGGCGCGACTATTCACCGATGCGCCAGTGAAGCTTGATTTAGAGGCAATGAACGTGCGCGACTTAGACACGGCAAAGTTGCGAGAGTTACTCGAAAAGCTGGAGTTTCGCTCATTGTTGCGAAAATTACCACAACACATGCGCGACAGTTCTTCGGAAGTGACTCCAAATAATATTCTTGCGCCAGCTGTTGAAATATCGGGCGATAAAGTCACCCCGATGTTAGTAATGGCGCCAGAATTACTGGTAATTTGGGATGGTGATATGGTTTGGCTGAGCCATGAAAAAGGCAAGGTCGCTCGCTTGCCGATGGCTAAAGCAAGCGCTATTTTAGCAGAAGCTTCGATAGTTGGCCACGACACCAAGGAGTTTCTCAAAACGCTTCTCGGTGCTGGCTGCCAGCAGTTGCCGGCTGTTAAACACGATACCGCGCAGGGCTCATTTTTGTTAAATCCTTTGCGCAAATCGCGCGAATTAGCGGATTTGGCGGGCGTAGAATCTTTGGACGACCCAAGATTGGCGATGGCAGCGCTGTGGGCGTTTTATGAACAGCAAAAGTCGGCGTTTGCTGAGCTGCCCGACCTCCAGCAGGTGGCGCAGACGATGGATTTTCCACTGATTAATGTTTTAGCGCAAATGGAATTTCGAGGCATCAAAATCGATGCCAGCAAACTCGAAAAAATGAATAAATCATTAGCGCAAGAGATTGCAGCGGTTCAGCAAAATATTTATGATATGGTCGGTTACGAATTTAATGTCGCCAGCCCAGCGCAGTTGGCTAGCGCGCTATTTGATAAGCTGCTCTTGCCGACAGCCGGTATCAAAAAAGGCAAAACTGGTTATTCAACCAACCAAAAGGAACTTGATAAGCTGCGCGGGCAACATCCAATTATTGAGTTGGTCGAGCGTTTTCGCGAACTATCGAAATTACAGAATACCTATGTGGCAGCCTTACCAGAGCAAACGGACGCTAACGGCTATATTCACACGACGTTTAATCAAGATGCGACAGCGACTGGGCGACTGTCGAGCACTAACCCGAATTTGCAGAATATTCCGATTCGTACTGAGTTGGGGCGGCAGATTCGCGATGCCTTTGTGCCAGCACCTGGCAATGTTTTCGTAAATGCTGATTATTCGCAATTTGAGCTGCGTTTGGCAGCAGTGATGGCGGGCGAAAAACAGATGATTGAAGATTTTAATACCGACGTTGATATTCACGCCAAGACGGCAGCTGAAGTTTATAACGTACCGATTAATGAAGTGACGCCAACGCAGCGCCGCCGCGCTAAAGTGGTGAATTTCGGCGTATTATACGGCATGAGCCAGCATGGTTTGGCAGCAGCCGCTAATATGAGTTACGGCGAGGCGCAGCATTTCATCGACGAGTATTATCGTATCCGTCCGCACATCAAAGAGTTCATGGAACAAACAATCCGTCAAGCGCACGAAGATGGCTTTGTGCAGACATTGTTTGGCCGTCGCCGGCCGACGCCCGATGTCAGATCGAATAATTTTGCTGTTCGTTCAGCTGCCGAGCGCGCAGCAGCTAATATGCCGATACAAGGTACCGAGGCGGATTTGATGAAGTTGGCGATGCTGGCGGTAGAGAAGCGACTGACGATAATGACAAGCCCAGATTTGCTACCTTCAGAGACCGGCAAATTCGAAAAGAACGAATTCGCCTTGCCGGAAAGGCAAGTCTCTTCAGGCAGCAAATCTATATCTACAGACAAAAATACCCCGCTCGGCTACCAAATTTTGCAAATCCATGACAGTATCATGGTTGAGTGTCCGCGCCAAAACGCCGAAATAGTCAGCAAAATGCTGGTAGAGACTATGGAAAATATCTACCCGCAGCTCGGTATTAAGCTTAAAGTCGACGTCAAAATCGGCAATAACTGGGGCGAAGTGTAAAAAACTTAAAATTTGCTGAAAATTAGCGAAAACCCGTACAAATATGGACAAATAACTACAACTGTGGTATAATCAAGATACAGTTAGCTTAAGCAAAAAGGCGGATGTTGTGGAACGGAAAATGTTACCAGAAAATAGCAACCCTAAACCTGAAGAGGCTAGGCAAGAACGCATAGATCGACTGAGGGACGAGCAACAACAAAGACGTATCATTGAGCAACGTGACGCTGTGAGTAGGGTTCTTAAAAAAGGCGGCTACGGTTGTTCAATTGGTCTGTTTGTTGATCCAAATGATAATGTTTTGAGTATTGAAAACAGATATGGTGGACCAGTATCTGGTGATTGGCGAGTGGTTCGTTGTGAGTCTAGCGAGGTTGAGGAAGATCAACCAAGAGCAGAAATTCAAACAATAAGTAGTGTAAAAAAAACTGAGCACGGAAGACCTCCTTTCTGGCCAATTGGCGTCGAGGCTATTGATACGATTTATCCTGAAGACGGTAGGGCTATTAATATTTTTTGGATGTCTAAACCTAAAGCCAAACCTGAATCTGAACCTAAACCTAAAGCCAAACCTGAATCTGAACCTAAACCTAAAGCCAAACCTAGAAAACTCATAGTAGGGGATTTTGCTGGCAGGGAATTTTTGCCGCTAGATGAAATAATTGATCCAGAGACAGAGAAAAAAATAAAAGCAAAGAAAGAAGCGGAGATAAAAGCGAAGAAAAATTCAGATAGATTCGATGACATCGTGCAGCCTCTTAGAGATGAAGGATTGGGGGCAGACGCGGAACGATGTGTACAAGCAGGATTAGACTTAGGCGCTACAGCTGTTTGTGATGTGATGGCATAGCTGCGTGGCAAGTGTGTTAAAATACAAACATGTACAGAGGATCCCGACCGAGAATTTTACCGATAATCATTACTATTATCACTGTGGTGGTTGTTATTGCTATTTTGGTGACACTTGTGCGATCATTGCTGAATCCGGACAAAAAGACCGAGCAGCCGCAAACCCCCGAACAATCGTTAGAGAGCAAAATCAAAAATCAAGACCCAATTCGCAGCGTGCGCTGGACGGTACGCGGTCCGATTGTTGCTGATGAAGAGTTCAAGAGCTACCAGATTACAGTTAGTCCAACATCGCGTAAATATGTTATTTATTCGGGTTATCTGGATAGAGTTTTGGACAAGAAGGAATATACTAATAATAGCAATGCTTATGAACAGTTTACCTATGCGCTAGTCAAGGTCAATATTCAGGCTTCCGATAACAAATCAAACGATGATATTCGCGGCGTATGTGCCACCAAAGGGCTGGCTTACGTATTCGAGACGCGCGATGGCGACAATACCGATACCAATTTGTGGACGTCAACTTGCAAGGACTCGCCTGGTACGCTTAACGCCGATACCCTGAAGCTCCAAGCTCTTTTTGTCAATCAGATTCCAGATTTCAAACCGTCATTTAATAATATTTTCTAACCATGGCGATAAAAGCAGTTATTTTCGATTGTTTTGGCGTACTGTACGGAGGCAGTATTGATACGCTAATAAGAATGGCCGAGCCGGAGGGCAAGGTAATGCTGCGCGACCTCAGTAAACAGCACGATTACGGTTTTATTAGCGGCAGCGAGTATGAATCGGGAATTGCTGAGTTGTTTGGCTGGACACGGCAGCAGACGCATGATTTCTTGATGCGCAAGCGGATTCGCAACGAGGAATTGATAAACTATATCGTAAATTTACGCCAGCAGTACACTAATTTGAAGATGGCGATGTTGAGTAATGTTGGCGGCGGTACGCTGGAATATCTATTTGCGCCAGGCGAATTAGAAAAAATGTTTGATGTGCGCGTGTTGTCGTACGAGGAAAGCTTGGCCAAACCAAACCCGGAAATTTTCACGCTGACAGCTGGCCGCTTAGGTGTCGCTGCTAGCGAATGTGTGATGATTGATGATCGTGTCGAAAATTGCGAAGGAGCCGAGGTAGCGGGAATGATGGCGTTGCAGTACACCGATAACGAACTGCTTATTAAGCATTTGAACGCTCTGTTGGAGGCATAAATGCCGGAACTTCCCGAAGTCGAGACGGTTCGCCGCGGATTGGCGGAGCTACTGCCAGGCCGAGTGGTGGCGCGGGCGACGGTGTTTGATTCACCAAAAAGCTTTCCGAATGCGCCGGCTGATGTTGAACAATTTTTATATGGTGCGCGCGTGACGGCGGTGCGGCGGCGGGCAAAGGTGCTGATGATTGATTTGGATACGCGCTATTCGCTGGTGGTACACTTGAAAATGACGGGGCAGTTGGTGTTTCGCAGTTGTCATCCTGCGATGTATCGTCGGAAAAAATCTGGGCGTGCTTGTCACCGGGACCCGGATTGTTTTCCGATGATACTCGAGGATGACAAGGTGCCTAACTTCGCTGGCGGTCACCCAAACGATAGCTTGATTGGTGAGTTGCCAGATCGGTCGACGCGGGTACAGATTGATTTTGTGGACGGGTCGCGGCTGTTTTTTAACGATCAGCGCAAGTTTGGCTGGGTAAAATTGCTGCCGACTGATGAAGTAAAAAACCTGCCGTTCATGCAAAAAGTTGGACCGGAGCCGCTTGATCCTCAGACGCGCGCCGAGGATTTTATCCAGCGGATTCGTCGTCGTCAGAATTCGATGATCAAACCAGCTTTTCTTGACCAAGCAGTGATCGCCGGGGTTGGTAATATTTATGCTGACGAGGCATTGTGGGCAGCACAGATTCATCCGCAAACGCGGGTAAAAAACGTTAGCGATCAGCAGCTGAACACATTGTTTAATGAGTTGCGGCAAATCTTGCAATTGAGCATTGATCAAGGCGGCTCAACCGATAAAAATTATGTTGATGCCGAGGGCCGGAAAGGGAACTATCTGACATTTGCTCATGTGTTTCGGCGTGAAGGCCAAGCCTGCCATCGCCACCCCGACCAAGAAATTATCAAGCTAAAAGTCAGCGGCCGCGGCACGCATATTTGTCCGGTCTGCCAGGTGGAGGTTAAATGATTTATCTGATTATTGGCACGAACGCTTACCGCGCGCAGTATGAGCTGCAGCGATTGGTGAAATCGTTAGGCGTTCGGCCCGAAAAAATCGACGCAAGCAGTCTTGATTTGAATAAATTAGCCGATACGGTACGCGGCCTGAACTTATTTCAAGAACGACGGCTGATTATTGTCGAGCATCTTTCGGAGCGAAAAGATTTGTGGGATAAACTAGGTGAATGGGCTAGTGATATTGCAGTAGAAACCTACTTGGTATTGATCGAACCGCGCCCAGATAAGCGTACTAAAACTTTCAAAATCTTGCAAAAAACTGCAAAGCTAGTAGAAGCAATGCCGCTGACTGATCGCCAGCGTCCAGCGGCCGAAAAATGGCTGCTAGACTATGTAAGCGAGCACAGTGTAAAATTGACGAAAACACAGGCTAGTAATATGGTAGCGCGAGCAATTGTCGCCGATGAAAAATCGCGGTCTGCCGAAATTGATCAATTGCAATTAACTCACGCTGTAGCTGCCTTGAAAAATACTGTGAAAATTGATGATGCGGCGATTGCAACGGTCTTGCCACCAGTACGCGAGTTTTCGGTGTTTGATATCATTGAATTGGCAGTGTGCGGCAAAACGGCAAATCTACGGAGTGCGCTTGACGAACTTCGCCGTAGCGACGATGTTTATAAAGTGGCGCCGTTAGTTTGGTCGCAGTGGTCGCAGCTGGTGTTATTAGCCAAGGCTGAAGTGGCTAGCACTAGCGATACGATTGATCTCGGCATACACCCGTTTGTTGCCAAGAAATTGCGGCCGCTTGCTCGGCAGCTGTCGCCAGAGGACTTGACGGAATTAACCGAATTAGCGGCGGAGCGCGATTATCAGATGAAAACATCATCAGTCAATCCGTGGGCAGTGTTGGAGGACTTTTTGTTTCGGGTGGCTTTGCGGCAAAAATAAAACGCCCTGGTTACCGAGAGCGTTTATTTCGATAAGGTTAAACTTAGGCTGTTTTGGCTGCAGTTTTCTTAGGTGCGGCCTTTGCGGCTGGCTTTTTGGCAGGAGCTTTTTTGGCCTCAGTAGCTGGCTTAGCAGCTTTCTTTTCTAGCTTGACGCCAGCAGCTTTAGCGACCTTGGCTAGGGCTGATTTGCGGCGGCTGACGGTTGCCTTTTTGAGCAGGCCTTTCTTGACAGCAGTATCTAGCTCGCTTTGAGCTTTGCTTAGGGTAGCGGCGCTCGGGTTGGCCAAAAATTCCTTGGTGGCAGATTTGATATCGCGCTTGATACCGATGTTACGCTGGCGGCGCTTAGCGGTTTGCTTCATTCGCTTAACGGCTGATTTGATGAGTGGCATAAATTCCTTTACCTCTGTTATTGATTTAGTGTATACAATCAGTTTTCAATTATAACTTATACACCTCTGTTTGTAAAGCGGCGCTGCTTTACAAAATAGTATTGACTTTGCCGTGATGCTTATGTTATAGTACATAAAGTCTATAGCGAATAAAAACAAATAGGATAAAATATGGCAGACGTGCTAAACCAGATAGTAGAGAAAGTCAAAGAAAGTAATAATATTCTCGTTACGGTTAGCGCCAATCCGTCGGTTGACGAATTGAGCGCTGCTTTGGGCATCACGCTGCTAATCAATAAGTTAAATAAGCATGCGACGGCAGTATTCAGCGGGGCGGTGCCGCCAGCGATTAAATTTCTACAGCCCGAGAAAACCTTTGAAAGTACAGTTGATAGTTTGCGCGATTTTATCATCGCGCTGGATAAGGAAAAGGCCGACCACTTACGTTACAAAATTGTCGATGATATGGTCAAGATTTTTATTACGCCGTACCGTACGACAATCAACCAGAAAGATTTGGACTTTAGCCAAGGCGACTATAATGTCGAGATGGTGTTGGCAATTGGTGTTAAAGACGAAGCTGATTTGGATCATGCGCTCGAGAGCCATGGCCGAATTTTGCACGATGCGGTGGTGGCGAGCGTGTCGCTTGGCGAATCGACTCAGCTTGGCAGCCTAGAGTGGAGTAATCCCCGAGCTAGTAGTTATAGCGAGGTTCTATGCCGGTTAGCTAATGAATTAAGAGGTGAAAGCCGGTTGATTGACGAGCAGATCGCTACGGCGTTTTTGACTGGTATCGTGGCAGCAACTGAACGTTTCAGTAATGCGCATACTAGCTCGGCGGCGATGACCGTGGCCGCTCAATTGATGGCAGACGGTGCTAACCAGCAACTAATTGCCACTAAACTCAAAGAATCGCACGATAAGCCGATTCCAGTGCCTGAAGCAAAAAGCAAGGACGAAGAAAAATCCTCCAAAAAGGATGAGTCTAAAAATTCTGGCGACATTGGCGCATTGTCGATTTCGCACGAGCCAGTCGGTGATGTTGACGACGTCAAGAATGCAGTTGATAGGCGCCATTCCGACGAAGCTCTGAGGGCTGCCAATGAAGAATTAGAGAAGCGAAGCAGCCGAGATGCCGCCGCTGCCGCCGAAAAGAAATTAGCCGAACAATTAGCATCAATTCCTGCTGTTGAGCCTGAAGCTGATAGGCGAGATATGCCGTCGGTCGCCGATTTGCAGCGCGATATTGCTGCCAGCTCAGCAGAAGTAGATGAAGCGGCCAAAGAAGATCTAGCTTTGCCGCCAGTTGCTCCATTTGCGCCAGGGCCAGGTCTAGCGATGCCAGTTAGCCCGAGCGAACCGTCGATTGGCGGTACTTTCAACGCGACAACCGAACAGGCTGCTGAGGAAGCTAGAAAAGCTGAAAAAGACATGCATAATCGCGTCATTTTAAGCCACGATCGCGGCGCGGTGGCGTCGCAGCCGCCGTCAATGCAATCGCCATTTAATGCCGTAGCCGATAAGACCGAAGTAGAACCGACGGTTCGCGATGTCTTATCAGAAGCTGCACCGGTTGATGCGGCGCCCGAGGCGGTTTCTTCGAAGGGGATAACGGTACAGCCGAATATGCCAGCAATGCCAGCGCCTAGCGTAGAAGCTGCGCCAGCCGCAAATCCTGCTAGTTCAGATCAAGACCAAGCGCGGTCTGCCGTTGATGCGGCTCTGTCGGCAGCATCAGCTGCGCCATCGTCTGGCGCGGTTGACGATTTGCCGCCGCTGCCGCCATTGCCGCCGTTGCCAGATTTTTCATCCTTGCCGCCAGTACCAGCTAATGGCGGGGTTGGAGCTGACACTTTAGAATCTACGCTACCGCCGCCGCCAGCTCCAGCAGTTTCGGCACCAACATCAAATGATCCGGCTCAGTTCAAGATTCCAGGGCAAGCTTAAGTTTGCGGATAGACTTCAGATTGACTCTGAAAAGATTTTAGAATCAATGCTACGGGGTATGCTGATATACTTGAAGTATGAATGACAGGGTTATATTGATTGATAAGCCGCCAGGCATGACTAGCTTCGGGGTAGTGGCGCGAGTTCGCCGCGTGCTTAGCCATCGGGCTGGCAAAAAAGTCAAAGTCGGTCATTGCGGGACGCTTGACCCGTTTGCGACGGGCCTGTTGATTTTGGTTACGGGCAAGGAATGCCGCAACGCGATGCGTTATACCAAGCTTGATAAGGTGTATGAAGCGACGTTCCGGCTGGGACAGACTAGTACAACTGGCGACCCGGAAGGCGAAATTATGCCGTACGTTGCAAATAGTAAGCCGCAAAATGATACTCAAGTTTCATCCATCTCCAAACAGCCGGATATAGCAGTCGTCAAGTCCGTCCTAGCGCAATTCGTTGGTGATATCAAACAGCGTCCGCCAGCGTTCAGTGCTATCAAAATTAATGGCCAGCGGGCCTACAAATTGGCTCGCAGCGGTAAAAAAGTTGATATACCAGAACGTACAGTGACGGTTTATGCGCTGGAGCTGCTTGATTACGCTTATCCGCTGCTCAAAGTTCGAGCCCATGTCTCTAGCGGTACCTATATTCGTAGTTTGGCAGTTGATATCGGTGAGGCGCTAAACACTGGTGCTTACTGTCAAGAATTGCGCCGTACGCAGATTGCTGATTGGCAAGTTAGTCAAGCGCAGAAATTGGCCGATCTTGGCATTGAATCATAAGAAGCATAGAAATTTGCTTATTTAGACTTTTTATGATATAATGAAAGAATGACAGATTATGAGAATCTTGCTCCTACAGAGCCTATACCTGATCAAGAAGCACTCCATAACTTGCGCCGTCAAGCTGCGGAAACATTAAAACTAGTAGGTAGAGAAGTAGAGGAACCTGGTGTTTATCGCTAGATGATCAGCCTCTCAAAAGTTTCTCGTATCCACTGACGCCGGAATTGGTTAGTAAGGCTCTCCATTTTGATGACCAAGAGGCAGCTGTACCGGAAGGTTGCGAATTGATATATGTGCCAGAGTCGGAACAAGACGGCAAGACGCTTCAAGACGAACTATATATGAGTGTCAAAAAACGTATTGAAAGTGTTCCAGGACAAATAGTCGAGATTGTGGAGCAATGGCTTATTTACGGCGAACTTGGACAACCGACAAATCATGAGTATAGTGTAAATTATCATAGGAATGGGCAGCCGGAAACTTTAAATAATTTTACTCCAAGCGAAACGCTACCTGACACAGAAACGACTACCAAACTTATTAAGGGCTGGATAGACCAGTCTCGTCAGATGACAATTGACGATATTGAGAAAATCTATAAGATGATAGATATGATAAGAAGTTCGCACAACTTGACTGATTAGCGGATCTCTGCTAAAGTTGTTAGCTATGATATCAAAGGATAACAAAGCGAAAGCTATTGCTTTGACTCAGGTCAACGAGAACGATGTCGGCAGCCCGCAAGCGCAGATTTCAATCTTGACGGCTCGTATCAAAGAGGTGACTGAACATCTCAAGTCCAATAAGCACGACCGTATGGCGCGCCGCGGACTGATTCAGATGGTAGGTAAGCGCAAGCGCCTGCTGAAATACCTTGAGAAGACGAACTTTGAGGCCTACAAGGCAACGCTAGAGAAGCTCGGTCTGCGCAAATAAACGTGCAGCCTGGGCCAAAAACCGTCTCGTATCGAGGCGGTTTTTGGTTTGTAAAGGTAGATCGCAGCTACCGTATTGCTAAAATTACTAATCTAAGTAATATTATTGACAAAAAGCATAAGCTATGCTAGCATAAAAAGGTAAGTAAACGGCAAAACAAAAATGAACACAAAAGAACGCTTTCCAACGTCTTCTCATGAGGCGACTAACAGCCGCGAGCAAGGCGAGTCGTTTGACTATAAGAAGTACGGTATTGAGCCGACAGTTAAGTCTAACTCTCTTGATGGTGATAATTTTAGTACACCGCACGAATGGACGCCAGCTGGCAGGGCCAAGAAAGTCAATGATGCTCGCGATGCAGTAGCGATTGCTTTCGGCGATAAGCCGCCCGCTTTGGCGCGCCAAGAGTCGAATACCGGCAGGCAGCTGCTGGTTGGCGAGGCTTCCAAAGCCGCTACTGACGGCGGCGCGGCACCGACGAACGAGCGTGCATCTACACGGCGAGTCCTTATTACTGGCGAGAAAATAACTGGTAAGTTACCGTCGCATGCTGACGCCGAGAGAGGGCCGCAAAGTGTTGATGAAATGCTCGATCGGCGTGCTCGACTGATAGAGAATGGTGTTCCAGGGGATATGGTTGATGGTATTGTCAGGGGTGAGCGTAACAGTGATAGAGGCGATAATCTAGTTCAATATGCTTCGCGGCCGCCAGCTGAGCAAGTAGCGTATGAGCAACCAGCTATACATGAGCAGCCAAAAGAGCTGGTTGCGCGTGAGACCAATGCTAGCGCTGCTATGCCCGAGGCAGAAGAGGTACCGCTACCGCCGCGTGCCGAAATTCCGAAAGCAGAAACTGATGCAGCCAAGCCGTCTAGCGAACCTGAACCTAAAGCGTCTAAAGAAAATACGCCGCCAGAAACCGCTAGCAACGAAAGCCCAAAGGTAGAGGCTACAGAAGCTAAACCTGCCACAAGTAATCGCACCGCAGAGAAAAATCCGGCAGAACAGGTCGCACAGCCAGCAGAGGATAAGACATCGCCATTAGAGCAAGAGAAAGCTAACAAATGGGCGGGAGACTTCTTGAGGGCTTATAGCGGATTTCTTGACCAAAATGTTAGGGCAGAGTTAGCCGATAGGCTAAAAGCTAAAGGCGGACTAAATGTTGACGCAGAAACTCTTCAAGCAATGTCTAAGCTAGCGAAAGAAGCTAACCCGCGGTCGCCGATATGGCAAACTAGGCCAGGTAGCGGCTCAACTCTACGGAGGGCTGCCGATGAAGCTCGCAGCAGGTTGCAGAGTATAGTTGAAAGTCTGTAGTTAGTGTCTTTTTTGTGTACTAAGTTATCTCAATTGTGTATAATATAAACACAATTAAGCGAAAGGAGTGCGCGATGGCGTTTGGGCCGATGATGAAATTAACAACCGATAGGGGCTTGTCGGTTGAATTGGCGCCGTTTGCGCGCGATAATCTAGCGGTGTTTGTCGAGGGTTTTGCGCGCGGCACGGTAACACAGTACTTATCAGCGCACCGAGCGCAGACGATTGAGACCGAGCAAGTCTGGTATGATGAAATGATCAAAAATAAAACCAGCCTGAATTGGGGAATCTGGGTTGTAGATGGCGACAAGCGCCAGCTGATCGGCAATACGGCACTTACCGAAATAACTAAAGATCACGTTCATTATGCGACAAGCGGTATAGTTATTGCCGATAAAAAATATTGGGGCCGGGGGATTGCCAGTGCTTGCCATCGGTCACGAACCTGGTATGCTTTCGAAAATCTAGGCCTGCACCGAATTAAGTCGGCGGTTATCCACGGCAACGCGGCGAGCTGGCGAGCGCTTGAGAAGTGCGGCTACGAACTTGTCTACACCGAACGCAATGAAGAGTTCGTGAACGGTAAATTGCGCCACATGGATTGCCTGGAGTGCCTCAACCCGGCAGATTGGGCTTGGCGGCAATGGTGGGGCGACGACCGTCCGCCGCGAAAAAGCTTGGAGGCGCGCAAACGGGCGCAAGCGGCGGTTGATTGGGCGCGGCAAAACGTGACGCTAGAGTAGTTGGTGTTGCTCGTTGAAATTATCGACGACGAGAACCGGCTGGTTGCCGTTGATGTATAGCGCGATATCTGTGCTTTGTAGAAACTCTGGGTAAAGAACATGTTGCGACGGGTCGATGTATTCGCAAACGGCTAATTCTTGGGCGCCATGCGTTGTTTGGCTAATGTCAATATCAGTAAAGTCATCAGGATTATCGACCGCGAAAAAGAACTCTAATTCCTCTTCGTAGCCAGCCCGCGATGATGGGAATTGCTGGATGAATAGCAATTTGCCAGGTTTGGCAGTTATGCCAGTTTCTTCGCGTAATTCGCGGATTAAACATTCAGTTAGCGACTCGTGCGGGTCGAGACCGCCGCCTGGTACGGCGTAATAAGGGGCCGCTTGGTCGCCGCGGCGATGTTTGACGGCGAGTATTTTTCCTTCGCGATAAATAATAGCGCGGACATTAATGCGCCGCCCAGTATATAGACTTTCGGTTTGTGGCATAAGGCCTCCTTGTTGATTAAGTTTGAATAGCTTGCGATTAGCTTAATTTAGCAGGGGCTAGTATTAAGATATAATATCAAGGATATTGTTCGGTTGCCAGAAAAAAGTGTCCGGAATTAATATTACCATCATTACCATCGCTTTGCTGGAGAACAACGGTTAGAGGTCTTTGATCGTCATCATCTGAGTCCAGAGAGTTAGGGTGTTTGGTTACGCCTCTAGCCTCGAGTTGAGGTGAGTTGTCAGTCTCAAATAAATTTGCTTCGTTTGCCCGACTTAACTCAGTAAACGAAGCCGCAATTTCCTCAATCCGAGTAGCAGCTTCTCCCATGCCGGCAGATACTTTTGCTGCTAGTATAATTCCTTCTCCGCGCCTAATTGAGTCGACGATATCTCTGTATGCTTCCTCTGGATTGACTAGGTGATACTCAGTAAGCCGCCATGGGCTTTCTGAACCGGTCTCCTCCCCAAAGAAGCTAGTTTCGCTAGACATGAGTTAATTTCTTCCCTGTGCGCGTTGGATTGCTATTTCGTTCATGCAAATCTGCTATCTGCTCGTTTAATTTATACTTAATTCTAGCATATTCATCGTTATCTACAACACCAGAATCGTATAGGTTTTCAAGCATCTCCTTTGAAGGTCCCAGCATTTGCTCGTATGGATCGGCAGGCAGAATTGTGTGAATACGTTTGAGGGTCCTAGGCGAAAATGGGCAGACAGCTATCGTACTATCACCATACAGGTTGTTTTGCGCATTAGCCTCATCAGCTCCTGTTTTTGAAGATTTAATATCTATCGCTGTTTGCTTTCCCCGGCTATCAGTTATAAGATAATCAATACCTTTCTTGTCTTGTTCGGTAGTCGCACGGACCACTTCAAAGCCCATATTTTCGAGAGCGAGCTCGGCTAGTAATTCTGTACGTACGCCCTTTATGTGATTCTCCATCAATTCACGGTAATAAGGTTTATCGGCTATAGGGATAAAATTATTTAGAAGCTGCATTGTGTCAGCTGGCGTGATAGCAGTGCCCCAGCGGTTAAAAATTTCGCGCAGCGAGTCGTTGAAAGAAGAATGCAAACCAACAACTTTTTCGCGATTTTTAGGAGAAAGCCTCCTATTTGAGTCTCTAGCTGCTTTTTCGGTAGTTGCAGCGGCAATCCAGTCGCGATAGGTGCCGTAGAGCTTGTAAAACTCTTGTTGCTGGTTAGTTTCAGCAGTTGGATGTTCAACTTGTTGCATTAATTGTAATAGATTGTGCGCAGCTCGCCCGATACCGCGCTGCGGACGTTCTGGATCGATCGTATGCGCTTCTTTTCGTAATTCTCTCGCAGTCTCTTGGCTTTTTAGCCAGAAGTCTTGGCGGCGCCTTAGCTGAACTATAGGAAGCGTGCTCATTCTTCTATTATAGCATAAACATGATAAAAAAGCAATAGCATGACGTGATATAGATGAAATAACCTTTGTTGTCTGCTATAATAAAGTAGTTATTGTTAACGCGGAAGTGATAGAGACGAGAATTTGCGGCGCGCGGCTTTGAATCGCCAAGCCTGGCCAAGACGAATTTTCATCCCTGTTACTTGCCGCGAAGAAAGGAGCTCTTTTATGAGTATTATTAACCCGAGCGGCAAGGAGATTTTTAGCGTTAGCACCGAGCTGTGCGGCCGGCCGTTGACGTTGGAGGTCAATCGCGTTGGCTTCCGGACGACGGGCAGCGTACTGGTGCGTTACGGCGATACGGTGGTGCTGGGCAGTGCCCAGGTAGGCAGCCGGCCGGTGCAGCTGGATTATTTCCCGCTGTCGATTGATTATGAAGAACGGTTTTATGCGGCGGGCAAAATTTCTGGTTCTCGGTTTATTAAGCGCGAAGGTCGGCCGAGCGACGAGGCGGTGCTAATCGGCCGGTTAATCGACCGTCCGATTCGGCCGTTGTTTCCGAAAGGGTACCGCCAAGAAGTACAAGTCGTGGCGACGGTGCTGAGCATGGATCCGGATTTCCGCCCGGACGTGGTGGCGATGATTGCGGCGTCGAGCGCCTTGATGCTGACCGGGACACCGTTTGACGGGCCGGTAGCGGGCTTGCGGGTGGGCCGTGTGAATGGTGAGTTTAAGGCCTTTTTGACGCCGGAGGAGCGTGAGCAATCTGATTTGGATCTAGTAGTGGCCGGTATTGCCAGCGGTATTACCATGGTGGAAGCTGGTGCTAAGGAAGTATCAGAAGAGGTAATCGTCGATGCGATGGCCTGGGCGCACCAGATGATGCAGCCGGCGATTCAGTTGCAGCGAGAACTGGCGGCCAAAGTTGCGCCAGCCGCACGAGAATATGAATTAGTCTTACCCGACGAAACAATTCAGCAGACAGCTGACGAATGGGTTGACGGTAAATTAGGCGAGAAAATCCGCCGGCCGTATCCAGAGCGCAACGAGGTGGTCAATGAGATTCGCTGGGCATTCCACGAAGCGATGACTGAAAAGCTGGGCTTGGGCGCTGAGGAATACGACGAAGTACGCGACGAATACGATGAAGCATTTACCTTGGCGCTACACAAAGATGTTCGCCGCGGTATCGTCGAGGATAATATGCGTCCAGACGGTCGCAAATTGACGGAAATCCGCCCCTTAAGTTCAGAGGTTGGTTTGCTGCCGCGAGCGCACGGTTCGAGCTTGTTTACTCGCGGTGTGACGCAGGGTATGAATATTGTGACTTTGGCGCCGCTGAGTTACGCGCAGCTGGTTGATACTATGGAGGTTAACGACGGCGAACGGCGCTATATGCATCATTACAATGCGCCGGGCTATACGGTTGGCGAGGTTAAGCGGATGGGCAGCCCGGGCCGGCGCGAGATTGGCCACGGCTACTTGGCGGAGCGCGCCTTGACACCAGTGCTGCCGAGTGAAGAAGACTTCCCATACGCTATTCGTAGCGTCACTGAAATTATGAGCCAGAACGGTTCGACGTCGATGGCAGCGACCTGTTCAAGCTGTCTGGCGCTGATGGATGCTGGCGTGCCTCTCTCGGCGCCGGTTAGCGGCATTGCCATGGGTCTGATGATGGACGGTGATACGCCGTACGTACTGAGCGATATTGCCGATGCTGAGGATTTTGCCGGCGATATGGATTTCAAGGTGACCGGTACAGCCAAGGGTATCACGGCGCTGCAGATGGATATGAAGGTGCATGGTCTACCGGTGACAGTGCTGCGCCAAGCGATTGAACAGAGTAAGGCGGGCCGGGCGCATATTTTGCAGCATATGTTGAGTGTGCTGCCAGCGCCGCGCGAAGCACTTAGCCCGTACGCACCGCGGATTGAAAAGCTAAAGATTGATCCGGATAAAATTGGCGCGGTCATCGGCAAAGGCGGCGAGGTGATTAACAAGATTACCAGCGAGACTGGTGCCGAAGTCGACATCAAGGAAGACGGCTTGATCACCATCGCCAGTCCGAACGGCGAATCAATTGAGAAGGCGCTTGCCTGGATTAAAAGCCTGGTCGAAGAGCCAGAAGTTGGCAAAATTTACCAAGGCACGGTGGTCAGTATCAAAGATTTCGGAGCGTTTGTGAATATTCTGCCGGGAGTTGACGGGATGGTGCATATTTCACAACTATCGGATAAACGAGTTGGCAAAGTAACCGATGTCTTGAAAGAGGGCCAAACGGTACGTGTTAAATTAACAGAGATTGATAACCGCGGGCGCCTAAGCTTGACAATGAAGGGAATTGAACAGCGATAATATTTCTACGTAAACGAATACTATACGGAACAACTTGAGTTTTGCTATACTTAATAGAGATACACTTATAAAAGAGGGGAAGTCTATGAACAATCAACCGCAACCACCTGAATCGCCGCAGCCAGTGCCGCCTGCGCCGCAGCCAGCTCCAATGTCCGCGCCGCCTATGCAACAGCCAGCGATGCCGCCGCAAATGCCGGTCAAAAAAGGTCTTAGTAAAGGGGCTTTGTGGGGGATAATTGGCGGTTCTGTTGGATTTTTATTGCTGATTATCGTAATAGTGGTTGTTTTGCTGCTTAATATGGGGCCGAGCAAAGAAGATTACCGTCAAGCCGTTTCGTGGATGAATGATGAAAGCTCGAAATTGAACAGTTTGCAGTATTCATCTGTACGTAATCCAGAAGCCTACAAAGAAACGGTTAATAGCGCTATCAAGAGTCGCGATGAACTAAATGACAAATTATCGAAATCTAAGATTATGCACGATAAAGATGTCAAAGAAGCTTACGACAAATACAAGAAAGCTTACGACGTCGCTAAACCCGAAATGGAAGGCTTGTCGCAGTACGTGGAGGTTTATAGCGAGGTCAGAAAAAAATGCGATAACGTATTTTATCTTGGCCATATAAGCAAGAAGCCAGATGAAGTTGATAAGGAAGTCAGTCAAAAATACGGCGATTGCACATCCTTGATGCAGAAACTGAGCAAATCAAATAATAGCAATGTGGCTAATTTCGGTAAAGAATGGAGCGATTACTACACTTCGTTGAAGAAATACTACGTCGAATACGCTAGAGCCTATACCAGCGGTAATTTCAGCGCTCGGCCGCGCCGTCCAATAGAACCGTCGACTACTGGCTATACGTTAATTACTAACGCTAGCCGCAAGGTTACCGATAGCGGAATGGATCGGTACTACAACGACTTTTCAAGCGTTGTCAATCAAAAATTAACTGCGCTGCGTTAATATTCGCCGCGCCAGTAGTACCCTCTGTATCAGCAGAGGGTACTGTTTTGGTAAAATGTAATTATGAATAAGCAAGCTGAATTAGACGCCTTGGCGGCGGAAATTATCGAAGCTGGGATTTGTTTGGAATTGGCGGCTCAAGCAACGCAGCTGGTGATGGGCGATGGCAATGCTGATGCTGATATCGTATTTATCGGCGAAGCACCGGGTAAGAACGAGGATTTGCAAGGTAAACCATTCGTCGGTGCAGCGGGGAAATTCCTCGACGAGATGCTGGCGGCAGCTGGTTTGCAGCGCCCAGACGTTTATATTACCAACATTGTGAAGTATCGGCCGCCGAATAACCGCGATCCGCTGCCAGAAGAGAAGCGCCAATTTTGGCCGTATTTGATGCGGCAATTAGAAATTATTCAGCCAAAAGCGGTGCTGACATTGGGGCGGCACAGCGGCGGTGGTTTTATCCCTGGGCTGCGGATCAGCCAGGACCACGGACGGCCGCGGCGGGTGCGCTTGCATGAATTGGAATTTGTAGTGATTCCGCTATATCATCCAGCAGCAGCGCTATATAATGGCGGTATGCGCCAGACGCTAATTGACGATTTTATGCGGGTGGCGGCGTTTGTGCAGCAGAATAATCCTGAATCGTAAGGTTGACACGCTGATAACCTATAGATATTTGCTCAAATCCGGGGCTTATTCCCAATTCGTTTATTAAACTCTTGCAAAAGCTAGCCTAGTGTAGTATAGTGGATAATCGATATCCACTATATCTAATTCATGAAAGGACTTTATGAAACTATCGGGAGCTGTTGAACAAGCTTGCTGTATTATGGCAATTTTAGCTGATCCGCAGAGAAAAGCGCCGATGACCAATGATGCTTTGGCGGAAAAGATGGCAGTATCGCCGACGTATCTGAAGAAAATTAGCCGCAAGCTGGTGGTAGCACGGTTGATTACCTCGACGCAGGGTGCTGGCGGCGGTTTCATTTTAGCGCGGGAAATGAGCCAAGTAACGCTACACGATGTGGTGCTGGCGATCGAGGGCGAAGCGCCGTTTTTCCAGCCTCAAGGAATTGTCGAAAGAGTGTTTGCGTCGCGGCCTCGCCAGGTGGAAATTGGCATGACTATGATTGAAAAAGTCTTTTCCGAGGCGCAAGAGAAGTGGAGCGAGTATCTAAAAACGGTAACGTTAGCAGACGTTGTCAAGGAGGTAATGCATGGTTGAAAAATTAAAACGGCTGTCAAATAGACGCCGCGCTAATATGGTGCGAGCTGAGTGGCAGCATCTCTGCAAAAACAAAATATTACTGCTGTCGATGGCGGTTATTTCCTTTATTCCGATTATGTACAGCGGTTTTTTCTTGGGTTCAATTTGGGATCCATATGGGCAGGTGAAAAACTTGCCGGTGGCATTTGTCAATGAGGACAAAGGCGCGCAACTGAATGGTCAAACGGTCAATATCGGGCAATCGGTTGAGCAAAAACTCAAGGGTAATCATGATTTGGGCTGGGAATTTGTAAATAAACAGCAGGCTGATAGCGGCGTAAGCAGCGGACATTTCTATGCGGTGGTGACTGTTCCGACGGATTTTTCGGCAAAAGCGGCGTCAATTACGCAGAACAAACCGCAGCAGGCGGTGATTCACTACACGACTACGCCAGCCAAGAACTATATTGGTTCGCTGGTCAGTAATCAAGCGGCTGAGAAAGTCAAAACGTCGGTGGCCGAGCAAATTACTCAAGCGTATGCTAAGGGCGTGCTGGAAAATATCGGTAAGCTCGGCGATGGTCTGGAAACAGCGGCGGGCGGCGCAGCTACTTTGCACGGCGGTTTGACGCAGCTGCAAGCGGGCGCGCAAACTTACGCTGGCGGCGTTCGGCAATTGGCGGTAAATCAGCGGGCGATGGCTAATGGCTTAGCGCGGCTCGGCGATGGATCGCGCCAATTGCAGGCAGGCTTGGGCCAATTGTCGAACGGTTTGCCAAGCGAATCGCAAGTTGCGCAGTTAACAAGCGGCATGAAACAGCTGCAAGCAGGCCTTAATCAATTAAATGCTAGCGTTCATAATCCATCGCCAATGCTCGTTAGCCAGCAGGATAAGGTGCAGAGTGAAGCGCAAGCTTTGGCGCAAACGATGCAAACGTCATCGGCGGATTTAGCGGCAGCAGGCGGGACGCTGCAAACATTAGGACATAATGCGGCAAGCTCTGGCGGTTCGACAACTATAACTTTACCGCAAATTAGCCAGCTTTCTCAGGCGCTCAGTAAAACGCAAATAATTACTACTCAAGCAGCTGCGCTGCTTAAAGATTTACAGATACTTACTAAAAGTTTGTCAACGCAGCAAGCGCAATTGCAAACCGGCGTCTCTACGCTGAACAACGGCGTTAACCAGCTGGCGCCGAATGTAACCGCTGCTCTTAATGGCTATAACAGCGTCAGAGCGGCGAATAATCAGTTGTTGGCCGGCTCGACATCGCTAACAAACGGTCTGGCGCAGGCGCAAACTGGCAGCCAACAGCTAGCGAACGGCGCGCGGCTGTTAGATAGTCGCTCTGGTGTATTAACAAATGGCGCGTCGCAATTGGCGGGCGGCGCGGATACTCTGGCTACGAAGCTAGCAGACACTTCCCGGCAACTCAAAATTCAACCAACTGGCGCAGCCACCCAGCAGCAGATAGCGAATCCGGTGAAGTCGGAAACAACCAAGCAGGGCGACGTGCCGAATTACGGCTACGCGCTAGCGCCGTACGTGTTGTCGCTGAGCTTGTTTGTCGGGGCGATTGCTCTGAATATTATTTATCCAATCCGCAAAACTTTTGCCGAGCAAGAAAACGCCTTTCGCTGGTGGCTGGCTAAAGCTTCGGTTACTGGCGTGGCGGCTTTTGTTCAGGCAACAATTTTGATGCTGATCATGGTTTATTGCCTGGGTCTAGTGCCAGATCATCCAGTGAACTTCATCGGGGCGATTTATTTGACGTCGTTTGTCTATATGTCGATCGTGTCGCTGTTGGTGATTGTGCTGGACAATCCGGGCCGTTTCTTGGCGATGGTACTATTAGTATTGCAACTGGGGTCGAGCGAGGGAACATTCCCGATTCAAACAGCCAATGGCTTCTTCCAGGCGGTTAATCCGCTGGTGCCGATGACTTATTCTATCCGGTCGCTGCGTCAGGCTATTTCGGGAGGCTTAGGCAGTTCGTTCTATAGCGATAGCATGTGGGTGCTAGCTGGATTCTTGCTGGCGGCTAACCTGTTGACGATCGGTTTCTTTATCTACCGTGGCAAGCGTAAATTCGCTCACACTTCGGTAGATGGCGATGATTAATTCTCTTTGAGATTTTTAAGAAATGCCAGTGTCGCTGAAAAAATGGCGCTGGCATTTTAGTTGGCGCAGGGTTATTTTTGACAAAATACGGGCAGTTTGCTAAAATAAAGCTACTAACGAGAGGGATTTCTAGCGATTAAAAGCACCTCTCTACCTGGTTTTTAGATTATTGTAATAAAAAAGGAGTATAACAATATGGGTCAGCGGCGACTGGCAACCCCCAAAGGCGACGATACTGGTAAACGCCCTTTGCAGGTTAAACAAAAATCAACCAATACTGTACTGAACGCGACAACTACGCGCAAAGGCGAAGTCTTTCGGGCGCAGCGGCGGATGTCGGAAGGCGTGAATGCGCAGGCTAGCCAGCATCTGATTAATGTGCCGGTCAACAAGTCGGTATATAACGGCTATGGCGGCAAGCAATTCAGTCTAAAAGACCAGCCGAAACGTCCGCGGGCGCCGCGGCCAACATTGAAGGTGATCCCGATTGGCGGTGTTGGCGAGATGGGTATCGGCAAGAACATGACGGCGATTGAATATGACAACGATATCATCGTCATTGATATGGGGTTCTTGTTCCCAGGCAGTGATTATCCGGGTATAAATTATATAATTCCTGATACTCAGTGGCTGGAAGAAAATAAGCATCGGATTCGAGCGCACGTCTTTACGCACGGCCATCTCGACCACATTGGTGCATTCCGGCATATCATCCCGAAATTGCCAGCACCAGTTTATGGCACGAAGTTCACGCTTGGCATGCTGCAGCGGACGATGGAAGAGACAGACGGCGCTTTCACGCCAGAATATCACGAATTAAATCCAGAAAATCATGATACTGTACAACTTTGTGATTCATTTAGTGTTGAGCTGGTACGCGTTAATCACTCGATTCCAGATGCAGCTGCTGTAGTGGTGCGGACGCCAGTTGGTAATATCCTCTCGAGCGGCGACTGGCGTATTGAAGAAAATCCGGTCGACGGCAAGAAATTCGATTTCAACCGGATTAACGAAATTGCCGAAAAAGAAGGCTTTTTGCTGTTTATGAACGAGTCGACTAACTGTGAAAGTGACGGTACGCATACACACGGCGAATTTGACATTCAGCACAGTATGGGCGAGGTGATGGATAAGTGGTCGAAGAGCCGGATTATTGTCAGTAGCTTTTCTAGCCAGTTGCATCGGATTCAGCTACTTCTCGAGGAAGCGAAAAAGCATGATCGCAAAGTAGCGTTTGCTGGGTTTAGTATGATTCAGAACCTGGAAGTAGCACTGCGTTCGGGTGTAATCAAAGTCCCGAAAGATACTGTAGTCAAGATGGAAGATTTGATTAAACTGCCTGATAACAAGATAACAATCGTCTGTACTGGTAGCCAAGGCGAGTTCAATGCGGTACTCAATCGGATGGCAACTGGCGCCCACAAATACGTTAAAATTAAAGGTTCAGATGTGGTAGTGCTGAGCTCGAACCCAATCCCTGGCAACGAGAAATACGTAGTGCGGACAGTTGATGGCCTGATGCGCGAGGGCGGCGAGATTATTCAAAATGGCAAAACACACCTAACTGGTATCGGGCCGCTGCACCTATCGGGTCACGGCTATTACGATGACCACGTGCGGGTGATTAATGCGGTCAAACCGAAATATTATCTACCTAATCATGGCGAGTTTCATATGTTAGTACACAATGCACGCTTGGCCGAGAAAGAATGCGGTATTCCGCGGCAAAATATATTTGTTTGTGATCCAGGCGATATCATTGAGTTTACTAGCGATGGCGCGCATAAAATTGGCCGCATTGTTCACTCTGGCGGTACGATGTATGATGATGCCGGCGCGGTAGTCAGCGAAGTGGTGCTCAAAGACCGTATCCACATGAGTCAAGAAGGTATATTTATAGTCATATTGACGGTTCAGCGCGGTACGGGGCGGCTCTTGACTAGTCCAGACATTATCAGCCGCGGGTTTATTTATATGCGCGATAATGAAGAGCTAATGGGAATGATCCGCCAATATCTCAAGCAGAAAGCGGCGCGTAGTTTCTCTGGTAAGTATGACATAGAGGTGGTCAAAAAAGAAATCAAAGACGAAGTAACGCATATTTTGTATGATCAGACGCGACGAACGCCGATTGTCATTCCAGTAGTTAATGAAGTTGGCGGCGCAGCGAAAGCGCACGGCCGCGCCCCGCAAGCTAGATCTGCTGGCCAGCCGTTGATGCCGCAGCCGTCAGGTAAGCGTTTCCCGCGCAAACAGACCCCTGATACCGAGACAGTAGTGCCGCGCGACCGCTCAGACAGCCGCTCGTACTAACAGATAGCGCTATTGCTTTTTGTAGTAATTTATGCTACAATAGTAGTATACCCTTTTAGATATAAACAGAGTACAATAGGTAACGGTTATGGCAAAGAAAAAGACGACGCGAACTCGAAAATCGACTAAAACAACTCGTACAGCACGCGCTAGCAAAGCAGCGAAAGCACCAGCACCGCAGCATGAAGTACCCTCTGGGTTTTGGCCGCAAGTTGCGGCGGTGCTATTGATGGCGCTATCGGCATTGCTGGTGGTATCGTGGTTCGGTGCGGGCGGTCCATTGCTTAATCAAATGCTAGAAGTGTCTAAGCGAACGATTGGCTGGGCGGTTTATATAGTGCCAGTTGTCGGTTTGTATGTAGCTGTTAGAATATTTGGCGCCGAGAACAATCGATTGCCAGCAGTCATGAAATTTGCCTCAATTTTGATAGTTATTTGGTTCAGCGGCTTATTCGGGCTGTTTCGTGAAAAGGGTGCGCCGTCGACTGGCGGTGTTGTCGGCGATGGTTTGAATTCGGTCGTCTTGTCGCTGGTTAATATACCAGTCGGTGTTTTTATTTATATTTTGCTGATTGCGATTACGCTATTGTTTGTGTTGCAACTGCGGTTTAGCGATATTGCAGCAATGTTCAAGACGGCAGTAGCCAGCAACGAAAAGGCAGAGAACGAAGCTAATGTCCAGGTTATGCGCAAAGCTGCCGAAGATGATCACGGCAAGATGGACGATTTCAAGCTTAATGAAGGCGTACCAACAGTATCACAAGATGACAGCAAGCAAAGTGCCAAGCTTAAAATCAAACCGCAAGCTAAAAAAGCCGAAGCCGATCGCGACGACAAAATGGCGATGCTGGCGGTTAGCGACCCGAACTGGCAATTTCCTGGCCTTGATCTGCTTGAAAAGAAAGAAGCGCCAGCTGATGCGGGCGATATCAAGCAGAATGCGCGCATTATTCAAGATACTTTGCGTGAATTTAACATTAATGTCGATATGGAAGGTGCTAATATCGGCCCGAAAGTGACTCAGTATACGCTGCGTCCGCCGGCGGGCATCAAGCTGAGTAAAATTACAGCGTTAGAAACCAATATTGCGCTGAATTTGGCGGCGTCGAGCTTGCGCATGGAGGCGCCGATTCCAGGTAAAAAAGCTGTCGGTATCGAAGTGCCAAACAAGAAAGCGGCTGACGTACGTATCCGTTCAATTTTAGAAAGCGCTGAATGGCGCCGCCGCAAAGAGCCGCTGAGTTTTGCGATTGGTAAAGACATTTCAGGATTGCCGTTTGTCGGCGAACTTAACAAAATGCCGCACTTGCTAGTGGCTGGCCAGACTGGATCAGGTAAATCGGTAATGATCAATACACTGCTAAGCAGTTTGTTGTATCGTAACGCACCGAGCGATATGAAGTTGATCTTAGTTGATCCGAAACAGGTTGAAATGGCACCGTATCAGGATATTCCGCATTTGTTGACGCCGGTGATTGTCGAGCCAGAAAAGACAATGAGCGCGCTGAAATGGGCAGTTAACGAAATGGAGCGCCGTTATAGCTTACTAGCCGAAGAGCGGGTACGCGATATCAAGACTTACAATGAACGGGCTAAAGCAAAAGGCAAGAAAATCGGCGTTGCCGATGAAAAGGGCAATGTACAGCAAGTTGATGAAGGTACAATGCCATATATCGTGATTGTGATTGACGAGATGGCCGATCTGATGATGGTAGCTAAGCGTGATGTCGAGGGACTGATAGTTCGCCTGGCGCAGAAGGCGCGGGCGGTTGGTATTCACCTGGTGCTGGCGACGCAGCGTCCGAGCGTTGATGTGATTACCGGCCTCATCAAGGCAAACGTACCGGCGCGGATTGCCTTTACGGTGGCCAGCCAGACTGACAGCCAGACAATTCTCGACCAGGCTGGCGCCGAGAAATTGCTGGGCCAGGGAGATATGCTGATTAAAACTGCTAGCATGCCGAAACCGAAGCGTATTCAGGGCGCTTGGGTGATGGACAGCGAGGTGAATAAAATTACTGATCAACTGCGGATGCAGGCGCCGCCGCAGTACAATGATGAAATCGTTAGCCAGCCAGTGCAATTGAATGGTAAAGGCGGGGTAGTGATGGACTTCGGTAGTAATGGTAGCGACGATATGTTCAAAGATGCAGTGCAAGTGGTAGTGCAGATGCGCAAAGCCTCGACGTCGTTATTGCAGCGGAAGCTACGAATCGGCTACTCGCGAGCAGCACGGATCATTGAAGAAATGGAAGAGCAAGGAATTATTGGTCCAGCTGATGGTTCGCGGCCGCGCGAGGTATTGATATCTAGCGTGGACGAGATTAGCGCTGGCGGTGATTTCTAGGATTACTAGGCGCCAACATATTCACCTAGTATAGTAACCTCGTGATTGCTGCGCTCAATGTCGCGGATAGCTTGATAAAGCGGTTGTCCAGCGCAGTCGACGACAATAAAAAACTTATATTTCCAAGGCTGACCGACGATTGGCTGCGATTGTAATTTGGCGAGATTGATACGACGCTTGGCGAATATCTGTAATACCTCGACGAGGGCGCCAGGCTGATGGTCGGTGGTGATGACCAGAGAAGCACGATTAGCATCAGCAGGCGCATTAGACGGTTCAATTACCAAAAAGCGGGTGATATTATCGGGATTGTCATGGATGGAACGCTGTAGTATTGGCAAATTATATAATTCGGCGGCAGTCTGGCTGGCGATAGCGGCGCAGTGCCGGGAGCTGTTTTGCTTGATAAATTCGACGGCACCAGCGGTATCGAAAAATTCAATTGGTGTTGCTTGCGGTAGGTGTTCCTGCAAGAAATAGCGGCATTGAGAAAGAGCTACCGGGTGAGAGTAAACCTCAGTAATATCGCTGATTTTGGCGTTTGGCAGACCGATTAGCATTTGCTCGACGGGCAGCTTGATTTCGCCGACAATTGGTGCGTCGCATTCCTCGATGTAACGGTAAACTTCGTTAATACTGCCAAATAGGGTGTTCTCGACCGCTGTAATAATTACGTCGGCGCTACCGTCGTCGTAAGCAGCGAAAACTTCGCTAAAGGTTGTGCAGGGAACGATCTCAGCACCAGTTCCGTACCATTGGCGGGCGGCTTGGTCGTGGAAAGAGCCAGCTTGGCCTTGAATAGCAATATGCATTCTAGTATCATAGCATAATTGTGATTTTGACTGCAAAACTAGATGGCAAAAGTATTAAAATCTGCTAGCAGGGCATTTAAGGATTGCAACGGCTAGATAATTGCGGCGATATACTTGACAAGTTATCAAATATAAAGTAAAATAGCGAGATATTTACATAATTAATTATCTGTAGTTAGAGAGGCTACGATAAATATTATGGGTAAAACTAGAGAGTTTAGCTCTATTGCAGGCACTGAACGGCCTGGCAGAGGGGAAAAGTTGAAACGCCACGCGAGGGGACTAGGTGCTCTTGCTCTATCTGTTGCGGTAGCTATTGGTCTCTACCATGAAGCACATAAGCCCGCGATAAACGATGAGCAAATGCGCGATATGACAAATAACGTGCATGCAGTCGTTTTGAATGAGGCTGAAGAAATTAGAGAAGACGGTTCTAGGGAGGGAGATTCTTATACAACTGGCGACGGCAGATCACTTCGTATTGATGTAGCTGCTGGAATGCCAGCTAGCAATACATCAGGGACTGGTGTCGGTGAAACTGCGGATTATAATAGAGATGAGGGAATGAGTGTTGAACTATGTTTACGAGAAGAAAGAGACCCTAAATATGGCAAAGTTGGTCAAGGTTCATATTTATGCGCTACTTTTAGCTCGGAGGACGGTTCAGTATTGAGGAGTATAAAAACAAAGGACGGTAAAGTTGATCCTGATAAAGCTATAAAATTCGTAAAAAGTGATGATGCTAGTGTTAGCAGGATTTATTACTCCTGGGATTCCGACAGAAACGGGCGCGTTGAACCTTTTGAATGTCATCCAGGGAAAGAATGTGGGGGTGATCTGAGCTGGACTATTTATGTAAATAAAGATGATGGTGTAGATAAGAGAAAGGAAGGTGTCTACTCAGGTAGAGCCGCAGTTCGTCGGGTGGGTGAGTTGCTCGCTGAGGTCGAAGATCGTTGGGACAACTAAAAGTTTCCAAAAGAATGTACAAGAATAAAACACCCTTGTAACAACGGGCGTTTTATTTGGGCTGAGGCGGAAAATTGCCTTATTGACATTATTAGCATATTGTGCTACTATTGCCTATTAAGTATAAGATAAATTAACGACTGAAATGATTAACTATTTGGCTAAAAATCTCGTTTGTTGCAAACTGGGACTACTAGAGAATAAAAATTAGGGAAGTTAATAGGCGAATAAGTTTTATGCGCAAAGATATTGAATACGGTCCAGATAATAATGCCGAGCAAGCTCCTAAAGAACATTCGATAGTTGGCTTGATTTGGGCAGCGATGGGAAGGCTTAGGCGTCTCAAAAGAAAGCTTACGCCAGTGCTGGTTATTCCTGAGAATGGAAGTCCTAAAATCATGTCAGAATATTCGGCAGATGAGTATGATAGGGCAAATACAGACATGTCGCAGGAAAATTTAGCGCCAGTCGGTGTTGAACATACTGGGTCTGAGATCGGCGCAGGTGTACCACAGGAAGGTAGTCCGTATGCCGATAATTATCGACTCACATCAGCACAATCAACGAATGATGAATCTGAATATGAGCCAGAAATCGACCAAGCTGCGCCAACCGGCGAAGTTAGCCCTGAAGACGCCGCTCGGCTATTAGAGTCGAGAAGATTTGTTAGGACTGCTCCGCGTTTAACCGACCAATTGGCGGATGAAGAGACTAGAAGCAATCTCATCACATATATTGCTGAGACGCACAGTTCTCCGGAAACTGTTACACCGAAAGATCGATACAGAGACAATAGAGCAGAGTTGACGGAATACGAAACACTGCGCCAGCTTGACGACTTTCTTGTCTATATAGAATCCTTAAACGGTGAATGTGCAGCTAAAGCTAAATCTATGCGCGAGAATTTGACGTTTATTGGCGAAAAAGAATACAAAGAAGCGGCGGCTGGTATTGCCGCCAGCTGGAAGGCGGCTCTCGAGGCGAATACCGATTTGCAGATTTGCACTATCGCTGGCGAGATTGGTAGAGAAAAGATAAAGAGTGGTGAATATCTGCTTGATAATATACTAGCTGACTTCACTGAAGAAGATTGGAAAAAGTACGGTGGTAGAATTATTGTCGATAGAGATGATATTGCGCAGGTGCAGCAGAAAAAAGAGAATCTGCGAGTCGTGTTTTTGGATGATTGGACTATTAGCGGCATGCAGCTTAAAAATGTTTATAATTTGCTAGTTGAGCAATATCCCGAAATAAAAGATCGAATCGAAGTGCAATTGATTGTGGCTAATAAACAAAGGATAGAGAAAGGATTTTTGATTGACCGGTGGATGGGCAATGAAAAGAGAATCCCCCTTAGAGCATATTTCTCGGCGCATGAAGCTAAAACGGCAGAGAACGGAGCTTATATTACTGGTTTTCATTCTTCTGTTGACTATGATTTCGAGACGTTGATACGAAGAATGCTTAGGGAAGTTGAATATAGAGAGGATAGGCCTGAGCTAAAAGGAAAGGTATCTATGCCTCCGGGAACAAATATTGTGCGCCCGTATCGCAAAGATGGGGTGACAAGAGCTAGTCTAACCAATATTGAGAGAGCTCGCCAGTACTGGCGCGGGCGGCTTATGGCAGAGCAAGGAGATAGCCATGCTATACTATGAGAGTATGGGAGAGGTCGCTGAAAAAGCCGTTAACTATTTGTCTGCTGATTTTCGCGCCGGGCTAGATGAAAAAGATTCTGCGAGAATTAAAGAGGCGTCAGAAATGTTGCCGCATAATGTAGCTCTTGAGGGAATTGGCAACCGAATGCTAATCCGGGATTTTCTAGTGCAGACAAAAGGAGAGCTATCGAAATATGTTTCGACTGTTGACGACAGGGAATCAGATTTGGAAGGTAGCACGCGGCGCTTGTTTGGTACTATAGACGAGAATTTAGATGGGATTTGCCAGGCCGCCGAAGAGTATAAAGATGAGCCGGGCGGTCTCGGTATGGAACGTTTTCGCCGAGCATTTCAGAATTCAGATGATGCTGCTATTATAAAATTGGCGGAACATATTGCTCGAATGGATATTGATACGATATTAGCGATAAATAATCCGTATACTGTGATGAAGACTATCCGATCTGATATTGTTGAGGAATTGTGGAAAAACGTGCAGGATTATCGAGAAACTGGTGATGGTCTAGAGATTAGAGAAAATATTAGAAAAACAGTAGTGGAATTTGTCGAAGCTATCGATCGAGATGTTTTGAGTAGTATGATGTATGGCGACGAATATGCCGCTAACCATGCTTAGCAATTAGCCATAGCAGGTCTCTTTTCTGTAAATTGGTAGTATATATAGCATGCGGAGCCTGCTTTTTGCTGCAGAGGCGATGGATGGCTGCGGGCAGCTAGCTTTTTTACAGCAGATAGGGTATAATATTAAGCGATATTAAACCTAAGGTTGCGTGAGATAACGTAACCATCCGTACGGATACCAAGGAGGTAATGTATGAGAGAATACGAACTGACGGTTCTTATTCGGCCTGATTTGGAGGCGAATTTGGACGCGGTGCTTAGCAAGGTCAAGCAGCTGATCGCCGATAACGGCGGTTCGGTTAAGGCCGAGGACAATTGGGGCAAAAATCGCCTCGCTTACAACATCAAAGGCGAAGATTTTGCGGTATATGTGTCGATGGATGTCGAGCTGCCAGCAGACGCGCCGCTCAAGATTAACAATGCGCTGAATATTAGCGACGAAGTTATCCGGTATTTATTGGTTAAGATAGATCACAAAGCGCGTGCCGCTCTGGCGGAGGCCAAGAAGCGCGCGGCTGAACGCGAGGCTGAAAACAGCGAAGATTAAGCCATAAATAGGAGGGAAATCTATCATGGCAAAGGGGTTTAACAAAGTAATATTAATGGGAAATCTGACGCGCGATGTTGAATTGCGAACAACGACGAGCGGCCAGAGCGTAGCTAATTTTAGTTTGGCGGTTAGCCGGAGTTGGCGCAATCAAGACGGCCAGCAGCAAGACCAGACCAGCTTCATTAACTGCGTAGCGTGGGGCAAGCCGGGCGAGATTATCTCGCAATATGTCAAAAAAGGCGCGCCGCTTTTGGTGAGCGGCCGGCTTGACCAGCGCAGCTACGAAGATAAAGATGGTAATAAACGGTCGGCTGTTGAGGTGGTAGTCGAAGACTTCAACTTTGTTGGTGGTCGCAACGACAGTAATGCACCGGCATCGACACCGCCGCCAGCGACTAGCACCAAAGATGTGGTCGTCGAAGATATCGACGATAAGCCGATCGACTTAAGCGAGATCCCATTTTAACGATTAGAAAGGATTATAAAATATGGCAAAAAAAATGCGCAAGGATGCCCCAGTAGTATTCTCGTATAAAGAGGTGAAGACACTGTTGCGCTATATTAGTCCGGTGAGCGGCCAAATCGAGCCAATTTCCAAGACGGGCTTGAGTGCTAAATTGCAGCGGATGCTGGCTCGCGAGGTAAAGCGGGCGCGTCATCTGGCTCTGCTACCGTTTGTGACGCGAGATTAGGGAATTTTCCAGCGTACGAAATGCTTTGTCGTGCGCTGAAGGGTATTTCTAAAGACGCAAAAGGAGATGAAATGTATCAACCAACTGATTTGAAAAAAGGCGTAGTATGCCAAATCGACAGTCAACCGTATCGAGTGATTGACTACAACCAGAAAGTGATGGGCCGCGGCGGTTCTATCGTTAATGTCAAATTGAAGAATTTAATTACTGGCGCGGTTATTCCCAAAACGTTTAAAGGCCAAGATAAGATTGAACCAGCCGAAGTGACTAGCAAAACTGTCCAATATTTATACAATGACGGTTCAGCTTTCTTTTTCATGGATCCGAATAGTTTTGAGCAGTTTGAGCTGTCGGCCGATTTGGTTGACGAAGCTAAAAACTTCATGAAAGAGGGCGACGAGCTGGCTTTGCAATTCTTTGACGGTAAGGTGATTACCGTCGAGATGCCAAAAAATGTTTATTTGGAAGTGACCTATACAGAGGCGGTGGTTAAAGGTGATACGACTAGCAGCGTTTTGAAAGATGCAACGCTTGAGACAGGCGCGGTCGTTAAGGTGCCGGCTTTTATAAAGGTTGGCGATATTATTTCGGTTGACACCTCTACAGGCGAGTATCGCGAACGCAAGAAATAACCTGTTAAGCTGAGTCGATGTTTCCCGCAGCGTGCTAAAATATACACATGACGAATAAGCGAGCGCGTGCTGCTGATAAAGCCAAACGCCTGCATAAAAAAGTTAAACAGGTGTATCGTTCGACGATGCCAGAGCAAAAACGCCACCGGATATTAATTTGGGCGGCGTTTTTTGTTGTAGCGGCGATTTTGGCTGTGCAAATATTGTATCCGCTTGATCGAGCGCTGCCGCTAGCACGGATGAATGGCCGCTGGGTTGGTTGGCAGAGTGAGACAGATTTGGCTAACCAAGCGACGTTAGTATTCCAGCGATCGAAAATTAAATTTATTATTGGCGGCAAACTGAGCGGTATTTATACGCTAAGTGAAGCTGGTGCTGATATCAAGGCTGAAGAGATGGCGAGTCGACTGGCGAACTATCCCTTTTGGCTGCGTTTGGTGCCGTTTTCGATATTTTGGCAGCTGCCAAATGTGCAAACGCTAGATCTAGCTTTCGCGCTGCCGACGTTAGAGGTTTTTGCACAAAAAACTAGTTCGCAACTGTCGCGGCCGCCAATAAACGCTGGCGTGGCGTTTAAAGACGGTCAGCTAACGGCGGTTAATGATGTGCCAGGACATTTGGTGAGTGCGCAAGCTATCAAAAACGTGCTGCAAACAACCAAGTATTCATTTGCTGGCATGACGGAGCTTCGAATTGATGCTAAGTTGCAAGAGGCGTCGCGGCGCAGTATGGCGTTCGCTTCTGTCCGTAATCAAGCCGAGCAAGCGTTGGCTCGTCCTTTGACGATTCGCGCTGCCGATCAGACGTTTGCAGTTGGCAATGCCGAAAAAGCTTCGTGGCTAGAGTTTGGCGAAACAACAGAAGGTGGCACGACCCTGGTGATTAACAGGCAAAAACTACAAAACTCAATTGATAATTGGTCAAAAGCAGCTGGGCATCCGGCTGGCCGGACAAATATCAATATTGAGAACGGGCGAGAAGTCTCGCGGACGACGGGTGAAAAGGGTAGCCAGGTTGACGCTGATTCAATAGTGCAGCCAGTCACTGATTATCTGCTGAGAGGTCAAGGTAGCGGCGTGATCTTGGCGGCAATGACTGATCTTGAACCTAGCGTGATTTATAATAGTCGCTATACTCCTACCGAAGATGGCTTGCGAGCTTATGTACGTGATAAGGCGCGTAATGGTGCTTGGTTCTCGATTCGCCAGTTGGGCGGCAGCGGTTGGTCGGCAGATGCCGATGCCGAGGAGAGTGTCGTTAGCGCTAGTACTTATAAGTTATTTGTTGCTAAACGTTTGTTTGATGAGATAAATGCCGGGGGAATTAGCTGGAACGACCCGATGCTTGACACGACAGTGTCGGGCTGCTTTGATCGGATGACTATTGCCAGTACTAATCCATGCGCGGTGGCGTGGCTAGATAGATTTGGCCGGCAAAATCTGAATGATTTTGTTTACCGACTAGGGTTTTCGCGGGCAGTGACTTTCACGCACGCGCAGGCAACTCATGTATCGGCGGGTGATCTGACGAAGTTCATGGTCGGATTGGAGACTGGCTCGCTAATTGGCGGAGAGCAGCGCGAGCGGCTGTTGTATTCTTTGTCGCACCATCCTTACCGTTATGGTATACCGACGGGTAGCCAAGCGCGTGAAGTTTATGATAAGGTTGGCTTTTTGTGGAACTACGTGCACGATACGGCGATTGTCCGGCATCCGCGCGGCGCATACGTGATGACGATCATGACTCAGGGTAAATCGTACGCAGCAATTGCGGCGATGACCCGCGACATTGAGCGGATTATGTATCCATAGTAGAATTGAGGAATGAAGCAACGGTTAGATAAATTGATGCTGTCGCGCGGATTGGTAGGTTCGCGTTCGGAAGCCGAGAATTGGATTCGTTTGGGACGTGTGCGCGTTGGTGGGCGGGCGGCAGCCAAGCCAGGGTTATTTGTTGATGAATCAGCGCCGATTGAATTAGCAGCGTCAGAGCGTTACGTATCGCGGGCCGGACTAAAATTAGCGGGCGCAGCGAAAGCTTTTAATTTGGACTTTCACAATAAGACAGTATTGGATATTGGCAGCAGCACTGGCGGCTTTACCGATTTTGCGTTGCAGCACGGCGCGAAGAAAGTATACGCCGTGGATGTTGGCACCGATCAGCTGCACCCGAGCTTACGCGGCAATAAACGAATTGAGTTGTATGAAAAAACTGACATTCGGTATTTTGTGCCAAGTGAGACTCCGGATATAGTGGTGATTGATGTGTCGTTTATTAGTTTGAGGCAAATTTTGCCGCACGTTGCGAAAATCGTTGATAAAAATACAACGATAGTAGCAATGGTTAAACCACAATTTGAGGCGCAACGCCAACAGCTGACTCGTGGCGGTGTCGTCAAGAATGACGGCGTGCGGCGGGCAATCTTGCGCGAATTCGAGCAGTGGGTGCGTGCTAATTTCATAATTATTAATAAAGCAGATAGCGAAGTGAAAGGTGCGCACGGCAACTTGGAGCGGTTTTATATATTGAGAAAAGCTGGAAGTTGTTAGCGGCTTATGCGGCTGGCCGGTGATTCGCTGGCAAATTGGTCTAAGCTATATCAAATCTAAGCGATTAAATGCTAAATTATTTGCTAACGTTAAATCTAAACTCAACTACATCATCTGGCTGCATGACGTAAGTTTTACCTTCGGTGCGGATTTTGCCGGCGGCGCGAGCATTAGCCTCTGAGCCAGCAGCTACTAAATCGTCGTAATTAACAACTTGAGCAGCGATAAAGCCCTTTTCGAAATCGGTGTGAATGACGCCGGCGGCTTGCGGAGCGGTCCAGCCCTGGTGGATCGTCCAGGCGCGGACTTCTTTCGGCCCGGCAGTTAAGTAACTTTGCAGTCCGAGCAAATCATAGGCGGCGTGGATCATTTGGGTTAACCCAGCTTCGGGTACGTCGTAGCTCTGTAACAGTTCGAGAGCGTCGCTGGGGTTAAGACCTTTAATTTCGTCCTCAAGCTTGGCGCAGATAAATAGGCTGCGAGCATGCGGCACGAGATTGCGCAGGCTCTGTTTCTTGTCTTCGCTAGCCAGGGTTTCTTCATTGACGTTGAACACATAAATTACTGGCTTGGCGGTCAAAAGGTGTAAATCAGCGATATCGTCAGGATCAACGCCGGAAATTTCGTTAATTGGCGTGCCAGCGCGCAGTTTTTCAGCAAGCGCTTCTAAACGATTTTTGATAGTGCTAGCTTTGGGGTTGGCTTTGGCCTCTTTGGCGAGGCGAGTCAGGCGAGTTTCTAGCGTTTGCAAATCAGCCAGAATTAGTTCGGTATTGATAGTGTCGATATCGCGTTTTGGATCGATAATATTCTCGACATGAACGATATCGTCGCTTTCAAAAGCACGGACGATATGGACAATGGCATCGCATTGACGGATGTTAGCTAAGAATTTATTGCCTAAGCCTTCGCCTTTGGAAGCTCCGGCGACCAGCCCAGCAATATCGACAAAAGTCACGGTAGCTGGGGTAATTTTCTCGGCGTGGTACATTTTAGCGAGGACGTTTAGGCGCTCATCGGGTACCGGCACGATGCCGGTGTTTGGTTCGATAGTGGCAAAAGGATAATTGGCCGCCAAAATATTATTATTAGTTAAAGCATTAAAAAGCGTGGATTTGCCAACATTCGGCAAACCGACAATTCCGATAGATAAACTCATAATCCTACATTATAGCATTTAAAGGGTATTGTCTGAAAAGTAATTATCTAAAAAGCTTGCGTTTTTTACTTTGCTTATGCATAATATAAGGTATATGAAAATTCAAAAAGGGATGGGCGATTTCTTTGCACTCGACATCGGTACCAACGCGGTGCGAGTATTGCAGCTAGCTGCTTCTGGCCAGGGCAGTTGGAATCTGGTTGCATACGGATATGTGCCTGTCGATCACAAAATTACCGCGAGCGACTCGCCAGAAGCGCGGCGCCGGCTCGGCGAGGCCACGATGACGGCAGTAGGCCAGTCTGGTATTCGTACTAAAAATGTAGCGATTGGCTTGCCGTCGAGCAAGACCTTTACTACGGTTATCGACGTACCAGCGATGAGCGAAGCAGAACTGCGGGCGACTATGAAATACCAAGTCGATCAGTATATTCCGATGAGCAGTGACGAGGCGAAAGTTGACTGGGCATTGCTAGGCGGTTCGCTAAAGTCGCAAAACCAAAACGAAGTATTAATCACTAGCGTGTCCAAGCAATATAGCGAAGAACGTTTGGAGTTAATTGAATCGCTTGGCCTGAATGTGATAGCTGAAGAGCCAGATCCGTTAGCGATGGTGCGAGCGTTAGTGCCAGCGACTGCTAGCAATTCAGCTTATATGCTGGTCGATATGGGCGAGTTATCGACAGATATCGCTTTGACTTATGGCGATACGCCGCGGTTAATCAGAACGATTCCGACTGGGCTGAACTCGCTAGTTAAGGCTGTGGCTCAGAACCTGAGCGTCCAAGAGGATCAGGCTCGCCAGTTTATCCTGAAATTTGGTCTAGATCAAAGTCGCCTCGAAGGGCAAGTCTTCCGTGCTGTCGAGATGACGCTTGATAATTTTGCTTCTGAATTGTCAAAATCGATTAAATTCTTCCAGAATAGGTATGAAGATGTGGCAGTTTCTCAAGCTTTGTTATCTGGATACGGCGCGACTGTGCCGCAAATTGATTCGTATTTGGCGGGCAAGATTAATATATCAGCGGTTGCAACTAGCCCTTGGCAAAATATAAATGTCTCGCAGAGCATGCAGCAGCAACTAGCGCCGATTGCTAACGAGTTTGCTACGGCGGTTGGCCTGGCGAAACGGAGAAACTTGTCATGATTGAAGTAAACCTAATACCAGACGTTAAGCGGGAATATTTGCACGCTCAGCGGGTTCGTAATACGGTGATATCGGTATCAATGTTGGTGGCTGCAGCTGCGGCAGGTACTGTGATTGTGTTGGGGCTTGCTTTGGGGTCGCTGCAGTTTGCTAGCGGCCAGGCTGATAATGCTATTAAAAGCAAATATAAAGAACTTAGCGATAAACCAGATATTAATGATCTTTTGACTATTCAGAATCAGCTAACTCAGATTGATATGATCAGTAGCAATCGAGGTGTTAACTCACGAATCTTTGACACTTTGAGCGCGGTTAATCCGCAGGCGCCAAATAATGTGACCATGTCAACGGTACGTTATAATGCTTCAGAGAAGACCATTACCATAGAAGGTTCAACCGCTGGCGGTTTTAATGCGGTAGACGCTCTCAAAAAAACCATTCTCAACACCAAGCTGAAATATACTAAAGATTCGGAATCTGCAGAGACGCCGCTATCTAGCTCTGTGAGAATTACCAACACGGCGTATGCCGAAGATTCTGGCGGAGAGAAGAAACTGACGTTTACTCTGACATTTTCTTATCCCGAAGAATTGTTATCGAACAGCGTTAAAAGCTTAGTAATCGTTTCGCCGACTGGCTCGGTAGACGTGACTGATTCAAAAAAGCACGTGCCAGATTCGCTGTTTGAGGCAAAGGCTTCAAACAAAAAGGAGGATAAATAATGGCGGAAGCAAAGAAAGATACCTCGCTAAATAAGCGCCGGCAAATTGATCGTAGCGGCCGCGTAATGTTCGGCTGGGTGGCAGGCGCGTCGGTTTTGGTTGGCTTTGCGCTGGTTATTGGCGGTTTTCTAGTACAGCGCATAGTTTTTGAGACGAAAGTTCTAGCCGAAAAGAATCAAACGACATCGACGCTCGATAGTAATATTAAGACTTATGACGGTTTGCGCGATAATATCCGCGTGTTAAACACCAATTCGGCGCTTGGCTCTGCAAAACTTAATGACAAGGAAGATCCGCTGCGTGTTATCTTGGATGCTTTGCCAGCTGACGACAACTCGCTAGCACTTGGCGCCTCTGTGCAGAATTTGGTTGGCCGAGTGCCTGGCGCTAAGCTTGAGTCTTTTCAAACAGTTTCTTCGAACGAAAATTCCTCTGACAGTAACAAAAATAACAGCTCGTCAAGCGACAACAATGCCGATAATTCTAGAAGTGTTCAACAGATAGCCTTTACGATGGAATTATCAGCCAGCAATGCAGATATACTGCGCAATGTTTTGCGTAATTTCGAGAAGTCAATTCGCGTGATTGATATTGACGAATCAACGATTGAAGCGTCAGATTCTAAGTTTACGATGTCAATTTCTGGACATGCTTATTACTTGCCAGGTAAAACAGTTCAACTTAACAAGAAGGGGATAAAGCCGTGAAGAAGAGCGATATAGCGATGATTGTACTGATTGCCGGTTTATCTATGCTAATAGCGTTTACTATTGGTAACAATATTCCTGCGCTTAAGGCGCCGCGGGTTGGTACTAGTGTTAGCACGATTGAGAAAATGAGCAGTGATGTCAAAGAACCAAGCTCGGAAGTTTTTAATTCTAATGCCATAAATCCGACAGTAGAAACAATAATTGGTTCATCTAGCTCGCCTAATTCACCTGATGCCGCAGCCAACCAGAGCCAAAACCGGGATCGTAGTCAGAATCAAAATAGGTAGGAGTCTTTCTAGTGGCGCTGATGACCGATGACATTCAGGAGAAGCTCATCAAGCTCTTGGTTGACGAGGGCTTGGTTTCTCGCGGGGTTATTGATAGAGCCACTAAGCAGTCGGCTAAAACGAACAAGCCGTTGTTGACGGTTTTGGAAGATATCGGCGAGATAGACGACGAGCTGTTGACTCATGCTATTGCTCACGTTTCGGGTGTGCCGTATGTTAATTTGACGGCTAGTATCATTGACCAGAGTATCCTATCACTGCTGCCGAGCGATATTGCCGAGCGTTTCATGGCGGTGCCGCTAGCCGAGGTGAATAATCGTTTGGCGGTGGCGATGATTGATGCCAATAACGTCCAGGCGGTAGATTATTTAGCTAACCGTATTCAGCGGCCGCTTAAGGTCTTTATGGCATCGGAAGCGGGTGTCCGTCATGTTCTCGACCAGTATAAAACCGACTTATCGACCGTTGACGAAGCGGCGCAGGCTACTCAGGCCGAGGCTATTCAATCGTCAAGCGATATCAAAACTATCGTTCAGGATTCGCCGATTAGCCGCGCATTAAGTACTATCCTAGAGTATGCAGTCAAGAGCCGCGCTAGCGATGTGCATATTGAACCGCTCGAAAAATCGCTGAAAATACGCTGTCGCGTCGATGGCGTACTGCGCGAGGTTATGCAGCTACCCAAGAGTATTGAGCCGGCGCTAGTTAGCCGCATCAAAATCTTATCCAATTTGAAAATTGACGAACATCGAATTCCGCAGGATGGTCAATTTGCAGTTAATGTGGCTGGCAAGGAAGTCGATCTGCGCATTGCTGTTAGTCCGGTTGTTTGGGGCGAGCAGGTAGTGATTCGCCTGCTTGACAAAACTGGCAACACGTTCGATCTTGAGCAAATGGGCTATGTCGGTCGAGCCTTACGAATGATTCGCAAAGGCATCAAACGTCCTAACGGCATGATTCTAACAAGCGGCCCGACTGGTAGCGGTAAATCAACCAGCTTATACGCGCTGATTAAAGAGATCAAAACTGACGCGATTAACATTGTGACGCTTGAGGATCCGGTTGAGTATAAGATAGACGGCGTTAACCAGATCCAGGTTAATAACGACGTTGGTTTGACGTTTGCTAATGGTCTGCGCAGTATCTTGCGCCAAGACCCAGACGTAGTAATGGTCGGCGAGATGCGCGATAGCGAGACGGCTAACCTTGGCGTACAAGCAGCACTGACGGGACATCTGGTGTTCTCGACACTGCATACCAATTCGGCGGCCGGAGTATTGCCGCGCTTACTTGATATGGATGTCGAGCCGTTCCTGATTGCTAGCACGGTCAACACAGTAATTGGCCAGCGGCTAGTGCGCCGCGTGTCGCCGCATCGCGATGCTTACTGGTCGAACCCGCTTGAGACGCAGATGATTCTCGAGACGGTGGGGCATTTATTGCCCAAGACCAAAGAGGATGTAGCGCGCGTGTCCGAAGATTTGGGCTACAAGGACTTGCCATTAGCCAATCAACGAGCCTACGTGCTGGTCAAAGGTCGCGATACGCCAGCTACGCCGCATGGCTATAGTGGTCGGGCTGGGCTGTACGAGGTAATGGATGTAAATGAAGGTATCCAAGACTTAATTGTTCGCCGGGCCACTAGCAACGAGATCCAGCGCAAAGCAGTCGAGGATGGTATGATTACAATGCGCCAAGACGGCTACTTGAAAGCCTTGCAAGGAATCACTACACTAGAAGAAGTAAACCGCGTAACGTCGGCAGACACAGCATAAAAGGAGGGGACAATGCCAGAACAAGAATTACGGATTGAAGTTTTACTAGAGGAGGTTATCAAGCGCCGAGCTAGCGACTTGCATATTCAAGTTGGTTTGCCGCCGATGCTGCGAATTGACGGCACATTGATAGCTATTGCTGGTTTTGATGCTCTCGATGAAGCGCAAGTCGAGTCGCTAGTATTTGCGATCCTCGACGAAGATCAGCAGCAGATCCTCCTCAAGGACAAAGAGTTTGACTTTAGCTTTGCTTTCGGTACGCTCGGACGATTCCGGGTTAATGCTTTCCATGAGCGTGGTAACCTAGCAGCAGCGTTGCGCTTAATTCCAAACGAGATCAAGTCGGTGACCGAGCTCGGTATGCCGCCGGTAGTGATGAACTTTGCTGATTATCCGCGTGGTTTGGTGCTGGTGACTGGGCCGACTGGCTCGGGTAAGTCGACTACTCTGGCGGCCTTGGTTGATAAGATCAACTCTGAAAAATCGCAGCACATCATTACTATCGAAGACCCGATTGAGTTTACGCATAAGTCGAAAAAATCGGTAGTGGTGCAGCGCGAGGTTCATTATGATACCTATTCATTCTCGGCGGCGCTGCGCTCCAGTCTTCGCCAAGACCCAGACGTGGTGCTGATCGGCGAGATGCGCGACCTCGAGACGATCTCGGCGGCGATTACCATTGCCGAGACTGGGCACTTAGTGTTTGCGACGTTGCACACCAACTCGGCGGCGCAGTCGATTGACCGTATGATTGACGTCTTCCCGCCGCATCAGCAGCCGCAAATTCGCGCGCAGCTCAGTAATATTTTGATGGCAATTTGTTCGCAGCGGCTAGTGCCAGCAATCGGCGGCGGTCGGGTGGTATCGGCTGAAATTTTGATTGCTAATCCGGCTGTTCGTAACGTTATTCGCGAAGGCAAGACTCATCAGCTTGACGCGATTATTCAAACCGGTGCCGACCAAGGTATGCAGACGATGGATCGCACATTGGTGCAGTTGGTCCAAAGCGGCACGATTACTTATGATAGCGCGCGGGAATTCGCTGTTGACTTGACCGAATTTGAAAGGTTAATCAGGGGATAATTAATGAAAAAGTTTACCTACGAAGCACGCGATAAAGCGACGGGCAACATTGTCAAATCGCTGGTTCAAGCTGAATCCGAGAGCGAAGCCGCTAAAGCGCTGACTGCTCAGGGCTATATGCCGCTATCAATCAAGGAGGAAGTCGAGGGCGGCTGGCTAGCGCGCTTTACCAACCGAATTTCTAGCAAGGATAAGATCATTTTCTCGCGCCAGCTGGCAACATTGATTGGCGCTGGATTACCGTTGACACAAAGCCTGCATACGGTATTTGAACAGACTGCCAACAAAAAAATGCAGGAGATAGTCCAAGAAATCATTGCCGACGTTGAAGGCGGTAAGACATTATCTTCGGCCTTTGGCAAACATCCAGAAGTATTTAACAAAATTTTCATTGCGCTAGTTACCGCTGGCGAAGCATCAGGTACGCTTGATGATGCACTAAAGCGGATTGCCGACCAGCAAGAAAAAGATGCAGCAATGGTCAGCAAAATTCGCGGCGCTATGGTGTATCCTGGTATTGTCCTAGCGGTGATGGTTGCGGTTGGCGTATTTATGATGGTAACAATCGTGCCGCAGGTTGCCAAGTTGTACTCTGATATGAAGAAGACCTTGCCAGTTTTGACATCAATTTTAATCGGAATATCTAATTTTGTGATTAATTTTTGGTGGTTAACCTTAATTCTATTAGCGCTAGCGATCTTTTTTGCGCGGCAATATGTTCGTACCGAAGCGGGTTCGCGTTTGCTGGACAATCTGAAGCTTAATATGCCGCCATTCAAAGGTATGTTCCGCCGTCTTTATATGGCGCGGTTTACGCGTATGGGACAGACTTTGCTAGTTACTGGCGTACCGATGCTGGATATGCTGGCTATTGCCGCTGAGGGTGTTAATAACGCTGTTGTAGCCGAAGAGATTACTAGAGCTGCCGGTAAGGTGCAGAGCGGTAAAGCGCTTTCGGCTGCTTTGCAGACAGAGGATTATATTTTGCCGATGGTACCGCAGATGATCAAAATCGGCGAGCAATCGGGCAGGATTGACGAGATGATGGGCAAGACAGCACAAGCTTATGAGGACGAACTCGACGAAGAAATTCAAGCGATTTCAACAATGATTGAGCCGATTATGATGGTAATTCTGGCTATATTCGCCGGTGTGCTGATTGGGGCGGTATTATTCCCAATTTACAGTCTAGTCGGCAGTGTACGATAAGGTCTAGACAACTGAAAGGGCCTACGCTATACTGAATACAGTTGAGCATAAGTTCAAAGGGAAAGGTGGAACTAAATTATGACAAAACAACAGATTAAAGACCGTGGTTTTACAATCATCGAGGTCGTTTTGGTGCTGGCGATTGCTGCACTGATTTTCTTGATGGTGTTTATTGCGTTGCCGGCACTGCAGGCTAGCCAGCGCGACACAGCTCGCAAGAGCGATGTTAGTATCGTATCGGCTGCGTATAATAGTGCTTTGAGCAACAACCGCGGAGGTACCGCTGTAAACCAAGATGTGCTTCGAAGGTTCGTTAATGGCGTATCGGAAAATACTAGTATTGATAATATAAACATCGCTGACTTTAGTGGTCAGATAACTGTTAACGATGCACAAATCATTGTAGTTTTAGGAGCTAGGTGTGGTACATCAAACCCTAACGGGCAGCAGGATCTAATTAGGGGTACTCGTCGTCAGTATGCTACGTTTACGCGCTTAGAGGCTGGCAATCATGCTGCGTATTGTTTAGACTCGTAAATCTGTGATATCTACAGTTTTTTGAAAAGGTTGCGCAAAAGCGTAACCTTTTTGCTATACTAGACGTATGATAGTTGTATCAATTGCTATAGTGTGCGGGGTATTTGGGCTGGTGCTTGGTAGCTTTGCTGGAGCGCAAGTCTGGCGGCTGCGAGCTCGCCAACTTGTTGCTGACAAAAAGGCCGGCGAATCTTACAGCAAGGCCGAATACAAAAAATTATCGCCGCTCCTGAAGGGCAAGAAGCAGCAAGACCGCTCGCGCTGCTTGAGCTGCGGGCACCAACTCGGTTTATGCGACTTGATTCCGCTAATTAGCTGGCTATCGACACGCGGTCGTTGCCGATATTGCAGTAAGCGCATCGGCTACTTTGAGCCGTTGATGGAATTATCTCTCGCGGCGGCATTTATGGTATCGTTCTTGGCCTGGCCATGGCACCTGGCGGGGTTGCAGTGGGTATTGTTTGCTGTTTGGTGTATATCGTTGGTAGCTCTAATCATGTTAGTTGCTTACGATATCAAGTGGCGAATTCTGCCAGACTTTCTTACTGTTTCGTATGGCCTGGTCTCGCTAGTCTTTGTGGTGTTGCGTTATTTTATAGTTAATGATGTTAAATTATATAGTTTGGCAATAGCGCTAATAATTATGTCGGGTGTTTATGGCGTGCTCTACTTGATATCGAAAGGTAAGTGGATCGGTCTAGGCGACGTGAAATTAGGTGTTGGCTTGGGGTTGATATTGGCTTCGTGGCAGACGGCTTTTGTTGGGCTGTTTCTAGCTAACTTAATTGGCTGTGTCTTGGTGATTCCAGGACTTGCTAGCAAGAAACTCAAAGCTAATAGCGAGATTGCTTTTGGCCCGTTGTTGGCCTTAGGATCGTTTATATCGTTTTTTGTTGGTGCGCGAATTATGGACTGGCTAGTGATTGCATCGTTTTTCTAGTATCAATGTCATGATGCTTATGCTAAAATAGTGATATGAATAAGTTGTCGGGGGGCTTCACAATTATCGAGGTAATGTTGTTCCTGGCTGTTTCGGGGGTGTTGGCTGCTGGTATATTGGCGACAGTCGGCGGTACTATTGGCGCTCAGCGTTATCGCGATGCTGTTGATTCGTTTGCCGATTTTATCCAAGGCCAATATGACAAAACCGTGAATGTTCAAAATGATACAGAAAATCACAATGAATGCGGGCTTAATGCCGATAAAGACCGGATAGTCGTTAGCGATAGCAGTACAGTATTGGCAGGTACGAGTCGCGTGTGCATGATTGTTGGACGTTTTATATCGTCGGTTGATGGTGTTAACTTTACAGCACGGCCGCTGTATATAGCGACAGAAAACGAAGACCAAATGAACAAGGCTTTATTATCGCAAGGCGATTACGATTTTTTGCAGAGGGCAGCCGATAGGAGCGCGTTGTCGGCTACTAAGTCGGCGCTGCTAACCACCTCAAATACTGGCCACTCTGTTGATAATTATGCGCTTGGCTGGGATACTCGAATTGATGAGAGTAAAACTGATCGAATAATCTCGATCGCCATCGTACGGTCGCCAGTCAGCGGTGTTATCCACACGTACTTTTCTAACAAGACAAGCGTTAGCGACACGATAACGGCAGGCGGGTTAAATCAGGCGAGGCTTTGTGTTAACCCTAGCGGCTGGCTAACTGGCGCGCGGTTAGGCGTGCGGATTGACCGCGATGCAGCATTAGAGAGCTCAGTACAAGTTGTCGGGGAGGGCTGCTAGATGCGTTATAGCCGCGGCGACACCATTATCGAGGTAATGTTTAGTTTTGTGGTATTTAGCTTGTTGACCGTAGGAACTTACATAGTTATGAATCGCGGCACGCAGATTGCCCAGCGTTCGCTTGAGATTACGCTTGTTCGCCAGCAACTTGACGCTCAAGTGTCCCTTATTAGATATGTTAAAGATACTAATCCTACGCAGTGGGCGGAGCTAACTAGCAGCAAATTTTTGGTCAATAATCCACTTGATGTTGTGAGTGCCAGCTCAGATGGCTGCCCTGCGCCTGGCGGCCGTGTTGATTTAGCCACTGGCACAAATGCCTTTTTTATGTCGGTTGATCAAAAGAATGATACAGTTCTGCCGGTGCGCGTTTTGAACACGACGTATTCGTCGCCTTCAGTTTACGCTAATGTTGATTTAATTAACGCTAAAACATACGGTGTTTTTGCCCAAATTGTTCGAGCCGAGCAGAACTCAGGCGTAAATACTGCTAAAGCTTACGATGTGTATGTGAATGCTTGCTGGGATAGTGTTGGCGCGGCAGCGCCGTTAACCATAGGAACGGTGACGAGGATATATGACAAGTAATAAGAATGCAAATCAGATACAGGGTTTTACTTTAGTAGAATTGCTTTTAGCTATGACTGGGGTGGCGATACTTTTGGTGGCGGTGGCAACTACTACAATACAGCTGATGAACATGTATCACAAAGGTATCACGATTAAAACGATTAATTCTGCTGGCCGCGAGGTTGGCGATATGATAAAGCGTGATGGTTTGTCGGCAAAGGGCCGAGACATCGTTCAGGTGGCTCCTAGCGATAGTGGTACCGGTGGTTTGGGCCGATTGTGTTTTGGCTCGTATACTTATGTTTGGAATACGCCAGAGAACTTGAGGTCAAGGGACGCTAGTGCTGGTGTAGCTTATGATGACGATCCTAACCATAATAAAGTCGTTTTTGCCCGCGTGGCTGACCCGGACGGCTCTCTATGTAAAGCAATACGAGGGCGATATCCAACGGTAATCACCAAGGGTGCCCCGATGAATGCCGTAGAAGTGTTGGGCTATAAAGATACTGGGTTAGCGATTCACAATATTTCCTTGACCGATCTATTCGTAGATAGTAATAGCCGGGCTGGCTATACGATTGGCTACACGCTCGGTACTTATGAAGAGGATACCTATCGTAATGGCATAATTAATTCTAGCGATGCGCAGTGCTTGGCGCAGTCTGAAGAAACCAATAACTATACTTTTTGCGCGATTAATCAGTTTGCGGAAACTATAATTACAGAGAGGGCATCATGACGCATTCCAAGCAATCCGGCCTAGTTTCAATTATTGTTGTAATGTTTACAGCTATATTATTAATGGTAGTGTCAACTGGCTTTATTCGCATCATGGTTCAAGAAGAATCGCGCGCTTCCAATAATAACTTGTCGCGTACCGCCTACGAATCTGCGGTGGCGGGCGTCGAAGATGGCAAGCGGGCGATTATGGCTTGCCAGCGCGGCGGCTCGGCTAGCGCTGCTTGTAAGGCGATTGCTGCTAAACGCTGTAGTACAATACAAGATGCTGGCATAATTAGTAGCATAAGTAATACCGCTATCACTATCAAGAGTGGTACTAACTTACAATACATTAGCGGACAGGCTTATACTTGTGTATTGATTGATTCGCAAACAAGCGATGTGGTGTATAGTCTCAAGGAGGGCAGCTCGCGCGTTGTGCCGTTGCGCGTCAATAAAGATACCTCTATGATTAGGCTTCAATGGATGATGAAAAATGATAAGGTGTCGACAATATCGTCTGCTGATGGCGGCGACACTTTACCAAAACGCGTGGAATGGCCGGCTGATGCGCCAGCGCTATTGCGTATTCAGGCGGTTGTTCCAGAGAGCACGACAGTTAACGGGCAACAAAGTTTTGATAGCTCAATTGTCTCGACTGCCTTCTTGCGTCCGTCTGGTATTCGCGCGCCGAGAAATTTGTTAGATAGTACTGCGTTTAATGCGGTGGCGCCACAATCGGTTCGTGCTGCTGGTAGCGCTACAAACGCGATAGCAGGCGTCTCACCAATTACGTGTTCAGCGGAAGCTTTTGATAATCATCAATATGCTTGTTCGGCCTATGTCACATTGCCGCGCAATCTTGTTGCTGGCAATCCAATGGCTTTTTTGCGAATCACCAGTATTTATAATGACACTGATGTTAGATTATCGTTTGATAATATCGGCGATGGTACAATTAAATTTGACGGCGTGCAGCCAAAAGTCGATTCAACTGGCCGAGCCGGTGATGTATATCGTCGCGTATCTAGCCGGATTAGCTCGTCTAGCAATATCAATTATCCTGAATATGCAGTTGATATTACAGGCAGTCTTTGTAAAGACTTCTCGGTAACTAATCAAGGGGTACCTTCGGCATTAACATGCAAAGTTATTCCAGAAGAGCAGTAAAACCGTAGAACAATAGAGATAATTGAATAAAAAATTTATTCAGTGTCGGTGTGAAATTGCTCGTAAACGTCTTTGAGATGCTGGTCGGTTACATGGGTATATACTTGAGTGGTAGCGATACTGCTGTGTCCGAGCATACTTTGTACGCTTCTGATATCGGCGCCGTTCATTAGTAAATCGGTCGCAAAGCTATGCCGCATAGTGTGCGGACTGACGTGTTTGGTGATGCCAGCTAGCTTAGCGTATTTTTCGATGATTCGCTGAATGCTGCGCTGCGATAGCCGCCGATAATCGCCAGAAGTGCTAGTCGTGCCGCTATTGCGGCTATAGCTCAGGAATAGAGGTTGTAAAGAATCGGTTCGCGCCGATAAGTAATCCTGGACGCGTTCAGCTGCCCGTTTGCTGATAAAAACCGGGCGGTCCTTCTGTCCTTTACCGCGGACGGTAAACTCGCGGCGCTGCATATTGACGTGATCTTTATTAAGTCCAACAAGTTCCGATACGCGCAGTCCGCTAGAAAAGAGAAGCTCGAGAATGGCTCTGTCGCGAAGTGCTGGCAAACTGTCATCATTAGGTACTACATCAAGCATACGCTGCACCTCGTCGCTGTACAAAAAAGTGACTTGTTTGCGGTGAACTCTCGGCAATTCTATTTTGTTTGGTGCCATACTTTCGATATCGCGCTTACTTAGGTAATCTAGGAAACCCCGCAGGGCAATGAGGTGGTAATTCTGAGTAATAAGCGATAAAGTGCCGCCGCGATCTGTCTGATAGCGATTGAGCCATAAGCGATATTTTCTGACCAGCTCTGGGCGGATGTCATCAACCTTTAAGTCGAACCCAGCGAATTCTAGAAAACGTTCTAGATAGTGGCGATACGCCTCGCTAGTCTTGATTGATCGTCCGCGTTCAATTTGGAGATACTCCATGAAATCTTCAATCAGCTCTGACATATCCATAAGAGTATTGTACGTCGTTAAGGGTAGATAAACAATATATCGAACAAAAAAGTTATTCAAAATATTTATAGTAAATAACTTAGATATATCTGATATAATAGCGGTAAAGCAACCATATAAATAGGAGGTATAAATGATGGGTGATGTAGAAAAAACACTAATTGTCTTTAAGCCGGATTCGGTGCAGCGGGGCTTAGTTGGGCGTATTTTGACACGTTTCGAGCAGGTTGGATTGAAAATAGTCGCTACTAAAATGATTGCGCCCGACAAGCAGCATTACTACCGCCACTACGAAGAAATTGGCAAAATGATCACTCGCCGCGGCAAAGAAAAGTTTGACGTTACGTTAGAAATGATGGTTCAGGGGCCGGTTATCGCAATGGTACTTGAGGGCGTTGAAGCGGTTGATCTGGTTCGCAAACTTGTCGGCGCGACAGAACCAAAGAGTGCTGCTCCTGGTACCATTCGCGGCGATTTTTCGCACATGAGCTTCCAATATGCTGATAGCGAAGGCAAGGGAGTGCCTAATCTAATTCATGCTAGCGGTAACATTGAGGAAGCTGCAGAAGAAATATCGCATTGGTTTAGCGATGATGAGTTATATAGTTATCATCGAACTAGCGAGCGCTTTACTCGCTAGTGCTTGCGATGTTACACTAATCCCAGGGCCCCGGTAGCTCAATTGGATAGAGCAGTTCCGTCCTAAGGAAATGGTTGTAGGTTCGACTCCTGTCCGGGGTACCAGGATATTACTATGGCAGCAGAATTTGAAGGATTACACGACGGCGAGAAAGTATTGCTAGTTTTTCGACGGCACATCATTGCTATGCGGAAGGGTTTCTATTCGCTGCTAATTCCGATGACTGTTGGCGCAATACCGTTCTTGATCTGGCAGACTAATCTTGATTTGCTTTGGATATTTTTTGGCGGTTTTGTGCTTGGCTTAATCTTGTTTATTTATCACTTCTTGATGTGGTTCTATACTGTGTACGCGGTGACTAACGAGCGTATTCGCCAGATTACTCAGCGCGGCTTCTTTGGCCGGGATGTTGTAGAAATAAATCTAGATAAGGTCCAAAGTATAAGTTATAATATACCTGGGTTTAGCGGCGAAGTGTTCAAGTTTGGCACCATCATCATGCGTACTTACGTTGGCGATCTGGTTATTCGGCTAGTCGAGCATCCTAGCAAGATATATAATGAGTTGCAAGATGCAGTTCACGAAGCCGAAATAAGGAGACAGAAAATATATGAAGAAAATAAAGTTGAAGCGAAGTAAAAAACAACCAGCTCCAGCGGCGAGCCGTATTACTAATGAGACTATCGCTGAGCATCGCGAACAGATTTTAGCTGGCGGCCGCAGGTTTAAATATCCTATTCAATACACCAAGCATAAGCTGATTATTAATACAGTACTTATTTCGATAGCCAGTATCATTCTGCTATTAGTTGGTTGCTGGGCGGTAATGTATCCGATGCAGAATACTAGCACTATAGCTTATCGAATTTCTCGCATTGCAATGTTGCCAGTTGGCAGTGTTGACGGCGAGCCAGTCCGGTATAGCGATTATTTGGTGCAGTACCGAGCTTCTGAATATTACTTAAATAAATATGGTGAGGTTAAGGTCAACTCCAAAGACTGGTATGTTCAACTTGACGACATTAAATATCGTTCAATGAATCTAGCCCAACAAGCAGCTTACGCTCGCAAACTAGCTAAGCGCTATAATGTTAGTATTTCGCGAAAAGACGTTAACGATTTTATTGACCAGGAACGCACGACGATTAACGGCCGCGTGTCGCAAGAAACATATGATGCGTCGATTCGTATGCTTTATGGAGAGAGCGCTGACGACTATCGGCTAATTGTCGAAAACGGGCTGCTAAAAAATAAAGTCGCCTTTGCTATGGATGCAACTGCAAAAGATCAGGCTGATAAAGCCTTATCTTTACTGAAGTCTAATGGCGACTTTGCCAAAACGGTTGAAACTATCAATAAACAATCGACCGAGGGCAAGTTATCAGCTGGCAATAGCGGATCGGTTGATATTAGCAGTAAATTTAATGGACTTAGAGTTTCGGACATTTCAAAAACTCCAGTCGGCAGCCTATCTGGTATTACAAGGAGTACTAATGACGATGGTTACTACATAGTAAAAGTTGTTGCGAAAACTGACAAGAAGATAACCTTTGAATATATTCATATACCGTTGACGGCTTTTAAGTCGCAATTTGAGCAGTTAAAAAAGAGTGGTAAGATTAGCGAATATATAACCATTCCAGATAACAGCCAAACTGGCGGCGCGGTAGTTAACCAGTAGGCGTTTTTCGCTTGCACATAACTAGGTAATGATATATAATGCACACTGAATAGTTTGCGCTCGTAGTGAAGCTGGTCTATCACGCCTCCCTGTCACGGAGGAGATCGCCGGTTCGAATCCGGTCGGGCGCGCCATAGAAAGCGTCCCACGAAGTGGGGCTTTTTCTATGGTAGGATTGTTTGGCTTTTGTTATAATATAAACGTATTGCCGTCTTAGCTCAGTTGGTAGAGCGGCGCATTCGTAACGCGCAGGTCGCCGGTTCAATCCCGGCAGACGGCTCCATAGTTTATAAGTTATGAAAAGCGAAATCATTAAGTCGTTATTAGGTGTTCTCAAGAATAGGACTCTTGTTCTTTTTCTCGTAGCGATGCTAATTTTAGATATAGTTTGTTCAATTGCCGTGTCTATGCAGATTACGCCCAGCGAGATTACGGTTTATTCGCGTTATACTGCTTTCGGGCAAGTACATTTTTACAAAGATCACTGGCAATATTTATTATTATTTTCTGGATTTTTCACGTTAGTAACTATCATCCATGGCGCGCTAATGATAAAGTTTTATCTATTGGAAAAAACAACAACTGCTAAGGCAATTGGATGGTGCGCGTTTATCATTATGCTGATTGCTGCTATGTACGCTTTTGGCGTCCTATCTTTAGGACGGGCGGCATGAGTTGTCCAGACTTAGAAATTCCTCTTGGCAAAAGGTCGAAGCTTTATCGTTTTTTTGAGATGTTGCCAGCGTTAATAAGTTATGGCATGTTAATTTTGTTAGTAGTTTTATCAGTACTTAGTCCTTTTCTGGCAGCTATTTACTTATTGTTATTGGTGTTAACTACGTTTGTTAAGGCTATAGGCATTTCTTATAGAACTTTGCTGGGCCACCGGCAACTTGTTCGGGCCGAGAAAATTGATTGGAGTGCTCGACTTGATGATCTATCGCAGGCTGCCGCGGGCAAGTCGCCCGAAATTAAAATTAATAAAAAAGATTTTGAAGCTGATGTGCATCAGCAAACTATTCTGTCTATCGAAAAAGGTGAGTTGCAGATCATAGATCCCAGAGAGATTTATCATGCGGTACTAATTGCTGCTTACAACGAGTCTTACGAAGTATTGAAGCCGACGGTAGAGTCAGTAAATAATACAACATATCCGAACGAGAGGTTGATTGTATATTTGGCTTATGAAGAACGCGGCGGCGAGCAGATGGCAGAGACTGCCAAGCGTCTTCGTGATGAATACACCGGTGTATTTTGCGACTTTCGGATTATTCAACACCCTAAAGATTTGCCAGACGAGATACCGGGTAAGGGTCCAAATATTACGTATGCGGGCTATGACCTCAAGCAGTGGTGCGACAATAAAAAGATCAAATATAACCAAGTAATCGTTACAACCCTTGATAGCGATAATCGGCCGTACTCAACCTATTTTGATTATGTGGCGTATAAATATGCCATTACCCCTAACCGCGAAAGACTATCATATCAGCCGGTGGCTTTGTATTTTGGTAATATTTGGGATGCGCCAGCGCCAATGCGAGTGCTAGCAACAGGCAATTCGTTTTGGACTATTATTGGTAGTATGCGGCCGCATGCTTTGCGTAATTTTGCAGCTCATAGCCAGCCGCTTTCGGCGCTTGTGAGTATGGATTTCTGGAGTAAGCGCAGTATTGTTGAGGATGGGCATCAGTATTGGCGCAGTTATTTTTACTTTAAAGGCGACTATAGTGTTATGCCAATCCATGTTCCTGTATATCAAGATGCCGTGTTGTCAGACACATTTAAAGCAACGCTTATCAGTCAGTTTAAACAGTTGCGGCGCTGGGGGTATGGTGCTTCGGATATACCATATGTAGCAGTCAGATTATTTACGCGCCAGCGAACAGCTCCTTTTTGGGAAACATTGGCAAGATTTATACGGCTAATTGATAATCATGTTAGCTTAGCTACGATGTCAATATTGGTTGCTTTTGGCGCGTGGGTGCCATTATTAACCAATCCCGAAGCTTCCAGAAATATTTCTGCGCATGCTCTGCCGCTAATAGTTAGCCACATTCAACAGGTAGCAGTTATCGGAATATTTATTACGATTTTACTGATGCTGAAGATGCTGCCTCCTCGTCCAGAACGCTATAAGCGTTCGCGAACCGTTTTTATGGTTTTGCAATGGTTTCTGATGCCTGTTATATCAATCTGTTATAGTTCTGCAGCATCAATGGCAGCGCAGACGCATTTGTTGTTAGGTAAATATCTTGAGAAATTTGATGTAACCGACAAGGCAACACTATCGTCGCGTGCTAAAACAAAGGCCAAGAAGGATGCTCTCAAGAAAGCTAGACGTAAATCAAAATTATAAAATTATCATTAAGTTTTAAGCTAAATAAAAATGGGTGACAGGTGAGTTTATATTAAAAACAAATTATTATAGTAAACGAAAGGTTAGTCTTTTAGCTGAGACTACCAACACTGGTCGCGAGACACTGAATTACTTTACGTGATTACAATACCAAGCGAAGCAGTTCAGCTTGTTACGTTATTTGAGCTCGTAGTAAATGGTATAGCGGCTTAGCCGAGATTGCTTTTTATATGTTGTAGATTTTGTTTTGGTATGTTGTTTAGCCATGCTTTTATATTAGCATAAGTATTATTTTTTGTCAAATTCGATAATCTACGAAAATATATCACCAGACGCATAGAAATGTCGATTAGACATCGAATAACGACGTGGAAAACTTTTAGTATTTGTGCATAAAATATTATGCAAAATAAAAAACTTGCCGTCTAAATTACGGCAAGTTACATGATTGCTCTGGTGGGCAATAGAGGATTCGAACCTCTCACCTCTTCAACGTCAATGAAGCGCTCTAGCCAAATGAGCTAATCGCCCAACTGCACTTAATGGTAGCAGAAATCACTACGTATTGCAATATGACAGAATAGCCAGTAATATACTAAGTAGACGTTGACGGAGTCTAACCACCTCTTGAGTCTCGTGTTGGCGGTTGCGGCGCACGTAAAAAGTCGGAACAAGAGTAATAGCCAAGGTGGAACCTCCCGTTTTTGGGACCGAGGCACGCGCGTAAAAACGCTTGCGTGCTTTTATATTTTCTAAAAAGGAGGTTCATTATGAACGAACAGCAACTACAATCAATGCGGCACAGTCTAGCGCATATTATGGCGCAGTCGGTGCAGCATTTATGGCCGCAGGCTAAATTCGGTGTTGGGCCAGCTATTGATAATGGTTTTTACTATGATATTGATCTTGGTGATGTAAAAATATCGGAGGATGATTTTAGCCGAATCGAGAAAGAAATGCGAAGTATTATTGCACGCGATCTGCCGTTTACTCGTCAAGATGTGCCGGTTGATGAGGCGATAACTTGGGCGAAAGAAAACAATCAGCCTTACAAAATTGAATTGCTTAACGACTTGAAACGGTCAGGTACAACAATAGCGAAAGACTTAGCGGGCCAGAAGCTTGGTTCTGTCGGCGATGATGAAAGCAAGGTTGACACTGTATCATTGTATTCGCAGGGTGATTATACTGACTTATGTCGTGGCGGTCACGTTGAAAGCACTGGCAAGGTTGGAGCTTTCAAGTTAATGCGCGTTGCTGGTGCGTATTGGCGCGGTAATGAGAATAACCCGCAGATGCAGCGTTTGTACGGTGTCGCTTTTGCGACTCAAGTTGAACTGGACGGTTACTTGGATATGCTAGAAGAGGCAAAGAAGCGCGATCACCGTAAGCTCGGTAAAGAACTTGATCTTTATACTATGTCGCCGCTTGTTGGCATCGGCTTGCCGTTGTTTACGCCGCGCGGTACGGTTCTGCGCGAAAAGGCAGCGCAGTTATCGAACGAACTGCGCCAAAAATACGGTTTCACGAAAGTTTGGACACCACATATCACCAAGAAGGATTTATACGAAGCATCAGGACATTGGGCGAAATTTGGCGACGAACTTTTTTTGGTAACTAGCCAAGAGACTAGCGACAAGATGGCGCTCAAGCCGATGAACTGCCCGCATCACACTCAGATTTTTGCCTCGCAGCCGCGCAGTTATCGCGAGATGCCGATACGTTATTTAGAAACAACGACCGACTACCGCGACGAGAAAACTGGTGAATTAGGCGGTTTGAGCCGCGTGCGTTCGTTAACTCAGGACGATAGCCACGTCTTTTGCCGGCCTGACCAAATTGAACAAGAAATTAATAATTTGCTAGCTTGCGCGCAAGAATTGTACGATATTGTTGGCATGAAATTACGCGTGCGATTAAGTTACCGCGACGATGGCGAAGGCTATTTGGGCGAGTTAGAATTGTGGCAATCAGCCCAATCGCAACTCAAAGCTGCAGTTGTCGCTAAAGGTCTTGACTATTTTGAACAGGAAGGCGAAGCAGCTTTCTATGGGCCAAAAATAGACTTCATGGCGACCGATGCGATTGGACGAGAACATCAGGTTGCGACAGTACAGTTAGACTTTGTTCAGCCTGAACGTTTTGGTCTTGAATACATAAATGAGTCTGGCGATTCGGAGCGTCCAGTAATGATTCACAGTGCATTGCTTGGTTCAATTGAACGCTTTTTGAGCGTGTTCATTGAGCATACGGCTGGCTGGTTTCCATTCTGGATTGCACCTGAGCAGGTTCGTATTCTTACAGTCAATGATACAGTAAATGACTATGTTGATGAAATTACATCAGTGCTAAAAACAGAGGTATTGATGCGTCCTATAAAATACAACGAAGTAAGATTCACAGCAGATACGCGTAATGAGTCGTTAGGCAAAAAAATCCGTGAGGCGACTGTTGTAAAAATTCCAGTACAAATTATAGTTGGTCCAAAGGATAAGGCTGCGCGTGTCGTTAGCGTTCGTACTCGCGCGGGCGAGGAGCAGGTTCCGATTGATAAATTAGCCGACTATATTCAGAGTATTCGGTAATGAAAGAATCAACTTTCGCTGTTGAGAATATCAGCGGACTGCCGGCGGTTGCTAATAGGGTGAAACTACCTTTGGTTGTTATTGTCGGCCCGACCGCCAGCGGCAAAACTGAGTTAGCAATTCGCATTGCTAAAAAATTTAATGGCGAGATTATATCGGCTGATTCACGAGCAATTTATCGCGGACTCGATATCGGTACAGCTAAACCTACGTCTGAAGAACAACAGGGGATAGTGCATTGGGGTATTGATATAGTCGATCCAGGAGAGAGGTTTACGACAGCGAATTTTAAGGTGTATGCTCAGCAAAAGATTAGCGAAATTCGTTCACGCGGGCATCTGCCGATTATAGCTGGCGGTACTGGTTTGTATATCGATAGCGTACTGTACGATTTTAAATTTACGGCATGTTCAAACAATCTTGATGAACGGCGTAAACTTGAGAATAAATCGTTAGAGCAGCTTATATATCATTGCGAAAAAAACAACATTAAATTGCCGAAAAATATAAAAAACAAGCGACATATTATTAACGCTATCCTACGCAAAGGGGAAGATCCTCTCAAAAATGATAAAATAATTAGCAATACTATACTAGTAGGTATAGCGACAGACAGAGACATTCTAAGAAGCAGAATTGAAGAGCGGGCAAAAAATATTGTAAGTAATACAACAATAAATGAAGCTATACGTGCGACAGAGAAGTGGGGCTGGTACAACGAGGCAATGACTGGTAATGTCTATCCGCTTATCAAACAATATCTAGGTGGCACAATTGACGAGATTGAACTTGAGCGAAAACTTTGCGTACTAGATTGGCGGTTGGCTAAACGTCAGCTTACTTGGCTGAGGCGGAATAAGGATATCAAATGGTTTAGCATTGATGAAGCATGGATCTACATCGTGAACAATCTAGATAAGAGCTCTTAGATATGATACTCTTATACTAAAAGGTTTACGGTATGATTGACGCATTATTTGGTTCAAAAACGAGGGTAAAACTTCTGCATCTCTTTCTTAACAATCCTGGAAAGTCGTTTTATGTCCGCGAGATTACGCGGTTGATTGGTGAACAGATAAATTCTGTGCGCAGAGAGCTATCTAATATGCTTGATGCTGGCGTGCTGCTGAGTAATACAAACGATAATAAACTATATTACGAGATTAACCGCTCTTACATTCACTACAAACCGCTCAAAGAGATTTTTACTAATAATGATGTTAGCAAGCAAAAACCAAAAAAATTTTCAAAACAATCTGCTAGTAGCGAGACAGACGATTGGCGAATTGCTCTGGCGGCTTTGCCTAAAGCAAAAATTGTGATAGCAGCGGGCGTATTGGTTCGCGGTTCAGCGAGCAAGGTTGATTTATTGATCGTCGGTAATGTCGAGTCTAAACGTGTAGCGGATGTAGTAAACGGAATAGAAATAAAAGTCGGTAGGCAGCTAACGTTTAGTAGAATGCTGTACGACGAATTCTATTATCGCTTGAGCGTGCATGATAGGTTCATTAATGATATATTATCAAGCAGACACGAAGTTGTAGTAGATAGTGAAAATATTCTGCAGCGATAGAAATGAAGGAGGAAAAAAGAGTGTTTGACATAGAATACAAAGGCGGAAACACGATTGTACTTTCGGGTAAAAAGACTACTATTATTACAGATCCGAAATTGTCGTTGATTGGATTAAAAGATGCCAAAACTACCGATTGCGTTGAACTTGCTACCGAGGATCGCTTCGCTGTTAAGGCGGATGGCGCAAAGCTCGTAGTTAATGGTCCTGGCGAATACGAAATAGGAGATTTTGTTATAAAAGGAATTGCTGCTGTTCGACATCTTGATAGCGGTAGCAATGAAAAACTAGATACAATTTATCGGGTAGAATGCGGTAATGTTGCTATAGGTGTTATTGGTAACATCGAACCAAAATTAAACGATGATCAATTAGAAAATCTTGGAGTGATAGACATACTAATAGTTCCGGTCGGTGGATCTGGCTATACGCTTGACGCCACGAGCGCTGTGGCTCTGGTCCGCACTATTAGCCCGAAGGTTGTCGTGCCGATACATTATGCTGATAGCGGTATATCTTACGAAGTGCCACAGGACTCGGCCGAAGTTTTTGTTAAAGAAATGGGTGCGCCTGTCGAAAATGTATCTAAACTAAAAGTAAAGAATGACTCCTCGCTACCAACGGTATTAACGACGTATATATTGTCGCGAACGAGATAATATAGTCTAAGGTTAAATAATAAAATCCTCCTGTTGTAGGGGGATTTTACTTTGTGGCTTAGGCTGAAGCTATGATACCTTTTTTCTTGAGTGTGCGTATAGCCTTCGTTGAAAGTACCATGGTGATTTTTTTACCATTAACAACGAAAGTCTTTCTTTGAAGGTTGGGTTTGAACACTCGCTTGTTGCGCTGCAGAGAGAAACTTACTTTGTTTCCGAACTGCTTGCCTTTGCCAGTCAGCTCACATCGTGCTGCCATTGTAGATTCCACTTCTTAATTACGGTTATTATCAATCTGTCCTAGTATACTCTGGTTTTGATTCTTCGTCAAGAGCTGGTACAATGATAAATTAGATGGATGTTCTGTATATAATTATTGTTTTGGTGGTGATATTTGTGTCGATGACGTTGCATGAATTAGCTCACGGCTTGGTGGCAAATAGTTTGGGTGATCGAACTGCGTATGATTTTGGCAGATTAACTTTGAATCCGATAAAACATATAGATCCGTATATGACTATATTACTGCCGATGATAATAATTATCACAAACATGACAACTGGGGCTAGTGTGCCAATCTTTGGTGGTGCAAAACCAGTACCTTTTAACCCAAGCAATATAAAGCATGGCGAGATTGGAGTGGCATTGGTAGCTATAAGCGGTCCGTTGGTGAACTTCTTTTTAGCGTTTGTAGCGTACGCAATACTTGTGGTCTCTAAGTCCGAGGCGGGTTCTTTGTCGAGCTCTGTACTAACGGCTTTTACAATGGTGAATTTAGGGTTTTTTGCTTTCAATATAATTCCCATACCACCATTGGATGGATCGCGGGTACTGTATGCGCTTGCCCCTGACTTTGTGAGGAGTATTTTCGATACCATAGAGAGATATAGTGTTTTATTGATTTTTGCCATAGTTATGGTTGGCGGTTCGTTAATAGTTACTTATATGAACTTTATAATCGTAAACATGCTAAAAGGATTCTCTATCGTTTTTGGCGGGTAGTCGTGGTACAATATAATTAGCCTCTTAGGCACCAGCGTATATGATTTTCCTAACAAATCATTGATAGGGATCTCAACAGCAGTATTCTCGTGGGAATATTGTGAGAGAACCCACCTTGCAATAAGCGGGGAATATCAGTCGCTAGCCTGGAGGCTTTTTGTGATATAATTACGCTAGGCTATCGGGTAATCGCTGGTTCTTTACAGAACAAGAGGAAAGTCCGGGCAGCGTAGGACATGGCAGTCGCTAACGGCGACCAGAGGTAACTCTAGGGAAAGTGCCACAGAAACGATACCGCTATCTCAAATCTGCTTTAATGTACGATGACTGATAGTAAGGGTGAAAAGAGCGGTGTAAGAGACCGTAGCCGACTATGGTGACATAGAAGGAGGGTAAACCCTGCCAGCTGCAAGGTGTATTATCGTATAAGTTGTTCGCTTGATAATACTAACATCCGCTTGAGCTGTACAGCAATGTACAGCCTAGATAGATGATTACCGATAACAGAACCCGGCTTATAGATAGCCTAATAAAAGACCGCTAGTTGATCTCGCGGTCTTTTATTAGGCTTAAGTTCTAAGTAGAAGAAGAATTTTTATTGCTTTGTTGCTTCTTTGACGATCTCAGAAAAAGCTTCCGGCTCGTTGACGGCTAAGTCAGCGAGGACCTTACGGTTGATTTCAATGTTGGTCGCGCGAAGACCTGCTATCAATTTACCGTAGGTTGTGCCGTTTTGGCGGGCAGCTGCATTGATACGAGCAATCCACAGGCTGCGCAGATCGCGCTTTTTGTTGCGGCGGTCGCGATATGCGTACTGCAAGGCGCGAATTACGGCTTGCTTAGCTAAGCGAAAGCTGCGGGTACGGTTATGCTGCATTCCCTTGGCTAATTTTAAGGTCTTCTTATGTTTCGCCGAAGCGGCGACTCCTCGTTTGACTCGCATATATTAGACTCCCAATGCTCGCTTAACGTTTTTTGCTATGCCGCCTTTAATAATAGCGCTGGTATTAATATTTCGCTTGCGCGACTTGCTTTTTTTGGATAGCATGTGGTTCCCGAATGCGCGGCGACGGGTAAGTTTGCCGGTACTGGTTAGCTTTATGCGCTTAGCAGTGCCCTTATGGGTCTTCATTTTTGGCATTATTTACTCCTTATTACTATGCTGAGATTTCTCCCGGCCATCGTTGGTTTTTGCTCGAGCGTAGCTTCGTCTTTTAGCTGTTCCATCATCTTGTCTATCAAGTCATAACCTAAGTTTTTATGGGCTATTTCTCGACCGCGGAAGAAAATAAGGATTTTTACTTTATGTCCTTCCGACAAGAAAGCGCGTATTTTGCGTAGCTTGATCTCTAGATCGTTACTACCGATTTTCAAACCAAATCGCATTTGCTTTAGCTCGTTGGCTTTATTATTGCGCCGTGCTTTTTGCTGCTCCTTCATCTTCTGATATTGATATTTTCCCCAATCAACAATCTTAGCTACAGGAGGGTTAGCTTTAGGCGATATTTCTACTAAATCAACGCCTGCTTTTTGTGCAATATCTAGAGCTTCTCTTAAAGACATAACGCCAAGCTGCTTACCATCAGCCCCGATCACGCGAAGCTCATTGCTGCGGATAGCGTTATTTATGCGAGTTGAATTATTAATCGTAGTTCTCCTTTAGAACAGTTGTTTTACTGAGTCTATACTCGCTGTACATGGTAACAAATTACCGATAATAAATCAAGCTCGTTATCGGTATTGGAGAGCTTCTGCGATATGTGCAGCTTGTATTTTGGCGCTATTGTCTAGATCTGCAATAGTGCGGGCGACACGGATGATTTTGAAATAGCTGCGTGGGCTCAAGCTCAGTTTATCCGAAGCCTGCGACAACATATTTTTTGATTTCTCATCAAGTTTAGCAAACGTATTTATTTCTCTATTTGTTAAGTTACTGTTGTATTTATCGCTACAATTGTATCTTATCGATTGGATATTGAGGGCACTCTGAATCAAGTTTGATGCAGTTTTATGTTGTTTACAAGACAACGAATTATACGAAGACAATGTACTGTTCGATACGCGTGAGACGTGTACGACTAAATCAATTCTATCCATAAGCGGACCCGATAGCTTGCGTTGATAATTAGCTATTTGCGCTGGAGTGCATGAGCATTCTTTGGTTTGGTCGCCGAAATATCCGCAAGGACAAGGGTTCATGGTAGCAACCAGCATAAAGTTAGCGGGGTAGGTGGCACGCATACGCGATCTGGTAATAGTAACTTTCTTGTCTTCCAGGGGTTGTCTCAGGGCTTCAATAGACGAATGCGAGAACTCAGGTATTTCATCTAAGTAAAGTACTCCTAGGTGTGCTAGGCTAATCTCGCCAGGTTTCGGGCTTGATCCGCCGCCGATAAGCGATGTTTGGCTGGCTGTGTGGTGCAGGGAACGAAACGGACGCTGACGGATAATAGATTCTGTCGAGGAACCCTCTATGCTGTATATTTTTGTAGCCGCTAACATTTCTTCAGGCGAGAGCGGAGGCAGTAGGTTGGGTAGGGTTTTTGCTAGCATTGATTTTCCGGCTCCTGGAGGTCCGGATAACAATATATTATGATGTCCTGCCGCTGCGATTATGAGGGCGCGTTTTGCTTGTTCTTGACCGGCAACTTCATCAAGCAGGGTTTGTTTGTTGGGCGCGCTTTCTTCTGAATAAATGTGCGGACAAACAGTATCCTTGGTGATGGTTTTTTCTTTCTTTAAGTGCAGGTAAAGCTGCTTGATATTATCTACAGGTATGATATTTATGCCGCCTACGAGAGACGCTTGATTAGCGTTATTAGAAGGCAAGTATATAGTATTAATACCAGATTTTTTTGCGGTTTCGGCGATATTGATAGTGCCGCTAGTGGGGCGGATGTCTCCGTTGAGCGCTAGCTCGCCAGCGAATATAGAATTTGCAACATCCTGTTCGCGGAGTTGTCCGGCTGATAACAAGATAGACAAGGCGATAGGTAGGTCATAATGTGTACCTTCCTTTGGAATTTCGGCAGGCGCAAGGTTGATGGTGATACGTTTAGTTGGGTATTCTAGGCCAGAATTGACGATGGCGCTGCGGACTCGTTCTTTAGATTCGTCGATTGATTTATTACCGAGACCAACTATGCGTATACTAGGCAGCCCATTTGATATGTCACTTTCTACTTCTACGATACTGCCATCGTATCCAACGGGTGAAACCGTAAGGATTTTAGCGGTTGATGCCATGACCATATAGTTAAAAGTTAATCATACTATACGGATGATGTAAATAAGTGATATAATGTCAAGAGTAACGCGGGGCTGATATAGCGTTCGACGTAGAGAATTTAACAGGTTGTTTTGCGTACCGACTTCTGACGTTATCAGAATTAATAGTTGCAAAATTTGCAAACAAAGCGAAGGCGTTTGTTGCATCATTGATGCCACGGCAGACAGCCTTTGCGCTAGCTGCGTAATATTACTGGTAGCCGCATCCGCCTAGACTCTTGCTATAGGCTAGGTGTGTCATATCTAGCAAGATCGGTTAATTGATATTTCTGCTATATCATTAATTAAGATTTTAAGCAGATCGCTAGTTCGTATGTTTGTCTAGCTTTGAGCGGATAAGCGATTATTTAACGAGTTAGACTATGTGCGTAGACAAACAACAGGTTACTCTGCGGACCCGGGGGCAGTACCCGGCAGCTCCACCACATCGTTTGCTGTAGAGCCTTTCGGGCTCTTTTTGATTTATGCGATAAAAAAGAATGACTACCTGCGAGTAGTAGTCATTCTAATGGTTGTGGAGTTTTCTGAAGTGTTTATTTCTGGTTCCTGTATAATTTTTTTATTCAGGAACTATCTCTATAGTAATGTGAAAATCTGCTTGTGTCAATGTTTTTTAGCAAGATTGCTAGGTAAAAAATACCACACTAGATAACGGGATAATTAGAGCAAATAAATGTGTTTTATGCCTTGAAACGATACGCTAGATATGTCGATTTGTAATTCTGTAAATATCGGTTAGTAACTAACGACTGAATGTAGAGAGGGCTGTTTCTGGTGAATAGCTTAATAGAATTATCACCAGAAATTCTATCGTTTGGCGCAGGGAGATCTAACGTGTGAGGAATGTGGAGACAAGGAGATCTGCACACCTTAAGCTGGTGCTGGCAGCATAAATGTGGCGTCGGCAAAATAAAAATAATTCTATGCTTATCGCGCCCAAATGTTAGCGATTGGCTAAGGAAGCTCAGGTCAAGCTCTTCCGGCTTCACAGACAAGTTCTGAAAGGCGATACTGAAACTAGCAGTGACTATTTTTGGCAGACGAAGCTTGACGGTTAGAGATTGGTCATTGGCGCTATTAGCCCAGTAGATATTACGTATTTGTGTGTAAGTTGTATTGTGCCTATGAAAAAGATTTTTATGAATTAAGTTGTTGAATTTTTGTTTTTGCAGCTAAAGTATATTGTTGCTTGCATGTACATAGATCGACATGCTGGGTTGTCTCTGATTCTGGTTCGTTGCTGGATTGTCTTTCTGTATATACGGTACATTGCAGGACAGATTATATAGTAGATTTTTTCATCGCGTGGACACCAGCTTTTTATGATATTAATATAATTTTTGCCATGCTCTGTATGTATAGTTGTCGCATTTCGGATGTCATAAAATGTACTGAAGATTTTGCTTGGTTTTATATAAACGTTAATTATATAAAGGATCTTTGAATACAAATAGTGCAATGAATTTTAATGAAAAATAGTTTGTATAAATGTATCGTAGTTAGCTGTTTGTTATAAGTTGAATTCACAGTGTAGAGCCTGATGTAGTGTTGTATTTTTTAAATTCGATACGATCTAAAGTCTATTTGTTGTAATAAATAATTAATAATAGCTTGATAAAATAGCTATCATTGTAATTATTACACTGTAGATAAAAACGCAACATTACAATAATAACAGAGGTACGTATAATAAAATAGTGAGCTGTAGTATAAATAACAATGTTTATATTACGATAGACGTTGACTTTTTATCATTGATTTGCTATAGTGTGAGTAAGCTTTTAGAGAAACAAAAAAAGCAAAACAATACCAACCAAATAAGCCTCCACAACAATAATCGACGGAAACTAGGTGGCGCCAAATAATTGTGGTTCCACCTAAGCTCCGCCTATTATAGGGCGTTGAGCGCGCGATATGTGCGCGCATTACACACCTGATTAATCCTTGAGATTGCGATGTCAGTGACCATCAGGTGTGTGGTGCAGGTCCGCGCGATCGCAAGTCTTTTGCTCGCTAAGTGCGAGCGGTCAATCGGGCAAAAAGCAGTTGTTGCAGCGACCCTAATAGTTGTTTACAAAGGTGCTTCGTTATATTGCGACGCTGCTTTTGCCTCCTAGGTGTTATTATTTAAATCATGTATAAACGCTTAATTGCATTTTTGATGTTTTTGTCGTTAGTGGTGTTGCTAGCGATAACGCAGACGACCGCGCCGTCCAAAGTTGGTCCGGCTATTGTAGTTGTTGTGTTTGTATTAATATATATTTTTCTTACTTGCACATTGACTCTCTTGCTTCTATTTATAAACAAGATTGTGAGTATGCATAAATCTGAGCCGTCTAAGCGGAGTGCTGATGACATGTATACCTTAATGTATGGTGCAGTGTTAGCGTTGGCGCCGACTGTGATTGTTGCTGTGCAATCAATAGGACAAATTCAAGCAGGTACATATGTATTAATTACGCTCTTTGTATTGTTGGCTCTTTTGTATGTTCGGCATCAGAAGCGTGTGAAGTGAGGATTGAGGCCTAGAAAAATTGTAAACGCATATGGTATAATTTACTTAATATGGAACCGGGTATAAGAGAACAAGTTCCTGTGCAGAGAGAGGTGCTGCCGCAGAATAGTTACGAGACACCTACTTTTGGCATAGATGGCGGTAATCTTGAGAAGCAAAATACTTCTAGAGAAGTGATGAATGCTGCTTCTGCAGAGGCTGTTGCTAATGCGGTTCCTCAAATTGTGCTACCTCAGCCAATTCCTATAGTTCAGCCAACCGTGGATCCTGGCGCTGTTCAGTCTGCGACATCTGATGACGCCGCAGCGCTGATAGCCAATGATGATGACCTTATTGAAAAGGAGTGGGTTGATAAAGCTAAGAAAATTATCGCAGAGACTAAAGACGACCCGTATCGTCGCGAGGTTGAGATTGGCAAACTTCAGATAGAATATATAAGGAAACGCTACGGGCGCGAAATAGGGAAAGTAGAGGATTAGGTAGTGTCTGGCGGCGGGATAGGCACTCTTGTAACATTGTTTGCAATAGCTTTGGTGATCGGGCTAGGGTCTTTTGTCGTGTTTATGGTCTATCGTAATACTCTTCGTGAGGCGAAGAACTATGAGCGCGGGCTTAAGATGGTGCCGATATTAATTCATCTGCCGCCAGCTAGCGATGATATTGTTAGCGACGGGCGTGATAAACGAGATTTGACGGAAGAAGTGTTGTCACAAGCTCAGGTTATGTACAATATTATATCCAGTACTGCCACTAAAGGTTTTAAGAGTAAGATTTATGGGCAGAGGCATTTGTCGTTTGAAATAGTGGCTCGCGATGGCTTGGTGTTCTATTATGCTGTTGTACCTACAGTGCTCACCGAGGTAGTTCGCCAGGCAATTGCAGCGGCCTACCCATCGGCTCGGCTAGAAGAGGTGTCGGAGCATACTGTTTTTAGCAAGGTCGGTAAGATGAGCGGTACGATTGGTGGCGAGTTTACTTTGAGGAAGAACTTTGCTTATCCTATTGCAACATACATGGAATCTAAACGTGATGCATCGCGCGCATTGCTGAATGCTTTATCAGCAGCGACTCGCGAAGATGGTATAGGTATCCAAATATTAATCCGTCCAGCTAATGAGCGATGGGCCAAGTCGGCAGTTTCTGTCTCTGAAAAAATCATAGAAGACAAAGACAAAAAAAAGACTGGACTTTCGGTGTTCTTCTCGCCGAGCGAAATTATGGAGTCTCTATGGAAGCCGCCAGAGAGCGATGACAAAAAGCCAGAGGATAAAAAGCCGCTTAACTCCGTTGAGCAGGCGACTGTTGATGCTATCCAAGAAAAAACCCGTTATCCGGGGTACGAGGTACTGATACGGGCTGTTGTTTCGTCTAATACAGCAGCCCGTTCTCAGGTAATATTGAAAAACATTGTTGCAGCATTTGCATTATTTGACTCGCCGACGTTTAACGGATTTAAATTCACGTTAGCAAAAAACATCGAAGAACTAACTTCGTCTTATATTTTTCGTTTCTTCCCGCAGCAGGTTAATAAGAATATATTAAATAGCGTAGAGCTGGCGACGATTTTTCATTTGCCGGATCAGAATAGTATTCCAAGCTCGCAAGTCAAGCGCCAGATGAGTAAGCAAGTCGATGGACCGACGCAGGTGATGGAGACTGGTTTGCTGTTAGGATACAACGAATTTCGCGGTGTTAAGAAGCCAATTAGATTAAGTGATAAAGACCGCCGCCGCCATATACATATTATTGGACAAACGGGTGTTGGTAAATCAGTTTTGCAGGAAAATCTAGCCTACCAAGATATGCTGGATGGGCGGGGTTTTGCCCTAGTTGATCCGCACGGGGACCTTGCGGAGCATTTGCTAGAAAAGGTGCCAAAGGAGCGCGTTGAAGACATTATTTATTTCAACCCAAGCGATATGGACAATCCGATTGGTCTAAATATGTTTGAGTTTGACCACCCAGACCAAAAAGACTTTTTGGTACAAGAAGCTATCGGTATGCTTTATGGTTTGTATGACCCAGGACATACTGGTATCGTTGGTCCGCGTTTGGAGCATATATTCCGTAACTGCGCGCTGTTATTAATGAGCGATCCGGCGGGCGGTACTTTTGTCGATATACCGAAGCTCTTGGTTGATGATAGTTTCAGAAATAACAAGCTGAAATACGTTACCGACCAGCAGGTGTTAGATTTTTGGACAAAGGAGTTCCCGGCATCGCAGCGATCAAGCGAGGCAGGCGAGGTCATCAGCTGGGTTATTGCTAAATTTGGCCCGTTCATTAGCAATGATGCCATGCGTAATATTATTGGCCAGACAAAAAGCGGCTTTGATTTTCAAGACATCATGAATAATAACAAGATTTTGCTGGTGAACTTATCGAAAGGTAAATTAGGCGATCTTAACTCTAAATTACTTGGTATTGTCTTTGTGATGAAGTTTCAGGCTGCAGCGATGGCGCGGGCCAAGATTCCAGAGGACGAGCGCAAAGATTTTACGCTGTATGTTGATGAGTTCCAGAACTTTGCGACTGATAGTTTCGAGACTATTTTGAGCGAGGCTCGCAAATATCGATTGAGCTTGGTATTAGCTAATCAGTTCATGACGCAGCTGAAGGAAGAACTGCGCGAGGCTATTCTCGGTAACGTTGGTACAACTATCACCGGCCGGATTGGTATAACCGACGCAGAAATTATGGTTAAGCGCTATACACCAGTGTTTGATGCAGAAGATTTGACGAAATTGCCAAACTTTGAATCTGTCTGTGTCGCCCAGATTGAAGGTGTGCCGTCTGCGCCGTTTAGTATGGCATGGATTCCCCCGATGGGCCACCAAAATGCTCAGTTGGGCGATGCTTTGCGCAGACTGTCGGCTGCAAAATACGGACATCCGCGGGCTCAAGTTGAGCGTGAGATAGCGGCACGTACTAGCATGAATCAATCTTCTGGAAATAATAAACAGTTGAAAAATACGGCTGGAGCCGCTGCTAACGCCCCTAATAAAATAGCACCGAGTAGTAGTTCATCTTTTTTGGATGAATGGTTAGCGAAACGCAAGCAAGTAACCGGTAGAAATAGCACTACGCCGCGTCCAGTATCTTCGCCGCTACCAGCTAATACCAAACCGCCGATGCCTTCGACTGGCAATGTGGCGGCTGCTGGACCCGCTCAATCTCAAAATTATACTGACGCTTATTCTCGTGCTTCTAGCAGTACCTTGCCAGCTCAGCCGCAGCTACAGCTTCCGCAGCAGCCGTCTCGAAATAATCCAATAAATTTGGCACAGTCACAGCTTGGTGCAGTACCGCCAGCAGTTACTGCACCGCTGCAAGTTGGTGAGTCTCCTAATGTTAATTCTGCTACGCAGAGTGTCAATTTGCCGACAGAGCTAATTGCAGATAATGGTCCGATTTCGGCGCCACAACAGCCTGCTAGTAATACTCTAAATATGCGCGACAGCGACAATAGCGGCGAAGTTTCGATAAAATTACGTTAGTTGGCAAAAGTTACTTGGATTTACCGAATATTAGGACGCGAATGTAATCGTAAATCAAGCCGATAACCCACCCTAAGACGAAGGTTGCAATGGTCTCTGTGCCAGATAGCGAATATCCGAAGTGCTTAGCGACTAAATATATACCAGCTGTAAGGATAAAAGCTGCAGCTGACCCTGACAATATGGCATTAGGACGTGCTACAGTATTACCAATCACTTCGCTGCTCTTTTCGACGGCGGGGTTATGAATAACTTTACTGAAAGTTCTGCTGGCTGGTGACATTTCGGATTGAATCTCGGTCATAGTCTTGTCGAAGGCGGCTTTGCGCTCTTGTTTAGAGGTAGGGCCGCGGCGTTTCTTCTCTGGACTGACTTCATTGGTTTTTATTTTGTTTTCTTTACGTTCTTGGGCGATTTCTCTAGCTTGGTTTAAGGCTTCATGGCGTGCTTTTTTCAGCTGTTCCTGAGAGGCTTCAGAGCTAGCTTCTTTCTCTGTTTTATTTTTAGCGTTAATATTCTCTTGAGTTTTCCGATGGATTACTTCAGAGCTAGTGTACTGCTCTTTATGCTTATCGCTAAGTGATGGTATTTTTTCATTATTCATTGATAGCTACCTCATCTTTGTTTTATATAATCTTATAGTTTATATAGTGCCTGAGTTAAAATCTCGACGGATTAAGCGGACTTCCTTTTTCAGCTGACGCGATCGTGCGTAGAAGAATGCGACGACAGCGAAGGTGATTCCGGCAAATAGCATGTTTTCGCCAGGTCCGGTGTGTGGAAGTTGAGCAACAGTTTGTTCAATTGCTTGCTTTTGTGCCGGACAGTCTACATTAATGGTCACGGAATTGCCAAAAGTATTGGTCATCTTGCAGTCGTATGAATTAGGGTTGCCGGTGCCAGTGGCTTTTGGCGAGATCGTGCTTTGGAGCTTTACGCTGAATACGCGAGTTTGAGTTTCACCAGGCTTTAGTGTGATTTTTGGCCATACCAATAGAGTTTCTGTGTCTTGGCTGCCAGAGGTGTCCTTGGTTAAGGTAGCTCCTCCTTTGTTTTCTAGCGAAGCATATTGGAGGACGTCGGCGAGATTCTCGGTGATGGTGTAATCGGTAGCTTTCAATCCTTTGTTTGTAACAGTAATTTTGTAAATAATTTGATCGGACGCCTTGGCGGTAGTTGTCGAAGCATCGGCGTTGCCTTGCGAAGTGTTTTGGGCGGTTTTTGTTTGAATGATATCTTCTTTACACTTAGCATCTTTTATCCACAAAGTTGTGTCGCCTGGGCATGGTTGACAGTTGGGATCTGTGGCAAGCAAGGCAGGATTTTGCGGACACTTAGCTGGTTCTACAATTTGAAATTCTTTGGTACAGCTATCACTGGTACGGTCGCCTAGAGATGTTTTCAGGATAGCCTTAACTGTATATTTACCAGCTACAGTTTCTTTGTCGGTGACAGTTCGAGTCTTGCTTTCGATGGTTTTTAATTGTTTACCATCTCGATAGACAACAAATCTATAACCGGTAATTGAAGCGCCATTGCTGGTGTTACCGGAGGCGGTGTATTGGTAGGTATTCTTGTTGTTAACGATTGCTAGCGATGAACATACTGCGACAGGGTTAGCTTTGCACCTCGGGTCGTTCGCAGGCAGGTTAGTCTTGCCGGGGACAGTACACATCGGAGTGTAGCAATTTGGATAGGTCCCTGATTGTCCAGGAGGGCAAGCGGGAGCTGGCGGGACGGTTAGTGTAATTAGGTTACCGCAGCTGCGCATAATTCCGAACCACATTCCTGTCTTTGATGAACGAGCTACGTAGGCTGAATAAGCGCCTGAATTACCCCAAAGCCGCTGCGGTCTGTAATAAAACGTTCGCGTACCACTGCCAGTTTTTACGGTGTAGCCGCCTTCACCTTGGCTTGCACCGAATACAGGTTTCATACCCCAAGAATATAAGCCTTCGTTGCTCCTGTGATACTCCAAATTATTACCAGCTTGGTCAATATCGCTGCGAGAAATGCCGACGGCATCGTAGAGGTCGCGGATATTGTTGACGTTGCTGTCATAGGTGCTTAGTAAGGCTTGCTTACTCCATACGCCGCCATAAACCATATCAGTAGCGTCGGCAGCGGTAGCTGGCTCTGGTGCTTGAAATACGGCAAAAAACTGTACAACGAGTGCAAAAGCTGTAAAAATAAGTCCTAATCTGCGCACCGATTCTTCTTTGCGTAACCGTTTTGCATAAAAACCTAACTGTCCGACTAATGCGGGGCTAAAGGCGAGATTTGATACTAGCTTTCTAAACATTTTGTTTACCTTTTTGTGTTATTTTGAGATATATTTCCCTCTCTTTTATAATATCATACTTATGGCAACCGCAGCAATACCTTGAATGAACAATTTTTTTTATGGTATAATGTAGGTATTAATAGACAAGCTGAGCGACTGTAAATAGGGAGTGATTTCGTTATGAGTAAACAAAAAAATGATGGTTCGTATGATAGTTCGCAGATCCAAGTTCTTGAAGGTCTCGAGCCAGTACGCAAACGTCCAGGAATGTATATTGGCAGCACGGGATATGATGGTATACACCATTTAATTAAAGAAATCGCCGACAACTCGGTAGACGAAGCTATAGCTGGTTATGGGTCGCGAGTTGATGTGAGATTGTTAGCGGACGGCGGCGTGACAGTAATTGATAATGGTCGTGGTATTCCAGTAGATAAGCACCCTAAGACTGGCATTAGTACGCTTGAGACAGTCCTGACTGTGCTGCATGCTGGCGGTAAATTCGGCGGCGGCGGCTACAAGGTGTCAAGCGGTTTGCATGGTGTTGGTTCTAGCGTGGTTAATGCTCTATCTACTAAGCTGATTGCTGAAGTTGTTAGAGGTAGTATGCTATATCGTATCGAATTTTCTCGCGGTAAAACTGTGGCACCGCTCAAGAAAATAGGAAAAACTGATCGGCCAGATGGCACCTGTATCACGTTCTATCCAGATGCTGAAATCTTTAAGGAGACAGTTAAATTTGATTATAAATGGGTGGTAAATTATTTACGCCATCAGGCATATCTAACTAAAGGTGTCTATACCTCTGTTTATGATGAGCGTACTCGCGAGCGCCAGGCATTCTACTTCGAGGGTGGTATCAAGAGCTATGTCAAGAATTTGAATAAGGGTAAAGATGTGCTTGGCGATGAGATATTCTATGTCGATAAGCAAGTCAGCGACTCGGTTGTCGAAATAGCAGTACAATACAACGATTCCTACATCGAAACCGTCAAGCCGTTTGCAAATAACGTTTTGACGCCAGATGGCGGCACGCACTTGGTCGGATTTAGGTCAGCGCTTACCAGGGTGATCAATGATTATGCTCGTAAAAATAACTTGCTCAAAGAAAAGGAAGATAACTTGACTGGCGATGATATCCGCGAGGGCCTGACAGCGGTGATATTAGTAAAATTGCCAGATCCGCAGTTTGAGGGCCAGACTAAAAATAAACTAGGTAATCCAGAGGTGCGTCGCTATGTCGAGCAAGTAATGAACGAATATTTCGCATATTATCTAGAGGAAAATCCAGCTATTGCTAAAAAAATTATCAATAAAGCCTTGTTGGCGGCGCGAGCACGCAAGGCAGCGCGGGCAGCGCGGGATAATGTAATTCGCAAAGGAGCGCTTGACGGTGCTAGTTTGCCTGGCAAATTAGCTGATTGTTCTAGTAAAGATCCGTCGGAATGCGAATTGTATATAGTTGAGGGAGATTCGGCTGGCGGTTCAGCAAAAACTGGCCGCGATAGCCGTACGCAGGCGATTTTGCCTCTGCGCGGTAAAGTGCTCAATACCGAGCGGGCTCGCTTAGACAAAATGTATGCCAATCGAGAGATCTTGAGCTTGATCAAAGGGGTAGGTGTAGGTATTGGCGATGCTTTTGATATTCGCGGATTGCGCTATCATAGAATTATCATCATGACTGATGCCGATGTCGATGGCAGCCACATCGCGACGCTGCTGATGACGTTTTTCTTCCGCTATATGCGGCCAGTTGTGGAGGGTGGGCACATATATCTAGCTAAACCACCACTGTTTAAGCTGAAATTATCCCAAAGCAAACAAGAGTATTTATATAATGAGGAGGCGCTTGAAGCGCGGTACGATGAGCTAATTGCGGCACGCAAAGAGAAGGGCGTTCAGATTGATTTAAACGATTCACGGGCAAAACAAGCTGGCCTGAGCGAGTCGGCTCTACAACGCTATAAGGGTCTCGGTGAAATGGATGCTAGTCAACTCTGGGAAACAACTATGAACCCGGAAAATCGAGTGCTGGTACAGGTTAAGCTCGAGGATGCTGAGCGCGCTGATTCTATCTTTACGAAGTTAATGGGCGATGATGTCGAAGTGCGCAAGAATTTTATTCAAGCTAATGCTAATAAAGTCAGTCTTGATGAGCTAGATGTGTAAATGGACGAGAAGAAGGATAGGAATATGAAACCAGAGTCAAAAAAACCAGTCGAAGGCGAGATTATCAAGCAGACTAACGACGTTAGCCATTCAAAGTCTGTCGAGATTCGAACAGTAGAAGATGTTATGGAGGATAGCTTTATCCGGTATTCAATGTCGGTCATCGTTGACCGTGCTTTACCGGACGTACGCGATGGCATGAAGCCAGTTCATCGCCGTATTGTGTACGTAATGGATAAAATGGGTATCGGGCCGACAGCTAAGACCGTGAAAAGCGCGCAGATTGTCGGTGAAGTGATGGGTAAATACCATCCGCATGGCGATAGTTCGATTTATGATGCGATGGTACGTATGGCTCAAGATTGGGTGGAGCGCTATCCGTTGGTTCAGGGCCAAGGTAACTTTGGTTCAATGGACGGTGACCCGCCAGCAGCTATGCGTTATACCGAAGCAAAAATGACTCGGGTGTCAGAGTCGCTTTTGGCAGATATTGATAAAGAGACGGTTGATTTTCGCGATACATATGACTCTACGCGCCAAGAACCGATTGTGCTGCCTGCTAAATTGCCGAATTTACTGTTGAATGGGCAAGTTGGTATTGCTGTTGGTATGGCAACTAATATTCCGACGCATAATCTAGGCGAGGTGGTTGATGCAACGGTTAAGCTGATTGATAATCCGGAAGCAACGCTTGATGACCTTATGAAGTGTATCAAGGGGCCAGATTTCCCAACTGGCGCGGTGGTTTACGGCGGCGCGCCGATGCGCCAAGCTTATGCGACTGGCCGCGGTAGTGTGACGATACGAGCAGTGGCAAGTATTGAAGAGACCAAGCGTGGTCGCCATCAAATTATAGTCTCTGAGATGCCTTATGGCGTGAATAAAGCAACGCTTATCGAAAAAATTGCCGATTTGGTGCACGAGAAAAAGATTACGGCGATTAGCGCTTTGCGCGATGAGTCGGCTCGCGGTAATGTGCGAGTAGTTATTGAGCTCAAAAAAGACTCTTATCCGAAGAAAGTACTTAACCAATTATACAAATTGACGGCGTTACAGACTAACTTCCATTACAATATGCTAGCTTTGGTGCCGAGTGCTGACGATGCGACACGTCTGCAGCCGCGCGTTTTGGGTTTGCATGATATTCTGAATGAGTTTATCAAACATCGCCGCCAAGTAGTGCGCCGCCGTACAGAATATGAACTGCGCAAGGCCAAGGAAAGAGCGCATATCTTGGAAGGTTATAAAATTGCTCTGGATAATATTGACGAAGTAATTAGAACTATCCGGGCTAGCAAGACACAAGATGAAGCTGAAAAGGCTCTCATCGAAAAGTTCTCGCTGAGCGTTATCCAGGCCAAGGCGATTCTGGCAATGCAATTGCGCCGACTGACGGGTCTAGAACGCGAAGCTATCGAGAATGAGCTAGCTGAGTTAATGAAAAAGATTGCGTATTTTGAAAAAGTTTTGGCTGACGAAAACGAAATCCTTCGCATCATCAAAGAGGAATTACTAGAAATTAAAGATAAATATGGCGATGACCGTTGTAGTAAAATTATCAACACCGAAGTCGGTAAGTTTAGCGATGAAGAACTAATCCCAGAAGAGGATACTGTTGTGCTGTTGACAACGGAAAATTACATCAAACGCACCTTGGCCAGCGATTATCGCCGTCAAAACCGCGGCGGCAAGGGTAAACGCGGTATGACCACTAAAGAAGAAGACGTTATTGATCAGCTAGTACCAGCTGGAACACATGATTGGCTGTTATTTTTCACGAACAGGGGTAGAGTGTTTCGTCTGAAGGCCTACGAGGTGCCGGCAGCTAGCTTAGCGGCGAAGGGCGTAGCGGCGGTCAATTTATTGCAGCTGCAGCCAGAGGAAAAAATTACTTCAATTATCAATCTAGCTAAAGATGTAAATGTTGATGAAGGCTATCTATTTATGGCGACGACCAAGGGTACAGTCAAGAAGACAGCGATTGCTGACTATTCAAATATTCGCACCAATGGTTTAATTGCTATTAATTTGGATGAAGGCGATGAGTTGCGTTGGATCAAGCAAACTACTGGCAAGAACGATGTGATTATCTCGACTTCAGCTGGACAAGCGGTTCGCTTTGGCGAGGAGGAGTGTCGTCCGATGGGACGTGCTGCTCGCGGTGTGCGTGGTGTGCGACTACGAACGGACGATAGTGTTGTAGGTATGGATATTGTAACTTCAGCTGATCAAAAATTGCTGGTGATGAGCGCAAACGGGTTCGGCAAAGTAACCAAGGTAGCTAATTTTCCGAGTCACCGCCGCGGCGGCGTTGGTGTGAAGGCTGCTGTTGTTACGGCAAAAACTGGTCCGATAGTTGCTGTTCAAACGCTTGAGAAGGATGCGATTGAGGCAATTATGATTAGTCAAAATGGACAGACTATCCGAGTGTCGCTTGACGATATTCCAGCACTTGGCCGTACTACTCAGGGTGTTCGAGTGATGCGTATTAATGACGGAGATACAGTTTCGTCAATGGGGATTATACGTGATACAGACGAAGGAGAAAAATAGCGGATGGTAGTATCCCCTTATATAATAGCTTTTGCTGTCGGTTGGGCTATGGCGCAGTGCGGTAAGTATGTCGTTGCTGCTATTAAGATGCGTACCTTGAAAGTGTTTGATCATCTGTACATATCGGGAAATATGCCAAGCGCTCATAGTGCTACGATGATGTCGCTAGTATCGATTATCGGTTTGAAAGACGGAGTCGGCAGTGGTTTGTTTGGTTTAGCATTAGCTCTAGCAGCGATTGTGATGTACGACGCATTGATGGTACGGCGATCTGTTGGCGAGCAGGGCGAGGCTATCAAGCAAGTTATTGATATCTCGAAATTTGATGTATCGAAACCGCGTAGCGCTAAGGGACATACCCCTTTGGAAGTGGTAGTCGGTGCTGTAATTGGCTTACTAGCGGGTATCGTTGTATTTTTAGCTACAAAAAACTAGCGATAGGGTGTTGACTTGATTAGGTTAGAGCGCTACAATAGTGAACAGTCTGGTTGCGAGAGGTAAACTTACAAATTGCATCTTAGCAGTCAGGTTAAGTAATTTAACAATTTGATTGTGCAATTATCATCGTCAGTCTATTTTTGAGTAGACGCTTCAAATGAAGCATCTTTATGGAGAGTTTGATCCTGGCTCAGGATGAACGCTGGCGGCGTGCCTAACACATGCAAGTCGAGCGGCAGCGCGAGTAGTTTACTACTTGGCGGCGAGCGGCGAACGGCTGAGTAACGCGTGGGAATTTGCCCCAAAGTGAGGAATAACTGCCCGAAAGGGTGGCTAATGCCGCATATGATCTTCGGATTAAAGGATTTATCCGCTTTGGGAGAAGCCCGCGTCGGATTAGGTAGTTGGTGAGGTAATGGCTCACCAAGCCGACGATCCGTAGCTGGTCTGAGAGGATGACCAGCCAGACTGGAACTGAGACACGGTCCAGACTCCTACGGGAGGCAGCAGTGAGGAATCTTCCACAATGGGCGAAAGCCTGATGGAGCAACGCCGCGTGCAGGATGAAGGCCTTCGGGTTGTAAACTGCTTTTATAAGTGAGGAATATGACGGTAACTTATGAATAAGGATCGGCTAACTACGTGCCAGCAGCCGCGGTCATACGTAGGATCCGAGCGTTATCCGGAGTGACTGGGCGTAAAGAGTTGCGTAGGCGGTTGTATAAGTGAATAGTGAAATCTGGTGGCTCAACCATACAGGCTATTATTCAAACTGGCAAACTCGAGAGTGGTAGAGGTCACTGGAATTTCTTGTGTAGGAGTGAAATCCGTAGATATAAGAAGGAACACCGATGGCGTAGGCAGGTGACTGGACCATTTCTGACGCTAAGGCACGAAAGCGTGGGGAGCGAACCGGATTAGATACCCGGGTAGTCCACGCCGTAAACGATGGATACTGGCTGTTGGAGGTATCGACCCCTTCAGTAGCGAAGCTAACGCGTTAAGTATCCCGCCTGTGGAGTACGGTCGCAAGACTAAAACATAAAGGAATTGACGGGGACCCGCACAAGCGGTGGATCGTGTTCTTTAATTCGATGCTAAACGAAGAACCTTACCAGGGCTTGACATCCAGGGAATTTTTGGGAAACCAATTAGTGCCTTTTGGAACCCTGTGACAGGTGATGCATGGCCGTCGTCAGCTCGTGTCGTGAGATGTTTGGTTAAGTCCATCAACGAGCGCAACCCTTGTGTCTAGTTGTATTTTTCTAGACAGACTGCTTCGGTAACGGAGAGGAAGGAGGGGATGATGTCAGGTCAGTATTTCCCTTACGTCCTGGGCTAGAAACACGATACAATGGCTAGTACAATGCGCAGCAAAGCCGCGAGGTGGAGCAAATCGCATCAAAGCTAGTCCCAGTTCGGATTGGAGGCTGAAACTCGCCTCCATGAAGTCGGAATCGCTAGTAATCGCAGATCAGCAAGCTGCGGTGAATACGTTCCCGGGTCTTGTACACACCGCCCGTCAAACCATGAAAGTGACCAACACCCGAAGTCCGATTCGTCGGCCTAAGGTGGGGGGCATGATTGGGGTTAAGTCGTAACAAGGTATCCGTACCGGAAGGTGCGGATGGATTACCTCCTTTCTAGGGAGAGTTATGCCAAAGGCTCGAGAAATCAGCCTTTGAAGCTAGGTCGGTCTTTTCGAAAGTTTTAGTAAATTTCGCTTTCGAATTCAGTCCTTAGGGGCAAGGCTAAAATTTACCACAGATTGAGATAGATTGCACAATCAAGTTGTTAAACTTTATAAAACCCTCTGTTCGCAGAGGGTTTTATGGTTTAAAATTTAGGTTATGGCCATGCGAAAGAAAAAATGCTCGCGGTCATCACGCTATAAAGCGTTGGTAAGTGATTTCCAAGACGACGAGTTGCGCTTACTCTCGCGAGATGCCGCTGAAGAATAAACTGAAGAATAATTTTAGCAAAAGTGTATGCAGGTTAAGCATAACGACAAATCCTAGTGCGCAGGCTATTAGTCCGCATAGACGGTAGCGCTCGTAGCTGCCGACGCCGCTGCCAAAGTTGTCAGCAATTTGTTGATACCAGACTGTCAAGGCAGCGCCGCAGATTAGAATTATTATGCCGATGAGAAATGAAAACCAACTAAATTCGTATACCATACCTAATAGTATACACTTGATAATCGCGTAATCATAGTGTAAAATGTACACAGTTAATGGTTTGTTAACAATTTAATGGGGATATAGCTCAGTTGATTAGAGCACCTGCTTTGCAAGCAGGGGGTCCAGGGTTTGAGTCCCTGTATCTCCACCATTATAAGTATGGGGTGGACTGGGCTTTTGGTCCAGGACACTCCACCAAAATATGGGCGATTAGCTCAGCTGGTTAGAGCGCGTCACTGATAATGACGAGGTCGGAGGTTCAAGTCCCTCATCGCCCACCATGGTTTTAGCTGAAAAGTAGGATTGTTTGCGGGCGGCTAGCTCAGTTGGCTAGAGCATCTCGTTTACACCGAGAGGGTCGGGGGTTCGAGTCCCTCGCCGCCCACCATTAGACTTGCCGGTAGGCAAGTTTTTATTTTGTGTAATTTTTTGTAAATTCGGTATTGTAATTGGACGGGATAGCTGCTATAATCAACTGTCAGTTAGCTGATGTTCAGTAATGAACCAATGGCAAAGATCGACGGCATATGTGCGAGATTGTGGTCGAAAAAACATCAATTTTGCTTGCATGACAGTGTAGACAAATCAGTCTGGCAGTGTTATGATGAGTAAAGTCTAATCCACCACGTCTTGAACGCAGACGAGTGTCATCAACTTCTAGTTGATGCGACGAAATGTGCGTTCAAGTTTATAGAAACGAGACGGACGCAGGCTGCTTAACAATTCAGTGATGTAAAAGAAAGATTGACGGCAAGTGATTGCATAGCAGTTGCGGATATACCGGCCAAATAATAGCGAGCTATTCATTGAGCAGGGTAGATTATCGTTTGCGGATAGCAATTACTAGTTAAGTCAATGCATAAAAAGGTACTCAAGGGCACTAAATGGATGCCTAGACGTATATTACCGATGAAGGACGTGGAAGACTGCGATAAGCTTC